>CAYWAP010000026.1:0-21936 GCA_964456525.1 uncultured Oscillospiraceae bacterium
ATGTGGAGCAGGTCTACGGGGAGGAATCAGAAGAAGCTCTGTTCGCGTGGAACGGCTATTCCCAGCTTCGTCCGGCAAAATAAATTAAGCCTTGTTTGAACATGAGAAATGTGCGCCAGACAAGGCGATTTGACGCCCCAATCCTTCGAGGATTGCAAGGAAAATCAAACCCCTATGGCGGAAAAAAACCGTCGCTTGGGCATGTTGACATGTTTCAAACAAGGCCGATACGCGGCAGGTTCAATAAAACTGGATACCGTTTCCAGTGCGAAACTTGCCTTGCAGTTGGAGACTAAACTTTTTTTGACAACTCCACACTCTTTGGAAAGGGAATGCGGTATAGCACCTTCAATGCCATACCGCATAATCCAAAATCTAAAAAACATCCTTATGAAACCCTTGAAAAACCGCAGTTTTTCGGGGTCAGCCTGTCGAACAACCTGGTTTATGCCGCAAGCATAAGTCAGGTTCCTGTTGTAGGGGCAACAGAGAGAGAAGAATAAGCGAAGAACACAGCCCTTTCCGGCTCTACCCTCTCTATTTATACGAAGAAGACCAGTTTCGCTGGACTTTTTCGACAGACTGAGGCCGCGTTTCCAAGGCGAAACGCGGCCTTTTTGGCAAAGGGGAACCTTATCGCGAATTGGACAGCCAGTTCACCAGCATCAACAGCACACAGGCGCCCACAATATCGACAAACAGGCTGGCCAGGAAGCCGTAGGCATAAAACCCGATCATGGCAAACAGGGCGGAACCAAGGGCAGAACCGACGATTCCGATGACGATGTTGCGCAGCATGCCGCCGGGGTGTTTCATAATCAAACCGGCGATCCATCCGACCAACGCGCCGGAAATCAGTGTGCCGATCAAAGACAACATGATAAAACCTTCCTTTCGATGTTCTGCCTTTATTATAGTGGATTCCGCCCCCAAAATCCACAGATCCGACAGAAAATTCACCATTTGTTCAAAATCGGTCGAAATCGGAAGGTCTTGCAACCCGTTGGCCCATCCGGCGGCCGGTCAGCTCTTATCCTTTGCCCGAGATAGCAGCGCCGCCACGGCGCCGAAAAATACAGCGGCTGCAATCCCGCCGGCAGCGGCTGTGACGCCGCCGGTGAACGCGCCCAGAATGCCGTCTGCTTCCACGGCTTTTTTCACTCCCTTTGCCAGATTGTATCCAAACCCGGTCAGGGGAACCGAGGCGCCGGAACCGCCCCAGTCGACGAGGGGCTCATAGACGCCGATAGCGCCCAGTGCAACGCCTGCCACCACATAGATCGTCAAAATTTTGGCCGGGGTCAGGCTGGTTCGGTCGATGAGAATCTGTCCGATCAGACAGAGGAATCCGCCGGTGATAAAGGCGCGAAGAAAGGTTAAAAAGAGATCCATGGGTTCACACTCCTAATATCATCCATTTGTGGGGGATGGGCGGGCAGCCCCGCCGTCCCTTTTATTCGAAAACACGGTTTATGAGGGGAGGTGGTTCCCATCCCCGCAGGGAACGGTGCTTCCCTCCCGCTGGCCCTGTGTCAGCCCCGCGTATTTGAGATGGCCACCGCGTGGCAGATTCCCGGCACCGATTCCCCCTGCGCCAGAGAGGTGGGGGAGTGCAGTGCGCCGGTGCCGCAAAATAGCAGTTTGTTCCAACGTCCCTCACGCATGCCGTTTAGCAGGTATCCGGTGAGGACGCAGGCGCTGCAGCCGCAGCCTGAAGCGCCGCAGTGAACGTCCTGGGTCTGGGTGTCGTAGAGCAGGCAGCCGCAGTCGTCGTAATTGGGGGACAGGTCAATGCCGTCCTGATGGAACAGCTCCAGCACCAACGTCTTTCCCAGTTCCCCCAGATCCCCTGTGACGATCAGATCGTAGTGGGAGGGGGAGAGGCCGGTGTCGGCAAAGTGGGCGCTCAGCGTGGCGTAAGCGGCCGGCGCCATGGCGCTGCCCATATTGTTGGCATCTTTGATGCCCCGGTCTGTGACCTTGCCCACCGTGACGTGGGTGATATAGGGGCCGGGGCCGTCTTGGGCCAGTACAACCGCGCCTGCTGCGGTGGCAGTCCACTGTGAGGTAGGGGGGCGCTGCCCGCCGTATTCCAGAGGGGTTCGGTATTGCCGCTCGGCAGAGCAAAAATGGGATGAGGCCACGACGGCCGTCCACGCGCCAAAGCCCCCGTCCAGCGCCATGGCGGCCAGAGCCAGCCCCTCCGCCATTGTGGAGCAGGCCCCGTACAGGCCGAAATAGGGGACTGCTGCCTCCCGGGCCGCGTATGCAGAGGAAATGCACTGGTTCAGCAAATCCCCGGCAAAGAGCAGATCCAGCGTGGCGGAGGGCTGCCGGGCCTTTTCAAGGGCCCCATTCAGGGCCAGGCGCTGCATGGTGCGCTCTGCCTTTTCCCAGGTGGACTCGCCGAAGGTCGTGTCGGGGTGAATCAGATCAAAGCTGTCTGCAAGCGGGCCTTCCCCTTCCTTTTTGCCGACGACGTTGGCATGGCCGGCAATGGATGGGGGAGAGGCGAGGGCAAAGGTCTGCTGGCCGATTTTTTTGGTTATCATTCTGTGGAAACGCCTCCTTATTGGTCATAGCTTTTGGGATTTGGGATAAAATATTCCAAAAAGGAGCCACTTATTTGAACGGTTCTTGTCAGTCACGTCCATTGTTTTTTGAAAAGCAGGCTGTTATAATACAAGCAATCTTTATCGGTGACCAGGGAGGGAGTATATGTGCCAGAAGAAATCCGCGCGATAGGCTTTATCTGCCCGAAATGCCGGCAGAGCGTGATTGTGGAGCGCAGTGTATTTTCCCTCACCGCGGCGCCGACACGCATTAAATGCCCCTGCGGCGGCTCGGAGCTGCAAATCGAGTATCAGGGCGATCGCTTTGCTATCTCTTCGCCCTGCGTCTCCTGCGGCAAAACCCACCGGGTGAACTGTCCCGAGCGGTCCTTTTTGAAGGAGAAGGCCCTGGTGTTTTCCTGCGCCCGGACTGGACTGGACTGCTGCTATGTGGGAGAGGAGAGCCGCGTTTACGCTGCCTTGAAGCGCCTGGAGCAGGACGTGGACAAGCTGGAGGAAAAAAAGGACGAGTCCGGCGCCTTTCTGGACGAGATCGTCATGACGGAGATGCTGGGAGAGCTGAAGGACATTGCGTCCCGCGGCGGCGTCTCCTGCACCTGCGGCAGCAGCCGCTGGAACCTGAAGGTTCACTATTCCTCCATTGAGCTGATCTGTGCGGACTGCGGCGGCATGTTACGCTTAAACGCAGGTAATATGGAGGATCTGAACGACCTGTGCTGCCGTTCCAGACTGACCATTCATGGGGCCAAATTGTCGTAACACCCACCGGAGAACCTGAAATCAGGATCTCCGGCGCTTGTTTCATCCATCCAACTGACCGACCCACGATTCCCAGAAGGAGATGCTGACATGGTAAACACAAATGCCGCTGAAAAGTTTCTAAAAGAGGGACTGACCTTTGATGACGTCCTGCTGATTCCCGCGAAGAGTGATGTTCTTCCCTCGGACATTGACCTTCATACGCAGCTGACGCAGAAAATCCGGCTCAACATTCCCGTCGTAAGCGCCGCCATGGACACTGTGACGGAGAGCCGCATGGCCATTGCCATGGCCCGAGAGGGTGGCATTGGCATCATTCACAAAAATATGTCCATTGAACAACAGGCTGAGCAGGTGGACATGGTCAAGCGCAGTGAAAACGGCGTCATCTCGAACCCCTTTTGGCTGGCGCCCGGCCACACCATCAGCGAAGCGGATGAGCTGTGCGCCAAGTACCGCATTTCCGGTGTGCCCATCTGCGAACGGGGCGGAAAGCTGGTTGGTATCATCACCAATCGCGATATGAAATTTGAGACCGACGGCAACAAGCTGATCGATGAGGTGATGACCAAAGAGAACCTGGTCACCGCGCCCGAGGGGATTTCCCTGGAGGAAGCGAAACAGATTCTCTGCCGGCACAAGATCGAAAAGCTGCCCCTCGTTGACGCGGAGGGCCGTTTGAAGGGCCTGATCACCATCAAGGACATTGAAAAAGCGGTGGAGTATCCCAACGCCTCCCGAGATGAGCGGGGACGGCTGCTGTGCGGCGCCGCCATCGGCATCACCGGCGATGTCCTGGACCGGGTTTCGGCTCTGGTGGAGGCAGGCGTGGATGTTCTGGTTCTGGACTCCGCCCATGGTCACAGCCAGAATGTCATGAAGGCGGTGGAGCGGGTCAAGGCGCTCTACCCCGATGTTCAGCTGATTGCCGGCAACGTGGCAACCGGCGCGGGCTGCGAGGCGCTGATCAAAGCCGGTGTTGACGCGGTGAAGGTGGGCATTGGCCCCGGCTCGATTTGCACCACCCGCGTGGTGGCCGGAATCGGCGTTCCCCAGATTACCGCCATCTATGACGCGGCATGTGTGGCCGCTGAGTATGGCATCCCCGTCATTGCAGATGGCGGCATCCAGTATTCCGGCGACATTGTCAAGGCCCTGGCTGCCGGCGGCAATGTGGTGATGTTGGGCTCCCTGCTGGCGGGCTGTGAGGAGTCCCCCGGTGAGGTGGAGATCTACCAGGGACGTTCCTTCAAGGTTTACCGTGGCATGGGCTCCATTGCGGCCATGAACAACGGCTCCAAGGACCGCTATTTCCAGGCGGGCCAGAAGAAACTGGTTCCCGAAGGCGTTGAAGGCCGTGTGCCCTACAAGGGAACGCTGGCCGATACGATCTTCCAGATGATCGGCGGCCTCCGCTCCGGTATGGGTTACTGCGGCGCAGGGGATATTCCCACGCTGCAGCAGACGGGCCAGTTTATTCGGATCACCTCTGCCGGTTTGAAGGAGTCCCACCCCCACGACATCAGTATCACCAAAGAAGCCCCCAACTACTCCGTGCGCTAACGGGGCTGATAAAACCAATCCCTCCCGGCCCGGGAGGGATTTTTTGGTCTGGGCTTGGGGCTGTCGCAGCGCGCCGTCCTCCGGCCTGTACACAGAGGGAACCGCCGGACGGCGCACATCCAAACTTATAACGTTATTTCATTTTGTTATATATTTTATCTCTTAAGAGAGGGACAAAAAATCAAAAGAAACTTGAAAACAGTCGAGAATTCTGGCATAATGCATAATAGTGTGCAAGTATGCCTGAATTTTCATACATCGGTATTTTACCGTTTACAACTGATTTGAAGTTTTTGGATCCTATCAGTTGTACGTGGGACAATCTCTACACCAGAACGGGAGAAAAATGATGATCAAGATTGCGATTGTGGAAGATGAGGAAAACTATATCTCCGTATTGGAGGACTATCTGGAACGGTACAGAACGGAATCGGGTGAACAGATTCAGGTCACAGTTTATCGTGACGGAGATGAGATCACAGCGTCTTACCGCGCGCAGTTTGATATTATCCTGATGGATGTTAAGATGAATTTCATAGACGGTATGACTGCGGCCAAGGAGATCCGGAAAACCGATTCGCTGGTTTCCATCATATTTATCACAAATGCACCCCAGTACGCGATCCACGGCTATGAAGTGGGGGCGCTGGACTATATCCTCAAGCCGGTGTCGTACTTTACGTTCAGCCAGAAGCTGGGGCGGGCTGTCGCCAAATTAAAGAAACGAAGCGACAGGAAACAGATCACAGTGCAGATCAAAGGCGGTATGATGCGCATGGAGGTCTCTGACATTTACTATATTGAGAGCGAGGGACACAATCTTATCTATCATACAAAGGGCGAAACCTATTTCTCCTCCGGAACCATGAAGTCTGCGGAGACGGCAATGGAAGGAATGGGGTTCTCAAGGATCAATAAGTGTTATCTGGTGAATCTGGAGCATGTGGACGGCGTGCAGGATAAATATGCGATTGTCCGCGGCAACCGCCTGCTGATCAGCCGCCCGCGGATGAAGCAGTTTATGCAGGAACTGACGAAATACTGGGGGGAGCGTTCATGACGGTGACAGAGTTTTCTGCGAGTCTCCCGGATATTCCAAGGTTCATTACCGCCCTGGCGGAATGGCTGGCATGTTTTGTCTGCCTCCTCTCGCTGAAGAAGAGAGAGTGGATCGACAGAGGCGCGTTTGCCGCGGTGAGCGCGGGATTTCTGATGTTCCAGTGTCTGTTTATGGTTGTTACGGACGGATTTGACGGGATCGCGTGGAGCCTGTGCATGGCCGCCGCCGTCCTTCTCATGTTCTGCTATATGAGAATATGCGCGGTGATGACGCTGAACAATGCCATATGCTACTGCTGTATTGCATTTATCGAAGCTGAATTTGCGGCGTCGATCGAGTGGCAGATCCAGTGTTATATCTACGTGCTCGGGCTGCGCAGTCTCGCCTGGAGCCTCTCTGTATTGATCCTGGTGTATGGCGTTGTGTTTTTCCTGATCTGGCAGTTCGGCAGAAGTGTTTTAGCTTCAGACGAGGAGTTCCAGGTGACCGGAAGGGACACGATTATAACGGTCATAACGGCGATCCTGATCTTTGCCGTCAGCAATCTGGGCTTTCTTCCCATCAATCTCCCCTTCGCGGGAAGAGACAGCAGGGAAATATTTAATATGCGGACCTTCGTGGATCTGGGAGGGATGGCGATCCTTTACGCATACCGGTCCCAGTGGAAATCCAATCATGTCCAGCGGGAACTTGAGACCATACAGACCATCCTGAACAGCCAGTATGAGCAGTATAAGCAGGCGCAGAGAACCGTGGATCTGATCAACTACAGATACCATGACCTGAAGAATCATATCATTGCGCTGAGGGCCGACGCGGACGCGCCCCAGCACTACAGCGAATATCTTGATAAGCTGGAACACGAGATCCGGGATTACGAGGCGTTCAACAAAACCGGAAATCAGGTGCTCGATACGCTGCTCACCAGTAAAAATCTGCGCTGCATGCAGCATAAGATCGATATGACATGCGTGATAGACGGAAGGCTGTTCGCCTCCATGGACGTTATGGATATCTGTTCGATCTTCGGCAACGCGCTGGACAATGCCATTGAGTGTGAACTGAAAACGCAAGATTACGGCAAACGGATGATCCATGTGGACGCATTTTCGGAAAAAAGCTTTCTTATCATCCGGTTTGAAAACTATTGCGAGGGAAACGTCCGGTTTGACAAAGGTCTTCCGGTTACAAGCAAGAAGGGGAGTATGCACGGGTATGGGCTGAAGAGCCTCCGGTATACGGTCCACAAATATAAAGGTGAGATACAGATTGACGTCAGAGATCACTGGTTCAGCCTTCGGATCCTGATTCCCATGGACACGTAAGGCGCCCGGGTCTTGAAGACTGGGAAGGCTCATGGCGGAATATGGGCCGTCATTTGGGCGTGTTGATATTTCTCAAATAGGGACGAATCCATATCAAAAAGGGTAAATGCATATGTGGAATTGGCAAAATGCACAATTCCATATGTGCATTTTTGCTATCTGTATACGTGTTGTAAGACAGTTTATGCAAAAAATGAACAATTGGTGAATTGTTTGCGAAAACAGGTTTATTTAGTGGTATAACAATGCCAAGTTGACGGAGCGAACCGTTAGAAAATTAAAAGGGAGGTAAATCTACCATGTTATCAATCAACCTAGCTGATGTGGTAAGCGTGTTAAATACATGTAAACCATATCTGATTGGCTTTGGCGTGGTTTTCGTGATTGCGTTGATCCTGATCATCGCAGCATTTAAACTGGACAAAGCCAAGAAAAAATTGATCCGCTCAGAGGCAGGCATCGCGATCTTCCTGGCGCTGGTCATCGTGGTGAACTTGATCTGCTTCGGACCAATGAGCACCATGATTTCGCTGGCGACAGGAAACGGCACGATCACTGAGGAAACTTCTGCCGAGGCTACGGAGCTGGTAGAGGAAATCGCAGCCGAAGGCATTGTCCTTCTGAAGAATGAGGACAATCTCCTGCCGCTGGAGGATACCACTACACTGAACGTCTTCGGATGGGCATCCACGAATCCGTGCTACGGCGGCACAGGCTCTGGTTCTCTGTCTGACGCTTACGAGACAGTGACGCTGCTGGAAGGTCTGGAAAACGCAGGCTTCGAGCTGAACACAGAGCTTTCTGACTTCTATACGGAGTACAGATCCGACCGTCCGGAAGTCGGAATGTGGGCTCAGGACTGGACGCTTCCGGAACCGCCTGCTGATACCTACAGCGATGAACTGATTGAGAACGCAAAAGAGTTTTCCGATGTAGCGGTCGTCGTGATTACGCGTGTCGGCGGCGAAGGCGCGGATCTTCCCACAGATGTCAGCCAGGTGACTTATACGAACAATTCGGATGAGTACGAGGACTTCGAGGCGGGCGAGCACTATCTGCAGCTCAGCCAGACTGAGGAAGACATGCTGGAGCTGGTGTGCGAGAACTTTGACAACGTCATCGTGATCTACAACGGCGCGAATGCGATGGAACTCGGTTTCATCAACGAGTACGAGCAGATCAAGGGCGCGATCTGGTGCCCCGGCACAGGTCAGTCCGGCTTTAACGCCCTGGGCGAAATCCTGAGCGGCGCAGTCAATCCCTCCGGCAAGACGAGCGATACGTTCGTGGCGGATCTGACGGCCACTCCGACTTGGAATAACTTCGGCAGCTTCTTCTATGACAACACCGAAGAGTTCGAAATGACCCAGGTTGGATTCACTGGTACGGAAGAAGTTCTTTCCGTGAGTTTTGTCAACTATGTGGAAGGTATTTACGTAGGCTATCGTTTCTGGGAGACGGCGGCCGACGAGGGACTAATCGATTATGATGAGTCCGTGGTCTACCCCTTCGGTTATGGACTCTCCTACACGACCTTTACCCAGGAGATGGGAGAGATCACAGAATCTAACGGAACCATCACCTTTGAGGTCACAGTCACGAACACCGGTGATGTGGCCGGCAAGGATGTCGTAGAAGTGTATTACAATCCTCCGTATACAAACGGCGGCATTGAGAAGGCAACGGCGAACCTGATCGCGTTTGAGAAGACCGATACGCTGGAGCCGGGCGCTTCCCAGACCATCACGATCTCGTTTGACGTAGAGGACATGGCCTCCTACGATTATGAGGACGCACAGGCCTATGTGCTCGAGGCAGGCGACTATGAGATCAGCATCAACACCGACTCGCATAATGTGATCGATTCTCAGGTCTACAGCGTGTCGGAGACGATCGTATACGACGAAGACAATGCTCGTTCTACCGACGAGACGACAGCGACGAACCAGTTCGATTACGCGGCAGGTGAGGTCACCTATCTCTCCCGCGCAGACGGATTCGCAAACTACGAAGAGGCAACAGCAGCTCCCACTACCATGTCCATGACGGACGAGCAGAAGGAGTCCTTCCTCAACAACGGAAATTATAATCCGGAAGATTACAACAACGACGACGATGAGATGCCGACAACAGGCGCGGACAACGGCCTTGAGCTGGCGGATCTGAGAGGTCTGGATTATGACGATGAGCTGTGGGAAGATCTTCTGGATCAGATGACAGTGTCTGATATGGATCAGCTCATTGCCATCGGCGGCTATCAGACCACAGCGATTGAAAGCATCAACAAGGTGCAGACAGTTGACTGCGACGGACCGGCTTCCATTAACAACAACTTTACGGGCACAGGCTCCGTGGGCTTCCCGTCGGCGGTTATGATCGCAAGCACGTGGAACACGGATCTGGCGCAGCAGTTCGGCGAGTGCATCGGCAAGATGGCCGACGAGATGGACGTATCCGGTTGGTACGCGCCGGCGATGAATATCCATCGCTCCGCCTTTGCAGGACGTAACTTCGAGTATTACTCCGAGGACGGACTTCTCTCCGGTAAGATCGCTGCCGCTGCCGTCCAGGGCGCTCAGGAGTATGGTGTGTATGCTTATGTCAAGCACTTCGCTCTGAACGATCAGGAGACCAACAGAACCAGCATGCTGTGTACGTGGTCCAACGAGCAGGCCATCCGTGAAATCTATCTGAAGGCGTTTGAAATCGCCATCAAAGAAGGTGGCGCGGGTGCTGTGATGTCCTCCTTCAACTACATCGGAACCACTTGGGCAGGCGGCAGCAGCGCGCTCTGTCAGACGGTGCTCCGTGATGAGTGGGGCTTCCAGGGATTTGTACTCACCGACTACTTCGGCGTATACGGATACATGAACGCTGACCAGGCGATCCGCAATGGTACTGACTGTATGCTGGTTTCTTACGATACCGATACCAACCATGTGGAAGACCAGACAAGTGCAACCAGTATCCTGGCGATGCGTCAGGCATGTAAGAACATCCTGTACACAGTCGTAAACAGCCGTGCATATGCTTCCGAAAATCTCGAGACAGGATTGATGGGATGGCAGACAGCAGCAATTGTGATTGATGTTGTATGTGCAGCGATTATCGTCCTACTTGAAGTGATGACGATCAAGAAATTTCTTAAGAGAAAAGAAACTTCAAAGTAACAAATGATTTTCGAGGGCGCCAGGACACGTTCGGCTTGGCGCCCTTTTTTACCAAGAAACGGAGGAAGTTATGAGCAATTTGAAAAACTGGTGGATGGAGAAGTGGACTGGTTTTGAGAACAGCCATCCAAAGCTGGCAAAATGGGTATATCAGATTTTTTATTTCTTTGTATTCAGTATGGGCGTTACGATCTTCCAGTACCTGGTATTTACCCTGATGCCGTACATTCTCGGCGAAGGACTTGCGGGTACGGAGTTTATGTGGCCCCAGGTAGATATGGAGATCTTCGGTGTGGAATTTACATGGAGCCTTCTCGGATACGAAGTGCTCAGAGACGCGAGCGGCGCAGTGGTAATCGGAGGAGGACTCGGATACTTCATCAGCTACGAGACGGGTTCCTTCCTCGCGCAGTGCATCAATTTCCCGCTCCAGAGGAACATTACCTTCAAGAGCAAAGGCAATCCGGTCTACCAGGCAATGTGGTATTTTATCGCATGGGTCGCCATCTCCCTGATCTGCAACGGGTTCAATAACCTGTGGATGCCCATCGCCCAGCAGTATGTGCCGCTGGCAATCTATAATCTGCTTGTGACGTTTATCACAGGCGGCGTGTCCATGATCATCTTCTTCTTTGTCTTTAAGATCATCTTCCCGGAGGGCGAGCCGGAGAAAAAGGATGCAAAATAATAGAAATCAATGTAAAATATATATATTGAAACACACAGCAGAACAGGAGGATCGTTGTGAAACACAAAGAAATCATCGATAAAATGAAATTAGAAGAAAAAGCGGCGCTCCTGAGCGGTAAGGGAGAGTGGCAGACATGGGATCTTGAACGTCTGGGGATTCCGTCCATGTACTGTTCCGACGGACCTCACGGTATCCGTAAGCAGGCGGGGACCGGGGACCACCTGGGGCTGAATCCGTCGCTTCCTGCCACCTGTTTCCCGACAGCGGCAACGGTGGCCAACAGCTGGAACCCGGAACTGGGAGAAGAGATCGGAAAGGCCCTCGGAGAAGAAGCAAGCGCGCAGGGCGTGCACGTGGTGCTCGGTCCGGGGCTCAATATCAAGAGAAGCCCGCTGTGCGGAAGGAATTTTGAATATTTTTCCGAAGACCCGTATCTTGCAGGCAAGATGGCGGCAGGCTATGTCCGGGGGATTCAGAGCAAGGGGGTCAGTGCCTGCCCGAAGCATTTTGCCGTAAACAGCCAGGAACTCCGCAGAATGGCGATGAATGCGGTGGTAGACGAGCGGACGCTGAGAGAGATCTATCTGACCGGATTTGAAATTGCCGTAAAAGAGGGCGGCGCCAAGGCGATCATGACCAGCTATAATCAGGTCAACGGAACCTATGCAAATGAGAATACCCATCTTCTCAGAGACATCCTGAGAAATGACTGGGGATATGAAGGGATTGTCATTACGGACTGGGGCGGATCCAACGACCATATCAAAGGGGTCGAGGCCGGTTCCGACCTGGAAATGCCCACGCCCGGCCTGGATTCGGCAAGACAGATCGTGGCGGCGGTCAAGGACGGCAAATTGGCGGAATCTGCCGTGGATGAGTGTGTTGACCGCCTTCTGGAGGCAATTTTCACCCTTACCAAGGACAGGGATATACCAAAAGAATTTGACCAGAAATCACATCACGCGTTGGCGAGGAAAGCAGCTTCGGAGAGTGCGGTGCTCTTAAAGAATGAGGAAAATATCCTGCCTCTGAAGCCGGGAACCAAGGTTGCGCTCATCGGTGATTTCGCATTTGAGCCAAGGTATCAGGGAGCAGGCTCTTCCATGGTAAATGCAACAGAGCTGGATAAGATGGAAGAGATGATCAAAGGCTATGATCTTGTACTTGCAGGAACCTCCAAAGGATATATCAGAACCGGTGAAGAGGACGCTGCTCTCGCAAAAGAAGCCGTTGACCTTGCACAGTCGGCGGACGTCGTCCTGTACTGCTTCGGGCTGGACGAACTGAGTGAGTCTGAGGGACTTGACCGTACCCATATGCGGATTCCGCCGAACCAGATCGCCCTTCTTGAAGCAATGATGAGCGTGAATCAGAATATCGTTGGAGTCCTGAGCGCCGGCGCGGCGATCGAGATGCCATGGCAGCACTGTCTGAAAGCCATTCTGCACGGTTATCTTTACGGTCAGGCGGGCGCGGGTGCGATGCTCGACATTCTGACGGGTAAGGTCAATCCCTCCGGAAGACTGAACGAAACATATCCGCTCCGTTACGAGGATACACCGGCATTCCGCTACTTCCCCAGCGAGGAACGCAATTCGGAGTACAGGGAAGGTCTCTATGTGGGATACCGCTATTATGACACCAGCAAAGTGGGCGTGATGTACCCCTTTGGCTTCGGATTGTCCTACACCACATTCGCGTACAGCGATATCAAAGTGGACAAAACCGGCGTGACCTTTACCGTGACGAATACGGGGAAGGAAGACGGCGCGGAAGTCGCGCAGCTCTACGTGGGCATGAAAGACGCGAAAGTATACCGTCCGGAGAAGGAGCTGAAAGGCTTCGCGAAGGTGTTCCTGAAAGCCGGTGAGAGCCGGGAAGTCAGGATCGACTTCGATGATAAGACGTTCCGTTACTGGAATGTACGGACAAACCGCTGGGAGATCGAAGGCGGCACATACCTGATTATGATCGGCGCGAGCTGTGCGGATATCCGGCTTGAAGCGAAGGCGGATATTAAGGGGACAACAGAGACGTTCCCATACGATACAAACCGTATGCCGTCCTACTACTCCGGTCAGATCCAGCAGGTGGACGACAAAGAGTTCGAAGAGCTGCTCGGGACACCGATCCCCTCCGGCAAATGGGGAGGAGAGTTGACGGTCAATGACGCGATCTGCCAGATGTACTATGCAAAGAGCGGGATTGCGCGGTTCGCATATAAGAAACTGGCCCAGATGAAAAAGAAGAGCGAAGACGCCGGAAAACCGGATCTGAACATCCTCTTCATATATAACATGCCCTTCCGCTCCATTGCGAAGATGACAGGCGGCATGGTGAGTATGGAGATGGTGGAAGGCATCGTGGATATGGTCAACGGTCATCTGTTCCGCGGACTGGGACGGACGATCGGCGGGTTCTTCCGCAATCAGAGCCTGAACAAAAAGTATGTGAAAGAGCTCACAGGAAAATAAAGCGGGTGTGTTCTAAATTCTGTGTAAATTCCATTTTCGGGTGAAGAAAAGAGCAAAGTTTTTTGGAGCGGCAGCCGGACATACCGCTGCCGCTCTTGTCTACAACAATACATAAGAAGGGCACTTTCGCAGCTACAGAAGAATGCCTCTTATCTGCAATGGTATTAAACCTAAAAGGAAGGATGTCAAGGCTATCCTTTTGATCTCACATATGCAAAAAATCTGGGCTGAGAGCGTCAACTCTCAGCCCAGATCTCTTTTTGTCAATAGATCCAATCTTGACACAACCCACAGGGGTCAGGTCGAGATTGCTATCATGCATTGTTAGAAGCGGGGCCTTATGACAGCAGATGACTGCATTACATCAGTTCATTGCAGCGCCTCCGTCAACATTTATAGACTGACCCGTAATGTGGTCTGCATATTTGGAGCACAGGAACATCACCGCATATGCGATATCTTCCGGTTTCTGATCCCCGCGCTCGAGAGGAATAAAGGTTTTGAGACTGTCTTTCCACGACGCCTCCCGATCCATCCCGCTCGCAGCATAATTGTCCAGAATTTCTTCCCACATCGGAGTCCGGATGATGCCCGGGCAAACGGCGTTTACGTTAATGTTGTAGGGAGCCCCGGCATACGCAGCGGACTGAGTCAGATAAATTACGGCTGCTTTGGTCATGCCGTAATGTGCGAACCCCTGCGGAAGGGCATGCCGGCCGGCAAAAGAGGCATTATTTACGATTTTACCGCTGATGCCCAATTCTATCATGTGTTTTATGGCAGCCTGACAGCCATTGTTCACCCCGAGTATATTTATATCAATCAGTTTTCGGATCTCTTCCTGGGGGGTGTCCAGGAAAGAGTTCAGGCCAACGACACCTGCGTTGTTAACTACAATATCAAGACGGCCCGTATCTTCAATGGCCTTAACTAAGACCGAGTCGACAGCTTCGTAGTTGCTTACATCTGCAACAAGCGCCTCGGCTGCGAACCCTTCGGCACGCAGTTTATCGCGTACAGCTGAGCATCCGCTCTCACTTCGGGATGAAAGATAGACCTTTGCGCCCGCCCGTGCGATTTCCTCTGCAATAGCCGCTCCGATTCCTCTGCTCGCTCCAAAGACGACTGCTGTTTTTCCGTCAAAATTAACTTTCATGTTACTACATCCTTTCCAATAAAAATAAAATTTCAGATGTCTCCCCCTGGTTGCATCCATGCACTTTCTCACCGCAACTGCGTCACTAAATAACGCTCACATCACAACCAGCAGTTTTGAGTGCAGATGGAAGGTCTATGTCCGGCAATGAGCCAAAAATAACGGTATCCGCCGGGAATACAGGTTCCTTATCGCATATTTCCCCCGGCTCTGTTTTGGCAAAAGCCTTAACATATCCTTCCCCAGCTCCGGATTAAAAATACATCGTATCGGCTGATCTTACATCCTGCGTTGCATCCGACACACCGGCGTATATCCTCGAAACGCCCCTCCGCCGCCTTGATTGGCGTGTACGGATCGCACAGAGATTGCCGCCCCATTCCCACCAAATCGCATTGCCCTCGTCGAAGCATGCAATATCATTGGTGCGGCCGACCGTCGCAACAGGGATTTTAACAACTTTTTTATTTCGGCTGCATCATTCAGAAAATAGCTGTGTCCGCAAGATGATGACGTCGCGTTGTCATCCGCGAAGGAATATGCACCATGTCCAGATCTGCTTCTTCTAAAACAGGCGCGATGACCTTTATGACCTGGATCGTCAACCTGCCCTCAACACTCTCCCGACCGGAAAGGCGCATATCCAGTATAAAACTATTCCCGCATTTGCAGCGTATGTCTTTTTATGATTTCCAGCGGGGAACGAAGACGATTCGTGAGCGGGCCGCCAAACGCATCCAGCCGCTGATCGCTGTAAGGGCCAGGACTTGCTTGAAACATGTCAACATGTCCAAGCAACGGGCTTTTTTCCCCGTAGGTTGTTGATTTTTCCTGCAATCCGCAAAGGATTGCGGCGTCAAACCGCCTTGTCTGGTGAACATTCCTCGCTATTGACCTATTTCTAATTTTCAAACGAGGACTAGACAGCGATTCTTGACTTTTTTCCGTCGAACTACTATGTTAAATTTTAAACGATAATGACCAATGAGTCAAGTGCTAATATTGACCAAGCAGACAATTAGTCAATATTGTCCCCTATCCCTGGATACAAAACTACTGGAAGATAAAAATATCTTGCAAAGGTTTTGCGGGGCTGAGAAAAAGGGCGATCAGCCGAACTCTTAGCAGAGAACAGGGCGTTGCAGGAACAGCTGAAGCAAGCCCGACAGGATGTGAAAATTCTCCAGGAGGCGCTGAGTTTTTTCGCTAAGCGCTGGAGACTGTGAGTCCCAGCAGTAAGCACAGCTTCATCCGCGTCCATCTCAGCTATGTGCCGGGCAGTGAGGATCAGCGAGCAGGGCTATTGACGCTCCCACCAGCGGCCGGAAAGGGGCGGATTTGAAATGTGCGTGGAATATTATATTGATGAAAATAGAAATAGAATAACACTGCTTTAAGTCTTTAGAAATTGCAAAATATATCTGCGCACCGCTGATTATAGTATGAAACAGCCAGGTGCTATTTATGAGATAAAGAGTGAAAAAGGAAGACTTTCATACAAAATCTTTGCGGACAGCGAGGCTGTGCAGTTATACCTAAAAAGGTAAGCGTCAAATGTCAAAACGTGTTGACATTTGACGCTTACCAATATGTGTTAATTCTCCCGGAAACAGGAAAAGCGCCTGTCGTTCCCACAGGGAAAACAGCAGGCGCCAAAAGTCCGTATTCCAATTTTATGCGGGCAAGGCAAAGACGGCCTGACCTCAACCGTAAAACCCAACCCTGCCATCGATGTAATCCAGCCAGTCATAGTCACAGACACCAACATCATCCATTTCCACGATAATCACCAGTGATTTCGACCTCATTTCGCTATATTGTTTATACCGGTCTTGTTCCCTCAAATCAAACACTCTTGCATAGCGCCCAAGAAATCTTACGACCCAATAATACTGTCCATATAAAACGTCGGAAATCGAACAGGATTCCATTTGCAGGAGGGCTTGCCGGTGGTTTTCGATCAACGTGGCGTAGTTGATCGACATGTTCAGCTCTGGATCCTCATACATCGGAGTTGGCTCAAAGTGAAAGCGTGCCGCCAGGCATTCCATTTGCTTTTCATTTTGCAGGTTCATAGAGCGTCTAACCTCCTGATTTCGTGATGGATATGAGGATTTCTTCGCCCCACGCTGGCGGGGCAAAGGGGCTTACATTTCGTCGTCGTCCTCCTCATCGTCCTCCTCCAAAATCTCTACCTGGGGGACAAATCCGGCCTCACGGTAGCGCTGCTCAATCTGGAGCTCCCGGTCCAGCAGCGGGTAGAGCAGGAAGAGGGCGACAAACAGGATGAACCACAGCCCGATCAGCGGCATCAGCAGCAAGGTCCACGGGGCAAGGAGGACCATCACCGCCCAGTAGAGCAGAAACAGCGCCCCGGCCCCCAGCACGCGCCAGAGATATTTGGCGCAGAAGAAGAGGATGTTTTGCAGCCTGGCCCGCACCGTCTGCTGAAACAGCACCAGCTGGGACCAGTACAGCAGATTGATCACCGTCAGAACCAGCCCGGAGAGCAGCCAGAGGAGCACCGTCCACACGTCGGGCCACACCTGGGCCCACCAGAACAGCATCCCCATAAAGATGTACACCCCCAGCGCCAGACCCGTCAGCGCCCCGGGAATCAGGCTGCCCCGCCAGTTCTGCCGCCAGCTGCGCTTCCAGCTCTTCCACCAGTTCTGTCCATCGTCCCGCATGCCCCGCAGGATGGCGTCAAACAGCCCCGCCAGAAAGGGGCCGAAAATCGCGCCGCCCGCCAGGGAGCAGGGAATCAGCACCAACAGGCTGGAGGAGAGCACCGCGTAGGTGATGCCGATGATCAGCGGCAGCGCCCCGGCCAGGGCCAACAGGTTTCCCAGCCACCAGCCGCCGCCGTAAAGGGAGAGCAGCTGCCGGTAGCGGGAAAAGCCCTTCTGCCGAACGCTCAGATCATAGCCTGGATCGTCTGAAAAAAAGAGTGCCATGGCAAACCTCCGTTACTCATCCGCCGCATAGTGCAGGTTGGTCAGAAAATCAATCAAAATGGTTTGTTCGTCGCCGGTGTATTCCTCCCGGCAGGCCAGCTCGGCGCAAATTGCCAGATCCTCCCAATACCCAAAGGCCGAGATTCCCCGGGCGTAGGGGTTATCCTCCGAGTCGGTGGTATAGACCAGGAACGTGAAGGTCACGCCGCCGCAGTCCTCCGACCAGGTCTCGCTGACGGTGTAACTCTCCTCCTCCTGGGCCTGCCATTCGGAGACCGCCTCAGCCGCGGTCTCTTCGCTCTTGCAGTCCTTCATCAGGAGGTAGAGCTGGGCCGGGTAGAGATCCGTCTCCTCCTCATCGGCGTTGACATAGGTTTCCGCCTCGCCGTAGACCCAGGTGACATAGTACAGCCCCGACAGGGCCAGGGCGTCGCTCTGCTCAGAGAGAACAAATCCCCCCTCCGGCGTCTCCGCGCCCAGCCGGTTGCCCACCGTCGTCCAGTCCTCGTCCCACGGCGTCCCATCATAGGTGGTCTCCGGCGCCGCGCCGCAGCCGGTCAGGACGGCCAGCAGGAGGAGCAGGAGTGTCATCATCTTCCGTTTCATGATACTGCCCCCTCTGTTAACGTGTCCCAAAATGCGTCATATGCCGCGCTGGAGCTGTCATCTGTCTCATCCCAGAACCCCCGGCGGGCGATGTAAAGGTTCTCCAGCAATTCCTGGCTTTCCCCGGAGACCGTTTCCCCCGCCGCGGAATAGGCGTAATCCCCCAGGGACAGCCCGGCCAGCAGGGGGCAGTCCCCCCAGCGCAGGACGCAATCCCAGCCGTCCGATTCCCCTTCTTCCGGGAGGGAGCCGTCCAGCAGGCGCAAAATGGAGTAGTCCTCCTGGAAGCCCTCCGGGTCTTCCAACAGGAAGAAGACGCTCTCACCCACCTCCAGGTCGGCCATCAGCCGGGTGACGGAGGCGGAGGTGTACAGTGCGTCGTCCTCCGACGAGGTGTCCTCCAGCAGGGGATAGGAGTTGATGCGGACGATGACCTGCCCATCCTGGTTCACGTCCTCCCCGTAGGCGGCCAGGGCCTCTTCCAGTGCCGCGGCCGTGTCATCCGGGAGGGAATAGTTCCCCACATAGGCGATCTGATAGTCCGGCTGGTTGGCCTGGTTTTGCAGGGCGTTCCAGACCAGGTCGGCAGCGATGGCCAGCAGAACCACCCCGGCCAGCACATACCACTTGTGGTAGTGCCACCAGTTGGCCCGCCGCTCCTTGGGGGTGAGGGGTTTGGGTTCCTCCGGGCGGACATCGCGAAACTTGTAATTCCAATACTCACTGGCCACGGCTGCCCTCCTGTTCCGTCTCCGCCGGCTCTCGCGTGGTGCCGCCGGGCAGATAGCTCACCGGCAGGCACACCATCGCCGGCAGTTGGCTCCGATCCTCCGTCAGGAGAAGGTCCACACTGGTCTCCGCCAGCTTGCGCACCGGCTGGGCGATGGTGGAGCAGTAGAGGTCGGCGTCTCCAAACTTGCGCAGTCCGTCAAATCCGATGATCTGCACGTCCTCAGGCACCCGCACGCCCATTTCCGTCAGCATGGTGTGGATGCTATAGGCCAGGTGATCGGTGGAGCAGAAAATGCCGTCCACCGCCAGCTTGCCGTTCTCCATCCGCTCCCGGAGGAAGGCGGCAAAGGGTTCCAGCCCGTCCCGGTCAAGCAGACGGAGGGACTCCACCGGGATTCCGTGGTTGCGGCAATAGTCCTCAAAGCCGTCCCCGCGCTTGTCCGGCTCACCGGGCACTTCGGAGCCGGTGCGGAAGAAGGCCAGACGGCGGCATCCCCGCTCGACCAGCTTTTCCGCCGCCAGCTGTCCGCCGCCGAAGTTGTCCGAGGAGACCCGGGGGACCGTCGCGCTGAAATAGCGGTCGATGGTCACAAAGGGCAGCTCCGGATCCACCTCCAGATCGGGGTTGTAGGTCAGCCCGATGGCTCCGTCGATCTTGTTCTGCCGGATCAGGTGGATGCATCGCTGCTCCGCTTTCAGGTTAAATTCCGTGACGAAAGCAATCATCTGGTATCCCCGGGCGCCCAACTCCCGGCAGATCTCATGGGCCAGCTCGGCAAAGAAGGGGTGGGCGAGGGAGGGGATGATGAGCGCGACGGTAAAGGTCCGGCTGGTTTTGAGACCGCGGGCGTAGTTGTTCACCCGATATCCCAGCTTTTCCGCTGCCTGCTGCACCCGCCGGCGGTAATCTTCGCCCACTGGTATGCCGTTCATCACCTTGGATACGGTGCCAAGGGCCACGCCGGCCTCCCGGGCCACATCCTTCATGGTGGGGGCGGAACTGGTTTTTCTCATATGTGTTCACCTCTTCATAAACGGAATGATTTTCCGATCAAATCTCAAAAATGGGGGGTTCTTTTGTCTGGAACCTTATTATAGCAGTGAAAGTTTGCGCTGTAAAGATGAAATTCAAGTAAATTTCATGAAATTAATCCTTTCGTCACTTTCGACAAAAGAATTCCTGAATCTTTGTGAAACCTTCCAAAAGTCTATTTTCTCTGCAATATCCCGTTGACAGGGGATGATTTGTCGTATTATTATGTGCATATAAAGCGTGTAACGTTTCACGAACAGGGAGGCGCGTATCCCTGTGAAACGGCGCAATCTCGGACGTCCAAGCCAAAAACAGGGAGGTGAATCCCGCGTCAGAACCCGAAAAACAGAGGAAGGAAATGAAATTATATGAAATCAAATGTCATGGCAAAGAAACCGGCTGAGCCGGTCGCGCTGCCCCACAAAAAATCACTGCGCCAACGCGTGGTGGAAAACTGGCAGCTCTATCTGCTGCTGTTGATTCCGGTTGTGCTGACCTTTATTTATAAGTACATCCCCATGTACGGCATCCAGATCGCCTTCCGGGATTATAAAGCCAGCCAGGGCATCTTTGGGAGCGAATGGGTCGGACTGGAGTGGTTTGAGCGCTTTTTCACCTCGCCCACCTGCGCCCGGATGATCCGCAACACCATTTTGCTGAGTCTCTACAGCCTGCTGTGGAGTTTCCCGGTGCCCATCATTCTGTCCCTGTGTATCAACCAGCTGCGTTTTCATCGCTACAAACGCATTGTGCAGACGGTGCTGTACGCGCCGCACTTTATCTCCGTCATGGTCATCTGCGGTATGATCCGCATCTTCCTGAGCCCGTCGGGCGGCCTGATTAACCTGCTGCTGGGTACAAGCATCGACTTTCTGACGGAGTCCTCCGCCTTCCGGACGATCTACATCGCCTCCGGCATCTGGCAGGACGCCGGCTGGGGTTGTATCATCTATCTGGCCACCCTCTCCAACGTGGACACCAGCCTCTACGAGGCGGCAAAGGTGGACGGTGCGTCCGTCTTCCAGCGGATTATGAACGTGGACATCCCCGCTCTGCTGCCCATGGCAATCCTTCAGCTGATCATGAGCGCCGGCTCGCTGATGAACGTGGGCTTTGAGAAGGTCTGGCTGTTGCAGACCGACCTGAACAAGGCCACCTCCGACGTGATTGCCGTCTACGTCTACGAGCAGGGCATCGAACAGGCCAACTACAGCTATTCCACGGCGGTGAGCCTTTTCAACACGGCGGTCAACCTGATTTTGCTGTTGATTGTCAACAAGATCGCGTCCAAGGCTTCGGATGTGAAATTTGTATAAGGAGGTGCGGCAGATGTTCCATAAGAAAGACAAAGTATCCGCCGGCCTCTCTGATCGGGCCAGCGACGTGATTCTGGTGCTCATCACCGGCATTGTAATGTTGTTGGTGGCCTATCCGCTGTACTATGTGTTGGTGGCCTCCTTTTCCAACCCCTATGACGTGTATGCCGGCAAGACCTTCCTGCT
Source organism: uncultured Oscillospiraceae bacterium (assembly GCA_964456525.1). Classification (GTDB taxonomy): domain Bacteria; phylum Bacillota; class Clostridia; order Oscillospirales; family Oscillospiraceae; genus Onthomonas. The sequence continues at coordinate 21,602 of CAYWAP010000026.1, forward strand.
TCCCAGCGAGTTCACCCTGGATGGCTATACGGCGGTCTTTTCCGACCCTGATATTGTCAGCGGTTACATCAATTCCATTAAGTATACCGTCGTCGGAACCATTTTCTCGGTGGTCATGCTCTACATCACCGCCTATCCGCTGGCCCAGTCGGATCTCCCGGGGCGCAAATTTTTCAGCATCTTCTTCATTATCACCATGTACTTCAGCGGCGGTCTGATCCCCACCTACCTGGTTGTCCGGGATACCGGCCTGCTGTATAGCATGTGGGCGCTCTTTCTCCCCGGCGGTGTGGCTGTTGGCAACATGATTATCGTGCGAAACTATTTTCAGCACT
>CAYWAP010000027.1:0-21762 GCA_964456525.1 uncultured Oscillospiraceae bacterium
CCAGTCTCAGACAAGGCCCAGCCGGGCATTGCGCTCGCGCTCTGCCTGGGAAAGACGGAGATAATGGGCGGACAGGCTGGCGCCGGTGCCGGTCTCCCCGGCGCGGTGCCTTTCCAGAGCGGCTCGCGCCACGCCGTAGGCGTGCTGAAAACGGAGGTTGGGCGGGGCAAGACGCATGGTGACGCCGGATTGAACGCCATAATCATAGCACAACTGCGCGCCATCGCCAACCACCAATTGGCCGGAGAGGCGGCTTTTTTCCTCGGAAAAAAGTTCTTCCAGGGAGATGGCCCGGTCTTCCGTCAGGCGGGTGAGGACGCCGTTTTCCATCTGAAACAGGGCGTTGTATACCTGCTGGCGCCGTGCGTCCATGGCGCAGCAGATCACCCCGTCCGTCCCCGCCAGATTCCAGGCCATCGCCTCCAGAGTGGAGACGCCGAGACAGGGGGTTTCCCCGGCCCAAGCCAGTCCCTTGGCGGTGGACAGGCCAATGCGCAGCCCGGTGAAGGAGCCGGGGCCGTCCGCGCAGGCGATGAGATCCACCTGCTCCAGCGTCAGGCCGCAGTTTTTCAGCAAATCTTCGCACATGGGCATCAGGGTGCGGCTGTGCGTCAGGCCGCAGTTTTGATAGGACTCCGCCACCAGAAACTCCCCATCGCACAGCGCGACTGAGGCGGCTTTGGCAGAGGACTCAATTGCCAGAATGTTCAAAGCTCCTTTACCCCCGTAATGGTCAAAATACGCTGGGTATCCCCCTCGCCGCGGCGGATATCCACGTGAATGATGTTCTCTTCCAGGGCGTCGTCCACAATTTCGCTCCACTCCACGGCGCAGACCCCGCCCCGATCCAGATAGTCCTCCCACCCAATGTCATAGAGTTCGTCCGAACTGCCCAGACGATACATGTCAAAATGAAACAGAGGCAGGCGGCCGCCCTCATATTCGTTGACAATGGTAAAGGTAGGGGAAGTGATGCGGGCGGAGATGCCCAAACCCCGGGCAAGTCCCCGGGTAAAAGCCGTCTTTCCGGCGCCCAGATCGCCGGTATAGGCGACCGTATCTCCGCCAGTCAGATGGGCGGCCAGGCGTTCGCCCAAAGATTCCGTTTCCTCCGGCGTGTTGGTGATATATTGCATGGACTCAGCGCTCCCAATTGCAAGGCGTTTTCTACAGGGGAACGGCCTCCCTGGCAGGCATGGCCGCCCCAGCCCGCCCTTTTGGATGGGCGGGAATCCGTCGGCATTTGGCAAAACCGACGCGATCGTTGCACACCATAGTATAGCACACATTCTATGGCGATGCAAAACCTCTTTTGACCTTCTCAAAAAGATTTCATTCCGTTTCGGCCCTCCGGGAAACAGATGGGAAGCCGCCGCCGTGCCCGCGCCGGGATTTGGGACAGGCTTTGGCGGAGAAGTGGGAGATTTGTTGCGAAATTTCCAATTGACGCCGGGGAATTTCCACGATTTTTTCGGGATGGGACGTGGTAATTCGATGGAATTCATGGTATGATATTTTTGACATGCTATGCAGCAATTCAATGCAAGGAGGTGCTGTAGATGCAAAAAAGCGGCTTTTACTTGAACAGGCGGATGAAAATTGCAGCCGGTGCGGCCGGCATATGCATAGCGCTCGGGGTGCTATTGGCAGTGGTGTTGTGGTTGTCGATGAAGGTTTCCGCCCCGGAGCTGGTGCTGGTGGACGGATATGAGGTCTCTTACGGAACCGAAATCTCGGTGTATGATCTGGTGAAGTCCGTTCAGGCAGAGAGCGCTGTGGCGCTGACCCTCTCCGGCGAGGGGGAAGTGGCGTCTGACAGCAAAGGGATCGTATTCCATACGATTGGCGTCTACAGCGTGGAAGTGGTTGCCGAAGACGACTATGGAAATCAGGCGGCGGAGACAATTCAGCTCACCGTGGTGGATGATACCCCGCCCACCATCCAGGCGGAGACGGTGACGGTCTATCTGGGCGAAGAGCCGGATTATACGGCGGCGGTCGTGGCAACAGACGACATAGACGGGGATTTGAGCGCGTCCGTCACGGTGGACGATGATGCGGTGGATTTGGACACGGTGGGAACCTATCAGGTGACGTACCGGGTGGAGGATCTCTCCGGAAATGAAGCTGAGTGTACCGGGCAAGTGATCGTAGCCCCCTTACCGGCGGAGGGGCTGACCCTGAGTCAGGAGACCCTGACTCTGGCGGGCAACGGGTACGCCCAGTTGGAAGCGACGGTGGAACCGGAGGACTGGGAAGGCGCCGTTGTCTGGAGCAGCAGCGATGAAACGGTTGCCACCGTTTCGGGCGGACTGGTTTACTGGCAGGGGGCTGGCACCTGCGTCATCACCGCCCAGGCGGATGAGCTGGAGGCGACCTGCGAGGTCACCTGCGGCAGGGTTGCCGCCACGTCCATCTCGCTGAACCAGAATACCCTGACTCTGGATGAGGGGGAGTCCGCGACGCTGAGCGCCAGCGTGCTGCCCTCCAACTGGTCGGAGAGCATTCGCTGGGTCAGCAGCGATGAGACGGTTGCCACCGTGACGGACAGTGGCGTTGTCACCTGGGCGGGCAATGGGGTGTGTACGATTACCGCCTATGCCGGGGACGATGCCGAGGCCAGCTGTCAAGTGGTCTGCACCGGCGGCTTTTCCATCGTAGACTGGATTGGCAGTTTGTTTGGCGGCGGCAGTGAGGAGCCGGATGATGAGGAGAAGTCTTCGGACGGCCAGCATAACCAGGAGGAAGAATGAGACTGAGAGAGGGCGGGAATATGGAGCGATGGCTGCCTGACCCCGTGGGTGAACTGTTAGACCGCTTTCACCGCGCCGGATATGAAGCGTATGTGGTCGGCGGCTGCGTGCGGGATGCCCTGCTGGGGCGCAAGCCCCAGGACTGGGATATTTGTACCTCGGCATTTCCCGAGGAGACTCTGGCGCTGTTTGGGGATTGCCGGGTCTATAAGATCGGGCTGCGGCACGGCACGGTGATGGTCACGTGGGGCGGCGAAGGGTATGAAATCACCACCTATCGGCAGGAGGGGGCCTACCGGGACCATCGCCATCCGGCGGAGGTTACCTTTGTCCGCTCGCTCCGGGAGGATCTGGCCCGGCGGGACTTTACCATCAATGCCATGGCCTGGAATGTGGAAGAGGGGCTTGTGGACTGCTTTGGCGGGGCAGAGGACCTGAAAAGGGGCCTGATCCGCTGTGTGGGAGAGCCGGAGCGCCGCTTTGACGAGGACGGGCTGCGTGTTCTCCGGGCGCTGCGGTTTGCCGCCCGCTATGGCTTTGCGCTGGAGGAGCGCACAGCCCAGGCCCTCCATGGACAGGCCCATTTGCTGCGGGAGATTTCCGGCGAGCGTATTTGGGCAGAGCTGCGGGAGATTCTGACCGCACCGGCTGCGGTGGAGATTCTGCGGGAATACCGGGACGTGTTTGCGGTTATCATGCCGGAGCTGGAGCCGATGTTTGACCATCCCCAATATAATTTTCATCACTGTTATGATGTGTGGGAACACACCCTTCACGCGGTGGGGGCGGTGGAGCCGGAATTTTTGATGCGCTTCACCATGCTGTTACATGACTCCGGCAAGCCGCGCTGCTTTACCCGGGACGGGCAGGGAGTTGGACATTTTCACGGCCATCCGGCGGAGAGCGTCCGCATAGCGGAACATATTATGGAGCGACTTCGCTGCGACGGAACGTTTCGGAAAGAGGCGCTGGAACTCATCGAATGGCACGATAAAGTCCGCATTTTCACCCGAAGAAGCGTGAAGCGTATCCTCGGCGCTCTGGGCGAGACCCAGAGCCGGCGGCTGTTTCGGGTCATGCGGGCGGACGCCGAGGCCCAGAGTCCGGAGACCCTGGAGGCCAAACTGCGTGCCCTGGAGGCGGGGGAGGCGCTGCTGGAGCGCCTGATTCAGGAGGAAGCCTGCTGCACCGTGGGTGAGCTGGCCGTCGGCGGAGACGACCTGATGGCCGAGGGCGAGGCCCAGGGCAAACGGCTGGGCGCGCTTTTGCAGGCGCTCCTGGAAGCGGTGCTGGATGACCGGGTGGAAAATCGCCGGGAGACCCTTTTGGCCTTTTACCGGGAACATCTGCGATAGGAAAAACCGCCTTTACGCATTACAATGACGTTGCGGCTGCGAAAGGACTTGTGTTTTTCTGCCAGATTGTGTAAAATGACATTGAGATATGGCGGCAGGGCAGTGGCGCTGCCGGTAAAAAGTAACGGGTTAAAAAATAAAAAATAGGAATCGAGGGAAGCAAATATGGAAAACGTGGAAAACAAAGTCAGAAGAATTGGCGTCCTGACCTCTGGCGGAGACGCTCCCGGTATGAACGCGGCGGTTCGTGCAGTTGTCCGTGCGGCCATTTATCGTGGAATTGAAGTGGTCGGCATCCGCCGGGGCTGGAACGGACTGATCAACGGGGACATCTTTCGCATGACCACCGCAGATGTGGCCCATATCATCAACCGGGGGGGCACCATCCTGTACACAGCCCGCAGCGAGGAGTTCCGCACCAAAGAAGGGCGGGCAAAGGCCTATAACACCTGTAAACTGCTGGGGCTGGACGGCATTGTGGCCATCGGCGGCGATGGCACCTTCGCAGGCTGTCTGGCGCTGTCCAGCGAGTACCCCATTTCCGTTGTGGGCATTCCGGGCACCATCGACAATGACATTGGGTGCAGCCACTACTGCATTGGCTACGACACCGCAGCCAACACCGCCGTGGAGGCAATCGATAAAATCCGGGATACCATGCAGTCCCACGAGCGCTGCTCGGTCATTGAGGTCATGGGCCACCGGGCGGGCAATCTGGCGCTGTATGTCGGAATTGCCACCGGCGCTACGGCTGTCCTCGTCCCCGAGGAGCCGTGGGATTTCCGGCAGGACGTGGCTGAGAAAATCCGCACCGCCCGGTTGGCCGGCAGAACCCATTTTATGGTCGTTGTGGCGGAGGGTGCAAAGCGCAAAGAGGATGGATCTCTGGACAACGAGGTTGTGGGCGATGGCGGCGCAGGCCATCAGGTTGCCGGCCTCATTAAACGGGAACTGGGGATGGATCCCCGGGTGACCGTCCTGGGCCATATCCAGCGCGGCGGCTCTCCCTCTGCCCGCGACCGGGTCACCGCAACCCGGATGGGCTATTCCGCGGTGAGAGTTTTGGCGGAGGGGAAGACCAACCGTGTCATCGTCCACCAGCAGGGCGACATCACCGACATCGATATGGCCGAAGGACTGAAGGTTCCCAACCGATTGAACGAGGACGAGCGGCAGGTTCTCAAAGCGATGACCGGCGCCGTGTAAGTTTCGGATTTGTAAAAAACAGGTTCACCCAGGGGCTGCTGATTCCAAACAGCGGCCCCTTTTTTGGCTGTGCGGCCTGGATTTTTCGGAGCGCGTCAGTCGTTTTTGGGGATTTCTGGCAAAGATCCCCATTTTTTCTTCGGTTTTTCCGCTGATTGATTGACTTTTCCGTGGGAAGGGAATAGAATAACGGAGATTGCAGGATCATTGAGCAAAGGAAGCTGATTACATTATGATGACCTTACGGGACTTTCGGACCGCGCGAAACACGCTGGAGGGCGTCGTTCGCGACACAAACCTGGTCTATTCGGATTATTTTTCCCACGAGTCGGGGAACCGCGTTTTTTTAAAGCCTGAAAATATGCAGGTGACCGGCGCATACAAAATCCGTGGCGCTTACTACACGATCTCCACCCTGTCAAAGGAGGAGAAGGAGAGGGGCCTGATTACCGCCTCTGCGGGGAACCACGCCCAGGGGGTTGCCTACGCCGCCAGGAAGGCGGGGGTTTCGGCGACGATCGTCATGCCGACCACCACGCCGCTTATTAAGGTGAACAACACCAAGAACTACGGCGCGAAGGTGATTCTTCATGGCGCCACGTTTGACGACGCCGCAGAAGAGGCCGCCCGCATATGTGCGGAAGAGGGCCTGACCTACATCCACCCCTTTAACGATCTGCGGGTTGCCATCGGCCAGGGCACCATTTCCTATGAGATCTTCTCCGATTTGCCGGATGTCAACGTCATTCTGGTTCCCATTGGCGGCGGCGGTCTGGCCAGCGGCGTCTCCACCTGTGCCAAGCTGCTGAATCCCGGGGTCAAAGTGATCGGCGTGGAGCCGGCAGGGGCGGCCTCCATGAAGGCCAGCGTAGAGGCAGGCCAGGTGGTGACGCTGCCCACCGTCAACACAATTGCGGACGGCGTGGCCGTCAAGACCCCCGGAGACGAGGTCTTCCCCTATATCCAGCAGAATGTGGACGAAATCATCACCATTGAGGACTCCGAGCTGGTTTCCTCCTTCCTGGATGTGATGGAAAAGCATAAGATGATCGTGGAAAACGCCGGCCTGCTCACGGTTGCGGCTCTGCCCCACCTGCGGGAGCTGGGGATTCAGGGGGAGAATGTGGTCTCCATTATGACGGGCGGCAATATGGACGTGATTACCATGTCCTCCCTGATTCGGCACGGCCTGATTCTGCGGGGGCGGGTCTTCACCTTCTCCGTCCTGCTGCCGGACCGCCCCGGCGAGCTGCTGCGTGTGGCAGATCTGCTGGCGAAGGAAAACGGCAATATCATCAAGCTGGAGCACAACCAGTTTGTCAATATCAACCGGCAGGCGGGCGTGGAATTGCGGGTCACTGTGGAGGCCTTTGGGCATGACCACAAGGAGCGCATTCTGGCCCGGCTGGCAACGGAGGGCTATAACGCCCATGAGGTGGCGCCCATCCTGTGAGGAGCGGCGGGAGACGCCCGTGGGGGGCTGTGACAGGGGAGTCGTTCCCCGGCGGAACCCCCGGTTTCCGTTCCATTCCTGACGCAAATGAGGTGTGTTATGCTGTATTTTCCGCCTGCCCTTGAAAAACTAGTGGAGCAGTTTGCCCGGCTGCCGGGCATTGGCCGGAAGTCGGCCCAGCGGCTGGCGTTTTATATCCTGGATTTGCCGGAGAGCGAGGCCAAAGAGTTTGCCGACGCCATTGTGGCGGCCAAACAGCACGTCACCTGCTGCCCGGTCTGCCAGAACCTGACAGAGGGAGAGGGCCCCTGTGCCATTTGTTCCAGCTTCAAGCGGGATCAGGACACGATCTGTGTGGTAACGGACCCCAAGGACGTCATCGCCATGGAGCGCTCCGGCGAGTACAACGGGCTGTACCACGTTTTGCACGGCGTGATTTCCCCGATGAACCATGTGGGGCCGGATGACTTAAAAATCAGCGAGCTGGTGAGCCGTGTCGCCGGGGGGGACGTCAAAGAGGTCATTATGGCCACCAATCCCGACACCGAGGGGGAGACGACCGCCATGTATCTGTCCCGGCTGCTGAAACCCTTTCAGGTGAAAATTACCCGTTTGGCCTACGGAATCCCGGTGGGCAGCCATTTGGAGTATGCCGACGACGCCACGCTGGTGCGTGCCCTGGAGGGCCGCCGGGAGATGTGAGCGCACCGGCGCAGTGCAGCGCCCGGAGGAATCGCCGGAAAATAAAATGACAAACATCCTGCCAGCGCGCCGGGCAGGATGTTTTTCTCGCATTGGGTCTTTGTTTGGACATTGAAACATACACAACGGTGGGGATTTTTTCGCCGGATCAATACTTTTTGTATTGCGGGAAAGGCCTGCCGCCTGGGTGTGGTGACATGTTTCCGGCAGGGCTTGTTCACCGAAAGTCCCTTCTGGCGCTTCGGACCGGGAGCTGCTGCCGGACGGTTTGGACCAGCGGCAGATCCAGCGTCACGTCCAGCGTTTCCGGCCCGTGTCCGGCCTGGGCGACGACGGCGCCCCAGGGGTCGCAGACGATGGAGTGGCCGTAGGCCACATAGGAGGCGGACACATCCCGGGCGGAGGAGACGCCGATGGTGTAGAGCTGATTGTCCAAAGCCCGTCCCCGGAAGAGAAGCTCCCAGTGCCTGGGGCCGGTGGTTCGGTTGAAGGCGGCGGGGACGAAAATTGCCTGAGCGCCCTTGTCGGCCATGGCCTCAAAGAGGGCGGGGAAGCGCAAGTCGAAGCAGATGCACACGCCGAAGGTTCCAAAAGGGGTGGGGAAGACGGTCGCCTCCCGGCCGGGGGAGAGGACGTCAGACTCCCGGAAGCGTTGACCGCCCGGGATGTCAATGTCGAACAGGTGAATTTTGCGGTGGCGGGCCGCCTGGGTGCCATCGGGGGCGAAGACGAAGCAGGTGTTATAAATACGGCCCTCCGCCTGCTCCGGGAAACTGCCGCCCACCAGCCAAATCCGGTTTTCCCGGGCCATTTGGGAGAGGGCAGTCCAGATCTGGCCGCCCGCAGGCTCGGCGTACTGGGGAAAGCACGGGTTGTCATATGGACAGCAGAACATCTCCGGCAAAATGGCGAGGGCTGCGCCGCGCCCTTTTGCCTCCCGGACGGCGTCTGCGGCCCGGCGGAGATTTTGCAGTTTGTTGGCGGATACCGGAAGTTGGAGAAGGCTGATTTTCATGGACGTTCACCTCGCGGCGGGAAAAGACTTTTGCATGTTCCCTTACATCATACAATGGGAGAGGTTGCGCCGTCAACCGGGACGTTTTGTATAAAAGGGACGTAAAAATCGTGTTGTCCCAGCGGAAAAGATATGCTATACTATAACCTGTATGCAAATGCCTCCACCGTGGAAGGAGTTATGGATATGAAGGTTGTAGTATTGGCCGGCGGTCTCAGCGACGAGCGAAACGTCTCCCTGTCCTCCGGCGTTATGGTGGCAAGCGCCTTGCGGAAAAGAGGGCATGAGGTGGCCCTCATCGACCTGTTCCTCGGCATGGAAGGCCGGGAAGGTTCTCTGGAGGAGCAGTTCCAGACCCCTCTGCCGGAGGAGTGGATTCGGGTTTCCCGCACTGCGCCCGATCTGGAAGAGATCCGTGCTTCCCGCAAAGACCAGAGCAAGAGCCAGTTTGGGCCGGGGGTTCTGGAGCTGTGCCGCATGGCGGACATCGTCTTTCTGGCCCTGCACGGCGCCTGCGGCGAAGACGGCCGCATTCAGGCCACCCTGGAAACGCTGGGGATTCCCTTTACCGGCACCGGATTTCTGGCCGCGGCCATCGCCATGGATAAGGATTTGACCAAGAAGGTTGTCATTCCCGCCGGTGTCAAGACGCCCGCCTGGGAAAAGGTGGCCTACCGGCGGGAGGACATTCCCGCCATCGTCGAACGCACCGGGCTGCCTGTGGTGGTAAAGCCCCTGTCCTCCGGCAGCTCGGTTGGGGTCTCCATCGCCAACACGAAGGAAGAGCTGGAAAAGGCGCTGGAAGTTTGCATTCCTCTGGGGGGCAATGTGGTCCTGGAGCAGTATATCAAAGGGCGTGAAATCCAGGTCGCCTATCTGGTGGACCGGGCGCTGCCCTCCATCGAGATCATCCCGAAGAAGGGCTTTTACGATTACGAGAACAAGTATCAGCCCGGCGCTTCTGAGGAAATTACCCCTGCCCCCATTCCCGCCGAGTGGGAAGCGCGTCTGGCAGAGGCCACCCAGAGGGCCTTCCGGGCGGTGGGCATGGCGGTCTATGCCCGCGCCGACTTTATCGTCACGGAGGATGGAACGCCCTGGTTCCTGGAGATCAACACCCTGCCCGGCATGACGCCGACCAGTCTGGTGCCCCAGGAGGCGGCTGTGGTTGGCCTTGACTATGGCGACTTGTGCGAAACCATCCTTCAGGAATCTCTGCGCATCCGCGGCTGACAGGGGGGACGAGCATGGAACATATCACCGTTACTGAGATACTGGAAGCCACCGGCGGAACGCTGCTGGCCGGGGACCCATCTGGCGAAATCCATGAGGTGGATACGGACAGCCGCTCCATTGGGTACGACAGCCTCTTTATCCCGCTGGTGGGGGAGAAGTTTGACGGCCACGCCTATATCGAAACGGCTCTGGCCGCCGGCGCCGCCGGCACGCTGACCCAGGCGGAGGTTCAGCACTATGTGCCGGGTAAATTCTACATTCGGGTTCCGGATACGATGAAGGCGCTGGGGGATCTGGCCCATTACTACCGGAAAAAGTTCCAGGTGAAGGTCGTTGCAGTCACCGGCAGCGTGGGCAAGACGACCTGCAAAGATATGCTGGCCTCCGTCCTCAACGAGCGCTTTACGGTTTTGAAGACGGAAGGGAACTTTAACAACAACATCGGCGTTCCCAAGACCCTCTTCCGGCTGAATCACTCGCATCAGGTGGCTGTCGTGGAGATGGGCATGAACCATTTGGGGGAGATCGACTACCTGACGAAGATGGCGGAGCCGGATGTGGCGGTCATCACCAATATTGGCGACGCCCACATTGAGAGCCTGGGCAGCCGGGAGAATACGCTGAAGGCCAAGAGCGAAATCTTTCACGGCATGACCGCCAAGGGGCTGGCCGTCTTGAACGGGGATGACCCTCTGCTGGCCACCCTGAACGGCAAACTGGAACAGCAGATTCTCTGGTACGGAGAGGGGGAGGACTGTGACTTTCGCTGTCTGTCTCTGGATGAATCCTATGATGACCACATGGTCATGAAGGTTTCCGCCCCCCAGGACGAATGGGAACAGACGATTCCGGGGCTGGGCGCCTATATGATCTATCCGGTGCTGGCCGCGGCTGCGGTGGGCAGTTGGCTGGGGATGACCACGGAGGAAATCCGCCGGGGCGTGCTGGACTTTGTCCCCACCCGTATGCGTATGAATATCATCCGGCGAAAACAGGGGATTGTCATCCTCAACGACACCTATAACGCCAACCCCCAGTCCATGCGGGCCGCAGTGGATGTGCTGTCCAAGTTCAAGGGGGGCTACAAGGTGGCGGTTCTGGGCGATATGCTGGAGCTGGGCTCCCTGGGGCCTGCCCTCCACGAGTGCGTGGGCCGTTTCGTGGGCCAGTGCGGCATTGACTGTCTGGTTGCCGTGGGAGATCTGGCGGAAAACATCTATAACGCGGCCGTTGAGTTTGGAAACGTGGAGTGTTACAGCCGGCCGACCAAGGAAGAGGCCGCTGTGGTGCTGGAGCAGATCATCCGCCCGAATACCGTGTTTTTGTGCAAAGCCTCCCGGGGCATGCATATGGAAGAGCTGGTGGAGTATCTGGAATCCATCACGGAAGAGATTTAACCGGCCCGGCAGAGATTGCCATATAAAAGGGTATCCGCAGGGGATCTGAATCGTTAGTGAGAGAACCATGATCGATATAGCAGTAAATAATTTAGTCAAGTTTTTTACCATAGGGGACAATCTGTTGGACGGTCTGACCTTTCAGATCAACGAGGGAGAACGTGTGGGAATCCTGGGCCGGAATGGCTGCGGAAAGACGACGCTGTTTAAAATCCTCTCCGGGGAGTACGACTACGACGAGGGAGAGGTTGTCATCGGCAGCGGAAAGCGCATCGGCCTGATTTCTCAAATTCCGGTCTACCCCTTTGGCTGTACGGTGGAAGGGGTGCTGGACGACGCCTTTGTCCGGCTCCACCGCATGGAAAAGGAGATGGAGGAGCTGACCGCCAAAATGGCAGAGGGGGATACCAGCGCCGCCACCATGGACCGCTATGACCGGCTGAGCAATGCCTATCAGAGCGCCGGGGGGTATGACATCGCCTTTCGGATCAACAAGGTCTGCAACGGTCTGGGGATTTCGGATCAGATGCGCCAGCAGCCCTTTGAAATGCTCTCCGGCGGGGAAAAGACCCGGGTCAATTTGGGCCGCCTGATTTTGGAGGATACGGACATCCTGCTGCTGGATGAGCCAACCAACCATCTGGATTTGCACGCCGTGGAGTGGCTGGAGGGGTATTTGCAGAGCTTTAAGGGAACCGTTCTGACCATCTCCCACGACCGGTACTTTCTGGATCAGGTGGTGGACCGGGTCATTGAGATCGAAAAGGGAAAGGCCGTCTTTTACAACGGGAATTACTCCTTCTATGTTGTGGAAAAGCAAAAGCGCTATCAGGAGCAGCTGAAGCAGTACCGGAAGGAACAATCCAAGATCGCGCAGCTCACGGCCACAGCCACGGTGATGCACGAGCGGGGCACCGAAAAGATGCACAAGACCGCCTTTGCCATAGAGAAGCGGATTGAGCGCATCCGGACGATAGACCGGCCTGCCGGGCCGGAAAAGGCCATTAAGGCCGGGTTTCACAGCCTGGATTTCCGGGGAGATGAGCTGTTTACCCTCTCCCATGTGGAAAAATCCTTTGGGGAGAGAACGCTGTTTTCCGAGGTAAATCTGGAGGTGACCGGCGGGGAGCGGATTGCCCTGCTGGGGGACAACGGCGCGGGCAAGACCAGTTTCCTGAAAATCCTCTTGGATGAGGACCGGGATTACCGGGGCAGCGTACACTTTGGCCCCACCGTCCGCCCCGGTTATCTGCCCCAGATCATTCACTTTGACCATCCGGAGCGCAACCTGATGGACACCATGATCTATGAGCAAAACTGTGAGCCGCAGGAGGCCCGGGACCGTCTGGGGGCCTTCCACTTCCGGGGGGACGACGTGTTCAAGCCGGTGGGAACCCTGTCCGGCGGGGAGCTGAGCCGCCTGAGGCTGTGTATGCTGATGGATGAGAGCATCAATCTGCTCATTCTGGACGAGCCGACCAACCATTTGGATATCGCCTCCCGGGAGTGGATTGAAGAGGCGGTGGCCTCCTATGACGGGGCGCTGCTGTTCGTCAGCCATGACCGTTATTTCATCAACCGCTTTGCCACCCGGATCTGGATGCTGGAGGACGGCAAAATCCGGGATTTCAAAGGGGACTACCAGGCTTGGCTGGCCAAAAAAGCCAGAGAAGAGGAGCTGCGGGAGGTCTTAAAGCCCAAAGCGGAAAAGGAGAAAAAGAGCAGGCCCAAGCGGAGCGGCGGCACCAAAATGGTGGAGAAGAAGCTGGCCCAGGTGGAGCGTGAGATCGCAAAGCTGGAGGAACAGGCCGCCGCCCTGGAGGAACAGATGGCGGAATTTGCCACGGATTACCAGAAACTCCAGGAACTGATCGAGGGAAAGGAGGCGCTGGAGGAACAGACTGCCGCCCTCTATGAGCAGTGGGAGGCGCTGTCTCTCCAGCTGGACGAAGGGTGAAGAAGCGCTTTGTGTTTCGGGCAGCCGGATGGCTGGCCCTCAGCGGAGGGCTCTTTGCCGCCGGGATTGGGGTGGAAGCCCTTGGCGGACGGGGAATGCTCTTCGGGCTTCTGGTGCTGTGGGGGCTGGCGGTGTGCGCCGCCGTCCTGGCCCTCTCCTGCCGGGTAGGGGAGCGGTGCGCCCGGCGGATTCGCCGGGGCCTATGCATTGTCCTTGGGCTGGGACTTTTGGCCTTTGCCGGGCTGGAGGGGGTGGTTCTCGCCGGCAGCCGAACCACCATCACCGGCGAACCGGATGCCCTGGTGATTCTGGGCGCCAACTTATCGGGGGAGGAGCCTTCCCCCGTGCTGCAAAGCCGTCTGGACGCGGCGCTGGACTATCTGGAGGACCATCCGGATACGCTCGTGGTGGTCACCGGCGGCATGGACGACGGCGAAGTGATGAGCGAGGCGGCCTGTATGGCCAACTATCTGGAGGCCCACGGCGTGGACAGCGGGCAAATCCTTCTGGAGGAGCAGGCCGCCAATACGCTGCAAAATCTGGCCTTTTCCATTGACGTGCTCCAGAAGGCCGGCTATGACGCCGACCGCCTGCTGGTGGTGAGCAACGGCGCCCATCTGGCCCGGGTGCGGATGCTGGCCGCCCGCTGCGGCGTGCAGGCCGATTGCATCGCCGCCGAGACGCCGGGGTCTTTGGCCTATCAGATTTATTTTAGCTGCCGGGAGGGCGCCGCACTGGTGAAGTCCTGGCTGTTTGACAGGAGGGTTGCGCATGTTTGAACGGTTGGAACAGATGCGGCAGCGCTACAGTCTGTTGGAAGCAAAATTAAATGAGCCCTCTACGTACGCCGATGCCGCCCTTGTGGCCAGGCTCAACCGGGAACAGCGGGAGCTGGAGCCGGTTGTCCAGACCTATAACGACTATTCGGCCGCAAAGGAGGCGCTGGAGGAGGCGGAGCTGCTGCTGACGGATCCGGAGGCAGAGCTGCGGGCGCTGGCAAAAGAGGAGTGCCTGCACGCCAGGAAAAAGCTGGAGGAACTGGAGCATGAGCTGCGGGTTCTGCTCCTGCCCAAGGACCCGGACGACGGAAGAAATGTGATTGTGGAGATCCGGGCCGGTGTCGGCGGGGAGGAGGCGGCGCTGTTTGCCCATTCCCTGTTCCGGATGTACAGCATGTACTGCGATAAACAGGGCTGGCGGGCCGAGATTGCCAACCTGAGCGAGAGCGAATTGGGCGGATACAAGGAAGTGATCTTTACGGTCACTGGCGCTGGCGCCTATTCCCGTCTGAAGTTTGAATCGGGAGTTCACCGGGTGCAGCGCGTGCCGGAGACCGAGTCCGGCGGGCGGGTTCACACCAGCACGGTCACAGTGGCGGTTATGCCGGAAGTGGATGAGGTCACTCTGGAGCTGGACCGAAACGACCTGCGCATTGACACCTTTCGCTCCTCCGGCGCAGGGGGACAGCACATCAATAAGACCTCATCGGCCATTCGCATCACACACATTCCCACGGGAATGGTGGTGGAGTGCCAGGATCAGCGAAGCCAGTTCCAGAATAAGGACCGGGCGCTGGAAATCCTCCGCTCCCGGCTCTATCAAAAAAAGCTGGAGGAGCAGCAGTCCGCCATCGCGGATGACCGCCGCAGCCAGGTGGGGACGGGAATGCGCAACGAGCGCATCCGAACCTATAACTTTCCCCAGGGCCGGGTGACGGACCACCGAATTGGTCTGACGCTGTATAAAATTGAGAGTATTTTGGACGGAAATCTGGACGAGGTGATCGACGCGCTGTCCGCTGCCCAACAGGCGGAAAAGCTGGCCGAGGGCGGAGGGCAGTGAGAAAAACCCTCTGGATGTTCCTGTGATCTGTTTTTTTGAAACTGGTGAGTTTTTTGAAAACCAAACTTTATACCCTCCCTCAGGTGGAGGGCTGCGAAGCGGAAATCCGCGAGGCGGCTGAGATTATCCGCACGGGCGGTCTGCTGGCCATCCCCACGGAAACGGTCTACGGTCTGGGGGCAGATGCCCTGAATCCGGCGGCGGTGAAGGGGATTTACGAGGCCAAGGGCCGTCCCTCGGACAATCCGCTGATCATCCATGTTCCGGACGAGAGCTGGCTGGAGCGCTACTGCGACCATATCCCGCCCATGGCCTACCAGCTGGCAGAGGCGTTCTGGCCCGGCCCGTTGACCATGATTCTGCCCCGAAAACCGATTGTCCCGGACTGCACCACAGGCGGATTGGACACGGTAGGGGTTCGGTGCCCGGATCACCCGGTGACACTGGCGATCATCCAATCCGCTGGCGTCCCCATTGCGGCCCCCAGCGCCAACACCTCCGGGCGGCCCAGCTGCACCTGCGTGGACGACGTCCTGGAGGACATGGACGGAAAGATTGCGGGCATTGTGGACGGCGGCGCGTCCAGCGTGGGGGTGGAGTCCACCATTCTGGATTTGACGGTGACGCCCCCCCGGCTGCTGCGTCCCGGCGGGCTGCCGCTGGAGGAGCTGACCGCCGTGGTGGGAGAAATCGTGGTGGACAAGGCAGTTACCGAGCAGCTGGCGGCGGGGGAGAAGCCCCGTGCGCCCGGCATGAAGTACCGCCACTATGCCCCCGCGGCCCCGGTGACGGTGGTGGCAGGGAACCCGGAGAAGGGGGCTGCCTACATTCGGTCGCGGGCAAACAGGGGGCAGGGCGTCATCTGCTTTGACGAATTTGCGCCCCTCTTTGAGGGGATGGAGGTTCGGAAGCTGGGGCCATTTGCCGATAAAGGGGAGCAGGCGCGCAGAGTCTTTGACGCCCTCCGGGCCTTTGACGGCACGGACGTCACAGAGATTTACGCCCAGTGCCCCGACGCCGCCGGTCTGGGGCTGGCCATTGGAAACCGCCTGAAAAAGGCGGCCGGGTTCCATGTGATCTATGCAGATCAGGAGGGCGAAGGATGAAAGTGATCGGCATTGTGGGCGGCACAGGGGCGGGAAAAACCACTGCCCTCCAGGTGCTGGCCGGGTTTGATGTGGAAATTTTGGATTGCGACGCCATCTATCATGAGCTGCTGAGGGCGTCCGCCCCGCTGCGTGATGCCATCACGGCGCGCTTTGGGGCCGTATTCAACGGGGATGAGCTGGACCGGCAGAAGCTGGGGACACAGGTGTTTGGCGACCCTGAGGCGCTGCGGGACTTAAACGCGATCACCTTTGCAGCCATCGTCCAGGAGGTGCGCCGGCGGATCGCTGCGGCGCAGGAGCAGGGAAGGGCCGGCGCCGCCATTGATGGGGCCGCCCTGCTGGAATCTGCGCTCAAGGATGACTGCCAGTACATCGTCGCCGTGGTCGCGCCGGAAGAGGTGCGGATCCGGCGCATTATGGAGCGCGAAGGAATTTCGGAGGCGTATGCACGCAAGCGCGCTGCGGCACAGCGGTCCGAGCGCTATTTTCGGGAACACTGTGACTTTGTGTTGGAAAACGACGGTGACCGGGAGGAATTCGCGGCCCAGGCATACCGTTTGTTTACATTCCTGATGAAATAAAAAGATCAGGTGTATTATTATTAGGGAGGTTTTGGAGACAATGAGCGAAGCAAGTCAACTCATCTACGAGCAAAAGAATGGCTATGACGTCATGCCTGCCGAGGAGGAGGCAGTGATGAACGCCTACTGCGAGGACTATAAGGTCTTCCTATCCCGAAGCAAAACCGAGAGGGAATGCGTGAGCAACGCGGTGGAGCTGTTGGAGGCACATGGGTTCAAGCCGCTGGTGCGCGGACAGGCGCTGAATCCCGGGGACAAGGTCTACCGCAGCATCGGCGGCAAGTCCCTGATTGCCGCTGTCATCGGGGAAAAGTCCCTGCGGGAGGGCGCCGCCATTGCCGGCGGTCACATCGACAGCCCCCGGCTGGATCTGCGCCCCGTTCCCTTCTATGAGAGCGGTGAGATGGCCCTCTGGAAAACCCATTATTACGGCGGCATCCGTAAGTACCAGTGGGTGAGCATTCCGCTGGAGCTGCACGGCGTGGTCTGCAAGCTGGACGGCTCCACGGTGAACGTGAAAATCGGTGGCGACCCTGGCGATCCGCTGCTGACGATTCCCGATCTGCTGCCCCATCTGGGCGATGAGCAGTCCAAAAAGCCGCTCTATCAGGCCATCGGCGGGGAAGATCTGAACATTGTAATTGGCAGCCGCCCGGATGCCGACAGCTCCCAGAAGGACCGCATCAAACTGGCGGTTCTCAAGCTGCTGAACGAGAAATACGGTATCACGGAGGAGGACTTCCTCTCGGCGGAACTCAGTGCCGTCCCCGCATATGAGCCTGTGGATGTGGGACTGGACCGGTCCATGATCGGCGCCTATGGACAGGACGACCGGGTCTGCTCCTTCGCCATCCTGAAGGCCCTGCTGGATGTGGGGGATCAGGTGAAGCGCACAGCCGTCGGTATTTTGACGGATAAGGAGGAGATCGGCTCTTACGGCGTCACCGGCATGGACAGTGCCTACTTTGACATGTTTATGTCCGACCTGTGCCAGGCCCAGGAGGTCAATTTGAACACCTGCTTTGAGCACTCGGTGTGTGTCTCCTCGGATGTGTCGGCGGCCTTTGACCCCAACCACCCCGAGGTCTTTGAGGAGAAGAACAATTCCCATCTGAACTGGGGCGTGGGCGTGTGTAAATACACCGGCAGCCGGGGCAAGTCCGGTGCCAACGACGCCCCCGCCGAGTTGGTGGGATATCTCCGCCGTGTGTTCACCAAGAATAACGTCATCTGGCACCTGACGGAAATTGGCCGCCAGGACGTGGGCGGCGGCGGCACGATCGCCCTCTACATGGCCCGCCGGGGCATCCCCACCATCGACGCGGGAACGCCCGTCCTGGCCATGCACGCCCCCTTTGAGGTGACGGCGAAGCTGGACTGCTATATGACCTATAAGGCCATGCGTTCCATCTTTTTAGACTGAGAACGGCATAATAGAAATGCCGCACAGCTGCCCTGCCGCCGGAAGACGGCAGGTGCAGCTGCGAGACGGAAAAACGGCCTGTGCGGCAAGGTGGGAAAGATTCTGAGTTTTGTGCTGAGTTTGCCACCTGAAAAAGACGATTTTCCCAAACAAGGAGGACCATTTTTATGATGACTTACTTAGAGTCCATATTCTTAGGACTGGTGCAGGGCATTGCAGAGTTTCTGCCCATCTCCAGCTCCGGCCACCTATCCCTGTTCCAGGCATTCCTGGGCATTCAGAGCGCGGAGGAGGCCAGCACATTCTTTGACGTTCTGCTCCATCTGGGCACGCTGGTGGCTGTGTTTGCGGCCTATTGGAAGGATATTGTGGAGATGGTTCGGGAATTTTTCCTGTTCATCGGGGATTTGGCCCATGGGGGCAGCAAGGGCCGCGTTCCCCCGTCTCGCCGCCTGATTCTGCTGATTATCGTGGGCACGCTGCCGCTGTTTGTGATCTTGCCCATCAAGGACGCCATTGACAGCCTGTACAGCAACACCTTCTTTATTGGCTTTGCCCTGTTGGCGACGGGCACCCTGCTCTTCCTTGCCGACCGTATGCGCAGGGGGAAAAAGGATGCCAGCTCCTCCACCATGCTGGACGCTCTGCTGGTCGGCTGCGCCCAGGCGGTGGCCACCGTCCCCGGCTTATCCCGCTCGGGCACCACCATTGCGGCGGGAATGCTGCGGGGCTATGACCGCAAGTTTGCCGTCCGCTATTCCTTCCTGCTGAGCATTCCCGCCGTCCTCGGCGCCAATATCCTGAGCCTGAAGGATGCTCTGGAGGCCGGAATTGATTACGAGATGGTTCCCATCTATATGGTGGGCGTGGTGGTAGCCGCCGTCTCCGGTTATTTCTGTATCCGGCTTTTGAATATGATGACGGATAAGGGCAAGTTCGGCGTATTCGCCTACTACTGCTGGTTTGTCGGCGCGCTGGCGCTGGTGCTGAGTATCATTTTCATGTAATTGTGAATTGGGGACCGGGAAGCATTCCGGTCCCCCAAATCCATATTCGGGAGCAGGCTCCCGGTGAATGGGGAAGGGGAAAAGGATGGCAACGAAGCAAAGGAAAAAGACGGCTTCTTCCGCCAAGCGGTCTGCGCCCCGAAAACGCAGGGCGAAGCAGCCGGAGACGAAAAACAATAGCGTAGGGGCAGCGATTGTCCTGCTGATGCTCTCCATTTTCTCTGCGCTGGGCTATTTCCGGGTGGACGGCATCTTAATTCGTTATCTGGTGGCGCTGGAGGCCGGTCTGGTGGGATGGGGATATTGGATTCTGCCCCCCATGATGCTGTTGTTGTGCTGCCTGCTGCTGTTTTCCGGGGGGCCGGCCTACCGCGCCCGCTGTGTCTGCGCGGCGCTGCTGCCGCTTCTCTTTGGCGCCTTTGTCCACACGCTGGCTGGCAATATGACGATGGATGTGGCGGCGCTTTGGAATGCCGGCCCCTATGAGGCCGGAGGCGGTCTGCTGGGCGGCCTGGTGGCCTATGGCCTGGCCAGACTGCTCAGCCGGGTGGGGGCGTTCCTGGTGCTGGGGATTTTGCTGGTGCTGTGTCTCCTGGTGGAGGCAAATGTAAAACTTTCCAGTCTGGCGGAAAGCGCCATCAAACGCATGGAAGCGGGCCGGGGGCGGCGGCGGAGACAGGCGGAGGGCCTGGAAGAGCGGCAGCGCTATGAAGAAGATGACATGATGGGCATCGAAACACCGGCTCCGAAACGGAAACGGGAGAAAAAACGGTTCTTTTCCCGAAGAAAGCCCAGAAGGGAGGCCGATCTGCCCATCGATGATATGGGGAGGGCCAGACCGGAGCCGGATTTCATGAGCCAGGAGGAGACATATCCCATGATGGAGGATATGATTCCGGCCGATCAGGTTCCGATTCGGCAGACGAAAAAGGAGAAGCTGTTTAACAAACAGATTGGCGTCAGCACCCCCGCCGAATACCTGAAAAAACAGCTGGAGAAAGACCGGGGCGGTGATGAAACGCCCAAGGAAAAGCCGGTAAAACCGGGGGAAACGCCAGCCAAACCGGCCCGCAAGCCGAAGCGCTTTGCGGACGCGGCCTATCGCTATCCCCCGGCGGACAAGCTGAACAAGGGCGGCGGCGTCAATGCGGTGGATGCCGCCAGTGAGCTGAACCAGACAGAAAAGCTGCTGGCGGACACGGTGGAGTCCTTCGGCATTGAGGCCACGGTTGTGGGACGCACCAGAGGCCCCTCTGTCACACGCTATGAATTGCGGCTGCCCCCGGGCATCAAGCTGGCCAAGCTGACCAATCTGGCGGGCGATATTGCGATGCGGCTGGGCGTGGTCAACGTCCGCATTGCCCCCATCACCGGCAAAAATGCTGTGGTGGGCGTGGAGGTTCCCAACCGGTTGGTGACCCCGGTTCCCATCCGCTCGGTCATTGAGTCCAAAGAGTTTAAAAGCAGCCGCTCACCGGTGTCCTTCGCCGTGGGCAAGGACATCGCAGGCCGCTGCGTTGTGGGGGATATTTCGACTCTGCCCCATCTGCTGATCGCCGGTACCACGGGTTCGGGCAAAAGTGTGTGTACCAACTCGCTGATTATCTCCCTGCTCTACAAGTCCTCCCCGGAGGAGGTTCGGTTCATCATGGTGGATCCCAAGAAAGTGGAGCTGGAGGTCTATAACGGCATCCCCCACCTGCTGATTCCCGTTGTCACCGATCCCAAGAAGGCGGCTGGCGCCCTGCAATGGGCCGTGTTTGAGATGATGCGCCGCTATGAGAAGATGGCAGACTGGCACGTGCGGGACATGGAGTCCTACAACAAGGCCGTCCAGGCAGATGTGGAGAGCGGGGAGGAGCCTTTGCCGCGGCTGGTCGTCATCATTGACGAGCTGGCCGACCTGATGCTGGTTGCCGCCAAAGAGGTGGAGGAGTCCATCTGCCGCCTGGCCCAGATGGGACGTGCCTGCGGCATCCATCTGGTCATTGCGACCCAGCGGCCCTCTGCCAACGTGATCACCGGATTGATGAAGGCCAACATCCCCAGCCGGATTGCCTTTGCAGTGGCCTCTCAGCTGGAGTCCCGTATCATTCTGGATTCCTCCGGCGCGGAAAAGCTGGTGGGCAAGGGCGATATGCTCTTTGCGCCGTTGGGCAAGACCAAGAAGCGGGTTCAGGGCTGCCTGATTACCGAGGAAGAGGTCGGCGCTGTGGTGAGCTTTATCAAGGCCCACAACAACCAGGTGCAGTACAGTGAAGATATCCTCCGTCAGGTGGAGGAAAATGCCCGCAAAAATGAGAAGAACAATGGCAAGGCCTCGGCCATGAACGTGACCATGCCGGAGGCAAATCCCTATGGCCGGGACACGGAAGATGACCGGGACGAGCACTTTTATGAGGCTGTGGATCTGGTTGTGGAGGCGGGGCTGGCATCCACCTCCATGCTCCAGCGCCGGCTTAAGCTGGGATACGCCCGGGCGGGCCGTCTGATGGATCAGCTGGAGGAGTACGGCTATGTGGGACCTTCAGAGGGGTCGAAGCCGCGCAAGGTGCTGATTTCCAAGGAAAAGTGGCAGGAAAAAAAGACCCAGCTGACGGATGGGTCGTTGGACGCGGCATATGAACGGGCCAGGGCGATGAGCGCCGCCTTTGAAGAGGAACAGCCGCCCTTTAAACCGGATTGACGGGACACGTTCCAAAGCCCTCCCCCGGAGAGGGGAGGGC
>CAYWAP010000028.1:0-21470 GCA_964456525.1 uncultured Oscillospiraceae bacterium
AATTACGAAAAAGAGTTGCAGGCCCTGACGGACAAACAGTGCAAGGAAGTGGACGCCTTGACAGCAGCCAAGGAAAAGGAACTGATGAGCGTCTGATGTCCACAGGCTGACCACATATGAAAATGGACGGCAGAGAAGCCCGGCTTCTCTGCCGATTTGGAGCAATTTTATGGCTATTTTTCAAAAAAAGAAGGCTGCGATTCCGGTGGATTTTGATCACCTGCCAAAGCATGTTGCCATCATCATGGACGGCAACGGGCGATGGGCAAAAAGCCGCGGCCTCCCGCGTACCGCCGGCCATGCCGTCGGTGCAGAGACGTTTCGCAAAATCGCAACCTATGCCAAGGAGATTGGCCTTGACTATCTGACTGTGTACGCGTTTTCCACGGAAAACTGGAAGCGTCCCCAGGAAGAAGTAAACTCCATTATGAACCTCCTGAAAAAATATCTTCTGGAGGCCATTGAGCAGATGGAGCGTGACCGGGTGAAAATGTGCTTCTTTGGCGATTTGTCCCCCCTGACGGAGGAACTCCGGGCCCTGTGCCAGCGGACGCTGGAGATCTCCAGGCATTATGAGGGCTGCCAGGTCAATATCTGCCTGAACTACGGCGGCCGGGATGAGATGATCCGCGCCATGAAAGCGTGGCAGAGAGATTGCGCCGAGGGCAAGTGCCAGCCGGAGGATTTGACGGAGGAGAGCTTCTCCAACTATCTGTTCTCCAAAGGTGTTCCCGACCCGGATCTGATTATCCGCCCCAGCGGCGAGCTTCGCACCTCCAACTTCCTTCTCTGGCAATCGGCCTATTCGGAGTTCTATTTTACCGACGTCCTGTGGCCCGACTTTACCAAGGAAGATCTGCTGGCTGCCATTGCAGACTATCAACACCGCTCCAGGCGATACGGAGGTGTGTGAGGTGCGAAACCGAGTTCTTGTTGCCTGCATAGGCATTCCGCTGCTGCTGGCGGTTTTGTTGCTCTTTCCGCCTATCTGTCTGACCTTGACACTGGCGCTGCTTTGCGGCATTGCCGTCTATGAACTGCTTTGGGCGACTGGGTTTGTCCGTGCGGGCCTTTTGTTTGTGCCCTCGGTCATCATGGCGATGCTGGTTCCGTTCTGGTACTATTTCAACTGCTCAACTCTTTGGGCGGTTGCCGCACTGTTTGTGTTCCTGGTGATTGTCTGCATCGGAGCCATTTCCAGTCACCAGACCATTACACTGGGGCAGATCAGCGCTGCGTTTTTTGCCGGCGTTGTGATTCCGATGATGATTTCTACCTTCGTGCTAATGCGGGATCTTCCCCACGCGAGGTTCTATCTGCTGCTGCCATTTGTGTCGGCCTTTACCAGCGACGCTTTTGCGCTGTTTGCGGGAATGGCCTTTGGCAAGCACAAGCTGGCTCCTGTTCTCTCTCCCAAGAAGACGGTGGAAGGCAGCATAGGCGGCTTTGCCGGTTCCATTTTGTGCTGCGTTCTGTATGGCATCGTGCTGAAGATTGTCTTTGGAGCATATTCCAATTATGCGGGGCTGGTGCTCTATGGCTTTTTGGGCAGTCTGATTTCCCAGTTGGGGGATTTGAGCTTTTCCTATATCAAGCGGGAGTTTCATATTAAGGATTACGGCCATCTGATGCCCGGTCATGGCGGTATTTTAGACCGATTTGACAGCGTTGTTTTTTGCGCCCCAATGACTTATCTTTTGATAAGTGTGATACCTTTCTTTCAATTTTAGACGGTGAGAGGAGACGGTTATGAGAACCATTTCTTTGCTGGGCTCCACTGGTTCGATTGGGCGGCAGTCGCTGGATGTGATTGCCGCCTGCGGAATGTCCGTGGGCGCCATTACGGCCAACAGCCGTGTCAAGCAGCTGGAGGAGCAGGCCAGAGCGTTCCATCCCAAGCTGGCGGTTTGCTTTGACCCGGAGGCTGCAAAAGATCTGAAAGTCCGCCTGGCTGACACCAATGTCCGCGTCAGCTCCGGCATGGAAGGGCTGGTCGAGGCTGCGACATTGCCTGAGGCGGACACTGTGATTACAGCCGTAGTGGGTATGGTCGGGCTGCAGCCCACCCTGGCGGCCATCCGGGAGAAAAAGCGCATTGCGCTGGCCAACAAAGAGACGCTGGTCTGTGCCGGTGAGTTGGTGATGAAATCAGCGGCTGCTTACGGCGCAGAAATTATTCCCGTTGACAGTGAGCACTCTGCGCTGTTTCAATGCCTGCAGGGCAGCGCCAGCCATGGTGAGATCAAGCGGCTGATCCTGACCTGTTCGGGCGGGCCCTTTTTCGGCAAAAAATATGAAGAGCTGGTGCATTACACCAAGGAAGATGCGCTGAAGCACCCCACTTGGCAGATGGGCGCCAAGATTACGATCGACAGCGCAACGCTAATGAATAAGGGCCTGGAGTTTATTGAGGCCATGCGCCTTTATCAGGTCTCGCCGGATCAGATTCAGATTGTCATCCATCGGCAGAGCATTGTTCACTCCCTGGTTGAATATTGTGATAATGCGGTGTTGGCCCAGCTGGGCGTGCCGGATATGCGTCTGCCTATCGAATACGCGCTGACCTATCCCGCACGGGCCAAGGCAGTTGCCGGTGAGTTGGATTTGTTCCAATGCCCGCCCTTATCCTTCCAGAAGCCGGATTACGAGACCTTCCGGTGCCTAAAGCTGGCGCTGGAGGCGGCCCGGAAGCCCGGCACCCCCTGCGCCGTTCTGAATGGCGCGAACGAGGCCGCAGTGGGGCTGTTCCTTCAGGACAAAATCCGGTTCATGGACATTCCCGATCTGGTTCAGCACGCACTGGAGACGGTGCCCGAAGGGCCTGCGGAGACGCTGGAGCAGGTTTTGGCGGCGGACCGCGCTGCGCGTCAGGCCGTCTGGGGCGCCTCTCGCTGATTTCAACTGTTTTGATACGATTCTTGTCCGATGCTGTCGATACAGGAATCGTATCCCCATTATTTGACAAGCGGAGGGCAGTATGCTATATATCGTTATCGCCATTTTGATGTTTGGGCTGCTGATTGCCGTCCATGAGTTTGGTCATTTTTCGGTGGCCAAACTTTGCGGCATCCAGGTCAATGAGTTTTCCATCGGTATGGGCCCGCTTTTGTGGCATCATGAGGGCAAGAAAACCACATACTCGCTCCGTCTGCTTCCCATTGGCGGCTTTTGCGCCATGGAAGGGGAGGACGAGGACAGCGACAATCCCCACGCCTTTGGCAATGCCGCCGCCTGGAAGCGGTTTCTGGTGCTGATTGCCGGTTCCCTCTTTAATTTCCTGATCGGGATTGTGATTCTCCTTTGCATTTTTTCAACGGTGGAGGCAACCACCTCCACGACGATTTCCGGGTTTATGGACGGCTTCCCTTGCCAAGGGGAAGATATGCTCATGGAGGGGGATGAAATTCTCTCCATCAACGGAAGTCCGGTTCTGATTTACAGCGACATCAGTACGCTGCTGAGTTTGAACAGCGAAGACACCGTGGATCTGGTTGTCCGGCGCAACGGAGAGCGTGTAAAGCTAAACAACTTGCCACTCACTCTGCGTGAATATGAAGTGGACGGCCAGACGGTTCAGCGCTATGGCCTCTATTTTGAAGTTGAGGAATTGACGATTGCCGGCCGCCTGAAGTTGGGATTTTACACGGGAATTGACTTTGTTCGGATGGTTTGGTGGAGTTTGGAGATGCTGGTCTCCGGCCAGGCATCCCTGGATGATGTGTCCGGTCCGGTGGGGATTGTCAGCACCATGAGCGAGGTGGGCCAGGCATCCGAAACGGTGGCAATTGCCATTGTAAATATATTATACTTTACAGCGTTTATCGCGATCAATTTAAGCGTTATGAACCTGCTCCCGATTCCCGCGCTGGACGGCGGCCGGGTTCTCTTCCTGATTTTGAACAGCCTGCTCTACCTGACCATACGCAGGGAGATTCCCAGTAAATACGAAAGCTGGGTTCATGTGATGGGAATGATCGCACTTTTTGCGTTGATGATTGTGATTGCGTTCCACGATGTATTCAAACTGGTTTCTTGACGACACTTGATGACAGGAGATGCATTAACGATGACGAAACAGATTAAGATCGGCAATGTTCCCATTGGCGGGGGTGCTCCGGTGGCGATTCAGTCCATGTGCTCCACCCGGACTGACGATGTGGAGGCCACAGTGCAGCAGATTAAGCGCCTACAGGCCGCAGGCTGCGAAATCATCCGTGTGGCGGTGCCGGATCGGTCGGCGGCAAAGGCCATCGGCAAAATTAAGGAGCAGATTGACATCCCGCTGGTGGTGGACATTCATTTTGACTATAAGCTGGCGCTGGAGTGCATTGCCGCCGGGGCCGATAAGGTTCGCATCAACCCCGGCAATATCGGCGGGGAGGATCGCGTCAAGGCCGTCGCCGACGCCTGCTGCCAGAAGCATATCCCCATTCGCATTGGCGTCAACGGCGGCAGTCTGGAAAAGGAGCTGCTGGCCAAGTACGGCGAAGTCTGTCCGGAGGCTCTGGTGGAGTCCGCCTTCGGCCATGTCCGCCTGCTGAACAAATTTGATTTTGATGACATTGTCATCTCCTTGAAATCCTCCAGTGTGCCGATCACCATGGCGGCCTATAAGCTGATGCACGAGCGCAGTGATTATCCGCTGCATCTGGGTGTCACCGAGGCCGGCACGACCACGATGGGCACCATTAAGTCCGCCATCGGCATCGGCGGACTGCTGGCGCAGGGCATTGGCGATACCTTCCGGGTCACTCTGACGGCTGACCCGGCGGAGGAGATCGTCGCGGCAAAGCGCATTTTGCAGGCAATTGGCCTGCGGCAGGACGGCCCCAACCTGATTTCCTGTCCCACCTGCGGCCGCACCAGAATTGACCTGATTCCCCTGGCGCAGGAGGTCGAGGAGCGCCTGAAACAGGTTCATAAGCCCATCACAGTTGCCGTTATGGGCTGCATTGTCAACGGCCCGGGGGAGGCCAGCGCCGCCGACGTCGGCATTGCGGGAGGCAATGGCTTTGGCATGCTCTTCCGCCATGGCAAAGTGTTGAAAAAGGTTCCGGAAGATCAGTTGGTGGACGAGTTGTTCCGACTGATCGACGAACTTTGACGTCTGGTGATTGGAATTGACGGACCAAAAAACAGTAACGCTGCTGCAAATGTTTCCCCGTGTCCAGCTGCACGGGGGCGCATTGCGTGCAGCGGAAGGGTGCCGGGTGCAGCGTGCCGTCCTGCATCCGGCTCATCGCTCTATCGAGTTGGAAGTCGTTTTTGACCGGCTGCAAACACCTGATACCTGTTCCCTTTTGCAGCGGGCCATTTGTGCGGATTATGCCCTGTCCGAGCTGCTGCTACGCACTGTGAACCCGGGCGTTCCCGCCCGTTCAACGGAGGTTTCCCTGCCGGCTGAGCGCCCTCCAGAGGAGGAGATCCCCCTCCCTGAGGAGGCACGTCCCGCGCCCTCTGACCGGCCGGAGGAGACTCTGCCTGCCAACTTGAAGCAGCAAGATCTTTTTTCCCAGACGGAGGCCCTGCGTGAGCAAAAGTTGAAGGCCATGGTGTCCCGCCCCAAAGAGCCGCCCAAACGGCGGCCCCGGCCGGCAAAAGCCGGCAGCGAAATGATTTTTGGAAAGAGCATCCGTGGCCACGCAATTCCGATGCGTGATCTGAGCCTGGATTTGGGGGTTGTCTGCGTCACGGGCAAAATCTTTGCCAACAACAGCCGGGAGCTGAAAAAACGCAACGCCTGGGTCATTAGCTTTGACATGACGGACCACACCAACTCGGTTACCGTCTCCAAATTCATGGAGGGTAAGCAGGCGGAGCCGCTGATGGCGGAGCTGAAAAAAGGCAGCTACGTCACCGTGGAGGGCAAACTGAGCCTCTCCCGCTTTACCAACGACATCGAACTGGCGCCCTATGCCATCGCAAAGGCGCCGCCGCCACCGGCCCGAATGGATACATCCGAGGAAAAGCGCGTTGAGCTCCATCTCCACACCCGCTTTTCCACGATGGATGCCCTTGTGGAGGTCAAGGACGCGGTGAAGCGTGCCATCTCCTGGGGACATCCGGCGATTGCCATCACGGATCACGGCGTAGCGCAGGCATTTCCCGATGCCGCCGCTGCCGCAGGGGACAAGATCAAAGTCATCTATGGCGTGGAGGCGTACTGCGTCAACGATGTGGACGAGCAGGTCGCTGTCCACGGGGATACGGACGCCACCTTTGCCGATGAAATCGTCTGTTTTGACATCGAAACCACCGGGTTGAACAACCAGGTAGACGCTATTACAGAAATTGGCGCCGTCATCTTGAAGGGGGATGCAATTGTTGACCAGTTTAATACCTTTGTCAACCCCGGCAAGCCCATTCCCCGCAATATTGTCGAGCTAACCGGCATCACGGATGAAATGGTGGCCGACGCGCCGTCACCATCAGAGGCCATCGGGGCCTTTCTGGATTGGGCGGGGAACCGGGTGCTGGCCGCCCACAATGCCGAGTTTGATATTGGCTTTATCGCCCAGGGCTGCCGGCAGATGAACCGGCCCTTTCCAAACGCGTCGCTGGATTCTCTGGTTCTGGCCCAGAAACTGTTGCCCGATTTGGGCAAGTACACGCTGGACCGTGTGGCGCGGTATCTGCACCTTCCGGAATTCCATCACCACCGGGCAAGCGACGACGCCGCGACGGTGGGGTATATGCTGATTCCGTTCTGGCGGATGTTGTCCGATCTTGGCGTCAACCGGATTGCGGAGATCAACCAGGCCCTGCTGCATCGGAAGAGCGGTAGCCACCGGAAGCAGAAAGCGCGCCACTTAATCGTCCTGGCGAAGAACCAGACCGGTCTGCGAAATCTGTACAAACTGATTTCCCTGTCGCATCTGGAACACTTTAAACGCCGCCCCATTATGCCCAAAAGCCTGATTGATGAAAACCGGGAAGGGTTGATTCTGGGCTCTGCCTGTGAGGCGGGGGAGCTGTTTCAGGCTGTGGTTGCGCATAAGGAGTGGGCAGAGCTGAAACGTCTGGCCGCATGGTATGACTATTTGGAAATTCAGCCCCTTTGCAACAACAAGTTCCTGTTGGAGACGGGAGCCGCCAGGGATGAGGAAGATCTCCGGCAATTTAACCGGGAGATTCTCCGCCTGGGCAAGGAGCTGGGAAAACCCGTCTGCGCCACCGGCGACGTCCACTTTTTGGACCCGGAGCAGGAAATTTTCCGGCATATTTTGCTGACGGCAAACGGCTATGACAGTGCGGACAGCGATCTCCCGATCTACTTCAAAACCACGGACGAAATGCTGGAGGAGTTCTCCTATCTGGGGGAAGAGGACTGTCGAAGAGTTGTCATCGACGATCCCAATCGCATTGCCAGTTGGTGCGACCGCATTTCGCCCCTGCCAAAGGGCCTGTTTGCCCCCAAACTGAAGGACTCCGCCAAAGAGCTGGAGTATCTGGTCTATGAGAAAGCCCATCGCCTTTACGGGGATCCTCTGCCGGAGATCGTCCAGGCTCGAATCGACCGGGAACTCCCCGGCATTATCATGCGAAAATATGACGTCATCTACATGTCCGCCCAGAAGCTGGTGCAAAACTCACTGGAGCACGGGTATCTGGTTGGCTCGCGCGGCAGCGTGGGGTCCTCAATCGTGGCATTCCTCTCCGGGATTACAGAGGTCAACAGCCTGCCGCCGCATTACCGCTGTCCCAAGTGCAAGTTCTCCGATTTCCAGGTAGATCAGGAGAAATATGGCTGCGGCGCAGATCTTCCGGACAAAAAATGCCCCGTCTGCGGCACTCCTTTGGACAAAGACGGCTTTAACATCCCCTTTGAGACCTTTTTGGGCTACGGCGGAACGAAGGTGCCCGATATTGACCTGAACTTTTCCGGCGAGTACCAGGCCAAAGCCCATCGCTATACGACTGAGTTGTTTGGCGAGGGCAACGTGTTCAAGGCCGGTACCGTCGGCACGGTGGCCGAAAAGACGGCGTATGGCTATGTTTTAAAATATCTG
This sequence comes from uncultured Oscillospiraceae bacterium, assembly GCA_964456525.1. Taxonomy (GTDB): domain Bacteria; phylum Bacillota; class Clostridia; order Oscillospirales; family Oscillospiraceae; genus Onthomonas. Next base: position 8,010 of record CAYWAP010000028.1, read on the forward strand.
GAAAAGCACGGCAAAACCGTTTCCCGGGCGGAGGAGTCCCGTTTGGCCCTGGGCTGCACCAGCGTGAAACGCACCACCGGCCAGCACCCCGGCGGCATGGTTGTCGTTCCGGCGGACAAGTCCATTTATGACTTCTGCCCGGTGCAGCATCCTGCGGATGACCCAACCTCTGAGATCATCACCACCCATTTCGAATACCACTCCATGGAGTCCAACCTGCTAAAGCTGGACATGCTGGGGCATGATGACCCGACCATGATCCGCATGTTGCAGGATTTGACGGGGATTGACCCCCAGACGATTCCCCTGGACGACCAGGACACCATGTCCATCTTCCGCTCCTCTGAAGTGCTCGGCTTTGTGGACGACCCGGTTCTGGGCCCCACCGGCGCTGTGGCGGTTCCGGAGTTTGGGACGCCCTTTACCCGACAAATGCTGATTGACACGCAGCCAAAAAACTTCAACACCTTGCTACGCCTCTCCGGCTTCTCCCATGGTACGGATGTGTGGCTGGGCAACGCGAAGGATCTGATCTTGTCCGGCACCGCCAGCGTTACGCAGGCAATTGGCTGCCGTGACGACATTATGTTGTATCTGATTTCCAAGGGCTGTAATGAGCTGCAAAGTTTTAAGTTCATGGAGTCGGTGCGAAAAGGCGCCATTCACAAGGGCAAAAGCTGGCCGGAGGGCATTGTGGACGAGATGAAGGAACACGGCATTCCGGATTGGTATATTGAGTCCTGCCGCAAAATCAAGTATCTGTTTCCCAAGGCCCACGCGGTGGCTTACGTTATGATGGCATTCCGGATTGCCTGGTTTAAGGTGCATAAACCCTTGGCCTTTTACGCGACCTACTTTTCCATCCGGGCAAAGGCGTTTGACGCGAACTATATGTGTCTCGGCATGGATGTGGTCAAGGATAAGATCAAAGAGATCAAGGGAAAAGAGAAGCAGGCGGAAATTGAGGAAAAGATGCTGGTTACCCTGGAGGTCTGCTACGAATTCTACCTCCGCGGCTTTCAATTTGCGAAAATGGATCTCTACCGGATGCAGGCCACGCGGTTTGGCGTGGACTGGGAAAATCAGACCTTGATGCCCCCCTTTACGTCCATTCCCGGGCTGGGGGAAGCGGCGGCAGAGGCGACGGTTGAGGCAATCCGATCCATGGGGGGCAAGCGGTTTGTCTCGATTGAGGAGTTGTCCAATGTGTGTACGAAGCTGTCAACGGCGCATATCGACCAGCTGCGCCATCTTGGCGCGTTGGATGACCTGCCGGACAGCAGCCAGATCACACTGTTTTAACTGAGGGTTATGTCTATGTCAACGAGAGAAGAAAAAATCATTGGGTGGGCGCAAGAGCTCCAATCCCTTTCCGCTGCCGGGCTGCATTACTGCCGGGACCGGTTTGACCGGGAACGCTATGAACGGTTACGGGACATTGCAGCGGAGATGGTGGCCGATGCGGCAGATCTGGAAGAGGGGGAGGCTCGGGAGATTTTGTCCAAACAGGACGGATACCAGACCCCAAAACTCTGTTCCCGGGCCATCATCTTCAACGAAAAGGGGGAAGTCCTTCTCGTGAAAGAGCTGGACGGGAAATGGGCGCCCCCAGGGGGCTGGTGCGAGTACGACAAGACGCCTGCCGAAAATGTCGTGAAAGAGGCCTGGGAGGAAGCGGGGCTGAAGGTGGAACCCTATCGGTTCGTCCTGATGCATGACCAGCACCGGCACAACCGCCCCAGGAATTTCTTCAACGTAGAGAAATGTTTCTTTCTCTGCCGGGTTCTGGGCGGCGGATTCCGGGAAAATCTGGAAACCGTGGAAAGCCGCTATTTTTCCCTGGACGAACTGCCTGTGCTGAACACCGAAAAGGCGACGGAGGAGCAGCTTCGCACCTGCTATCGGGCCTATCAGTCGGAAACGTGGGAAATGCAGTTTGATTGTTGAAGGAATCTCGTACAGTTTTACGGTTGACAGCCGTTTTCAGAGATGTTAATGTATTAGCGAACTAAAGTGTTGATAGGAGCAAATACACGATGAAGTACATTCCCAACACCCCAGAGGGAACACGCGACCGCCTGTTTGGCGAATGCCGCGGCCGCCGTGAGATTCAAAACGCCCTGACCACACTGTTTTGTCAGCGGGGTTATACCGAGATTATCACCCCGGAGGTGGAGTTTTATGATATTTTTACCCTGGCGGGCAACGCCATCCCCCAGGAGTCTATGCTGAAAATCATCGACAGGAGCGGCAAGATCTGCGTCCTCCGGCCGGATGGTACAACCCCAATTGCCCGTGTAGCGGCCACCAAATTGAAGGACACCGTGTTGCCGCGCCGTTTTTACTACAGCCAGAATGTCTACCGGTCCAGCGCCGGGAATAAGGGGCAAAAGGGCGAAATCCCCCAGTGCGGCGTGGAGCTGATCGGGGCTTCCGGCATGAAGGCCGATTTGGAAATGATCGTTGCCGCTGTGGATGCCATCCGGGCCTGCGGGCTGGAGCATTTCCATGTGGAGATCGGCCACGCCGGTATTTTCCGCACCTTTGTTCAGGAGCTGGACATTGATGAGGAGTCACTGGAGACCATGCGTGCCCTGATTGAGGGCAAGAATTTTGCGGCTTTGGGGGATTTCCTCACGTCCTACGAGGAGCAGCCCGCCTGTCAGGCGGTCAAACGGCTGGCCTACCTGTTTGGCGGTTCTGAGGTGCTGGATGAGGCAGAGGCGCTCATTGGCCGCAAAGACGATTCGCTGGAATATTTGCGGCAGCTCTATCAAATTCTGGTGGCCGCAGGCTATGGTCAGTACATCCGGTTCGATCTGGGCATGGTCCATCAGATCGACTATTACACCGGCGTGATTTTCCGCGGCTATGTGGAGGGCGCCGGGGAGGCGGTTCTCTCCGGGGGCCGGTACGACAACCTGTGCGGGGCCTTCGGACGTGCGGCTCAGGCCATGGGCTTTGCCATCGATGTGGACGCCGTGGCGGCCTGTCTGGAGCCTGTGGAACTGGCCCAGGTGAGCACAGTGATCCATTATGAGCCATCTTGTCTGGCAAAGGCGCTTCAAATCGTGAACGCCCTGCCTCAGGGCAGCTGTGAGCTGTCCCCCTGCTTTAAAATCGAAAGCACCATGAATCTGGCGCGGGAAAAGCACATTCAGCATGTCATCATTGTGGATGAAAGCGGACTGCGGGAGGTGGAGGTATGAGTAATCGTTTGCGCATTGCCCTGACGAAGGGCAGATTGCAGGAGCGGTCTGTGAAACTGTTTGAGTCGGCGGGAATGGACTGCTCGCCCATCAAAGATCCGGGCCGCCGTCTGATTCACTCCCTTCCCAATTATCCGCTGGACGCCGTCCTCTCAAAGGCCCCCGATGTCATCACATATGTGGAGCATGGCGCCTGCGATTTGGGAATTGTGGGGAAGGACACCATTATGGAACAGGGAGGCTCTTTTTACGAGGTCATGGATTTGGGGTTTGGCCGGTGCCGCTTTGCGTTGGCCGTGAAAGAGGGCGCTGATTTTTTCAATACCTATAAAACCCATGTGATTGCCTCCAAATATCCCAATGTGGCCAAAACTTTCTTTGCCGCAAAGGGCATGGATGTGGACATCATCAAGATCGAGGGCAGTGTGGAGCTGGCCCCCATTTTGGGCCTGGCGGATGCCATTGTTGACATTGTGGAGACGGGCGCGACCCTGAAGGCGAATGGTCTGGTGCCGATTGAGACGGTGGCCCCCATTTCCGCCCGGCTCATTGTCAACACCGCGAGCATGAAATTGTATAAAAACGAGATTCTGGACTTTATCGAGAAGATCCGGGCAGAAGTGGAGGAGACGTCATGATTCCCATTATCAAGGCGGATGGCATTGCCGAGCGGCAGATGATTGCCAATTTGCGTATCCGGGCCGCCGAGGCCGGCGAAGAGATCAACCGATCCGCCGCTGAAATTATGCGGGCCGTCCGGGAACGCGGTTTCGATGCCGTCCGGGAGTATTCCCTGAAATTCGATGGGGCCGAGCCCTGTGAATTTACTGCGGATCAGCTGCAAGCCGCCTATGACGCCTGTGACGCCGGTCTGATTCGAACCATGGAGCATGCAGCGGCCAATATCCGCGATTATAATGAGCATCTGCTTCCCAAGAGCGCGGAATGGACCAGCCCGGATGGCGGGCGTGTCGGGCGCATTGTCCGCGGCCTGAGCCGCGTGGGAATTTATGTCCCGGGGGGCACAGCTGCCTACCCTTCGTCCGTCCTGATGAACGCAGTCCCCGCCCGGGTTGCCGGTGTCCAGGAGATTGTCATGGTGACGCCTCCGACGGCAAACCTGAACCAGGCGGTTCTGGCTGCTGCCAAGATCGCGGGGGTGGATCGGGTGATTGGCGTTGGCGGTGTTCAGGCAGTGGCCGCCTTGACCTATGGCGCCGGTTTTATCCCTCAGGTGGATAAGCTGGTCGGCCCCGGCAACGCCTATGTGGCCGCAGCCAAACGGATGGCCTATGGCACGCTGGACATTGACATGATCGCCGGGCCCAGCGAAGTGTTGGTTCTGGCAGATGAGACGGCCAACCCCAAATATGTGGCGGCCGACTTGATGAGCCAGGCCGAACACGACCGCATGGCCTCCGCCATTCTGATTACCACCAGCATGGAGCTTGCCGAAGCGGTTGACCGGGAAATCATCCGTCAGATGAGCAGCCTGCCTCGGAGCGAGATTATGGAGGCGTCCTTCCGGAACTTTGGCGCCGCCATTGTGTGTGACACCCTGGAGTACGCTGCGGAGCTTGCCAACGTGGAAGCGCCGGAGCACCTGGAGATTTGTACGGCCAATCCCCGGGAGGTTTTGCCGATGATCCACAACGCCGGCGCCGTCTTCCTGGGCAGCTATGCCCCTGAGCCGCTGGGGGATTATCTGGCCGGTCCGAATCATGTCCTGCCCACCAGCGGAACGGCACGGTTCTTCTCTCCGCTCTCGGTGGACAGCTTCCTGAAGACGATGAGCGTTCTGGAATTTGACCGCGACACTTTGGAAGGCATTCACGGTGAAATCGAGCTGTTTGCCCAGACCGAGCACCTGAGCGCACATGCAAATTCGATTAAAGTACGTTTCGAGGACTGATGCACTATGGCAAGAACTGCGCGGATTGACCGCAATACAAAAGAGACACAAATTCACATCTCTCTCAATCTGGATGGGGGAGAGGTCAAGGTTGACACAGGGATCGGCTTTTTTGACCACATGCTGACCGCCTTTGGGTTTTATTCCGGCATGGGATTGGAAGTCAAGTCCCATGGCGATCTGTATGTAGACGGCCACCACACGGTGGAAGACACGGGCATCGTCCTAGGCCAGTGCCTGAGAGAGGCGCTGGGGAACCGGCAGGGCATCCGCCGTTACGCGTCCGCCTATGTTCCCATGGACGAGGCGCTGTGCTTCACCGCGCTGGACTTTTCCAACCGCCCCTATCTGGTGTTCGACGCCGATATGCCCCAACCCATGATCGGCCAGTATGACAGCTGCCTGACCGAGGAGTTTATGCGGGCGGTGGCCATGAACAGCGGCCTGACCCTGCATCAGAAGTGCCTGTATGGGAGCAACGCCCACCATATCACCGAGGCCCTGTTCAAGAGCTTTGCCATGGCCGTGAAGGACGCGGTGAAGATTGAGGGAAGCGGCGTCACATCAACCAAGGGGGTGCTTTGACATGGGCTATATTGCAGTTGTGGATTATGATGTCGGCAACCTGATGAGTGTCAATAATGGGCTGAAATACCTGGGATTTTCCACCAAAGTGACATCCTCGCCGGAAGATCTGGAGATGGCGGATGCCATCATTCTGCCTGGGGTCGGCGCCTTTCCGGACGCCGCTGACCGGCTGAAAAGCGGCGGCATGATGGCGGCGGTTCGTGGGCAGAGCCGGAAAAAGCCCATTTTGGGCATTTGCCTTGGGATGCAGCTGCTCTTTGAAAAGGGGTATGAGGTACGGGAGGCTGAAGGGCTTGGGTTGGTTCCCGGCTCCGTTGAACGGATTCAGACGGACTGTAAATTGCCCCATATCGGCTGGAATTGCCTGAAATTCCACACGCCCTCTCCGCTGTTTGAGGGGCTGGAGGAAGGGATTTATGTCTACTTTGTCCACTCCTTCTGCGGCCGGGCCGAGAATCCCGATCATGTCATCGCCACTACGGACTATGGCACACAGGTCACAGCGGCCGTCCAGAACGGCTATGTTTTTGGAACCCAGTTCCATCCGGAAAAGTCCGGCGACGCCGGCTTGCAGATGCTGCGCAATTTTGGGAGATTGAATACATGATTATTGAACCTGCAATTGATTTAAAAGACCAGAAAGTAGTCCGGCTGCACAAGGGAGCCTTTGACAGCGTCCATCAGGTGGCAGATGACCCGGTGGCCGTGGCCATGGATTTTGCCGCAGCCGGCGCTCGCGTCATCCATATGGTTGATCTGGATGGGGCACGGGATGGGGCGCGGGTCCATTCTGACATCGTTTCCCGCGTGATCAGGACCTCCGGCCTGAAAGTGGAAATGGGCGGCGGCATTCGCTCCATGGAGGATCTGAGAGCCGTCGATGCAATGGGCGTGTGGCGCATGGTCATCGGCTCTGCCGCCGTTTCCCATCCGGAGTTTGTAAAAGAGGCAGTCGACGTTTACGGCGAGCGGATTGCCGTAGGGGTGGACGCCAAGGACGGGGAAGTGAAAACGGCCGGCTGGACGGCGGGCAGCGGCCTCCATTTCATCCAATTTGCAAAGTCCATGGAGCAGCTGGGAGTCAAGACGTTGATTTTCACAGACATCGACACAGATGGCATGCTGTCCGGCCCTTCCTATGACCGTCTGGCAGAGCTGCAGCAGGCGGTGTCCTGCCAGATTGTCGCCTCCGGCGGCGTCTGCAATAACCAGGATATTGTAAAGTTGCAGCAGATGGGCCTCTATGGCGCCATCATTGGCAAGGCTTATTACGCCGGAACCATTGACCTGGCCCAGGCCATTGCCGATTGCGGAAGGCAGGACAATCCATAACAGGGGAGGAGATTATATGCTGGCAAAACGAATTATTCCCTGTCTGGATGTGCGGGACGGACGGGTGGTCAAAGGCGTCAATTTCGTCAATATCCGGGACGCTGGTGATCCCGTGGAGTTGGCGACGTTCTATTCCAAACAGGGCGCAGACGAAATTGTATTTTTGGATATCACGGCGACCTACGAGGCCCGCAAAACCGTGGCGGATGTGGTTCGCCGCACCATGGAGCAGGTCTATGTTCCGGTGACAGTCGGCGGCGGCATTCGGACGTTGGATGACTTTCAGGAGTTGCTTCGCGCAGGGGCGGACAAGATCAGCGTAAACTCCGCCGCGGTGAAGAATCCCGCACTGATCTCTGCGGCCGCCGAGCGCTTTGGCAGCCAGTGTGTGGTTTTGGCCGTGGACGCGCGCCGCTGGCCCGATGGGCGCGATGGCTATGAGGTCGTGATTGCAGGGGGCCGGGTCCCCACCGGCAAGGACTTAATCCAGTGGGTTCGGGAAGGCGAGCGGTTAGGCTGCGGCGAGATTCTGCTGACCAGTATGGATGCAGACGGCACCAAAAAGGGATTTGACCTGGAGATGACTCGGGCGGTCACAGATGCGGTGGGCATCCCGGTGATTGCCTCCGGCGGCTGCGGCGCATTGGAGCACTTTGCCGACGTGTTCACAATGGCCAATGCGGACGCGGCTTTGGCCGCGACGCTGTTCCACTATGGGGAGCTGACAGTGCCGGAAGTGAAGCGCTACTTGAAGACAAAACAGATTCCTGTGAGGTAATTATGATCGAGTCCAAAGATTTGTTTCAAAAATCCGACCTGATTCCCGTGATTATTCAGGATCGGGCCACAAAGGACGTCCTGATGCTGGGCTTTACAAATGAAGAGGCCTACTGCAAAACGTTGGAGACGCATACTGCGTGGTTCTGGAGCCGCAGCCGCCAAAAGCTGTGGAACAAAGGGGAGAGCAGCGGCCATTTTCTATATGTCAGGAAAATCGTGACGGACTGCGACACGGATACCCTGCTGTACATCTGCGATCCATGCGGCCCAACCTGTCACACCGGCAAGCGCAGTTGTTTTTTCCGTGACATCTGGGAGGAGGGTGTGAAATGAGCGTACAAAGTGCCCTTCAAGACCAATACGATGTGGTTCTGCGCAGAAAAATAGAGCCCGGCGGTGAGAAATCCTATACCAGCTATCTCTATCGCCAGGGCCTAAATAAAATTTTGAAAAAATGTGGTGAGGAAACCTTTGAGGCAGTGATCGCCGTAAAAACGAAAGACGTGGACGAAATCCTTGGGGAACTGGGGGACGTACTCTACCATGTCACCGTGATGATGTGTGAGCAGGGGGTATCCCTGTCACAGGTCATGAAGGAGCTGAATGTGCGCTGCCAGAGGGAAGACCAGAGCGTGGATACCCTCTACGACGTCATCGCTGGCCGCCGCAGCTTGCCGGTGGAGGAAGACGCCCGTGAGGGCAGCTCTTACACCGCATATCTGTTCCAGAAGGGAACGGATAAAATTTTGAAAAAAGTTGGAGAGGCCTGCACCCTGATGCTGCTTGCCGCGAAAGACGGCGACGGGGCAAAGACAGCCTATGCGGTCTCTGACCTGCTCTATCATCTGATGGTCATGATGGTAAACGAGGGCATTACAACCAAACAGCTCGCGGAGACATTGGACGCGCGCAACAACAAAACCGGAAACCTGAAGGTCTTCCACACGGCCAACGTCAATAGCTGAATTCGAGCCAATTTCCCTCCGGGGAGATTGGCTCTATTGCTGCCCCGGGTTCCGTCCGGCGGCAAACTTCCGTCTGATGCGCTGAACCGCGTTATCGACGGATTTTCGGGGCCGATGCACCGCATCCGCAATTTCGGAAATGGACAGGCCGTTGAAGTACAGTTCCAGCACCTGGGTCTCAAAGGCGGAAAGTTTGCTGCGAAGCTGCTCCAGCTGCTCCCGAACGCTCTCTTTGGAAATATAGATCTCTTCCGGGTCGGGGGTTTCCAAATGGCTATTACAGTTCAGGAAAGGGGTCTCAATGGGGATGGAGTCATTGAGGGGAACGTGATGTTTTCCCGCAGCTGTACGAATGGCAGAAATCATTCTGTTTCGTATGCAGGTCTCTGCAAAGGTGGGAAAGGAACACCCGCGTCCGGAGTCAAACTCCTGGATGGCCTGCATAAGGCCGATCATGCCCTCCTGCATCAGATCTTCCTGGTCGCCGCCCATGAGAAACAGAGGGCGGGAGCAGGCGCGGACGATGCGGTTGCAACGGATAATCAGTTCCTCCTCCGCAAGGGTATCGCCCTGCTGGGCGCGAGCGCACAGGGCTTCCTCTTCAAGGTCCGAATAATATGTCATTCCGGCAATCTCCTGATTTGGGGCACAACGCACGGGGCGTTGTGTAGCGTTTGAATCTGAACTTATGAATGGCAGGTGAGGGAACGATCTGGTTGATGTATCGCGTTTAGAAGAAAGACTGCTGTTGATTCGGATGCTCCATGTGGAGATGCTCGTACGCTCGCAGGGTGACGCAGCGCCCCCTTGGGGTGCGGGTCAGGAACCCCTGCTGCATCAGATACGGTTCGTACATGTCCTCCAGCGTGGTGGTGTCCTCGTTGATGGTGGCGGCCAGTGTTTCCACCCCTACAGGGCCGCCGTTGTAATACTCAATGATGGCGCGCAGCATCCGGCGATCAATGTTATCCAACCCCAGCTGATCCACCTCCAGCGCATTGAGGGCTTCGTCTGCCACACCGGCGGTGATCACCCCGCCGGCTTTCACCTGGGCAAAGTCCCGCACACGCCGGAGAATGCGGTTGGCGATTCGGGGCGTTCCTCGGCTGCGCCGGGCAATCTCCATGGCGCCGTCGGCCTCTATGGGAACGTTCAGGATGCCGGCCGAACGCTCCACGATCTGTTCCAGCTCTTCTGGCGTGTACAGCTCCAGCTTCAAATTGACGCCGAAGCGATCCCGGAGCGGCGCGGACAGGGAACCGGCACGGGTCGTTGCGCCGATCAGGGTGAACTTTGGCAGATCCAGGCGGATGGAGTTGGCGCTTGGGCCTTTGCCAATGATGATGTCAATGGCATAATCCTCCATGGCCGGATAGAGGATCTCTTCCACCACACGGTTCATGCGGTGAATTTCGTCGACAAATAAAATGTCGTTTTCCGCCAGATTGGTCAGCAGTGCGGCCAGATCCCCCGGCTTTTCAATGGCCGGACCGGAAGTGATGCGGATATTGACTCCCATTTCATTGGCGATGATGCCTGCCAACGTGGTTTTGCCCAAACCGGGCGGCCCGTATAGCAGGACATGGTCCAGAGGTTCATTGCGCATTTGCGCCGCCTGAATAAAGACCTCCAGGTTCTCTTTGGCCTTCTGCTGCCCGATATACTCCTGCAGCCGCTTGGGCCGCAGGGAAAACTCGTTTTCATCCTCCCGGGTCAAAGATGTTGTCACCAGTGATTCCGGTTGATAGGAAGATTCTGCAAATTCGATTGCCACGTTGCCGCCTCCTTATTTGACCATACGTTTCAGGGCCTGCTTGATAATGTCCTCCAAGCGCAAAGCGGACATGTCAATCCCCTTTAGGGCCGTAGCGATCTCCGCCTGGCTGTATCCCAAGACTGCCAGTGCAGCGCCGGCCTCGGACCATTTGTCCTCCGGAATTACCGTATTGGCGCCAACCGGAGCAGGATTTGCAAGCGTCATGCGGTCTCCCTGATCCTTTGCCAACTTGTCTTTCAGTTCCAGAAGGATACGCTGCGCGATTTTTTTTCCCACTCCGGGCGCGGCGGTCAGCGCCTTGCTGTCCCCGGTGATAATGCTGAGGGCCAGATTCGATGGCGTGCTGGTGGACAGGATGGACAGTGCCGCCTTGGGGCCCACGCCAGAGACGGAGGTCAGCATCTGAAACAAATTCTTCTCCTCTATGGTGGAGAAGCCGTAGAGTTCTATATTGTCCTGGCTGACCGTCAGATGGGTATACAGGGTCACCTTTTCGCCCTTCCGAACCGTGCCAAGGGTATAATTGGTTGTTTTGCAGGCGTAGCCCACGCCGCCGCAATCAATGACTGCCAGATACGGGCCAATATGGGCAAGGGTGCCGGAGAGATAGTAAAACATGATTTGTACCTCAAAGATCTATATACGTGTTCTCGCGCAAGGGGATGTATGAATGGAAAAGCGTCTATCCCAATCGCTGTTATCTCGTATCATATTTTTCCGGTTTGAAGGTTCGGTCCGTGTTTATGAGACTGGTTGCCGACCGGCTGTGGCAGATGGCCAACGCCAGCGCGTCCGCCGCGTCATCCGGGCGGGGAATCTGCTCCATATGCAGCAGACGCTGGGTCATCTGCATAACCTGTTTTTTTTCGGCCTTTCCATAACCGGCAACGGACTGTTTCACCTGCATGGGGGTGTACTCATAGATCGGAATGTCCTTTTTTGCGATGGACAGCAAAATCACACCCCGGCCATGGGCGACCGAGATGCCTGTCGTGATATTCTTGCTGAAAAACAGCTCTTCCACGGCAACCTCATCCGGTTGAAAGAGATCCAACAACGCATCCATGTCCTGATGAATTTGCAGCAGGCGCTCCGAAAGGGGCTGGCCTGCCGGGGTTGTAATGACACCGTATCGGATCAGCGTATTCCCTGCCCGAGATGCCTCAATCAGGCCAAAGCCAATGGTTGCCACGCCGGGGTCAATGCCAAGAATCCGCATAGCGTCCCTCCAAAGGTTCAACTCTATCAACAGTATAGCACGTTTGTTCCGGTATGGCAAATGCTTCAAGATAAAGTTTACAACATCGGAAAAAGATGGTATACTGTGCTTTGATTACATCCAATGGATGGAAGGAGCGATTTTATGTCTACTGTTATCACTGCGGAGCACGCACCTGCAGCGCTCGGCCCCTATTCCCACGCCATCATGGTAGGCGATATGCTGTACACCTCCGGGCAGGTACCTCTGGTTCCCGAGACCGGTAAACTGGCTGGAGACACCATTGAGGAACAGGCCAATCAGGTTTTGGCCAATCTGGAGTCTGTCTTGGCGGCCGCAGGGATGACCTTTGCAAACGTTGTCAAAACCACCGTCTTCCTCACCGATCTGGCGGATTTTGCCGCCATGAATGCCATCTATGCAACCAAGTTTCCCCAAAATCCTCCTGCGCGCTCCTGTGTGCAGGTCGCGAAACTTCCCGCTGGGGCAAAAATGGAGATGGAGCTCATCGCCTGCAAAGACATCGGATGACCAAATTGACCTGAACAAGGGAGAACCGCGCCGGTTCTCCCTTGTTTGCTTTTACAGGGTTGCGGCCATAACCGCTTTGATTGTATGCATGCGATTCTCGGCCTCGTCAAAGACAATGGATTGAGGCCCTTCAAACACTTCGTCGCTGACCTCCATTGCGTCGCGCCCAAAACGCTCTCCCATCTCCTTGCCGATGGCGGTTTTGTGGTCATGGAAGGCAGGAAGGCAATGCATGAACCGGGCCTGCGCTCCGGCGTTCTCCAGGATGGCCTGATTGACCTGATAGGCGCCCAAATCGTGGATGCGCTCTTCCCAGACCTCCACCGGCTCTCCCATGGAAACCCAGACGTCGGTGTAGATGACATCTGCGCCCCGGGTCGCTGTAATCGGGTCCTCCGAGAGGGTGATTGTCCCGCCCGTTTCAGCGGCTATTTTTTGGCACTCAGCCACCAGCTCAGGGGCAGGAAAGTATTTCTCGGGGGCGCAGGCAGTAAAATGCATGCCCATTTTCGCGCAGCCAACCATCAGAGAATTGCCCATGTTATAACGGGCATCTCCCATGTAAACAAATCGGATCCCCTTCAAATGCCCAAAATGTTCCTGAATGGTCAGAAAATCGGCCAAAATCTGGGTGGGATGGGATTCATTGGTCAGGCCATTCCAGACGGGGACGCCTGCATACCGGGCCAGTTCCTCGACGACGCTCTGCCCAAAGCCGCGGTACTCAATGCCGTCAAACATACGGCCCAAGACACGAGCCGTATCGGCGATGGATTCTTTTTTGCCGATTTGAGAGCCGGAGGGATCCAGATAGGTGACGCCCATCCCCAGATCCCGGGCGGCGACTTCAAACGCACAGCGGGTGCGGGTAGAGGTCTTTTCAAAGATCAGGGCAATATTTTTTCCCCGGAAATGGTCGTGGGGAATGCCAGCCTTCTTCTGGGACTTCAAATTTGTGGCCATATCCAGTAATTCCTGAATCTCTTCAGGGGTAAAGTCGAGCAATTTCAGAAAATGTCTGCCTTTTAAACTCATGGTATCTCCTCCGTATCATCCCGTTTGTCTGTCACTTCTGTAGGGGTGCCCTTTTATTTTATAATACGAGAGGCCATTGCGCAACCCTAAAAGAACAAAGAAGTGGTGAATAC
>CAYWAP010000029.1:0-21230 GCA_964456525.1 uncultured Oscillospiraceae bacterium
CGGCGTGGAATTTGGCCAGCTTTTGCTGGTCAGAGCGGCGCAGCACCACAGCCTATCTGGCGATCATGTTTAACGCGGGCGCCATCGCCGAATTGGTGCGCCTCATCAGAAGGGAGGTCAAATATCGTGCCAGATAGTGAATATCTCTCCGTGAGTGAATTTTGCGAGAAATTTGGCAAAGATCCGGGCAATGTCCGAAAACTCATCCAGCAAAGTCGCATTCCCGCCGTCAAAATCGGCAATCAGTGGGCCATCCCGGCAGACGCACAGCCACCGGCCGACAAGCGTGTAAAGAGCGGCAAATACCGGAATTGGCGCCAGTCGAAGAAAGCCCAAGATTGAGTTGCAGGGCCAGATAGCATTTGCTTTTCCCTTGATCTGAAGCCGGATGTTCTGGCCGCTTACAGGGCTGCCTGCGCCGCAAAGGGAACCACCCCGACCACCGAGATCAAGAAGTTTATCGCCGCTACCGTCTCTGCTTGCCTCACTTTTTGGACAAAAAAAGCGCAAATTTCAAATTTCCTTGGCATATACACTTTTTCGTGTTATTATAATATCAGGAAGGAGGAAACCGATGGGTAAGAAAAAGTTTTCTCGGAGTGCCATCATTTATCTGGTATTCCTAACAAACACGGTCTATTCTGTCCAGAACGGCTTTTCTTGGCCCTACTGGATCACGGCAATCTTAACTCTGGCTGTTCTTGTACTGGATATTCTGGAGGTGATCCGCCATGGCAAGCACTGAGTATCTGTCTGTGACCGAATTCTGCGAGAAATTTGGCAAAGATCCGGGCAATGTCCGAAAACTCATCCAGCAAAGTCGCATTCCCGCCGTCAAAATCGGCAATCAGTGGGCCATCCCGGCAGACGCACAGCCACCGACCGACAAGCGTGTGAAGAGCGGCAAATACCGGAATTGGCGCCAGTCGAAGAAAGCTCAAGATTGAGTTGCAGGGCCAGATAACATTTGCTTTCCCTTTGATCCGAAGCCTATACAGTCCCTCAATAGTTTTCAGAAAAATAGCGGGAGCAGCGGTGTATAGCAATCCCCCGCTGGCGTTTTCAATGCAGAAAAGCATTTTCTACTAAAGCGCGCAATGAATACAATATGATACCAAATATCACCTCTCACTGGCAGGGCGTAACTGCCCTTTGGCGGGAGGTGATATTTTTCACGATTGTCAGATTTGCATTTTGACGAAGTTTACACTTTGAAATTGCATTTTTGCAATCAGTCTGTATAATGGAAATATATGGCTACGGTTTTCCCAAAAGCAAGGAAAGATTTTGGGGGACACACGGGAAGCGCGGAGGAGAAGCCGGCGCAACCAGCGATACCAGCGGGAAAGACGGGACAGGAGCACGGCTTTCGGCCCTGCCCGATTTCATAATCATCATCTATTTAAGGAGGATCAAACACATGCAAAGACTGACCATCAATACGCAGGAACGCCTCGGAACCATCGCCCCCGAGATCTACGGGCACTTCTCCGAGCATTTGGGGCGGTGCATCTACGGAGGCATCTATGTGGGGGAAAACTCCGACATCCCCAACGTAAACGGAATGCGTACCGACGTCGTCTCCGCGCTCAGGGAGCTGGAGATTCCCGTGTTGCGCTGGCCAGGTGGATGCTTCGCCGAGGAGTACAACTGGCGTGACGGGGTCGGCCCCAAAGAGAGCCGGCAGACCATTGTCAACAACATCTGGGGCGGTGTGACGGAGGACAATTCCTTTGGCACCCACGAATTTTTTGAGCTATGCCGTCAGCTCGGCTGCAAAGCCTATGTGAACGGCAGCGTCAGCTATGCCACGCCGCAGGAAATGGGCGAGTGGGTGGAGTATATGACCTTCGACGGCGTATCTCCCATGGCAGACCTGCGCAAGGAAAACGGGCGGAATGAGCCTTGGCACGTGGATTATTTTGGCGTTGGCAACGAGAACTGGGGAAACGGCGGCAATATGAACCCCGATTTTTACGGGAATCTCTACCGCCAATATGCGACCTATGTCCGCTCCTATGACAGGGAGCATCCGATTCAAAAGATCTGCTGCGGCCCAAACGTGGATGACTATGAGTGGACGGAGGAAGTGCTGCGCACCTGCTTCCGCCGCAGCGGCAGGGAACAACACGGCTTTATGGACATGCTCAGCCTGCATTACTACGTCCACCCCGAGGGCTGGGAGATCAAAGGCAGCGCGACGGACTTTGATGCCGAAGGATGGTACAAGACGCTGGCTAAGGCGCTGTATATGGACACGTTGATCCGCCGTCACAGCGCAATTATGGACCGGTTTGACCCGGAAAAAAAGGTTGGCCTGGCCGTAGATGAGTGGGGCGCCTGGTTCACCTGTGAGCCGGGCACAAATCCCTGTTTTCTCTATCAGCAGAACACCGTGCGCGATGCACTGGTGGCAGGCATTACACTGAATATTTTCAACAAGCACTGTGATCGTGTTCGCCTAGCCTGTTTGGCTCAGACGGTCAATGTTCTCCAGTCGGTCATCCTGACGGACGAGGAGAAGATGCTGCGCACCCCAACCTATCACGTTATGCATATGTACCGCTATCACCAGGGGGCAACGTTGCTTGGAAGCACGCTCACCGGCGTGGAACAGACCGGCACAGCCGGCTGGCAGGTTCCTGCCGTTACCGAGTCGGTTTCCGAGCGGGACGGGATTCTCACCGTCACACTCAACAACCTCTCTGAGCAGGACGCGGAGGAGATGGAAATCCGCCTGGCCCAGGGCGGGGGCCTGGAAGTGCTCGAGGCCACGGTTGTCACCGGCCCGCGCAACGCAATGAACACCTTCGATTCACCCGACAACGTGACTGAGCGTCCCTTTGACGGTTACGCTGTGCAGCCGGAGACATTGTCCGTCACGCTCCCCCCATGCAGCGTGGTACTGCTGCGCCTCCGTGAGCGCAGCTGATGCTGTAATCCTCAACAAGTGGAAGTGCCCTGACATTCGGACAGACACAGCCTATATAGAATCCATCTTTTTTCCGACATAGCAATCCCCCTCTGATGTAACGTTCCTACATCAGGGGGGCTTTTTGTGCCGTCCGTATCATTTGGAGCAGTCCATTGGCGCCCACCGCTCCCAGTCTGTTCCCGTCAAAAATAATTGTGTCCGTACTGGCGCAGATAGTGCAGGATCAGCAGGTCGGCAGCCAACAGAGCGCCATATTTCCCCACATCGTTTCGGTTTGTCATCCCGCAGTTGAGCACATAGCGGGCCAGATTCCAGTAGGGGCTGGAGGCGTTCTGCGTGATGACCAGAACCGAGCAGCCGCTGGATACAATGGCGTTCCAGATGGTGGGATAGCGCAGCGGGTAACTGCCCCCTACCGTGCAGACGATGGCCAGATCCTCTTTTGAGAGGCTGCGGGCGCAATCCAGTTGGGCGCTGTAGTTCAGATACAGCTCTACATACCGGTTCATACGGATCATTTTGCTCTGGATATGGCGGCCAATATCCCACAAAAAGTGATGGGAGAAAAAGGCCAGCCGCTGGCTGCGCGCTATGGCAGTGACCATATCGGGAACATGGGAAATATTGTCGGGAGCAGCCGTGGTTTGGACGTTGCGGATCAGATCCTCGCTGTAGCCGGTCAAGGCCGCCTGAGGGTCGACACAGAGCTTGTCAAAAAAGTTTCGGGAATAGTCCGTACTGATGGCAAAGTCCTGCATCAGGGAGTCGTGCAGCTCACGAAAATTGTCAAACCCCATAAACCGGCAGAATCGGGAAATGGTGGCCTTGGAGACATAACACAATTCCGCGATCTCGCCGATGGACATGTTCTTGAGCTGGGCATAGTGCTTGAGCAGGGTCAATGCAATTTCATAGTTGGTATCGCGCTGAGGCGCTGTGCTGAGAAAGCTCATCAGCTTTTCCGCCAGCGAGCCCATGGTTTTCGCATCGTTCATCGGCGTGCCCTCCTTCTGTTTCTGTCATGTTAACGATACTTTATCATAAAAGGACACGCTAACGCAAGACACATCCGGTTTAAGTTCGGCAAAATGCACAAAAACGGGGACCTCTTTTTTACCAGGCATCAGATCATGAAACGCAGTCCCTGTACTTGCAACCAAATAGTCCACACATCATGTTATAATTTGGGCATGAAAAAGGGAGATGGTGCGGCCGACTGTCTTTCGTCTAGCAATTAAGGAGGAATGTCTATGAAACGTCTGTTAATCCGTGCTGACGATTTGGGCTATTCCGAGGGCATCAACTGCGGCATTGCAGCGGCTGTGGCTGCCGGACTGGTACGCTCGGTAGGGGTCATGACCAACATGCCTGCCGCTGTCCACGGTCTGGGTCTGTTACACGGTCATCCGATCTGCCTGGGACAACACACCAATATCTGTACCGGGCACCCGCTGACTGACCCAGCCCGCGTCCCCAGTCTCTGCACGGCAGACGGTGCTTTTAAGCCAAGCCAGGCATACCGCAAGGCAGCCCAAGAAGGTCGGGATTTTGTGGTCTTGGACGAGGCAGTCGAGGAGATCGAGGCTCAGTATCGTCAATTCAAAGCTCTCACCGGCCAGGAACCCGGTTATTTTGAAGGCCACGCCGTGGCTAGCAGCAACTTCTTCAAAGGCTTGGAGATTGTCGCTCAACGGCACGGACTTCCATACTTCGCCATGGGACGCCCCGGCGAGGCAGTTACTTTCCGCAGTACCAAGGTTTACGCCTATATTCCAAAAGACTTTAAGGCATACGAAGCAGATCCTTTTGCTGCGGTTCAGGACGCGGTAATCCATGCCCATGAGGACGCCTGCGATATGATGGTATTCCATCCGGGATATATCGACGCTTACCTGCTGGATCATTCCAGCATGACCACTCCCCGAGTGCGAGAGACCGCTATGCTCTGTCGGCCGGATGTGCGGCACTGGCTGGAGCAACAGAACATTGTTCTGGTAAGCTATAACGATTTAACGTAAAATATAAAAGGAGGAAAACTTTATGGCAAGCAACAAGAAAATCGCCGAGCAGGTTTTGGAGGCGGTAGGCGGCGCAGCCAATCTCAAAGACGCCACCCACTGCATGACCCGTCTTCGCCTGTATCTAAAAGATGACAGCATTCCTAAAGATGACCAGGTAAAAGCCATCGACGGTGTTCTGACAGTAGTCCGCGGCGGACAGCAATATCAGGTTGTTATCGGCACCAACGTACCCAAGGTCTATGATGAGCTGTGCAAACTGACAGGGATGAGCACAAACGCCCCTGTGCAGGATGACACAGCCGCCGCAACGAACGACGCCTTAACCAAAAAGAAACTGACCCCAAAACAGGTGGGCAAAAACATCATGGGCTATATGGCGGGCTGTATGACCCCGCTGATTCCAGTGCTGCTGATTGGTGGCTTGTGCAATGCGCTCAACGCTATCTGCGGGCCGGATATGCTGGCTTTGTATTCCACCGAGAGCAATATGTACATCCTGCTTGATTTTGTGTACGACGCAGCGTTCTACTTTATGCCCATATTGGCAGGATACAACGCGGCTAAACAGCTGGGTGTTAATGGTATGTTGGGTGCGTTTATCGGCTGCATCCTCATGTCGCCGGACTTCGTTACCATTGCGACGGAGGGAACGTCCTTCTCAGTCTACGGCATTCCGGCTACTGTCACCACCTATTCCCAGACAGTGCTGCCCATCATGCTATCGGTGCCGCTGTACTGCCTGGTATATAAGATCATCAAAAAGTATATGCCCGATGTGTTAACGACCGTGTTCACCCCCTTCATCAGCCTGTTGATCTCCCTGCCCTTCATCCTTTGCTTGCTCGCGCCTCTGGGCACCATCGTTGGCAACGCCATCAGCGGCGGCCTGGCATGGTTCGGCATGACTACTGGTTGGTTTGGTGTGGCTGTAATCGCCGCTTTGTGGGAATTCCTGGTCATCAGCGGCATGCATCTGGCCTTGATGATGCCCATGATGGCGGACTTCTTCACCACTGGTATCGGCAGTGGCCCCATAAACGCTGGAAACTTTGCTACCTGGGCCTGCTTCGGTGTAGCGCTGGGCACGGCCCTGCGGCTGAAAAACAAATCTGAGCGCAGCACCTCCTTTGCCGCCTTTGTTGCCGGTATTTTGGGCGGTGTCACTGAGCCGACGCTGTATGGCATTTGCTTCCGGTACACCCGGTGCTTCCTGGGCATGATCGTTGGCGGTTTTGTGGGCGGTGCTATCGCCGGCGCCTTTGACCTGAAAAGCTACGCCATGACTTCGGCGAACTTCTTGTCCCTTCTGGGGTACGTGGGCGGCACCAAAGCCAATATTGTGGTAGGGATTGTGGCCAGCCTGGTTTCTCTGGTTGTCGCTGCGGTCATTACCTATCTGTTTGGCTTTTCCAAGCAAGATCTGAAACAGTCAGAATCCAGATAATTATAGTACAAAAGAGGCAGGTGCATTCGTTTTGACAAAACCGATTACATTCCCCTCCAATTTCCTCTGGGGAGCCTCCACCAGCGCCTTCCAGGTGGAGGGCGGCTACAATGAGGGCGGCAAGGGGGTGGCAACCACCGACCTGGGCGCACGCCGGCCCGGCGTCGCCGACAACAAGGTGGCCGCCGATCACTACCACCACTGGAAGGAAGATGTGGATCTGATGGCTGAGCTGGGCCTGAAGGTCTACCGGATGGGCTTTTCCTGGAGCCGGATTATGCCCGACGCCTCGGGCAATCCCAACGCCGAAGGGCTGGCCTTTTACGACCGCCTGATCGACTACCTGCTGGAGAAGGGCATCGAGCCTCTGGTCACCCTGTACCACTTTGAGTGCCCCCAAGCGCTGGTGGACGCCTTTGGCGGCTGGTGCAGCCGGCAGATGATCGACCACTATCTCCAGTATGCCGAAGTCTGCTTCACCCACTTTAAGGGCCGGGTCAAGCGGTGGGTCACCGTCAACGAACAGCTGATCGCCACCGCTGCCGGCATTATGAACGGCAACTTTGAGCCAGATAAGCAGAAAAACCTGCAAAATATCTACCAGATGAGCTACCACGTCTCGCTGGCGGAGCACAAGGCCATCAGCCTGCTGCGCCAGATCGATCCGGATGCCCAGATCGGGTCGGTGTGCGCGATTCAGGTGGTCTATCCCCAGTCCAGCCGCAGCGAGGACGTGCTGGCCGCTGAAAACGCCGAGGAACTGATGGAGTTTTACCTGCTGGATCTGAGTGTACGGGGAGAGTATCCCCCCTATGTGGCCAGCTATCTGAAGAAACACGGCCTCTACCCCAAGACCCAGCCCGAGGACGCCGCCGCATTGAAAGCCTCAACGCCCGACTTTATCGGCATCAACTATTATTTCAGCATCTGCGTCAAGGAGAAGACCGGCCCCATCAACTACGACCAGCCCCCCTTCTGGGTGTCCGACGCCTTTGATCTCTGCGACAACCCCCACTTGACCAAGACCGAGTGGATGGACAAGGGCGTTGATCCCGTCGGCCTGCACATCGGCATGCGCAAGGTCTACAATCGCTACCGCCTGCCCATGATCGTCACCGAGAACGGAATGGCTTACAGCGAAACGCTGGGTGAGGACGGCCATATCCACGATCCCTATCGCATTGAGTACCTGCGGGCGCACATCGAGCAGCTGGCCATTATGGTTGATGAAGGTCTGCCGGTGTTCGGCTACTGTCCCTGGAGCTTTGTGGATGTGGTGTCCAGCCATCAGGGCTTTGCCAAACGGTATGGCTTGGTCTATGTGGACCGCACGGAGACCGACCCCAAGCAATGCGCCCGGGTCAAGAAGGACAGCTTTTACTGGTATCAAAAGGTCATCGCCAACAACGGCCTGACCGACTGATTGTTCTTTAAATTTGTAATTTTCATCCCCCGCAGCCATGTGGGCGACGCCCTGCGCTGCCTGCATGGCTGCTCTTCATCGAAAGGATCTGAACTATGCACATCGCGTTTGTATCCCTTGGCGCCTTCGGACACATTAACCCCACCCTGGCCCTGGTCACCCAGCTGATTCAGCAGGGCGTGCGGATCACTTACTTTACGACCGAGGCGTTCCGTGATATCATTGAACCTACCGGGGCAACGTTTGTCCCCGTCCCCTCCTGGATGGCTGAGAACGACAAACACAACGATGGCGGCGAGAAGAAAGAGGACGACGGCGGGGTAGCCGCCGCGGTTCCCTTCCTCTTTTTGAACGAGGCCGGGGCCTACATCGACACGGTGCTGGATACTCTGAAAAATGACCGGCCCGACGCCATCGTCCACGACTTTGCCGGCATCGCCGGCACCATCGCCGCGGACAACCTCCAAGTGCCAAATGTCATGCTCTACACCAGCTACCCCTCCAATGACAGCTATTCGGTGGCCGCCGGCTTTGAGACCGTCCCCGCCGGCCACCCTCTGCGCCATGCTGCGGCCGAGCTGGCCCAAAGCTACGCCCAAAAGTACGGCTGCCGGCTGATGACCACCAAAGAGATCTTTGACGGCCACGGGGATTTCAACCTGGTGATGATGCAGAAAAAGCTGGTGCCGGATTACGAGAGCTTTGACGACAGCTTTGTGTTCACCGGCGTGCAGATCAGCAAGCGCACCACCTTCGGCAGCTGGAAAGCCCCCGACAACGGCAAACCCCTGCTCTATTCGTCTCTGGGCACCGCCTTTAACAACTGGCCCGAGTACTACCCTATCCTGTTTGACGCGGTGCGGGATCTGGACATCAACGTCTTTGCGGCTCTGGGCTCCATCGACCCAGCCAGCTTGCAGGACATCCCCGCCAACGTGGAGGTGGGCCAGATGGTTCCCCAGCTGGATATCCTCTCCCAGGCGTCAGTATTCATCACCCACGCCGGGATGGGCGGCACCGGCGAGGCAATTTACTACAGCGTGCCCATGATCGCCATTCCCCAGATGGAGGAGCAGGCCATCACCGCCCGCCAGATCGAAAAGCTGGGGCTGGGCTGCGCTTTCCTCGATAAAAATACCATCACCAGCGAAAGCCTGAGGGCTGCCATTGTCAAACTGCTGGAGGATCCCTCCTACAAGGCCGTCACCCACGATTACAGTGAAGATATGCGCAGCCTGGGCGGAGCGCAGGCCTCCGCTGCGGCGCTGATGCGCTTTTTGCGCCAATGATTTTTCGCCCTCTGACCAGTGCTTGTCCTGCGCAGAGCGTTTTACACGGGCGCCGGCGTCTACGGCCTCCTTGTACGCCCTCCCCTGCCACACGGGACGGGCACACAAGGAGAGAAAATAGAGAAAGGTGTATTTGCTATGTCTCGATTTCCAAACGATTTTTTGTGGAGCGCCTCTACTGCGGCCACCCAGATCGAGGGCGGCTGGAACGCAGATGGCAAGGGTGAATCCATCTGGGACACCTTAGTCCACGACGGCACAGGCCGCATCGCCCACGGCGAAAATGCCGATACCGCTATCGACTTTTATCATCGGTGGCGGGAGGATGTGGCCCTGATGAAGGAGATGGGCCTGAAAGCCTACCGCTTTTCGATCAGCTGGCCGCGTGTCCTGCCCGAGGGAACGGGCAAAGTCAACGAAGCAGGGGTCAAATTCTATCAGGATTTGTGTGATGAGCTGGTTCGGAACGACATCCAGCCGCTGGTCACCCTCTATCACTGGGACCTGCCCACCGCCCTCTACCGCCAGGGTGGATGGAAAAACCCCGCCATTGTGGACGCATTCGCGGAATATGTGGACGTGGTGTCCCAGGCTCTGGCGGGCCGGGTGCAATACTGGCTGACCTTTAACGAACCGCAGATGTTCTGTGGTTTGGGGCTGGTGGCGGGTGTCCATGCACCTTTTGAGCACAACGATGACCCCACCATAATGGCGGTGACCAAAAACATCCTGCTGGCCCACGGGCGGGCGGTGGAGGTGCTGCGGAAAAACTGTCCCGGCGCGAAAGTGGGCATAGCACCCACTGGCGACTGCTGTCTCCCAAAGAATGACAGTCCAGAAGAGGTGGAAAACGCCCGGCGGAAATCGCTGTCGGCGTATCCGGGTTATATCATGTCCAACACCTGGTGGGCCGACCCGGTATTCCTGGGCCGGTACCCCGACTGGGCGGTGGAACAATTCGGGGACATCCTCTACCCCATGAGCAGCGCGGAATGGGCTCTGGTCAGCCAGCCTTTGGACTTTTACGCCTACAACTGCTACCAGGGCACGGTGGATATTGTGCCCGACCCGTCCCAATACGACGCCTACGCCTACCAGGGCAGTCCTCAGACTGCCGCAGCCTGGAACATCACCCCCAAGGTGCTCTATTACGCCAGCAAGTTCTGGTTTGAACGGTATCATTTGCCCATCCTCATCACCGAGAACGGCTATTCCGGCCTGGACTTCGTCATGATGGACGGCAAAGTTCACGACCCCCAGCGCATTGACTTTTTGCACCGTTACCTGCTGGAGGTGGCCCACGCCATCGCCGACGGCATCCCGATCATCGGTTACTCGGTGTGGAGCCTGCACGACAACTTTGAGTGGGCGGCAGGCTATAGCTGCCGCTATGGCTTGATCTATGTGGACTACCCCACGCTGAAACGCACCGTCAAGGACTCCGGCTGGTGGTATCGGGACGTGATCGCATCGAACGGGGAAAATTTGTGATTCATGAACTCCATCTTCTCGGAAAGCGGAATGTGTGGCATCCTGAATAGCCCTGGAAAACACAAACGTCCCCCATGTGCATCTGCGCATGGGGGATGCTTTTCGTTTTCTTTCATCCGGTAAATCAGCGGCGATGCCCCGCTGTTGATAGTCTCCTATAGCAGTAGCGCAAAACCAGTTGGACATTCACGCCCATGCGGCAGACTGATTTGGTGTGGGTATCCCTATTAAGGCGCTGATTTTTGTAAATAAAAGAATGAATTTTCAATCAGAAAATTCGAAGCAAACCCCGCGGAACAGGCGTCCCCTCGTGGTTGAATCCTCGTACAGCCGTATTCCCTGTTTTCTTTGTTGGTTCATGCCATTTTTTCATTTTTATCGAGACCTTTTTGCGAACTTCCCTTGACGAGGTCGAGTGCGTGTGCTAGTATAGATTGTGAAAAAATTAACTGTGTTACCTGACAGGTACACAGGCATGACAAACAGGAGGCGTAGCAATGAAAGACTACCAAGATTACACCATTATGGTGGTGGGCGCCGGCACCATGGGACTGAGCATGGCCCAGGTGATGGCGGCAGCCGGCAGGAAAACTTACATGACCAGCCGGCATACCTCCACCCTCCAGAAGGCTCAGGAGAGCATCGAGACCGCCATTGACGGACTGATCCGTGAAGGATTGGCAGACGAGAGCTACCGGGAGCGGGTGAGAGAAAACCTTATCCCCATCACCAACGACCGCATCTCGGAAGTGGGAGCCCAGGTCGACGTGGTATTTGAGACGGTGGTGGAGAACCCGGCGGCCAAGCAGGCCATCTACCAGCAGTTGAACGAGAGCTGCCGGGAAGATTGCATCCTGGCCTCTAACACCTCGGGCATGGATATTTTCACGGTGACGGCAGACGTCCTTGACCATCCGGAGCGGCTGATCATCGCCCATTGGTTTAACCCGCCCCACCTGATGAAGCTCATCGAGGTAGTCCGTGGAGAGCAGACATCGGACGAGACCGTGGAAACAATCCGCAGCCTGTTGGAATCCGTGGGCAAAAAGCCGGCGGTTCTGAATAAGTTCGTCCCCGGGTTCATTGTCAACCGCATCGCCACGGTCATCAACCGGGAGCTCTATTACATGATTGAGAATGGATGGATTAGCGGTGAAGACGCCGAGAATGCCATCCGCTACACCGACGGACTGCGCTACGGCTTTGAGGGTCCTCTGGGCGTCTGGGACTTCGTCGGACTGGAGATCCCCATGACCGTGGCCAAGGGCGTGCTGCCCAGCCTGTGCAACTGGAGCGACCACATGCCTCTGGGTGATGCCCTCATCGCCCAGGGTAAGACCGGCGTCAAGGCCGGCGAGGGCGTCCTGAAATACGGCTCCATGGCCGAATATGTGGAAAAGAGAAACCGCCGCATCATCCAGATGACCAAAGTCCTTGAACAGTGGGACAAGGAAGATCAGTAAGGAGGGAAATAAACATGGAACAGATGTCAACGCAAATGGAGGAATTTGCTCGTTTTGATAAAAAACGCCGGTTGATCCTGCTTGTCTGCCTGATCGGCGCATTTGTGGTGGGCCTGGCCTACACCTGGTCGGTTCTGCAGTCTCCTTTCATCCAGCAGATGGGCGGCGACAGCGTCAAATCCACGGTGGTGCTGTGCTACACGGTGACGGTGGTCACCTCCTGTATGGCCCCGTCGGTGCTGGGCGCCTTTACCCGGAAGTTGGGGCCGCGTAAGACCATGCTCATTGGTACAGCGCTCTTCGGCCTGGGTTATATCTTTTCCGGGCAGACGAGCAATATGGCCTTGTTCTTTATCACCTTCGGCCTGGGCACGGGTATTGGCAGCGGTCTGATTTATCCCACCATTATGGGATACATGGCCACGATTTTCCCGGATAAACGGGGCTCCATTTCGGGCGCAGTGGCTGGCGTGTATGGCGGAGCTTCCATCATCTGGTCCCCGCTGCTGGCCGCATGGATCGAGAGCAGCAGCCTTTCATTCGCCCTGCTCATTGCCGGCATCATCGCCATTGTGTGTATCGGCGGAGCTGCTCTGCTGGTCGAGCCGGCGCCTGAGGGATATCTGGCATACAAAACCGGTGCAGCCAGCACATCCGGCGGCCAGGCGGCCAAAAAGACCAACGTGCCCGACCTGACCCGGGGCCAAATGGTAAAGACCAGCATGTTTTATGTGGCCATCATCGCCTTCGCCTTCGGCTGCACCTCAGGCATGATGGTAATCTCCCAGGTGTCCTCTATTATGCAGGATAGCTTTTCTTTGACCTCCACCCAGGCGGCAGTGTACGTCTCGCTGACATCGTTTATGAGCATGATGGGCCGGTTCCTCTGGGGTTGGGTCACCGACCATTTCAACAAGTATGTGACGCTGAGCGTCATCTGCGGGCTGCCCATTATCACCATGGGGCTGCTGGCCTTCTCCTCTTCCTTCGTGCTGACGGTAGTGTGCCTGGCCATTACCGCCCTCTGCTATGGCGGGTTTGGCAGCACCATCACCCCCATCACCGCCGACCTGTTCGGTTCCAAGCACGTCTCTGAGAACTACGGCGTGATGTACCTGGCCTTCGGCTTTGCCGGGCTGGTGGGACCGCAGCTGGCCGTCAACTTCAGCAGCGATGGCAACTACACCACCGCCTATCTGGTGGCAGCAGTCATCTCCCTGATTGCCTTTGTCATGGCACTGATCGTGCGCAAGAAAGTGCTTTCCAGCTACGCTGATTGATCGGTCGCGCTACACAGACAAAACAACGCCCGATGGCCCAGCCGTCGGGCGCTTCTGTATTTCCTGGGTGATTTACCCCATCAGGTAACGGACGTAAAAGCCGCAAAATTTATTCTCGGGTACAGAAAAACGGCGTGACCTGCACAGCCACGCCGTCTGCTCCAAACAGTAAAAATCAAATATCCCAGCCGAAATTCCAACGCCTGTCATGCTCGACAATAACGAAATCCCCGGCCCTATAGGCCCTTCTGGAACCGATTGCCTGGAAATGTTCGTCATGGCAGTTCACCTGCTACCGGTGCCCTCCCCTCTTCCATCGTCCTCACTGCTCCTCCAACACCCGGTGAATATGCAAGGCCAGATACATCCTCTCCTGGCTTGTGAGCTTTTGCCGGAACTTATCCGTGACATAGATCTGAATCTTATCCACACACGCAAACTCCTTCTGACAGACGGCCAGGATCTGCTCATAGAGAAAACTGGACTTCTCATCGGGAAGCTGATTCCGGCTGACCAGGCGCTGCACAAAGAGCTGCACATGGGTTACATACCGGGAATAGGGCGTGCTGTCCTCGTTATAAGTAATGCCGAAGCTGTATTTGACAATATCCAGAATATCGTTCACCGTGCTGGCAATCAGCAGGTTTTGGCTGTTATAGGGGTGATCGTACTGGGCGTTGATAAAATGAAACGCGATATTCCCGGCCTCGTCTATGGGAACCTCCATACCAAGCTGTTCGCTCATGAGAGACACCGCGTACTTGCCCACCTGAAACTCATTGGAGTTGAACTTCTTCATCTCCAGCGTGTAGAAATTTTGCAGAACAATTCCCTCTCGAATCCGTCGGGCCGCAAAGGACAGATGATCTGTCAGGGCAAGGTAGATGTGATCCATCAGCTTCATGCCAAAGGTGTCAATGGCGTAGTCAATGACGGCCTTTGCCAGCTCGAAATAGACTGCGTCCGTCTCAGCGGCAAGACGGATAATATTCCTGGAAATTTCCTTGTCCTTCAGG
The DNA here is from genome assembly GCA_964456525.1 of uncultured Oscillospiraceae bacterium. Lineage (GTDB taxonomy): Bacteria > Bacillota > Clostridia > Oscillospirales > Oscillospiraceae > Onthomonas. The sequence goes on from CAYWAP010000029.1 coordinate 14,363, forward strand.
ACAAAGACCTTCTCAATCTCGCTCTCCTGAAACGAATCCCCTATGGATTTATGATAGCCGATTCCCTTTCCCATCAGGATGATCTCCTGACCCACGTCATCCAGGGCAAGAACCAGAGAATTGTTCAGCACCTTCACGACACGCATGTGATCACAAGCTCTCCCCGTTTGTCTTGATTACGTTCTGATACCAGTAAAAACTGTCTTTCTTAATCCGTTTCAGATCTTTCAGATCAAAATCATCCCGGTTGATATAGATGAAGCCGTAACGCTTCCGGAAACCCTGGTGAGAGCTTAACAGATCCATCACAGACCAGGGGCAGTAGCCCATCATTTCCACGCCGTCTTCCATGGCATCCGCAATCACCTGGATATGGCTGCGCAGATAGTCGATCCGGTAGTCGTCGTGTACACGTCCGTCCTCTGTCAGCTCATCTCCCATTCCCAGACCATTTTCCGTGATGATCAGCGGCAGATGATAGAGACGGTAATACTCATTGAGCACAATCCGCAGCCCCGTGGGGTCGATCTGAGCGCCATATTCGCTGGCCTTCAGATTCTCATTCTTCTCGTCCCGGCAGTAGCCGTACTGGTCAAAGTCTACCTCATTTCCACGGAATACCCGGGAGCCAATCGGATGTTCCTCATCTGCGGGCAGATAGCTGGCGCAGAGCGTTCGGTAATAGTTCAGAGCAATATAATCAATTTTTGCGTTCTTCAAAATCTCCTTGTCACCCGCTTCCATCTTCGGGACGATGTTCCGCTCCTTCAGATAGCGCATGTAATAGCCGGGATACTCACCCGTCGTATACATTTCCAGGCCGTAATTGGTTTTGAACCAGTCGTTCATCTTCGCAGCCCATACATCCTCCGGCTTGTTCGTCAGCGGATAGGTGCAGGTGGAGGACACAGCGGGGGCAATCTTTCCGCCTTCCACCAGCTCATGACAGGCGTGAACCGCCAGAGCATGCCCCAGGAACATATGGTAATCCATCTGAGCGCGCATCCGATCCGCTTCCCAGTCATCCTCCACATAGATATTCATGCGGTTGTTGACGCGGATCATCAGATTCTGCTCGTTGATGGTCTGCCAGTATTTGACCCGGTCGCCAAACGTCTCGAAGCAGATCCGCGCATACCGCTCAAAGGCGTAGGCGCAGTCTCGGCACTCCCAGCCGTTATACTTCGTGACCAGAGCATAAGGCAAGTCAAAATGATACAATGTTACAAGCGGCTGAATTCCCTGCTCAATCAGGTAGTTGATCACCTGATTGTAAAAGTCCAGCCCCTTCTGGTTGACCTCGCCGTCTCCGTCCGGAATAATGCGGGCCCAGGACAGGGAAAAGCGGTAGGCCTTCATGCCCATCTCCTTCATCAGATCGATGTCCTCTTTCCAGTGATGGTAAAAGTCGCTGGCCACCTTGCTGTCCGCCTGCTTGTCGGAGCGCTTGAAGGAATTGTAGTCGGCCACGGTCATGCCTTTGCCGTCCTCGTCCCAGCCTCCCTCAATCTGAAATGCAGAGGAGGCAGCGCCCCAGAGAAAATGCTCGGGAAAATGTTGACTCATATCCTGTTCTCCTTTTATACGGCTGTCCGCGTACAGAACGTTTTCTATACGCGGACAGGTTTTATGGACCCTTCCTGCGAAGATTCTATTGTACCAGTTCCCGCACAGCAGATCCACTCCAACCGAAAGATTACTTCACAGCCCGGATGACAACCTTGTTCAGGTTCACATGCTCAGCTGGAATTCCTTTGATGTCGGCAAAATCGCTGGTGTTGGAGACGATGACGCCAACTGTGGTGTCATGGCCTGCAGCCTTGATCTTGTCAATGTCAAAGGATACGATCGGCGTGCCCTTCTTAATGGTCTCCCCTTCTTCTACATGCTTTTTGAAGCCCTCACCGTTCATGGACACGGTATCCATGCCAATGTGAATCAGCAGCTCGGTGCCATCCTCCAGCTTCAGACCGATGGCATGCAGGGTCGGATACAGAACCGATACGGTGCAATCTGCCGGGGCGACAACCTCGCCCTTGCTGGGGAGCACGGCGATGCCCTTTCCCAGGGCGCCGGAGGCAAATACCTCGTCCTGCATCTCATCAAGCGGGTAAGCCTTTCCCTCTACCGGGGAAACAATCTCAAGCGTTTCACCGGTGTGTGCCGGAGCCGCAATCCCGGCGCCCATGTCAGCCTCCAGAGCCTTTGCCCCTTGCGGCTTTACATCCACATCCTCAAAGCCCACGATATAGGTCAGAACAGCTGCCCCAAAGAAAGCTACACAGATGCCGATGATATAAGCCAGGAACTGTCCAAGCGTGGTTCCCTCTCCGTAGTAGGACATAATGGTCAGAATACCATTGTTTGCAAAGCCGGTATTGACCGCATTGCCAATTCCCATAATGCCGCCGCCAACAGCACCGGCGATAACCGCGCAGACCATGGGCTTCTTCAGGCGAAGGTTACAGCCGTAAATCGCCGGCTCGGTAATGCCTACCAGCCACGCAGACAGGGAGGCGGAAGCTGCTACCTGCTTGAGATCTTTGCTCTTCGTCTTAAGCATAACGCCAAGCGCCGCGCCTGCCTGAGAGAAGTTTGCGGAGCCTGCGAAGCACATCAGGGTGTTCGTACCGGTCATAGCCACATCGTTTAGACCAATGGGCAGCAGTGCTCTGTGCGCGCCAAAGATGACGCAGACGCCCCACAGGCCGCCGACGATCACGCCGCCAAGTATCGGGCTAAAGCTGTAAAGGGCTGTGTACAGCCACTGGACAATATAACCGACATAGATTCCGACAGGTCCCACTACAACCAGCATAACCGGAACCATGACGATCAGAGACACTCCGGGAACCAGAATCAACTGCAAGATCTCCGGAATCACTTTCTTTAAAAACTTCTCCAGGAAATACAGAACAATAACGCCTAAAATAATCGGGATGACCGACTCTGTATAGGAGAATATACGGCTGGACTCACCCACTGTAAACTCCATCTTAATCACCGGAAGTCCGAAGATCGTGGATGTCGTGGCCACATCCTGCACCAGGGCGTCAATCGTGGGATGGCAGATGAAGGCGCCCAGAATCATGGAAATAACCGTGCTGCACTTTAGCGCCTTGGATGTGGTATAGGCCAGGAAAATCGGCATGAAGTAGAAAATGACATTGCTGGCCGTATTCATAATCACATAGGTGCTGTTTTCCGTATCAAATCCGGGCACCTTCGCCGCAACTGCCAGCAGGCCCTTGATCAGACCGGCCGCCGCAATGGCCGGCACCAACGGTGTGAAGATCTCGGTAATCTTCTGCAAAATCAAATTTCCCAGGCTCTGTTTCTGCTCGGGGATATCGACTTCATCCGAGGCAACCGCCATGCTGTCGCCCAGGATCGCCACAGCGGCGTCATAAATCTTCGTGACCTTTGCGCCGCAGACGACCTGGAACTGTCCGCCGGAAACCACGACGGAGATGACGCCTTCCAGATGCTCGACCACATCTTTCTTTGCCCTGCTCTCATCTTTCAGGATAAAGCGCAAACGTGTAAAACAGTGTGTGACCTGCTTCACATTTTCTTTTCCGCCCACATTATCGATAATGTTTTGGGCTACTTTGTTGTAATCCATACCTCGTCACTCCTTTTTTCCGCGCCGGAAAGGCCTTCGCCGTTCCGCACACTGAAATCGTCTTACTGACTGCTTCCACACCCGGCCGGGATGTATCTTGAAAGGCAGAGACACATAAAATGACACGAAAAAAAGACCCGACAAAAATGAATACAATCCAAGACTGCCCTTTGCAATCCCTTCATCATCATTTCCATCCGATCTTGCCTGCATGACCAGTAGCACGTCGTCCGTGAAACCAATATGTATCTGTCTTTCAATTTGGCTACACTGTAGCACAAAACGAAACAGAATGCAACCATTTTTTGGTTTTTTGTGAAAATCTCATAAATTCGATTGACAATTTCTGTATACTATGTCCAATCCATTCCTTTTTCAGGAACAGAAATTGCGGAAAACAAATCATTGTATGACATAAAGCCGTGAAAAAGCGGTTGCCCGCAGCCAAACCTGCCTCGCTTGTCCAAGATGCAAAGGCAGATGGCCTCCCTCTCAAGGCTCTTTTCCCGTTGTCAGGATTTTCTCAAAAAATACCACAAAATTGATAGACTCTGCTATCCAGGTTTAGTATAATATGGATGAACACTTTTGCGAAGGAGGTTTTCCCTTAAAAATGGACATCAAAAAAATCGTTTCTCAAATGACCCTTGAGGAAAAGGCCGGTCTTTGCTCCGGTCAAGATTTCTGGCACACGAAGGCAGTTGAGCGTCTTGGTATCCCCTCTGTGATGCTCAGCGACGGCCCGCACGGATTAAGGAAGCAGGTTGAGGATGCCGACCATCTCGGCGTGAATGAGAGCATCCAGGCCATCTGTTTCCCTGCGGGATGCGCGATGGCTTCCTCCTATGATCCGGATCTGATCGAAGAGGTGGGGCAGGCCATCGGTCAGGAATGTCAGGCGGAAAATGTCGCCGTTGTGTTGGGGCCTGCAGCCTGCATTAAGCGTTCCCCGTTATGCGGTCGTAACTTTGAGTATTTTTCAGAGGATCCGTACCTGTCCACAAAGATAGCCGCAGGCCACATCAAGGGTGTGCAGAGCCAGAACGTAGGCACCAGTTTAAAGCATTACCTGATGAACAATCAGGAACACCGCCGCATGACTTCCAGCTCCAACGCTGACGAGCGCACAATCCGGGAGATCTATCTGGCATCCTTTGAAGGCGCTGTCAGGGAGAGCAAGCCCTGGACTGTGATGTGTTCCTATAATCAGATCAATGGCACCTATGCCTGCGAAAATAGAGAATATCTCACCCGCGTTTTAAGGGATGAATGGGGGTTTGACGGTTATGTCGTCAGCGACTGGGGCGCCGTAAATGACCGCGTTGCCTCCCTTGCGGCGGGTCTGGAGCTGGAAATGCCTTCCTCCAGCGGCATCAACGATGCCAAGATCGTAAAGGCTGTTCAATCCGGCGCCTTAGAGGAATCGGTTCTTGACCAGGCCGTTGAACGGATTCTGACCATTGTTTACCGGTATCTGGATAACAGGAAAGAGGACGCTGTCTTTGATTACGAAAAAGACGATGCCCTTGCCCGGAAAGCCGCCGGTGAGTGTGCCGTTTTATTGAAGAATGACGGCGTTCTCCCGCTGACCAAAGGCACAAAAGCCGCTTTTATCGGCGCCTTTGCCAAGACGCCCCGGTATCAGGGCGGCGGAAGCTCCCATATTAACGCTTACCGCGTTACAGGCGCGTTAGAGGCGGCGAAGGACATGGCAGATATTACATATGCTCAGGGTTATCTCCCAAACGCAGATGTGATCGACAAAACCCTGATGGATGAAGCGGTAGCGGCAGCAAAGGGGGCTGATGTCGCTGTGATCTTTGCCGGTCTGCCGGACAGCTTTGAATCCGAAGGCTATGACCGTACCCATATGGCGATGCCAAACTGCCAGAATTTACTCATCAGCGCGGTAGCTGCCGCGGCTAAAAAGACCGTGGTCGTGCTCCATAACGGCTCCCCGGTCGAGATGCCCTGGATTCACGAAGTAGACGCCGTCCTGGAAATGTACCTTGGCGGGGAAGCCGTAGGGGGCGCTGCTGCGGATATTCTGTTCGGCGATGTAAATCCCTCCGGAAAACTTGCGGAAACCTTCCCCCTCCAGCTGGAGGACAACCCATCTTATCTGTACTACCTCGGCGAGAAGGACACGGTGGAATATCGGGAAGGCGTATTTGTGGGCTACCGTTATTATGACAAAAAGAAGATGGATGTCCTCTTCCCCTTTGGACACGGCTTGTCCTATACAACCTTTGTATACTCCAACCTCACCTTAAGCGCAGACTCCATCAAGGACACGGATACCCTGACGGTTTCTCTGGATGTGACAAATACCGGAAGCGTTGCGGGTAAGGAAATCGTTCAGATCTACGTTCAGGCCCCTGAAGACGCCGCTGTCATCCGCCCGGTAAAAGAACTGAGAGCCTTTGGAAAAGTCGCCCTTGCGCCGGGTGAGACAAAGACCCTGACCTTCACTTTGGACAAGCGGGCGTTTGCCTACTGGAATACGCAGATTCATGACTGGCATGTCCTTTCCAGAACATATACCATCCTTGCCGCTGCATCCTCAAGGGACATCCGCTGCCAGGGGGATGTTTACGTCGCCTCCACCACCAGGATCCGTCAAACCTATCATTTAAACAATACCCTGGGCGATATTCTGGCGGACGAAGCGGCCGCCAAGATATTTGCACCGGCCCTGAGCGGCTTCTCCTTGGGCGCTCCTTCAGAGGAGCATGACGGCCAGGAGGGCGCTGTCACCCAGAAAATGATGGACGCCATGATGATGAATATGCCTCTCCGCTCCCTGGTCTCCTTTAACGGCGGAGCCGTCTCCGACACAATGCTTCTTGAGCTGTTAGAAAAGGTGAATGCATAAAAGAAGATTTAGTCCCCCATCGCCGGGCCTTATGGCATAGGAAAGGCGCGTTGCAACGAGTTGCAACGCGCCTCAGCCTGTCGAAAAAGGCCACAAAAAGGAGGCCTTTTTCTCGCATAGGAGAGAAAAATGAGGTATAATGGTGTGGGGTGATAAACATGCTGGTAAAGAACGCAGAAAATCGAGAACAGCTTGAATTTGTAAGTTTGGAGGAGATGGTTCCGAGAGATCACTTGCTGCGGAAGATCGATGCAGCGATCGACTTCAAGAAAATTTACGAATTTGTAGAGGATCTGTACTGTGAGGACAATGGAACAGGGCAACAGCATTTAAAATCATGCAAAAGTGTGGTAAGATAGAGACATGAA
>CAYWAP010000030.1:0-21089 GCA_964456525.1 uncultured Oscillospiraceae bacterium
GCGGTCTGGGAGACGGTTTCGAGGGAACTCACTTGGGGGAATTGGGTTCCAGATGGCCCTTTTGCCACGGTTTTAGGCGAATTTTCCCTGAATTTTCAGCGTGATTGCCGCGAAAATTCCGCATTTGCCCTTGATATTTCCGGACGGGTGTTATATACTAGACCCAAATGGAGGGATATGGAGTAGATTGGAGCAAAATCCCACTTGGTGGAGAGAAGGTGGAGCAATGACCGGCAAATACGATCATAACATTGACGGCAAAGGCCGCATCATTGTTCCCGCCAAGCTGCGCCCCGAACTGGGGGAGGCCTTTTATATGGCCCCCGGTTATTACGAGATGGACAGCGGGGAAGTGGTTCCCAATCTGACGTTATATCCCATGGACGCATGGAACCGAATCTGCCAACACCTGGCGGAGATGCCCGACAGCGAAACCGGCGCGGCAGAGGTCTTTTTCAGCACGGCGGAGAAGTGTGAGCCGGACAGCCAGAGCCGCATTGTCGTCCCCGCGCAGTTGCGGGAATACGCCCAGATTGAAAAGGCCGTTGTGGTGGTTGGCTGCAATGACCGGGCCAAGATCTGGAATGCAGATCTGTGGAAGAAGACGGCTGGCATCACCCTCACCGCCTCCAATGTGGCGAGCATGATGAAGCGCCTGCGCCTGTGACGAAGGAGGGAGGGAAGCAGATGGCGGAATGGACCCACTGCCCGGTGCTCTTGGAGGAGTGCATCCAGGGCTTGAAGATCAGGCCGGATGGCATTTATGTGGATGGCACGCTGGGCCGGGCCGGACACAGCTGTGAAATTGCCCGGCGCCTGACCACGGGCCGCCTGATCGGCATCGATCTGGATCAGGCAGCGCTGGAGGCGGCGCAGGTTCGCCTGGCCAGCTGGAGCGACCGTGTACAGCTGGTACACGCCAACTTCGCCCGGCTTCCCGATGTGCTGGACGAGCTGGGCGTGGAAAAGGTGGACGGCGTCCTGCTGGACCTGGGCGTCTCATCGCCCCAGCTGGACGACCCGGAACGGGGTTTTTCCTATCGGTACGATGCGCCCCTGGACATGCGCATGGATCGTCAACAGCACCTGAGCGCGGCCGACATTGTCAACGGGTGGCCGGAAGAGGAGCTGACGCGCCTGTTTTCCCGGTATGGGGAGGAACGCTATTCCGCCTCCATTGCGCGGAAAATCGTCCAGGTCAGGCAGGATAGGCCCATTGCAACCACGCTGGAGCTGGTGGACGTGATCCGCTCGGCCATGCCGGCTGCAGCTCTGCGCGAAAAGCAGCACCCCGCCAAGCGGGTTTTTCAGGCCATCCGCATTGCCGTCAATGACGAGTTGACCTCGGTGTCCAGCGCCGTGGACGCCATTATCCCCCGGCTGAACCCGGGGGGACGGCTGTGTATCATCACGTTCCACTCGCTGGAGGATCGCATTGTCAAAAATGGTTACACCGAACACGCAAAGGGCTGTATTTGCCCGCCGGAATTTCCGGTTTGCGTCTGTGGACGGACGCCGGAGATCCGCCTGACGCCGAAAAAGCCTATCTTGCCCACTGCGGAAGAGATTCAACGCAATCCCCGCGCCCGCAGTGCCAAGCTGCGCATTGCAGAAAAGTTATAAACTTCCTTCCCTTTGCCATTGAGATTCCAGGCGTGGCAGGAGAAAGAGAGTTCCCAATCAAGGTCTACGAACGCTGCCGGGATGCTTCGTCGCTCGCAGTGAAAGAAAAGAGGTTTTGGATATGCCTGCAAACGGTGCGAAGAACAACTGGAGAATCATGGCCAATGGAAACACGGCTTACCGGCTGGACGTGCAGGGCAATACGGTTCGGGTGCCCAAGACGGAGCCAAGGCGGAAGCGGCAGGAGTCGCAGAGGCCGTATCCCCGTACCCGCTCCAAGGTGGAGCTGCGTCCCCAGGGCAAAATTTCCATCACTGCGGTGGTGGGCTTTACCATGGTCGCCATGCTGGCTGTGGGCGTCCTGACCAGCTACATTGAATTGACCGACATTTACGCCGATACCGTGGCCGCGCAAGCGGAGCTTTCGGAACTGCGAAAAGAAAACTCAATCCTGGTGACGGAGTATGAGACGGTCTTTGACGCTGAAACCTTGCAGGAAGCCGCCGAGGAAGCCGGCCTGCAGGAGCCGACGGCCAACCAGAAGGTTTATCTGGAGCTGTCTGACCCGGATAACGCGGTCGTCTACCAGACGGAGGAAAAGGCGACTGGCCTGAAAGGCGTCTGGCAGGCAGTGAAGTCCTTCTTTGCGGGGATTGGTACATATTTTAGCTAAATCCCGCATAAAGTACAAGGCCATAAGAAATGACAGAGGGCGTAAGAATCAAAAAAGTTTCTTACGCCCTTTTGGAACTGTAGGATATCCCCGGCGGAAGCCTTGTGAAAGCCATTCCCGATCACGAATCCCGGGCCTGTATCTGTGGGCGGCGCTCCGGTTTGCGGAAGGGGCATAGGAGACGGGCGGCCTGTTCCCAGACAGGGGGAAATTCTGCATTTCTGAGGAGGCATGGAATCGCATGAGTAAGCATAAACGCAGAAACGTCAGCGGAAAGGCTGCTAACCGAAAAATTTTCGGGCGGACAGTGGTTCTGATGGCCGTCTTCGGTGTGGTGATATTCGTTCCGATTATATATAAGCTGTGGTACTGGCAGATCTACCGCCATGAAGAGATTAGCCAGCTCGCCGTCAGTCAGCAGACCAGTGAGAGTGAAATCTCCGCAGAGCGCGGCACGATTTTTGACACCAATGGAAACATTCTGGCAATCAGCTCCACGGCTTATGATGTCATCCTCTCGCCGAAAGCGATTTCGGAGAAGCAGACGTCCGTCAACGAGGAGGCGGCAGAGGAGGGGACGGCCGCCATTGATGTGATCGAACTCATCGCCGAGGGGCTTTCAGAAATTCTGGACGATGTCACCGAGGAGGAAATCCGCAGCAGATGCGAGAACACCAGCCGTCAGTATGAGAGAATTGCCAGCCAGGTGGACAGCACCACTGAGGAGGAAATCCGCACGTTTATTTCAGAGAACGGGCTTTCCGGCTGTATTTACTTGACAGACAACGCGAAACGGTATTATCCTTACTCTACACTGGCGGCTCAGGTCATCGGCTTCACCAATGCCAACGGCGGCGCCTATGGCATTGAGGCGGAGCTGGATGATGAGCTGTCCGGGGAAACGGGCCTGATCGTCACGGCCAAGAACGCCAGCGGCACCGATTTGCTGGACTTCTATCAGGAGTATTACGATGCCGAAAACGGGGAAAACGTCTATCTGACCATTGACGCCACCATCCAACAGTACTGCGAGGAAGTGCTGCAGGACGGCATTGAGAAATATGATGTCCAAAACGGCGGCTTTGTCATCGTCATGGAATGCGATACCGGCGCCATACTGGGCATGGCCAGCAGTCCCTCCTACGATCTGAACGATTACGCTGAGATCATCGACAGCGTGTTGCAGCAGAAGGTGGAGGACGGAGACGTGGACGAAACGGAGGCCCTCAACGAGATGTGGCGCAACAAGGCCATCAGTGACTCCTATGAGCCGGGCTCCACCTTTAAGAGCATTGTTCTGGCAATGGCTCTGGAGGAGGGCGTCATTTCTGAGAGCAGTACATTTGAGTGTTCCGGCTCTATTCAGGTTTCCGATTATACCATCCGGTGCTCCAACCGCTCCGGACATGGCACGCAGACTCTGGCGGAGGCGGTTGGCAACTCCTGCAACCCGGCCTTTATCACCATCGGGCAGAAACTTGGCGCGGAGACGTTCTACAGCTATCTGGAGAAGTTTGGCCTGCAGGACTCCACCGGGATTGACCTGCCGGGCGAGGGCTCCAATGTGATCTGGGAGCTGGATAATTTTGGCATCACCCAGTTGGCAACGGCCTCCTTTGGCCAGCGCTTCACCGTCACCCCCATCAGCCTGATTACGGCCATCAACGCCGTGGTCAACGGCGGATATCTCTATACGCCCTATGTGGTGGATCACATCGAGACGGACGACGGTGAAGTCACCTATACCGCAGACACCACACCCGTCCGCCAGATTATCAGCGAGTCCACCTCTGCGTTGTGCGCTGAGATTCTGGAGGGGGTTGTCACCCAGTACACCGGCAAGAACGCCTATGTGGCGGGCTATCGCATCGGCGGTAAGACCGGCACCTCCCAGACGCTGGTGGACGATGAATACATCGTCTCCTTTGTGGCCTTTGCGCCGGCGGACGACCCGCAGATCATCATGCTGATGGCCTTTGATTCCCCCCAGGTGGCCGCGTCGGGCAGCGACTACACCACCACCGGTTATTACATTTCCGGCGGCAACCTGGTGGCGCCGCTGGCAGGCCCGCTGGTGGCGGAGATTCTGGACTATCTCGGCTATGAGAAAGAGTATCTCTCAGACGATCTTTCCGGCGCCAGCGTGACCGTCCCCAGTCTGGAAGACAAGAGCGAGGAAGAGGCCGCGGAGCTGCTGGAGGAAAAGAGCCTGACCTATCGCGTCGTCGGCAGCGGCGATGTGGTCACCGGGCAAATCCCCACCGCCGGATCTTCCATCCCCAGCGGCAGCGAAGTCATTCTCTATATGGGAGAAGATGCGCCCACCGACGAGGTGGAGGTGCCGGACCTGACCGGGTTGACCGTTGACGAGGTTCAGGAGACGCTGGAGGCGCTGAATCTCTACATGAGCGCGTTGGGCTGTTCCAGCAACTATACCAGCACAACGGTGGCCTATGACCAGAGCGAGGAAGCTGGCAGCGAAGTGGAGCGGGGCACGGTGATCACGGTGTATTTCCAGGACATGGCTGTCAACGACTACTCAGGTGAGGAAATCGATGACTAGCACATTGCGCCTGACGGCGGTGGTCGGCGGGGTTGGCAAGACGGGCTGCGCGCATTTGGCGCGTCAGGTTCTGTCCCAACAGCCAGAAAGCAAAATCGGCCTGATTACCTCCCGTCACAGCTTTGTATGTCACGAGTGCCTGCCGCCGCCGGACCGGCGGCAGTGGCGCAGTTCGCTGTCGGATATTCTCGGCAGCATGGCCCGCAGGGGGTGTACCCATGGGGTGCTGACCCTCCCGGTGGAGCGCATCCGCTCGGGAGAGGCGGAGGGCCTTCCCCTGGAGACGGCGATTGTAACCGGTCTGGACGATGGGAGCGAGGTGGCTCTGGCCCGTTCGTTCCTGAAGGAAAACGCGAGACAGATCGTCTGCAATCTGGACGATGCCGGAAGCCGTTCTCTGGCGCAGAGCTGGCGTGGCGTCTGCCTGACCTACGCGGAAAAACGGACAGAAGCAGACTTGGCAGGGCGAAACCTGCGGCTGCTCCCCAATGGGACGGAGTTTGAGGCGCTGACGCGCCGGGAGCTTCTGCGGGTGACCCTGCCGGTGTCCGGCGGCTATGAGCTGTATCAGGCGCTGGGGGCCCTGGGCTGCGGAATGCTCTCCGGAGTCCCCCTTGCCCAGGGCGCGGCGGCGCTGAAGTGTGTGGAGGGCATTCCGGGGCGGATGGAGCTGTTGTCCGGCCGGGACGGACAGCGGGTGCTCATTGACAGCGCGTCCACCCCGGAGGCGCTGGAAAATCTGCTTTTTACGGCGCGGGGCATGACGGCCGGGGAGCTGCTGCTGATTATTGGCGCGTCGCCGGAGCGCTCCAAGTCCTTCCGGAGAGAGCTGGGAGCGGTATGCTGCATGGCAGACCGGATCTATCTCACGGCAGACGACCCGGGCACGGCGCCGGTGAGCCGCCTGTGCAGAGAGATCCGTTCCGGCATGGGAAGCCGCCGCGCCGTCATCATCCCGGACCGGCGCAGAGCCATCCACAGCGCGCTCTGCTACGCCGGAAGAAATGACCTGGTCGTTCTCGCCGGGAGGGGAGACCGGACGACCATGCGTGTGGGAGCGGGGGAGGTTCCCTTTGATGAACGGCAGCTCCTGCACCTGTATCACATCCGATAACACAACGACAGGACACAGACGAGTGTCTGGAGGAGAAAAAGATGAGAATGATCGTCAGTTTTGTGGTAGCATTTGTTTTGTCTGCCGTCTTTGGACGGATCCTGATCCCATGGCTGAGGGCGTTGAAGGCCGGCCAGTCCATCAAAGAAAACGGCCCCACCTGGCACATGTCGAAGCAGGGCACGCCCACCATGGGGGGCATTGCGTTTATCCTGGCGGTGCTGGTCACCGTCCTGATGCTGGGGTGGATCGATTTTATCAGCGGCGATTTTGGCGCCCTGTTTGTGTTTTGCTTTGCGCTGGTCTTTGGGATCATCGGCTTTATTGATGATTTTATGAAGGTCAAGTACCACAAAAACGAGGGGTTGACCGCTGCGCAAAAGTTTATTCTCCAGCTGGCTGCTGCGATTTTATTCACCGTTCTGCTGCGTTATTTTGGCTATCTGACGCCGGAACTGTATATTCCCTTTTTCAATGTGACCTTCCGCATCCCCTGGGTGCTGTATATGATCTTTGCCGCCTTTGTCATGGTTGGCACCGTGAACGCCGTCAACATCACCGATGGCGTCGACGGGCTGTGTACCGGCGTCACCATGCCGGTCATGCTGTTTTACGTCGTTGTCGCAATGCTCTGGAGCAGATCTGAGCTGAGCATGATCAGCGCGGCCATGTTGGGGGCGCTGGGGGGCTTTTTGATCTACAATTTCCACCCCGCCAAAGTCTTTATGGGGGACACCGGTTCCCTGTTTCTGGGGGGCATGGTCTGCGGCCTGGCCTTTGCCCTGGATATGCCGCTGATTCTGATTCTGGTGGGCATTATCTATCTCTGTGAGACGGCTTCCGATATTATCCAGGTCACATATTATAAAATCACCCACGGCAAGCGTATCTTCCGCATGGCACCCCTGCACCACCACTTTGAGATGGGGGGATGGAGCGAGTATAAGCTCTTTGCAGTCTTCACCGCCATCACGGCCGCAGCCTGCATTTTGGCCTATGTGGGCGTGATGAACCGCGTGCTGTGAGATCCACTTTTCAATTTCCGGAAAGGAGAAGGTCACTGTGAAACAGCGTACTCGCCGCCGTGCAAAACCCAAACGCGATCTCACCCGTGTCGAACAGCTGGCCCGGGGGCCTGTAGATCTGCCTTTTCTGATGCTGACGCTCCTGCTGCTCGGCATTGGCCTGATTATGCTGCTCTCCGCCTCCTCCTATGCCGCCCGTTACGATACGGCCGCGGGCTACGACGCCGCTGAAGGCGTTCTCGGGGATTCGTTCTATTTCTTCCAGCATCAGGCGATATACGCCGTCCTCGGCATTGTGGCCATGCTGCTGATCTCCCGGCTGAATTATCAGCATCTGCGCTTGGCCGCCCTGCCGGTGCTTGCCGCTGCCATTGTGCTGCTGATCCTGGTGCTGACCCCGCTGGGAGTAACCAGCAACAACTCAACCCGCTGGTTAAGGGCGGGGCTGTGGTTTGGGCCAACGTATCAGCCCTCTGAGATTGCGAAGCTGGGAGTCGTCCTGTCGTTCGCGGCCATGCTCTCCAAACGAAGGCTCGGCTTGCCGGAGTTTAAAAAACGGCTGCCCCAGCCGTGGGAGAAGATCCGCTATTTTCTCTACTGGAGCAATCTGGTGGAGCTGATTCCCTATGTGTGCATCCTTCTGGTTGTGGCCGTCCTGATGCTGAAGGAACCCCATTTCTCCGGCACCGTTCTGGTGTTGGCAGCTGGCGCGGGCATCCTGTTTGCGGCGGGCATCCGCATTGGATGGTTTGTCCTGGGGGCAGGCGGCGTAGCCGGAATCGCCTACGTGATGATTGCCGTCCTGGGGTATAACTCCAGCCGTATCAGCGTTTGGCTGGATCCCTGGTCCGATCCCACTGGCACCGGTTACCAGATTGTCCAATCCCTGTACGCGGTGGCGTCTGGCGGCCTGACCGGTCTGGGCTTTGGCCTGAGCCGGCAAAAGTATCTGTATCTGCCCGAGGAACAAAACGACTTTATCTTTGCCATCATTGCCGAAGAGCTGGGCTTTGTCGGGGCGGCGATGATCGTCGTGCTGTTTGCCCTGCTGGTGATTCGGGGCTATTGGCTGGCGCTCCACGCCAGAGATCGTTTTGGATCTCTGCTGATTGTGGGCATCACCACGCTGTTGGCTGTTCAGGTGTTTTTGAACATGGCCGTTGTGACAAATGTCATCCCCTGCACCGGCATTTCCCTTCCCTTCTTCAGCTACGGCGGAACGGCGCTGGTGATCCAGCTGGTGGAGATGGGCATTGTGCTGTCCGTTTCCCGGCAGATACCCGCCCCAAAACACGGCTGAGCTATCAGGCTCTGTTTGAGAAATGTCAACATGCCCAGATGACGGGCCTTTTTCCACCATAAAGGATTGTGGCGTGAAATCCATTCCACGTTTCAAACAAGTCCTAAAATCCCCTGAAATTCCCCCAGGATGACTGGAGTTACATAGCAAAGGGAGCGATTCAAATGAAAATTCTGTTTACCTGTGGCGGCACAGCTGGCCACATCAATCCCGCGCTGGCGCTGGCCGGCATGTTTCAGGAGCGCGAGGGAGCCGAAATTCTGTTTGTTGGCGCAAAGGGCGGCATGGAGCAGAACCTGGTTCCCCGCTCCGGCTACCCCATTCAAACCGTTGAGATCTCCAGCTTTTACCGCTCTTTGAATCTGGACAGTCTGAAACACAACCTGAGGACGGCAAAGAACCTGATCACCTCTCCCGTGGAGGCCAAACAGATCTTGCGTAACTTCCAGCCCGACCTGGTGGTGGGAACCGGCGGCTATGCCTCCTACCCGGTGGTCAAACAGGCCGCCAAGCAGGGGATTCCCACGGCGGTGCATGAGTCCAACGCGGAGCCGGGCTTGACCACCAAGATGCTCTCCAAGTGTGTTGACAAGGTGATGGTGGGCTTTGAGGAGAGCAAACAGCACTATGCCCACCCGGAGCGCTGTGAAGTCACCGGCACGCCCGTGCGCAACGACTTCTTTGCGTGGAGCCGGGAAGAGGCCCGGGCCAAGCTGGGCATTGAGGACGACCGCCCTGTGGTGGTCACCACCTGGGGATCGCTGGGCGCCCAGGTCATGAACGAGCACATGGTGGACTTCGTCGCCCGTGAAGTGGCGGACGGCTGTCCCTTCCACCACATCTACGGGGTGGGGCAGCGTTATTACGAAAAGGTCACTGCCGGCGTAGCCAGACGGGGCATCCGTCTGGAGAAGTACCCCGCTGTGGACGTCCGGGACTATATTTACGACATGCCGGTGGTGATGGCCGTGGCGGATGTGATTTTAAGCCGTGCAGGGGCTTCCACCATCGCTGAAATCTCCGCCATTGCCAAGCCCAGCATTCTGGTTCCCTCCCCCAATGTGACGGCCAACCATCAGGAGAAAAACGCCCGTGTCCTGTCGGACAGAGGGGCCGCTACCCTGATGCTGGAGAAGGATTGCTCTGGGAAAGCCCTCTATCAGCAGGTTTGCACCATGCTGGAGAATCCGGCCGGCCTGAAAATGATGCAGGTCAAGCTGAGAGAGATGTCGGTTTTGGACGCGAATGAGCGCATTTATAAGGTGCTTCACGACCTGATTCGCTGAGAAAGCCATCCTCTCTGTCGGAAGGAGAGAAAACATATGCCCAGAGAGCGCAAGCATAGGCGAAGAAGAGAGAGAAACGGGCGGTTTTGGCCCCTCTATGTATTCTTTACCGCCGTGCTGATTGCCGTGGTTGTGATCGGCGGCAGCATTGTATTTTTTAAAGTCAATAGTTTTGACCTGCGCATGGTGACAAAGGATGGCAATGTGGTCAGTCTGACGGGCAACAGCCGTTATACGGAGCAGGAGATTATCGATGCCTGCGGCGTGAGCTATCAGGATAACCTGTGCCTGGTCAGCACGACCAGCGTGACCAACAACCTGATTTCCAACCTGAGCTACATTTCCAGCGTCAGCGTTACCCGGCATCTGCCCGGCACGTTGATTATCACCATCACAGAGAGCGAGGACGTCGCCGCCGTGGAGGCCGATGGGACGTGGTACATCATCGGCACAAATGGCAAAATTCTGGAAGAGAGCGACACCGCCCCCGACCTGACACAGGTGACCGGCCTGACGCTGACAGATCCCAGCGTTGGGGAAACCATTCAGGCCGACGGCAGCGCGGAAGAGGACGCTGAGAGCACCAGCCAGGATACGCAGGTGACGAGTCTGCTGTCCCTTCTGTCTGCGCTGGAGGGGCGCAACCTGCTGGGCGATATCACCCAGATCGACCTGTCCTCGGACAGCGTGCTGGTTATGACCTATCAGGACCGGCTCAAGGTAAAAATGCCTCTGGAGAGTAATTTTGAATACCAGGTCAAGGCATTTGATTCCATTTTGGAGGATTATATTCTGGTGAACTGGTCGGATTCATACAGCGGTACACTGGATATGACCTATAGCGACGGGGAAATTCACTTGATTCGTGATGATGAATAATTTAGGAAAACCCAGGAAAGCTATTGACCGTTTCGGGTTTATCAGTTAAAATAAGTATGCGTATACTAGCGGGAATTGTGCGCTTTGGTATGACATAAACGGGAGGAACAATTATGGCCTTTGAATATGAAGTGGAAACAGACAGCGTAGTGAGCATAAAAGTTGTCGGCGTTGGCGGCGGTGGCAACAATGTTGTCAACCGGATGGTAAAGTCTGGCACCAAAGGTGTTGACTTTATTGCCGTTAATACGGACAGGCAGGCGCTGAATGCCTCCGCAGCCACATATAAGCTGCAAATCGGTGAAAAGCTCACCCATGGACAGGGGGCCGGGGCCAACCCTGAGATTGGCCGCAAAGCTGCCGAGGAAAGCGTCGGCCAGCTGACCAAGGCGCTGGAAGGAACCGATATGGTCTTTGTCACCTGCGGCATGGGCGGCGGCACCGGCACCGGCGGCAGCCCCATTGTGGCCGGGGTTGCCCGGGAGATGGGCATCCTGACCGTCGGCGTGGTGACCAAGCCGTTCTGGTTTGAGGGCAAGCGCCGCATGCAGCAGGCCGAAGAGGGCATCCGTGAGCTGCGCGAAAAGGTTGACTCCCTGGTCATTATCCCCAACGACCGTTTGAAGCATGCCACTGACCAGAAGATCACCATGGTCAACGCCTTTGAAATTTCGGATGATGTGTTGAAGCAGGCGGTGGAGTCCATCTCCGACCTGGTCAAGCAGGTTGGCTTCATTAACCTGGACTTTGCCGACGTCACCAGCATCATGAAGGACGCGGGTCTGGCGCACATGGGCGTTGGGCGCGCCGCCGGCGCCAATAAGGCCGAGGAGGCTGCCCAGATGGCCATTTCCTCCCCGCTGCTGGAGACGTCCATTGTCGGCGCCCGCGGCGTTCTGGTCAATGTGGCCGGGTCTCTGGACATCGGACTGGAAGAGGTCGAAACCGCTGTTGGACTGGTTCAGGAAGCGGCGAATCCGGAAGCCAATATCATTTTTGGCGCCACTTTCGATCCCAACCTGGAGGATGAGATTCGCATCACGGTCATCGCCACCGGTTTTGATGAAAATCAGGAGGGCCAGCAGATCCCTTTTGTGAAAAAGGCCGCTGAGCAGGAGCCGGCTGCCCCCGAGGCAGCGGAGGAGGCAGCGCCTGCTGAGGAGCCCTCTGCCGAGCAGCCGGAGGAGCCGGCCGCGCCCGCAAAAGAGAAAAAGGCCGATGAGGACGATCCCTGGGCGGATATTTTCCGAATGTTTGAAAAGCGCAAGTAAACGTCAGGAGGAGGCCCTGTGAGGGGCCTCCTCATCAACAAGGTATCATTGTCACAATGCGGCATGGCGGAAGGCCATGCCGCATTTCATTGTTTCCTCTGCAAAGGGGAGAAACTTTTTCAGAGACCCCGGCGGAATGGGAGCCAAACGGTCTACCTTCTCCACTTGCGGAAGGCAAAGGTCAGGAAGAACAGCACCGCCAGCAAAAGGGTCATGCTGGAGCCTGTGCTGGAGCCAACATAAAAGCTGACCATCAACCCACCGACTCCGCAGAGAAGCGCGCCCAGCAGGGTGAAAAGGAAGTATTGCCGCATGTTCCGGGCGATGTTCCGGGCGGCGGCGGCAGGGAGCACCAGCATGGAGTTAATCACGAGCAGTCCCACCCAGGTCATGGACAGGGTGACCACGACGGCGACGGCGCAGTTAAACAGGGCCTCCAGCCGCCAGAGGTTCAGCCCCCGGCTGTCTGCCAGGGCGGGATGGATGGCGGCAAGGGTCATGGCATTCATCCGAAGCACCCAGAGCAGGATCACCAGCAGCAAAATCACGGCCAGGAGCGCAATTTTGGCGGGGGTGACGGACAAGATGTCCCCAATTAACAGCGCGTTAAACTTGCTGAAGCTGCCGCCGTTCAGGGTGGAGAGGAAAATGCCCAGGGCGATGGTGGTGGAGGAGAACACCCCGATGACGGTGTCGCTGGCCATTCCGGAGCGCTGCTGCACCAGGGTGAACAAAAGGGCAAAGACGATCGAGAGGGCCACGGCACACCAGGTGCTGTCCACAAGGCCGCAGAGGGCGCCCACCGCCAGCCCGGTGAAGGCGGAGTGGCCCAGCGCGTCGGAGAAAAAGGCCATTCGATTTTGCACCACCAGCATGGACATCAGGCCAAATAGGGGAGAGACAATCAGCACGGCCAGCAGTGCGTTTTTCATAAAGAGCATGCTGCCCGGCTCTGCCCAGGAAAAGGGCAGTAGATCCACAAGGGAATACCAAAGCTGCATCATGGCCGGCCTCCTTCCTGATTGCGCAGAGAAAACAGCTGACGGAATTCCTCTGAGGCCAGGATTTCCTCGGGGGTTCCGGATTTTAAAATCTGCTGCTTGAGCAAAATCACCTTGTCCATCAGCCGCAATGTGCCGAAATCGTGGGTAGAGAGTAAAATCGAAAGGTCATACTGATTCCGAATGTCGTCCAGAAGTTCAAAGAGCTGCTGCTCCCCCTCCATGTCAACGCCGGACATGGGTTCGTCCAGAATTAAAATTTGGGGAACCGGTTCCAGTGCCATGGCCAGCAGCACCCGCTGCAGCTCGCCGCCGGAGAGCGTTCCCACGCGCTTGTCGATCAAATCCTCCCCCTGCACCCGGGAAAGGGAGGCGCGGATCTGCTCCCGGAGCTTTGCGGGCACTGGCAGCCACACCGGGCGGCTGGTGGTGGAACAGATAAACAGATCCAGCACACTGACCGGGGCGTCCGGGTCAAAGGCGGGGCTTTGGGGGACATAGCCAATGTGTGGGGTCATTTTGTTGCCAAGGGCGGTTTGAAAGGTAATGGTGCCCTTGTGGGGGATCTGCCCCAAGATGGATTTGAAGAGGGAGCTTTTCCCCGCGCCGTTTGGACCGATCAGCGCGATCAGCTCGCCGCAGTGCATATGAAAATTGACGTCGCTGAGGATCTGGTCGCTGCCGAAGGAGACGGACAGGTGCTCCACCTTCAAACAGCAGCTTCCCTCACAGCCGGAGGTGACGCCGTTGTGTTTCATTCGTTTCATGAGTATGCCTCCAGAAGGGTGTCGATGTTGCCGGAGAGAATCCATTCATAGGCGTCCAGTCCGGTCAGGGATTCGGGGACGAGATCCTGGCTCATGCCCATGTTCAGGGCGTAGATCGCAAGGCCCCGCTCGTTGGAGAGCGCCCGCGCCGCAGAGTCCGAGCCGTTGGACTCGATGAACACCGCCGGCAGTTCGTATTGATCTACCAGCTCTACCAGCTCTTTGATGCGCCGGGCAGAGGCCTCTGAGCCCTCTTCCTCCTCCACAGAGGCGACAATCTCCAGATCGAAGGCCCCGGCAAAGTATTCAAAGCCGTCGTGAAAGGTGATCAGCTCTTTGGGCTGTAAATTCTCCAGCCGTTCCCGCTGGGTCTGGTAAAAATCGGATAGCTCCTGCTGAATCGCCTGGGCGTTTGCCCCATAGACTGCCGCGTTGTCCGGGTCCAGTTCTGCCAGACCATCTGCCAGGTTCTGGGCCATTTGGGCTGCCCTGCTGGGATCCAGCCAGAAGTGGGGATCGTATTCCTGCTCCTCATCGTTCCAGAGCAGATCCAGCGACGCAGAGCAGTCCAGCACATCGCGGCCTTCCAATACGTCCTCCAGAAAATCCTCCAGCCCGGCGCCGTTGATTGCGATGACATCGGCGGCGTCTATGGCTTTCATGTCCGTCATGGTCAGGGTGTAGTTGTGCAGGCAGCTGATCTGCTGGTCGATGACCAGGGAGAGCGCCACATCATCCGCGCCCTCGGTGACAGCCTGCGCCATGAGATAGACCGGATAGGTTGTGCAGGCTACCTGAAGGGCGTTGTCATCGGTGGCTGATCCTGTGCCGCCGCAGCTGACAAGCCCCATCAGAAGGCTGAGTGTGAAAATCAGAGAAAAAATGCGTTTCAAAATGATGACCTCATTTAACAAAGAAGGGTATATCCCGGCAGCGGGGGGATTTCGAAGCATCCCGGGGAGCGCATCCGCTTTGCGTCCCTATTCCGAAGAGTCCCCGCCCCTTCGTTCCTCTTTTGTCAGGGAACCAGGCCCGATGGCGTCCTTCCCATATTTTCCGCGGATGGCGTCCACGGCCTTTTCCAGCCGTTCCAGCTTTTCCCGCTGTTTGGGCGCCTGGGCGGCGAACAAATCCATCTGCTCGGCTGCATCCCACTGGGAAATCAGCCCCTGACCGGTAACGGTCAGCATGCGGATGGGACGGCGGAAATCCCAGCTGTTCCGGGCCAAGCCCATGGCGGTTTCGGCAATCTCCCGGGAGAGATAGGTGGGGACGCTGAGCTGCGTCTGGCGGGTGATGGTTCGAAAATTCGGATCCCGAATGGTCAGCTGCACAGAGGTGCATTTCATCTCGTGCCGCCGCAGCCGGGTTCCCACGGAATCGGAGAGCAGTTCAATGCCCGTGCGCACAGCTTCCTCCCCCAACAGGTTTGCCGGGAAGGTCATGCCGTTGCCCACGCTCTTGGGAGGCCCCATTTCCCGGGCAGGGGTCACCTTGGAGGCGTCCAGCCCCCGGGCGTAGTCGGAGAGTATCCCGCCCTGCTTGCCCAGAATCCGCTCCAGAACCTGCCGGTCTGTCCTGGCGAGGTGGCCAATGGTGTGGATGTCGTAGGTTTTGAGGATTTTCGCGGTGGCGCTGCCCACAAAGAGCATGTCGGTCACCGGAAGGGGCCAGAGGATGTCCCGGAAATTTTCCCGGGTGATCACGGTTGTCGCATTTGGCTTTTTATAGTCACTGCCCAGCTTGGCAAAGACCTTGTTAAAGCTGACGCCGACGGAAATGGTCAGCCCCAGCTCGCGCTGAACGGTTTGGCGCAGCTCATCGGCAATCCCCCTCCCGTCTTTGCCAAACAGATGCATGGTGCCGGTGATGTCCAGCCAACTTTCGTCAATGGAAAAAGGTTCGACGATGTCGGTATACCGGTCGTAAATGGCGTTGATTTTCCGGGAAAACGCCCGATATTTCTCGTGATGGGAGGGGAGAAGCAGCAAATCCGGGCATTTTTTTCGGGCCTGCCAGATGGTTTCCGCGGTTTTCACCTGATAGCGCTTGGCAACTTCATTTTTGGCCAGAATGATGCCGTGCCGGGATTCCGGATCGCCGCAAACCGCCACCGGTTTGTCCCGGAGCTCGGGATGAGAAAGCAGTTCCACGGACGCGAAAAAATTGTTCAGATCACAGTGCAATATGGTACGATCCATCCCAAAGCCTCCCAAACCGGCCCTGTTTGCAACATGGCAGCATGGCCAGGTGACATTTCCGCCATAGGTAGTTGATTTTTTCTGTCATTGGTCATGGTTCTCATGTTCAAACAAAGCCTAAGACAACGATACTTTACCACACAACGGCATATTTGTCAAACAGATGTTCGAATTATCATATGAACACCTTTTCATGAGAGTTTGCCCGGTGGCGGCGGCCCCTTTGCACTGGGTGGAACGAAAAAAGAGCACGCCTGTTCGGCGCGCTCTTCATCAGGTGTGTTCAGTTCAGGAAGTAAACCTTCATGGTTCGGTTGCCAAAGGAGTAACAGGCGGAAGTGGAATTGTAGTACAGGTCAATTCGATTCCCGCTCACACCGCAGTCCCCGGCGACGGCGATTCCATAGACGATGGAGCCGTCTGCTGAGACGATAAACATCTTGGTGCCGTAGGAGATCACCGAGGGATCCACTGCCACCACACCGACGGAAGGCACAGCCCCTGTAGAGGTACGGCTTCCGCTGGAAGCGGTGTATGCGGTGCAGGCGAAGGACTCCACGCTGGAGAAGCTGTAGGTTGCTCCGCTCTTGGTGGTGATGGTCATCAGCTCATCATCAATGTTGGTGATGTAGTCCTGGCTCTGGCTCAGGCTGCTGAGGGACGGCGTGGAAACCCGGGTGCCGTATGCAGTGATCTCGGGAACCATGTCGGTTGTGGTGGTGCTCTCAATCACGTCTTCCGGCTCGCCGCCGTCGATGACCGTGACCTTGTGATGATAGGTCGTGGTGCCGGGGACGCCGGCCTGTTTGATGTACTCAACGCCGCGATAAGAGTCGGGATCCGCCTCGCGAACCTTCTCGTAATCGGATTCCTCCGTGACATCGTAGTAGGTGATCTCTACCCGGTTGACCACGATGGAATCGCCGCCATTCACGATGCTGTCCAGATCGGCGGAGATAATGTCGTTTTCCCCCAATTGGACGTTCAGCCGCTCCAGGACATCGGCCACTGTGTCGCCGTCCTCCAGCTGAATGCTGGAGATGGAGCCGTCAACGGTAAGGGTTGCGTACTGTTTGTGGGTGACGGACACCTGAACTGTTCCGTCCTCTGTGCTCTCATCTGCTGAAACCAGGTCGGTGGCGTTCACATCGACGCCCGCTTCATCCAGCGCGCTGTTCACACTGTTGCCGTCGGTTTCCACGACGTAAGTGGCCTCATCCGTCGTAATCTCATACGTCACAGTTTTCGCATTGGCGGTGTTGGACATTAAGAAGACCAAAACCAGCACCATGACAAAGACGGCGATGAGCTTACAGACCAGCTGGCGCCTGTGACCTGGCTTGGCAATGAAAAGTGATGTCATGAAACCCCTCCAAAAGGATTTGCTGTGCTTTTGGTTGGTGGTTACAGAATGTAAAACTTGTAACCATTCTTGAACGTGTAAGATAATAGCATAAAAACCCTTTAAAGTCAAGAAAAATGAAACAATTTTTTGGTATGCCCATTTTACAGGTTGAAAAAACGCGCGAAAAAGTTCTGAAAAATAAAAATGTGATGAGATAATGAGGGTAAAAGTAACAAAAAGTAACGGTTTGAGCGCAAAAAAAAACGCCCGGCAAAGCGGGCGCAGGGGCGTCAGGAACGCTGGGGAGAGGAGGGATTCCAGCATTGCACCAGCTGGCGGAAGGCTTGGGGCATGTCCGCGGCGCGCATGGTGGCATAACCCAGAAGGAAAACAGGGGCGTGAGATCCTTCGGTTGGGTTGTGATAGTAGTGGGACAGCGGATAGACATGGATTCCGGCCGCCTCCGCGCGGCGGATCAGTTCCGATTCGCTCCAGCGGCTGTGTACGGTGAGCAGCAGGTGCAGTCCGGCATCTTCTCCGCTGATCTCGGCAAACTCCGTCAGGCCGGACTCCCGGGCGGCCATCAGCAGCGCATCCCGCCGGGTGCGGTAGCGCTTCTTCGTCCTGGAGATATGGCGTTCCAGGTGTCCGCGCTCCATAAACAGCGCCAGAATATATTGCTCAAAGGAGGGGACGGTAGAGGAATAGAACAGCAGCTCTTTTTGATACAGCGCGGTCAGTGCCGGGGGCAGTACCATGTAGCTGATTCGCAGGGAGGGGGCCAGGCTCTTGGTAAAGGTGTTCAGGTAAATGACCCGATCCAGCCTGTCCAGACCCTGCAAAGCGGGAATGGGACGGCCGGTCAATCGGAACTCGGCGTCATAATCATCCTCAATGATGTAGCGGTCTGGAGCCTGACCAGCCCAGTCCAGCAGCTCCTGCCGTCGGGAGACCGGCATGATGACGCCGGTGGGGAAGTGGTGGGAGGGCGTCACATGAACCACCCGAGCGCCGGACGCGCAGAGCAAATCCACGTTCAGCCCCTGGCTGTCCACCGCCACCGGAATCACCTGCGCGCCGCAATGGGACAGGATTTGTGCGGTTTTGTGATACCCCGGCTCCTCGACGGCATAGCCGCCCTCCCGGCCCAACAGCTGAACCAGAAGGGAGATGAGAAATTCAGACCCTGCCCCTACGACGATCTGCTCCGGAGAGACCTGGATTCCCCGGAAGTGATAGAGGTGTTCTACGATGGCCTCCCGCAGCTCCAGGACGCCCTGGGGCGGCGCACTGGTCAATAAAACGCTGTCCTGCCTGGAGAGCACCTCACGGGTCAGTTTCGCCCAGGTGGCAAAGGGAAAGTTTTCCGCATCGACAGCGTTCGTGGCAAAATCGTAACGGTATGTCCGGCTTGCTTCCGGCCCCAATGGGGGGACTGGAGCGGGGGCGGCCTTTTGAACCGGTTGCCCGGCAGCGCGCTGAACGAAAAACCCCCGCCGGTTTTCGCTGTGCAAGTAGCCTTCGGCGACCAATTGACTGTAGGCCGTCTCAACGGTGACCACACTGATTCTGGTGTCCGTGGCCAGCTGCCGCTTGGAGGGGAGTTTATCACCGGCCTGTAAATGGCCGTTTTCCATCTCCTGGCGCAAATAGCGGTAAAGCTGCTCATAGAGGGGGATGGAGCTGGTGGGGTCAAGGGTGGGGGATAGCGTCATGATAACACCTGACTTTATAAATGCGTGATTTTTTAGATGATATTATAAGGTCAGAGAGCCAATCTGTCAAGTGTCCCGGGAAAGGGGAGTCCCTCCGCACAAGGCATAAAAGGGTGAGACGGGAGGGAAATTCTGTCAGGGGGACTTGATGTTTTCCGGTAATTTGGGTACACTATGGCAAAGGAGAGGATTGCAATGGAAATTGAGCGCAAGTTTTGGATTGAGGGCTTTCCCACGGATCTGCCGGAGATTGTCCGCATGGAGACGGACCAGGGTTATCTGGTCACCTTCCCGGTGACGCTGCGGATTCGTCGAAGCGAGCGGAAGGATAACGGCGCCGTGCGGTACGTCTTGTGCATCAAGAGCAAAGGGGTGCTGTCCCGGCATGAGGTGGAGACGGACATCACAAAAGAGCAGTATGAGGAACTGGAAAGCATGCTGGAAAAACCGGTCGTCCACAAGGATTACCGGGCGTACCGGCTGCCGGACGGCCACACGCTGGAGTGTGCCGTGGTGGACAACGGCGCCTTTGCCTACGCTGAAGTGGAATTTGAGAGCGAAGAGGAGGCCAACGCCTGGGAGCCGATTCCCTTTTTGGGCGAGGAGTTAACCTATCGGCGCGGATTCTCCATGGGAGAGTACTGGGCCACCCGGAAGGTGCCCGGGCGATAAGCGAGGGGTAAAAAAAGAAAAATTAGCCTTGACTTCTGTGAAAATTTCGCTATAATATTCGTTGTTGAAACTGCAATGCAGAAGTGGCTGAGTGGTCGAAGGCGCACGATTGGAAATCGTGTAGGCGTTGATAGCGTCTCAAGGGTTCAAATCCCTTCTTCTGCGCCAGAGGAAACCCTGTTAATCGTGATATTTCGTCTTGTCAGGGGTAGAGAGCGGTGTGATCGTAAACGGTCACACCGTTTTTGTGTCCTCGGAAATCGCAGAAATTTCTACGCCATCTACGAAGCGGGAAGAGATTTTTACTGCCTACATCTGCTTGCCGCTGGATTTGTCAGGTGCAAACACCTGACTCAGCGGGGACATTGTCATCTGTTTCTCCATGTTTTTAGGGTATCATTTCTGGTTGTACGGCGACCTACTGCGATTTTCCCAGTGAACACTGGACTCGCATCCGTACCAACAATGTTATTGAGCGGTTGAACCGGGAGATCCGCCGCAGGACTCGTGTGGTGGGCTGTTTCCCAGACGGCAATTCGGCCCTGATGCTGGTCTGTGCCCGGCTGCGGCATGTGGCTGGCACCCAGTGGGGCAACAGGAAGTACATGAACATGAAGCACCTGGAGGCGGCTCTGGAAGACGCTTCTATTGCCGGCTGACCTCATTCACTCAGAGTCTGTAAACATATTTGCGCATAACTCTGGATTTGTTGACAGTACCATGCTTTGTTCAACCTCTACCTCCCTTATTTCTATTATACCATAGGAATGGAGTTTTGGGGCTTTTGTCAATAGGTTCAACTTTTGACAGTACCGAGGATTTGGTTACGAGAGATGGACTGCGCTGGAAGATAGCGAGCATTCATCCGGGCTTGATATCAGGATCCCTCGGAGTCACAATAATTCGAAAAAAGGAACTGCATTCACTTTTGAATTCGTGAATGCAGTTCTATTTTTATCTCGCTTGCGAATGCAATATATTCAAAAACCGGGAAGTAATTGATTTGAGGAACATTTGAATTCATCCCTTGACACTGTGGCAAAGAGACATCCAGTTTATCATATCTGGTAGCAATTCTGCGGAACCACATCATTAGCCCCGTGTTTTGAGATGTATTCCCAAATCGCTTTAAAGCCGTAAGTGCGATCGGCCAGTGCTTGACTTGTTCCAACCGTTCGATGGCGTGGACAGAATCGTGGGTGTTCCCGGCGGAGCGCCAAAAGGTATCGGCGGTTTTAATCCCTTATGCAGGGTAAGGTAATGGCATCACTACGGCCCTGGGTGTGGAGGTTGCTTGTTGCTTCAATCCCTTATACAGGGTAAGGTAGCGGCTGCTTATTTAGCTTCCTCTGCATTATAGGCCTAGGGCTTCAATCCCTTATACAGGGTAAGGTAGTGGAATATTTTGTATTCTGTTTAAATTATACGCCGAGTATCTTGTATTGTCAAGCCGGAAGGTAGCAAATTCAGCGCCAAATTTTTCGTTAACTGTTAAAAATGAGCCGGTTTCTACCCGGTTTTTTCGGATATGACTTCACGAAATACACCGGCTGCCGAAAAAATACGTTCAGGGAACGCTCAGGAGTTGTTTGAACATTCGAAACGTGACCAATGGCGGGAATTTGTCGCCAGACAAAGTAATTTGACGCCGTCT
>CAYWAP010000031.1:0-19323 GCA_964456525.1 uncultured Oscillospiraceae bacterium
ACCAGAAGCGGCCTCTATTCGGCTGCTTCTGGTGCTCTTTTTTCCTGTTACAGGTTTTTCATGGCATATTGCATATAGGGATTTCGTTCGCGTTCCCGCTTCAGCGTGGTGCACCGGTCGTGGCCGGGATATACCTGATAATCTCCCGGCAGAGCGGAGAGCCGCTTCAGGGACTCCATAATTTCCACGGGAGAGCTGTCTGGGAAGTCCGTCCGTCCGCAGGAGCCGCAGAACAGGGTGTCCCCGGAGAACATGGCGTTCCCTGCGATCAGGCAGACGCCGCCCCGGGTGTGCCCGGGGGTGTGCAGCACCTGAATGGAGATGGAATCCAGCAGAACGGTGTCCCCCTCGTCGTAAAAGACGATGTTCTTCACATCGCGCAACGATACGTTGTCCAGGAAGCCGCAGTGTGCCACAGGGTAATCTGCCTTGTGAACGTAGACGGGAACCTCCGTGCCCGGGGCGGACAGGGTTTCCTGGGCGGCCTTTACCCCGTTGATGTGGTCAAAATGGCCGTGGGTGAGCAAAATCATGGTGACCTGATAACCGCGCTCCTGTGCCCAGTGGACAAGGGTGCGGCCCTGATCGCCGGGGTCAATCAGTGCAGCATGCTTTGTGATTTCATCTCCGAGCAGATAGCAGTTTGTCTGAACGGGGCCAATCACTTTGCTGTCAATAAACATTGGAACAACCTCCCAAGGGCGGCAAAGCAGTCGTCCTTTCCTTTTTATATATGTTTCAGGGCCGGATTGCCCTGAAAACCACGGGGTAAACCCTCGCCTGAGAAGGGGAAAGATGCACAGCGGTGCAGATGTTCTTTCGCCAGACGAGGCCTAAAGGCAGTCGGTGTCAAAGAGCAGGGTCACAGGGCCGTCATTGACGCTCTCCACCTGCATATTGGCGCCGAACTCGCCGTGCTCCACCGGAAAGCCGTTCTGGCGGCAGCGCTCCATAAAGGATTCATACAGACGGTTTGCCAGTTCCGGCGGCCCTGCGTGGGAGAAGCCGGGACGGCGTTGTTTCAGATCGGCGTAGAGGGTGAACTGGCTGACCACCAGCAGGCTGCCTCCCACGGCGGCGAGGTTGCGGTTCATCTTGCCGTTTTCATCGGAAAATACCCGGCAGAGGCAGATTCTATCGGCCAGCCGGTCTGCCTGGGCCTCGGTATCGTTGGGGCCGACGCCCAGCAGAACCAGAAATCCCTGTCCGATTGCGCCGGTTTCTCTGCCCTCAACGGTGACGCGGGCGCTCTTTACGCGGGTTACAACAGCTTTCATGCTACAATATGCTCCTTGTTGTGGGAATCATTCGTGTGGAACCGTCAGGATCTGGAGCGATCCACTTCCATGACGCCGGAGACGGACTGGATGCGGCGCATGACGGCCTCCAAATCCTTCCTGTCGTGGACGCTGACCAGTGCGGTCACATTGGCAAAGCCGTCGGGCGTGCCCTTGGCAGACAGGGAATCGGTGCGGACCTTTGCCTCCGACAGGGCGGCGGCAATGTCCAAAAACAGCTTGTCACGGTCTTTGGCGATGATTTTCAGAGTGGTCTGGAAGAGATCGTCGCTGCTGGGGGCCCAGGAGACGTTCAGCCAACGGTGGACGTCCTCGGGGCGCCGTCTCTCCGGCGCGGCGTTGGGGCAGTCGCACCGGTGGATGGATACGCCAAAGCCCTTGGTGACAAAGCCGACGATGGGGTCGCCCGGGACGGGGGTGCAGCATTTGGCGAATTTGATCAGGCAGTTGTCCTCGCCCTCCACAATGACGCCGCTTTTGGCGGTGCGCTTTTTCTGCGGGCTGGATGGCAGGTTGGTCTTGACGTGGATTTCCTGAATGTTGGATTCCTCCGCCAGCTGTTTGGCGGCGAGAAGGGCGGCCTCTTTTTCCTTCTGCTCCCGGACAATGGCGGACATCTCGCTCTTGATGCGGTTGACCGCCTTGAGCGCGGTCATGCCCCCGTAACCAATGGCGGCATACATATCGTCCAGAGAGCTGTACTGAACCTTTTTCAAGATGCGGGGCAAATTCTCCGGCGTGGAAATTTCGGCCAGGGTGTAGTTGTTCCGCTTCAGTTCGCTCTCAAAGGCGGCGCGTCCGTGGATGATATTTTCTTCCCGGCGCTCCCGTTTAAACCACTGACGGATTTTATTGCGGGCCTCATTGCTCTTGCAGATCTTCATCCAGTCCCGGCCCGGCCCCTTGGCGGACTTGGAGGTGAGAATCTCCACAATATCGCCGTTTTGCAGCTGGGTCTCATAGGAGACAAGCCGCCCGTTGACCTTGGCGCCGGTCATGCTGTTTCCCACGGCGGAGTGAATGCAGTAGGCGAAGTCAATGGGGGTGGAGCCTGCGGGCAGGCCCTTTACCTCGCCCTGGGGGGTAAAGACAAAGACCTCGTCGGAGAACAGATCCACCTTCAGGCTCTTGATGAACTCCTCGGCGTCCGTGTCCTCCTGGCTTTCCAGCAGTCTGCGAACCCATTCGTAAGCCTGTCCGTCGTCCGGGCTGGCGGTAGAGCGCCCCTGCTTATACTTCCAGTGGGCGGCAATGCCGTATTCAGCCACCTCGTGCATTTGCCAGGTGCGGATCTGAACCTCGAAGGGAACGCCCTCCCGGCCGATGACCGTGGTGTGCAGGGAGCGGTAGCCGTTGGGCTTGGGGGTGGAGATATAATCTTTAAAGCGGCCGGGAACGGGTTTGAACATGTCATGAACCTGGCCCAGGGCGTTATAACAGTCCGGAATGTCGTCCACAATGATGCGCAGGGCATATAGATCAAAGATCTCTTCCAGCGTCTTGGGCTTATCCAGGGAGTACATCTTCCGGTAGATGGAGTACAGGTGCTTGGTACGGCTGGTAATCGAGCACTTGATATGGTTCTCCTTCATGCGGGCGGAGATGCGGGACTGGGTGGTGTTCAGAAACTCCTGATGGCGGCTGTGGCGGGCGGTCATCTGCTCCTCGATTTCCTTGCAGGCCACTGGATCCAGATAGCGGATGGAGAGGTCCTCCAGCTCCCCTTTGATGCGGCTCATGCCCAGGCGGTGGGCAATGGGGGCGTAAATTTCCAGCGTCTCCCGGCTCTTTTCCCGCTGCTTCCTCGGCGTCTGATACTGCATGGTGCGCATATTGTGCAGCCGGTCACAGAGCTTGACGATGACCACGCGGATGTCCTTGCTCATGGCGATGAGCATTTTCCGCAGGTTCTCCATCTGCTTCTCTTCCAGGCTGACATAGTTGATTCGCGTCAGCTTGGTGACCCCTTCCACCAGAGCCGCAACCGGCTCCCCAAACAGGCGGGAGATGTCCTCATGGGTGGCGCCGGTGTCCTCAATGCAGTCGTGGAGCAGGGCGGCGCAGAGGCTGTCAATGTCCAGCTTCAGATCCGCGACGATGTCAGCCACGGCCAGAGGATGGGTGACATATGGGGTGCCGTCCCGGCGCAGCTGCTTGGAGTGCATGCGGTCTGCGTATTGAAAGGCACGATATAATTTTTCAGTGTCAATGTTCGGCGCATAGGCAAGAACTTTTTCTTCCAGCGCTCGGTATCGTTCCAGTATTGGATCCATAAATAACCCTACCTCTTAAAGGGATTCGTCCCACGACGATAGCGATGTGCCTTCCTCCAGCAGCTGTCTCAGCCGCTGGAGCACTTCTGACTCCTCCAGATTGACCTTTCTGGCGG
Source organism: uncultured Oscillospiraceae bacterium (assembly GCA_964456525.1). GTDB lineage: Bacteria > Bacillota > Clostridia > Oscillospirales > Oscillospiraceae > Onthomonas. The sequence goes on from CAYWAP010000031.1 coordinate 3,688, forward strand.
GGGGATGGATGAAAATGCGCACTTGACGCCCGGAGCGGCTCAGCTCAATCAGCCCCCGCTCCTGAAAGACCTCCAGACAGACCATGGTGCGGCCAAAGGGGCAATGGCTGCCGGTGGCGGCGGAAAGGTGCTCCACCAGAACCGCCGGCGGCTCTTCCAGAGTCGCCGGGCCCCACTGGGCCAGATAGCGCCACAGGGCGACAAAGTCCTGCCGGGTGGGCAAAAGCTGCATCAGCTCCTGCCGGTTCAAAAGCAGGCCCTCCCGATAGCGTTGGTAAAGGCGCTGTTCCCGCTGCATCGGCGTCATGGACCGGCGAAGGTCGGTGACCAGAAGCTGAACCGAGCGGCTTCCCCGAAAGTCGTTGATCTGGGGGAAAAAGGCCACATCCATCCGGACGCCGGGGCGCAGCGCCATCTCCCGGGGGGTGGCGGAAAAGAAGATGGCATCGAAGTGCATATTGCCCTGACGGAATTGCATGCGCGTGTGCCGGCCGCCCCCTACGCTGGCAAAGCTGTCAACTTCCAGATTCTCCAGCAGAAACGTGGGGCGGGGGTTGCCCGTGCCGAAGGGCTCCAGCTGTTGAAGGGCTTCCACGTTGGGCAGGGTCAACAGCTGGCTGCCCGGCAGGCGCACGTCGATGAAAAGCTCCGAATTGGCCGGATTGTACGCCGGAGCGGCGGAAGCCATTGCCAAAATCCGGGAGCGAAACGCGGGCAGATGTTCCGATAAAATGGTAAAACCTGCGGCCTGTTCGTGGCCGCCAAAGGTTTCCAGCAGATCGGAGCACTGCTCCAGCGCGGCAAACAGGTTGAAATCGCCGGCGCTGCGGCAGGAGCCTTTCCCCTTTCCATCTTCCAAACAGATCATAAAGGTGGGCAGATGATACCGCTCCACCAGACGGGAGGCCACAATGCCGGTCACGCCCTGGTGCCAGTTTTCACCGGACAGGATGATGGCGTGTTCCCGAAGGGAGGGGCGCTGCTCCAGCAGCGCGGTGCACTGATGAAAAATATCCTGCTCCACCGCCTGACGTTCCCGGTTCAGCTCACACAGTTCTCTGGCGTACTGGGCGGCCTCCTCCTCCCGGCGGGTCAGCAGCAGCTTGACTGCCAGTTCCGGGCAGCCCATGCGCCCGGCCGCATTGAGGCGGGGGGCCAGGGAGAAGCTCACCGAGGTGGCGGTGATGGGTTTATCATCCAGACCGGCCTCATGCAGCAGCATGGAAAGGCCAATCCGTTTCGTGTGGGACAGGGCTTGCAGCCCAAGGGCCACAATCGCGCGGTTCTCCCCCGTCAGCTCCATCACGTCCGCCACGGTGCCGATGGCGGCCAGATCTACGTAGCGCCAGAGGGTTTCCCGGCCCCGGCCGGTCAGCGCCATGGCGACCTTCAAGGCCACGCCTACGCCGGCCAGATGTTTGAAGGGGTACGGGCAGCCCGGTTGATGGGGATTCACCACTGCCGCCGCATGGGGCAGTTCCGGTTTGCACTCGTGGTGATCGGTGATAATGACATCCATCCCCAGCTCTCGGGCATAACGGGTTTCCTCCAGATTGGTGATGCCGCAGTCCACCGTGACAATTAAATCCGTGCCGAGAGCCTTCAACTCCAAAAGGGTCTGTTGGTTCAGGGAATAGCCCTCGCGGATGCGGTCGGGGATATAGGGGGTGACATGGGCGCCCTCCTCCCGAAGGCAGGAGGTCAGCAGACAGGCGGCGGTAATGCCGTCCACATCGTAATCGCCATAGACGCAGATGGACTCCCCCCGCTCAATGGCCTGCCGGAGACGGGCGACTGCCTCCGGCATTCCCAGGAGCAGCATAGGGTCATTTAGAAGTTCTTCACCGGCCCGGACGGCGTCTCTGGCCTGGGCGGCGGTTTCACAACCGCGGGCGGCCTGAACCAGCGCGACAAGAGGCGGAATACCGGACCGCTCCATCTCCGCAGCCAGGGGCGCTCGGTTTGGGCCTACGGTCCATTTCTTATATTTCATCTCAAATTCCTCAGCGCTGGAGAGCCTCCAGTCCAGCGCAATGCATAAGTGTATATTTTTCCCTATTATAGCAAACCGGATGAAAAATAACAATGGTAAGAAAACCAAAAACCGGCACCCGCCGGTGCCGGTTTTGGCAACGCCGCCAATGGCGCAGATGTTCAGGGGTCAAAGTTCCCGGTACATGGCGGTTGCGTCGTCCTTGCGCACGTTGTCCGCCACGATGAGGACTTCCAACCGGACGGTGCGCTGGCCGAATTGGATTTCCAGAATGTCGCCCACCTTTACGTCGTAAGAGGCCTTCACCGGGCGGCCATTGGCGCTGACCCGTCCGGCGTCACAGGCCTCGTTGGCCACGGTGCGGCGTTTCATCAGGCGGGACACCTTCAAATATTTATCAAGTCTCATAAGGGGTTCCTTTCGTCATAACCTGGCAGGGGAAGCCGTGGGCTGCGGCAGACCATGCCCTCACTTTACCGCGTCTTTCAGCACTTTTCCGGGGGTGAACTGCACGGCCCTGCTGGGGGGGATGGGGATGATTTCCCCGGTGCGGAGATTCCGGCCCTGCCGGGCGGAGCGCTGTTTCACGTCGAAGCGGCCGAAGTTCACCAGCTGAACCCGCTCGCCCCGGGAGAGGGCCTGGGTCATCAGATCAAGGGCGGTGTTGATGGCCGCCTCCGCCTCTTTTCTGGTGAGGCCGGTCTGTTCTGCGGTCTGCTGGATGAGTTCTGCTTTATTCATGTTTTTGCTCCTCCCCTTTGATGCGCTGGTAGGCGGCTAACTGCTCGGCGGGACTGTGATCCTTCATGTCCCCCGGCAGGGCGGCTTCCGTGGCGGCGAAGCGGCGGATAAACTTCTCACAGCTCTGGTGCAAGGCCGCCTCCGGGTCCACCCCCGAGAAGCAGGCCACATGGACGGCGGCAAACAGCAAATCGCCGATCTCCTCCGCAATGGACGCCTGACAGCCCTGCCCAAGGGCGTCCTCCAGCTCCTGCTGCTCCTCCTGCAGCTTCTTCACCGCCCCGGAGAGGTCCGGCCAGGTAAAGCGGGCCTTGGCGGCCTTTTTCTGGAGCTTTTCCGCCCGCCAGAGGGCGGGCAGCGTCCGGGCAACGGCCTCTAAGGTGTCGGTATAGGTCGTCTGCCCTTTTTCCTGCCGTTTTAAGTTGTCCCACGCGTTGGTGAGCGCCTCCCTGTCCGTGACCTCGGACTGTCCAAAGACGTGAGGATGGCGGAAAATCAGCTTTTTGCAGGCCGCGTCGGCCACATCGCTGATGTCAAAATGGCCGGCGTCCTCCTCCATATTGGCGTGCATCAGAACCTGCATCAGCACGTCCCCCAGCTCTTCCTGCATGAGGGGGATGTCATCGGCGTCAATGGCCTCGGCCAGCTCGCAGGTTTCCTCGATCAGGTTCCGGCGGATGGAGTGGTGATCCTGCGCCATATCCCAGGGACAGCCGCCGGGATGGCGCAGAATCGCCACGATCTCCCGAAAGTCGTCCAGGGTGTAGCGCGGCTTCAATTTGTACTGAACCATAAAAGCGCTTCCTTTGAAATGGAGTGTTCGAACGGTTGTGGTTGTGGGTTATGAAATATGCAGCAGCTTGCCGATCTTATCCCCTTTTGGCATCAGGGACAGATCATCCTTGTTGATGACGCGCAGCAGCAGGATCAGGGCGGCGTAAATCAGGACGGCCACCAGGATGGCGGCGGCCACGCCGATGGTGTTGCCCAGGGCGCTGTTGACCACCACATAGACGCCGCGGGCGGCGGCGCCCATGACGATGGAGGCTACCAGCACCTTGCCAAACACGCTGACAAAGCTGGGACAGTTGCGCACAACCCGCTTGACGATGAGCAGGTCTAACAGGCAGGTGATGCCGTAGCAGATGCAGGTGCCGATGGGGGAACCGTAAATGTTGACCTCGGGGATGGCAACCACGAAGTAATCGAAGAGCACCATGACAACGCCGCCGATGATCATGGTGAAAATTGGCAGATTCAACACGCCGTGGGACTGGAGCACAGAGTTGGAAACCAGCATCATACACACAAAGATGTTGGCCAGGCCCAAAATGGACAGGATGTTACCGGCGACGGTGGCGTCCAAAGAGGGGAACAGCAGCTGCACAATGGGCTGCCCCAGGACAATCATGCCCACGCCGGAGGGAAAGGCGATCATGGATGCCGTTTTAAATGCGCTGCCCACAATTTTCGACGCCCCCTTGCGATCCCTCCGGGTGAAGCAGGTGGTGACGGCCGGAATGACGGAGGCCGTGATGGCGACCATCAGGGCGGCGGGGATTTGATAGACGGTCTGGACGCCGGTGTAGTTCGACATCAGGGACCGGGCGCTGTCCAGATCCATGCTCAGGGCGCTTTGCAGGCGGCCCATGACAAGGGAGTTGTCAATGGCTGTGATGATGGAGGTGGAGGAAGAGGTCAGCGTGATGGGAATGGCAAGGGCCAGACAGTTCCTCAGAATCCGCTTGGTGGACAGAGGTCTGTCATGGGCCGTTTGGGGCTCTTCCCGGCGGGTGATGAGGAAATCGGCCGCCATGTACACAACCGCGATCAGCTCGGAAATGGTGACGCCCACAATGGCCCCTGCGGCGCCGATGGAATCGTCCTTCCCCAGCACGTTAATCAGATACCAGGCCAGGGACAGGCCGACGATCAGCTTAAAGAGGGCCTCCAGAATTTGGGAGACGGACGAGGGGGTCATGTTGCGGTGGCCCTGGGCGTAACCCCGGAAGGCTGCCAGCATGGCGACCAGGGCAACGGAGGGCGCCAGCACCCGGACGCAGTGAACGGCTTTGGCGTCGTTCATAATGTTGGCGAAAACCTCCGCGCCAAAGAACATGATGGCGGAGCAGATAATGCCGAAAATGGTGAAGAACAGGAAGGCCACCCGGAAAATTTTATGGACCTGGTTTTGCCGCCCGGTGGCCTGGGCCTCCGAGATCATCTTGGAAATGGCCACCGGAATGCCTGCGGTGGAGATCATCAGCAGGATGTTGAAGATGTTGAAGGCGGCAGTAAAATCGGTGTAGCCGCTGCCGAGCATGTTGACCAGCGGCATTTTGTAGACAGCGCTGATCACCTTGACGATCAAAATGCCGGCGGCCAGAATGGCGGCGCCGCCAAAGAACGTACTGCCGCCCTTGGAATGGGTTCGTTCAGACATAAAATGCTTACCTCCGGTTCAGGATGGGGGGCAGGCTTTCCCCTTTGCCGGGGCCGGCGCCCCCTCCAGGTGTTCAGGGGAACATATGGGGAAGGACATAGTGTTCCATCTCATATCGGATTTTATCCAAATCCACGGTAAAAAAGACGCCGTTTTCATAGAGAATTTTACCCCGGGCCATGGTGAGGCACACATCGCTGCCCCGGGCGGCGTAGACAATGTTTTCCACCACGTCGTGGCAGGGGATCAAATGGGGCCGGGAGAAGTCCAGCAAAATGAGATCGGCGTCATACCCCGGGCGGATTGCGCCGGTTTTGCGGCCCAGCGCCTTGGCCCCGTTCACCGTTGCCATTTTCAGGGCGTCCCAGGCGGTGATGGCCATGGGGTCCAGGCGGACGCCGCAGTGCAGGATGGAGGTCAGCTTCAGCTCCTCGAACAGGTCGTGGTTGTTGTTGCTGGAGGGGCCGTCCGTGGCGATGGCCACGTTGACGCCCTTTTCCAGCATCCTGGGAACGGGGGCGATGCCGCTGCCCAGCTTCAGGTTGGAAACCGGATTGTGGGCGCAGGTGATGTTCTTCCGGGCCATCAGGTCCATATCCTCGTCGCTGACCCAGACGCAGTGGGCGGCAATGCTCCTGCCGCAGTCCCACACGCCGTACTGGTCCAAAATCTGGAGGGGCGTCACGCCATGGCGCCGGAGGCAGTCCTGGTGCTCGGACTTCGTCTCTGAAATGTGGACATGCATCCCGAGCTTGTGGTCCACGGCATACTGGCCCAGATAGTCCCACAGGCTGTCGGCCTGGAAGGAGGTATACTCACCGTGGATGGAGACATCCATCTGAATCAAGCCGTCCCCTGCGCCGTGATAGCGCTCCACCGCATCCCGCATTTCCCGGCAGGAGAGGAAGCCGGCCGGGTTGTCAATGGGCTGGAAGCAGGTGACGCTGCGGGTCAAGTTGGCGTTGACGCCGGCGGCCAACACCTCCTCGGCCATGTCGTTGCAAAAATAGTACATGTCCTCAAAGGCGGTGACGCCGTTTTGAATCAGTTCAGCCAGCCCCAGCGCCGTGGCGGCGTGGATGCAGCGGCTGTCCAGATGGTCCTCTGCCGGGAAGATGTACTCGTTGAGCCAGGTTTGCAGGTCGTGGCCCCCGCCGTAGCCCCGCAGGGGGGTCATGGGGATGTGGGTGTGGGCGTTAATCAGGCCGGGCATCAGCACTTTGTCCGCGCCGTCAATCACCCTGTCAAAGGAACCCTCCGGCTTGACCGTGCCGACAGAGGCAATTTTCGCGCCGTCCACCGCCACATAGGCGTTTTTCAGGACGGGCTGGCCGTCATTCATGGTGACTGTGGTGATGTTTTCAAATAATGTCTTCATAAACCTTCCTCAGATGGCGGGCGGGAACGCCCTCCCAATTGACAAATCGCATTTTTATGGAATGCCGCGCCGTCAAACCGGCAGCAGGTTCACATCTGCCCCAGCACGCCGCGAATCAGGCCGGAGAACTTGGCTTTGCCGTTTTCTGCGGCGATGAGAACCTCATCCTCCGTCAGGGGCTGATCCAGAATTCCGGCGGCCATATTGGTCAGCAGGGTGATGCCCAGGACGTCCATGCCGCAGTGACGGGCCACGATGACCTCGGGAACGGTGGACATGCCGATGGCATCGGCGCCCAGAACCCTGGCCGCCCGAATCTCGGCGGGGGTTTCATACTGCGGGCCGGGCATGTACATGTAAACGCCCTTGCGGATGGTGATCTCCTGCTGTTTGGCGACCTCCTCGGCCAGAGCCTGCAGGGCAGGGGTGTAATCATAGGTGCTGTCCGGGAAGCGGGGGCCGAACTCAGGGAGGTTCGGGCCGCACAGGGGGGACTTCAGGGCCAGCTTGATATGGTCCTGGATGATCATCAGATCTCCGGCGCTCCATGCCTCGTTGACGCAGCCTGCGGCATTGGTGACGATCAGCGTCTCGGCGCCCAGCAGGCGGAGCACGCGGACCGGGAAGGTGACCTCATCAAAAGAGTAGCCCTCATAGTAATGAAAGCGGCCCTGCATCACGGCCACGTTCTGGCCGTCCAACCGGCCAAACACCAGCCGGCCTGCGTGGCCGGGGGCGGTGGAGCGGCGGAAGTAGGGGATGGCGTAAAATGGCACGGAGATGGGATTTTCCACCTGCTCGGCCAGATAGCCCAGGCCGCTGCCCAGAACCATCGCGACTTTGGGGACAAAGCTGCCCAGCTGGCTGCGCAGATAATCGGCGCTGGACTGGTACTCAGAAAAGGTAAAGTTGCTCATAATGGATCTCTCCTAACGGTGGGGACGCTGGAATACAACAACCCGGGGGGACACCTGTGGCGAATTTGGGCCGAAGGCCGGCTGCGCTGGATGGAAAACCGGTTTTTCCAAACGCGGGGCCGGATTTCCCATTCTAGGAAGACGGCGCAGCTCGGGACAGGGAACCGCCAGGCTAATAATTATATCCATTCTATACCAATAGGGATGAAATTGCAATGAAAACCTGTTTTATGAAGGGGGGCCGGGTTCGCCCGGACGAAACGGCTGTTGTCTGCGGCGGGGAGGCAGGTTTGGGAGTGTTTCTCTCCGTCAACGGGTTGGCCTCGGCCCTGCCTGACGAAATTTTTCTTGACGAACGGTAAGGGGCATGATAAAGTAAGGACAATATCAGCGTTGAGGAGAACAGTAGCGGTTTCCCGGACAGGCAGAGATGGGGCGGTTGGTGAAAGCCCCGCAAAAGGAACGCCGCGAAGGGCCTCTCTGAGCTGCGGCAGGAACGGTGCCGAGGCACCCAGTAAACGCCGCCGGGTCTTCCCGCCGTTATCCGGGGAACGAGTGCACAGCAGATCTGGCAGCGCTGTGAATTCAGGTGGTACCACGGACTTTGTTCGCCCTGAGCCTTTGGCTCGGAGCGAATTTTTCTTTTGCCGTCCATCAGGCTCTGCTTGTGATCTGCACGGTTTAACAGGAACTCTATGAGGGGGACATCATGATGAAGAACAATCAGAAGACCATGGAAAAAATCATTGCCCTGTGTAAGAACCGGGGATTCATTTTCCCCGGCTCCGAAATTTACGGCGGCTTGGCAAACACCTGGGACTACGGCCCCCTGGGTGTGGAGCTGAAAAACAACGTGAAGGCGGCCTGGCGCAAGAAGTTTGTGCAGGAAAATCCCTACAACGTGGGGTTGGACTCTGCCATCCTGATGAACCCCCAGACCTGGGTGGCCTCCGGCCATTTGGGCGGCTTTTCTGACCCGCTGATGGACTGCAAGGAGTGCCACGAGCGCTTCCGGGCCGATCAGCTGATTGAGAACTGGTGCGAAGAGAACGGCTTTGCGCTGCCCCAGCCCATCGACTCCTTCTCCCAAGAGGAGATGGCGGCCTTCATTGAGGAGCACCATGTCTGCTGCCCCACCTGCGGCAAGCACAACTGGACGGATATTCGTCAGTTTAACCTGATGTTTAAGACCTTCCAGGGCGTCACGGAGGATGCCAAAAACACGGTCTATCTCCGCCCGGAGACGGCTCAGGGAATTTTTGTCAACTTCCCCGCCATCCAGCGCACCACTCGCAAAAAGCTGCCCTTCGGCGTGGCCCAGATTGGCAAGAGCTTCCGCAACGAGATCACGCCGGGAAACTTTACCTTCCGCACCCGTGAGTTTGAACAGATGGAGCTGGAATTCTTCTGCAAGCCCGGCACAGATCTGGAGTGGTTTGACTACTGGCGGGGCTTCTGCCGGGACTGGCTGTTGGGGCTGGACATGAAGGAGGAGAATCTGCGCCTGCGGGATCACAGCCCGGAGGAGCTGAGCTTCTACTCAAAGGCCACAACCGATTTCGAGTACCTCTTCCCCTTCGGCTGGGGCGAATTGTGGGGCATAGCCGACCGCACCGACTACGACCTGACCCAGCATCAGAACACCTCCGGCAAGGATTTGACCTACTTCGACCCCACCGACAACGTGCGCTATATCCCCTACGTCATTGAGCCCTCTCTGGGCGCGGACCGTGTGGTTCTGGCCTTCCTCATTGAAGCCTATGACGAAGAGGTGGTGGGGCAGGATAAGAAGGGCAATGACGATACCCGTGTGGTGCTGCACTTCCATCCCGCGCTGGCGCCCTTCAAGTGCGCTGTGCTGCCGCTGTCCAAGAAGCTAGCTCCCAAGGCCCAGGAGCTGCAGGCGGAGCTGAGCAAGTTCTTCATGGTGGACTATGACGACACCGGCTCCATTGGCAAGCGTTACCGCCGCCAGGATGAGATCGGCACCCCCTACTGCATCACGGTGGATTTCCAGACGGTAGGGGACGCCGCCTCCGAGGCGGACAACGCGGTCACCATTCGGGACCGCGACACCATGGAGCAGGTTCGGGTTCCCATTAGCGAGCTGAAAGGGTGGCTGAGCGAGAAGCTGGCCTATTGATCGGGCAGACCCGTTGCACCGGCAATCCCTCCCATTTGGGTGAAATGATTTTCTTTGGCGGCGCTCACTGCGGTGAGGGCCGCCTTTGCCGTGTTTTGGGACAATTTAAGCATTTCTTAAAACAATTCCCAGTTGTGACTTAAATTCCCTGTGTTAAGATAACCATGTAAACCGGAAAGGAGCTTCATTCCATGTACAACATTCTGATCTGCGACGACGATCCGGACATCGTCGCAGCGTTAAACATCTATCTCTCGGCAGAGGGATACCATATCATCCCGGCCTATACCGGTGAACAGGCGCTGGAGGTTGTCCGGCGGGAGAGGGTTCATCTGATCCTCATGGATATTATGATGCCCAAGATGAACGGTCTGGAGGCCACTGCGGCCATCCGCAAGGAGTCCAACGTCCCCATTCTCTTTCTGACGGCGAAGAGCGAGGACGCCGATCTGATTCTCGGACTGAACGTGGGCGCAGATGACTACATCACCAAGCCCTTTAAGGCGTTGGAAGTGGTGGCCCGGGTCAGGAGCCATCTCCGGCGCTATACCCAGCTGGGCGGGCAGAGCGGCGAGACCGGCAAGTCCGCCGGCTGCTACACCGTGGGGCCTATCGTCCTGAACGACCGGGAAAAATCGGTGACGGTAGACGGCGAGCCGGTGAACCTGACCAAACTGGAGTACGGCACCCTCCGGCTGCTGATGCAGCATCCGGGGCAGGTGTTCTCCGTGGCGCAGATTTACGAACAGGTCTGGCAGGAGCCGAGCTTTGGCGGGGAGAGCACAGTGGCCGTCCATATCCGGCACCTGCGGGAAAAAATTGAAATCGACCCGGCCCACCCCCGGTATTTGAAAGTGGTGTGGGGGCTGGGATACAAAATCAGCGGGTAAGCGCTGAACCGCTTGCCCCGGAAAGAGGAGGACTTATCATGAAACGATTACAATCCAATTTGGCGTGTAAGGTGCTGTCATTGCTGTTATGCTGCCTGTGTGTCGGGGCGTTTGCAGCGTGTGTCCACCGGGTCAATGTGGAAGCGACGACGTACTATCAAAACGCCTGGTACGGGAGTGAGGAGTTGATGGCAAATCAGTCGCTGGCCGCCTATGAGATGTGGGTGTTGGGGCAATGTGATGAGCTGACCTACAGAGGGCAGGAGTATTATAATGAATTGGCTGAAGAGCTGCGTGCGGAAAACTCCAACTTCCGCTATCAGGTTGTCTCGGTCGATGGGGCGGTGCAGGAGAGCAATCTGGAGGGCGCGACGCTGGAAAGCCTGGTGACAACGGTCTATACATGTGACTACACCCTGGACAGCTGCGCGTTTACGTATTTGAACGAGGGAGAGGAAACGGCCAGTGGCGCCGCAGCGGCGGAGAGCGGCTATTACTACAGGGGAATCCTGCTGGGGGCAACCGACGCGGCGGAGGATGAGATCGCCATCGTGACATACGGGCGTTTAACCACGCTGGTTGCCGATGACAGCTATGCCGACTTGCAGGAGGAGATGGAGGATGCCCAGGAATATGTGAAGCGCATGCTGCCTCTGATGGTTCCCTGCGGCGTGCTGGCGCTGGTGTTTGGGCTGTGGTTCCTGTATTCCTGCGGTCACAAGAAAAACGTGGAGGGAATCCACCTGTGCGCCCTTCACCGGCTGCCCTATGAAGTGATCTTCTTTGTGGACGTGTGCCTTTGCCAGGGCGCGTTCATTGCCATGATGGTTTTGTACACGCTTTACTGGGATATCCGTGTGATTACAAACTCCACGCAGGCTCGCGGACTGTTGATTGGCGTGCTGGCGGCGCTGCTGACGCTGCTTGCCTCCCCCATCGTCACCGCGTTTGTCACCCAGATCAAGGCGCGGGTGCTGCTGAAGCAATCCCTCATCCGGCGCATATGCCGCTGGGCGTGGCGGAGGACACGGGATATTCTGTTGTTCTGGAAGGCGTCCCTTGCTGCGGCAGCGTTCCTGCTGGTTTACGCGGCCGTCTGCTATGCGAACGGGTCGTTCCTAGTCGTGCTTTTGCTGCTTGCCGCGGCCGTCGCCGCCCAGAGCCACTGGCTCTCCGGCTGGGAGCGTGTGCGCGCCGGCGCCCAGCGGATTGCGGACGGAGATCTGAACTACCAGATCGACACCAGGGGCATGCCCTGGGACTTGGTCAAAGAGGCGGCCACCCTGAACGCCATCTCCGAGGGGATGGAAAAAGCGGTGAACGAGCGGATGAAGAGCGACCGCTTCCGCACGGAACTGATTACCAACGTGTCCCATGACCTGAAAACACCCCTGACCAGCATCATCAACTATGTGGATTTGCTGAAAAAGCTGGAGATCACCGAGCAGCCTGCCGCAGAATATATTGACGTTCTGGACCGCAAGAGCCAGCGCCTGAAGGCGCTGACGGAAGATCTGGTGGAGGCCAGCAAGGCGGCGACGGGGGTGCTGCCGGTGGCGCTGGAGGAGCTGGACGCCAATCAGATGGTGCAGCAGTGCCTGGGAGAATATGAGGAGCGGCTGGCGGCGGCCCGTCTGACGCTGAAAGCGGCCCTCCTGCCCGCCAAGGTTACCATCTGTGCCGATGGCCGTCACCTGTGGCGGGTGCTGGATAATCTGCTGGGCAATTGCTGCAAATATGCCATGCCGGGCACCCGTGTCTATCTGGACATGGAGGACACCGGGTCCCATGTGGTCATCTCGCTGAAAAATATCTCCGCCGAGCCGTTAAACGTGCCTGCGGAGGAACTGATGGAGCGCTTTGTCCAGGGAGATGAAAGCCGGATGGCTGAGGGCAGCGGGCTGGGGCTGTCCATCGCCCAGAGCCTGTGCGTGCTGATGGGGGCGGCCTTCCAGGTGAGCACAGACGGCGATTTGTTTAAAGCGGTGGTGACCTTTCCCAAGAGCCGGAACCGTTGAATGGCGTGGGGCCGGCGGTGAAATCCTGCGGCGGCCCCTTTGCGGAAACGGGATGCGGTTTTGAGGCCGCCGGCCCCGCTGTCATTGAAAAACCCTCCCTTGCCGGTCAAGGGAGGGATTTTTCCGTATGGAATGTCTCTTTTCCGTCCGGATACAGTCAGGGGGAAACGGACAGGTTACTTCAAGGAGCGCTTATACGCAGTCCCCCAGTCCTCCATGCTTTGAATGATGGGGCGCATGGACAGGCCCAAGTCGCTGAGTGAGTACTCCACCCGAATGGGCGTCTCGGTATACACCGTCCGGGTCACCAGTCCGTCGGTTTCCATCGAGCGCAAGGTATCTGCCAGCACTTTCTGGCTGATTCCCGGGAGGCTCCGCTTCAACTCGTTAAACCGCCAGGGCCGTTGCAGCAGGTTTCGCAAAATCAACAATCTCCATTTGCTCCCGATGAGCTGCACGGTGGTAGCCACAGGGCACTCCGGCATTTCGGCTTTGGTCAGCAAGCGATCACATCCCGTCCTCAGAATCAACTTTGATTTTTATTATAAGCGTCCGGTTGCGGAAAAGCAAGCGGTCACCTTTTGTAACCTGGTATGAAAAATGTGCGTTCTTGTCTCCCATGGCGGATTCCGATACAATATTGGCAAAACAGGTAAGGAGGCAGGTTATGGAATACGGCATTTTTTCATTACTTCCCATTTTTTTGACGTTGCTTCTTGTCTTTCTGACAAAAAATGTCTTTTTGGCGTTGCTCTCGGGCATTCTCAGCTCCACGCTTTTAATTGGCATTTTTACGGGGGACTATCTCACGGGCGTTGAGTCCATTGCCACGGTGTTCAGTGACACGGACACGGCAATGACCACCTTTTTTGTGCTGATGACGGGCGCCGTCATGTGTGTGGTCAGCCGCTCCGGAGGGGTGGAGGGGCTGATTCTCTACTGCACGGAAAAGCGCAAGTGGGTCAAATCGCCCGTTGCCGCCCAGATGATTTCCTTTGTGCTGGGTCTGCTGCTCTTTGTGGACGGCAACAGCTCCATCGCCGTGACGGCCATGGTGGGAAAGCCCTTTTGCAGGAAATTCCGGGTGCCAAGTGAGAGACTGGCTCTGATCTCCAACTCCACCGGAGCGGCTGTGGCGTGGATTGTTCCCTTTGGCAGCGCCTGCGCGGTGCTCACCACGATTTTCACCCCCGTGGCCCAGGAGCTGGAGATTCAGGAGGACCCCTTTTCCATTGTGATGAGCTCCACCATTTTTCAGTTTTACACAGTGGCCTTGCTCATTCTGGTGTTTTTCTCCATTCTCTTCAATATCAACCTGGGCGGCATGCGCCAGGTGTCCCAGCGGGCAGAGGAGACGGCGTCCGCCAGCTATGAGTATGAGACGCAGGTGGAAGAGCGCTCCAAAGTGCTGGCGAGAAACATGCTCTTTCCCATCGCGTTTATGGTGGCCATGATCTTTATCCTGCTCCTGATCACGGGAGAGGGCAGCCTCTCTTCCGGAGACGGCGGCACGGCGGTATTTGTCTCCGGGCTTTTGACCCTGTTGGTCACCGGGGTCTGGTACCGGCTGCGAAACATTTGCAGCGTGGATACCTATACCTCCTGGTGCATCGACGGCATGAAAAATATGTTTGATCTGGTGCTGATTTTGGTGCTGGCCTATGCCTTTGGAAATCTGCTCTCCACGCTGGGGACGGCGGCGTTCCTTGCCAATTACGCCCAGATGATGCCCAAGAAGATCATGCTGGTGGTTGGGTATCTCACCGCCACCTTTATCGCCTATGCCACAGGCACCAGCGGCGGCACGGCGGCGGTTCTGGTTCCCGTTTGGGCGCCTATTATGATTCCCATGGGGATTCCGGCCCAGTTTGTCCTGGGGGTGATTATCTCCGGCGCGGTCTTTGGCGACCAGAATTCCCCCATCTCGGACAGCGTGATTCTCACCGCCAGCATGACTGGGGTGCCGATCATGGACCACGTCAGGACACAAATCCCGTATACACGAATCGCCTGGGTTGCCGCCCTGGCGGGATATGCCATTCTGGGCATTGCCTGCTTGTGACAGGAGAAAGGAACAGGACTCCATGAAAAACAATATACTGGACAAGAAACTTGTGATAGACCGGGGGAAGTGTATGCACTGCGGCCGGTGCCGGGAAATCTGCTGGAATGGGATGCTTCAGCTGGATGCGGACGGCATCCCCTATATGGTGCCAACGGATTTGTCAGACGAGTGGCACATGTGCTGGGAGTGCCAGCGGTGTCTGGCTGGGTGCCCAACAGGGGCGCTGTCGATCTGCGGCAAAAAGCCGGAGGACTGCCTGAGCCGGGAGCTGCTGCCCACCCCGCAGCAGATGGACGCGCTGATCACCAACCGAAGGAGCTGCCGCAGTTTCAAACAGGAAAATGTGGACTGGGAACAGATTCAGCACATCCTTCAGATCTGCGGCAATTCTCCCACCGGGAGCTGCAATCAGGTCTATGAGTTCACCGTGATTGACGACATTCAGACCATGAAACAATTTACTACCCTGCTGCGGGAGGAAATGTACCAGCAGGCAGACAGAGGAATTTATCCGCCCCGCTTTACCAAAGAGGATTTGGCTGTGTTTAAAACATACTACGATAAAGGGGAGGAATTCTGCTTCCGGGGAGCGCCGCACCTGCTGGCGGTACACGCACCCACCAACCGGGGGGAATGGGTATTTGACACGACCATTGCGCTGGCCTATGTGGAGCTGGCCATGACCTGTCAGGATCTCGGGTTCATCTATGTGACAACCCCCTGGGCGGCGTTGCAGGTCTGTCCCAGGAGCAGGGCGTTTTTGAAGATTCCGGAGGATCACTATATCAGCTGTCTGGCGGGGTTTGGCAAACCGGCCTTTCTCTTCCCCAGGGGAGTCCGCAGGTCAGACGCCATTAAAATCCACCGGGTGTGAGACCGGGGGCAGCGGAAATACATCAAAGGCACGCGATAAGCAAACCCTACAGGTGACGAACCTGTAGGGGTTTCCCATGTGAGCATGCCGCCGGAGAAATCCTCGAATTTCACATCACATCTGTATTGCTTTTTCATGCGGGATGGGGTATACTAAATACAGGAGTTAGTTATT
>CAYWAP010000032.1:0-19321 GCA_964456525.1 uncultured Oscillospiraceae bacterium
CAAAAATCCTGCCCTGATGTCGCTCCGGGCAGGATTTTTCTTGCAAATCAGGGGGGCGATGGGTAAAACACCGTCACACCACCTGGAAGAGATAAAACTTTAAATAATCCGTCTCCGGCACGTTCCACAAAATCGGGTGGTCCGGCGCCTGCTGGCGCTGCTCAATCTGACGCAGGGACACCGCCGCGTCCCGGGCGGCATCCCGCAGCACGTTCCGAAACCGCTCGTCCGTCATGAAGTGACTGCACGAACAGGTGGCGAGATACCCGCCCCGGGGCAGCAGCTTCATGGCCTTCCGGTTGATCTCTTTGTACCCCCGGGCGGCGTCCAGAACCGTGCTGCGGCTCTTGGTGAACGCGGGCGGATCCAGGATAATCATGTCATAGTCCCGGCACTTCTCATCGGCCAATCTGGTCAGCAGGGCAAAGACATCCGCAACCTCAAAATCGATGTTGGCCAGCCGGTTGCGCATCCCATTTTCCCGGGCCATCTCAATGGCCGCGGCGGAAATATCCACGCTGTGGACATGGGCCGCGCCGCCCAGCGCGGCGTTCAGCCCGAAGCTGCCGGTGTGGGTAAAGCAGTCCAGCACCCGTTTGCCCCGGGCAATCCGCGCCACAGCGGCCCGATTGTATTTCTGATCCAGAAAAAATCCCGTTTTCTGACCGTTTTCCACGTCCACCAGATAGGAGACGCCGTTTTCCACAATTTCCGTCACGGCCCGCGCCGGATGGACCACCCCGGGCAGGTCATACCAGCCTTTTTCCTGCTCCATGCCCTCCAGCTCCCGGATGGCAACATCATTGCGCAGGAAAATCCCGTCGATCCTCTCGCCCATATGGGTGAGCGTCTCATAAATGGCACTCAGCACCACGTCCCGCACCCGTTCCATTCCCAGGCTCAGCACCTGGACAGACAGGAGATTGTTATACCGGTCCACCGTCAACCCCGGCATCTGGTCTGCCTCCCCATGGACCAGGCGGCAGCACTTGAAATCTTCCCCGGGCATGACCGTTTTGCGGTATGCGATGGCGTATTCCACCCGGCGGCGCCAGAACGCGGCGTCAAACCGGTCGTTGGCGTTCCGGGAGAGCAGGCGGATGGCGATCTTGCTGTTCGCGTTGTAAAAACCGGTTCCCATGTAGGCGGCCCCGGCAAATACATCCACCAGGTCGCCGTTTTCCGCACGGCCCTGTATCCCCTGAATTTCATCGGCGTAGACCCAGGGATGACCCCGCTTGATGGCCCGTTCCCCCTTGGCAGTAATCCGAACTGCCGGATAGATTCTCTGAATTTTCAACGTCTCTCTTCCCTTCTATTGCCCTCAGCCTTCCGGCTCAGTCCGTTTCCCAGTTGTACTTCTCCTCCAGCTCCAGCTCCTGGAAGGTGACGCCGCCGCCCACCGCCTCCAGCGTCCGCAGGCCGGGGGTATCACAGGTGATCTTCAAAAATTCAACGGTGCCGGACCCGCTGGGCATGTAGAAGAAAAAGTCCTCGGTGTCCTGAACCGCGGTGTTTTTCACATAATGGCTCAGCAGCTGGCTCACCGTCACCCGGGCGGAGGGCGACTTTTTGGTGGACTCCACCCGGCAGCTGGAGGAACACACATTCATCACATAGCCGTCCTCATCAATCCCGGTCAGGAGGATAAAGTGGTAGCCGGAGGCCAGCTGGATGTCGTTCCACTTGTTGTTATAGATCAGCACCACCACCGGGCGGCCCAGAGACAGGTTCTGCGTGATCTCATCCACCGCTTCCGTCTCATCCTCCCAGTTGTAAACCTGCTCGCTGGAAATGCCCACGCTGGCCAGCAGTTGCCGCATGCCGTAAAAGCCCAGGGGCTTGGAGCCGGAGCCGGTTCCCAGTTCCTTTCCAATGGTGATCCCCAGCTGGCTCGCCACCTCGGGAATGGCGGATTCCAGCAGGAAGACCGGGTTGACATCCGTCACGCCGTAGCCCTGGCAGATCGCCGCAACGCAGCAGAGGGCACAGCCGTGGGAGGCGATATACTCGTTGTCCTGATCGTACTGGGAGAAAATCACATAGTCGTGGCTGGAGTCCTCATTGGTCGAATTGACGGTGTGCAGAAGCCGCGGATAGGCGTCCACGCCGGTGGTCTCCGTGGTGTATGTGGTGGGGCGGTAGCAGTAGACAACCATCTCCCCGGCCTGGCTGCCGTCGGCAAGGGTCAAGGTGATGACGGCCTTCCCCAGGGCCTTGCCCGTCAGGACGCCGGTGTCCGGCTCCACGCTGACAATATCCGGCGCGCTGCTGGAAAAGGCCGCGCCCTCTGAGAGGGCATCGTCCGCTACCAGGGCCCGGTTCTCCCCCTCGATCAGGAACAGATCCTCTTCTTCCTCCATCGAGATGCAGAGGGCAAAGTACCGGTAAACCACCAGGTTGTCCTCATCATCCCAGATCAGCTCGGTGCTGCTGGTATAGGAATAACCTTCGTAATAGGCATCCGCTTCGGCGTTGTCTCCCCAGTCAGCGCCGCTGACGCTGCTGCCATATTCCACCGTTTTCTCCGACCGGCCCAGCGCATCCTCCCCCGCCAGGTCGATGCAGGTGACCGTGCAGCTCTGGGGAATCCAGTTGGCGGTCAGGGTCACATCTTCGCTGCCCATTGTCAGCACCGTCTCCTCCGAAAAAGACAGGGCTGAGCTGACATCGCCCTCCGTCTCCCCCTCTTCCACGGACCAACCGTCCCCTTCCACGGACCAGCCCGCAAAGGTGTAATAATCCCGCTCCGGGACAGGAATCGTCAGCGTATCTCCCGCTTTCATATCAATGGTGGCTATGTAGCTGCTGCCCTTCCAGGCGCCGCCATTGGGATCCACCGTCAGCACACAGTCATCCGAGAGAAACGCTGCGGAAACCGTTCCCGCCGCCAAAATGGCCAGCAATAAGAGCCAGCACAGGGAGTGATTTCCCGGTAATTTCCGCTTCATGGCATCCTCCTGTTTGGTCGTTTGATAGGCTTTGTTCAGTTTACCACACCTTTCCCGGCAGAACAACCGAAAACCGCCCCCGGATTCCAACATTTTTCCATATTCCCCAGAAAGCGCTCCCTTTCCCGTCTCCCGGCCCGCTGCCGCGGCCTTTGCCGGGTGCGCGCTGCAAAAAAGCTGCCAAATTTGCGCTCTCTCCCTTGTCAATCAAAAGTTTGTGTATTATAATGGCATTAAGTTTAAACATGGCATTAAGTTTAAATTGCGGTGTGAAAAGGCCCCTTTGACTGTTCCCGATCCGCATAACCCGGCCCAATCACACGATCTGTCTTTATCAGGAAGGGCGGTTCCGGCTCCCCAATCGGGAGCCGCCGGATTCACCACGAAAAAACGTGTTGACAAACAGCCCCCTTTCCTATAAAATGCTCAACGTTTCCGATATTTCCCGGAACTTGATTGCCAGATCCAGTGCAAAGAGCATATATCTGGTTATGTCTGAATTGTACAGGAGGTTCCGTTTCATGACCGTTAATGAGTTAAAGGCGCTGCTGGTTCCCGGTTGCCGGGTCCATCTGGTTGGCATCGGCGGCGTCTCTATGTTCCCCCTCGCGGAGGTTCTGCGCAGCGCCGGCATGGTGATCACCGGCAGCGACAGAAGCGAGAGCGCCAATGTCCTCCATCTGCGCTCGGAGGGAGTGACGGTTTTTTCCGGCCATTTTCCTGAAAATGTAGCGGGCGCCGACCTGGTGATCCGCACGGCGGCAGTGCATGACGACAACCCGGAAATCGTATCCGCCCGGGAAAAGGGCATTCCGGTCTTTGAGCGCGCCCAGGCCTGGGGCGCCATTATGATGGACTACAAACACGCGCTGTGCATCTCCGGCACCCACGGCAAGACGACGACCACCTCCATGGCCACCCACATCGTCATGGCGGCCGGTCTGGATCCCACCATTATGATTGGCGGCGATCTGCCCCTGCTGGGCAGCGGTTACCGGGTGGGCCATGGGGACACCATCGTGCTGGAGAGCTGTGAGTACTGCAACTCGTTCCTCTCCTTCCGCCCCACCGTTGCCGTCATTCTGGACATCGAGGCCGATCACCTGGATTTCTTTAAGGATTTGGCCGACATCGAGTGCTCTTTCCGCCGCTTTGCCAGTCTGACCCCTGCCGAGGGCGGCATGGTCGTCGCCAATGCGGATGACCGCAACACGATGGACACCCTGGAGTCCATCGACCGGCCCCTCACCACCTTCGGCCTGGGCAGTTATGCAGACGTGTACTGTGAGAATTTGAAGTGGAACAAGGGCGTGGGAGAATTTGACCTGATGTACGACGGCTCAAAGGTCTGCCACATTTCCCTGAGCGTTCCCGGCCTGCACAACGTCAAAAACGCCCTGGCCGCCGCCGCAGCCGCCCTGGTCATGGGCATCGCCCCGGCTGCCATCGCCAAGGGTCTGCACCAGTACCGCGGCACCAAACGCCGCTTTGAGTACAAGGGCGAGTACCACGGCGCTAAGATCTATGACGATTACGCCCACCATCCCGGCGAGCTTCATATGCTCCTGGAGACAGCCAAAACCCTGGGCTATGACCGGGTGATCTGCGCCTTCCAGCCCCACACCTACAGCCGGACCAAAGCCCTGTTCTCCGACTTTGTCCAGGAGCTGCGCAACGCCGACATCACAATTCTGGCGCCGGTCTATGCCGCCCGGGAGACCGACACCCTGGGCATCTCCTCCAAGCAGCTGGCCGAGCGGCTTCCCCATGGCGAATACTACGAAACCTTTGCCGAAGTGGAAGCCCGTCTGAAGGAATTGGCAAGACCTGGAGATCTGATTCTGACCGTTGGCGCAGGCAACCTGTATCAGGTTGCTGAGCGTCTGGCATCCGCCGAAGATTAAAAGGAGTGGAACATACATGCAAAAGCCGAACCATCTGGGCAAGCGCCTGTTTATGACCATCGCCGGGGTGATGCTGTGCGCCATTGCGGTCGGCTTTTTCAAATGTTCCTCTTTTGGCGTGGATCCCTTCCAGTGCTTTGCCATGGGCAGCTGGGGCCGTTTTTTGGGTTCCCTCTCCTACGGCACGTATTATGTGATTCTCAATTTGTTGCTGCTGGTCATTGACCTGTTTCTGGACCGGCACTACATCGGTCTGGCCACCTTTATCAACCTGCTGCTGGTGGGGTATGTGGTGGATTTTTCCCAGTGGGTCATCAATTCCCTCGTTCCCGACCCCACTCTGCCCATTCGCGTCCTTTTCCTGCTGATTGGCGTGGCGGTCATGTGCTTTTCTTCCGCCCTGTATATGACGTCCGATTTGGGCGTTTCCACCTATGACGCCATTCCCATTGTGATCGCCAAGCGCACGGGAAAGCCCTTTAAATTCGTCCGCGTCACCTGTGACCTGATTTGCGTTGCCATCGGCACCGCTTGCGGCACCCTGCCCGGAATCGGCACCCTGATTACCGCCTTCTTTATGGGGCCTCTGGTCGATTTTTTCAACCGCACCGTCGCCGAGCCCTTCCTGTATGGAAAAACCCCGGAACCAAACTGAACATTTGCCTTTGTGAATTGCCAGATCAATTGATAGAATTTGGCAATTCATTTATTTTTCCAATGTGTTTTTTCCCAATCCGATTTGTTTATTGGTTTTTTATCCCTTTTGCAGCATATGCCCCCCTTCAGCATTTACACTTTTGTATAGATTCTCCATTCAAATTCCAGAATCTTTGTCAAAAATGAGGCAAACTTTTTTCACAAGACACTTGCAACCATCTCAAAAAAAAGGTATACTCTATAATCAGAAGTTGGTTAAAAAAATAACAAACTCCATTTTCAAACATGTATACAAGGAGGAATCGAAATGGCTTTCATTCAACTGGAAACCGAAGGCGCAGTTGCTGTTTTGACCATCGACCGCCCCAAGCAGCTCAACGCACTGAACAGCTCCGTCCTGGAAGAACTGGACGCTGCAATTGATTCTCTGGATCTGGATGCAATCCGCGTCCTGATCATCACCGGCAGCGGAGAAAAGAGCTTTGTGGCCGGCGCCGACATCGGGGAGATGAGTTCCCTGACCAAGGCAGAGGGCGAGGCCTTTGGCAAGAAGGGCAACGACGTCTTCCGCAAGATTGAAACCCTGCCCATCCCCGTTATCGCGGCCATCAACGGCTTTGCGCTGGGCGGCGGCAACGAGCTGGCCATGAGCTGCGATATTCGCATCTGCTCCGAGAATGCCGTCTTTGGTCAGCCCGAGGTCGGTCTGGGCATTACCCCCGGCTTTGGCGGCACGCAGCGCCTGGCCCGCCTGGTCAGCCCCGGCATGGCCAAGCAGCTGATCTACACCGCCCGCAACATCAAGGCCGACGAGGCTTACCGCATTGGTCTGGTCAACGCGATCTACCCCGCTGAGGAGCTGATGAGCGCCGCCAAGAAGATGGCCGCCGGCATCGCCAAGAACGCCCCCATCGCCGTCCGCGCCTGCAAGAAGGCCATCAACGACGGTCTGGACATGGACATCGACTCCGCCATCGCCCTGGAAGAGAAGCTCTTCGGCTCCTGCTTCGAGACCCACGATCAGGTGGAGGGCATGGGCTGCTTCATGAGCCGGGAGAAACCCAAGCCCAAGCCCGTCTTTACCAACAACTGACGTTGCCGTCCGGCGGGCCGGATTTAAAAACATTCCCCATTTCATATGACCAATTGCATATGAATTATATTTAATAGGAGGTTATTATCATGAAAGTTGGTATTATTGGCGCTGGCACCATGGGTCAGGGCATTGCAAAGGCCTTTGCCCAGGCCGGTTACCAGGTCGCTCTGTGCGACATCAAGGCTGAGTGGGCCCAGGGCGGAAAGGACAAAATCGCCAAGGGCTACGCCCGTCTGGTGTCCAAGGGCAAGCTGACCCAGGAGAAGGTCGATGCCATCCTGGCCAACATCACCCCGGGCCTGAAGGAAGACCTGTGCGGCGATGTGGATCTCGTTGTCGAGGCCGCTTTTGAGGATATGGGCGTCAAAAAGACCACCTTTGGCGAGCTGGACAAGATTTGCAAGCCCGAAGCCATTCTGTGCTCCAACACCTCTTCCCTGTCCATCACCGAGATCGGCAAGGGCATTGAGCACCCCGTCATCGGCATGCACTTCTTCAACCCCGCTGACCGCATGAAATTGGTGGAGGTCATTGCCGGCGCCAATACCAGCGCGGCAACCGTGGAGAAGATCAAGGACATCTCCGTGGAGATCGGCAAGACCCCCGTGCAGGTCAACGAGGCCGCCGGCTTTGTCGTCAACCGCATTCTGATTCCCATGATCAACGAGGCCGCTTTCATTAAGATGGAAGGCGTGTCCGACATCGCCGGGATTGACGCCGCCATGAAGCTGGGCGCCAACCACCCCATGGGTCCCCTGGAGCTGGGCGATTACATCGGCCTGGACATCTGCCTGGCCATCATGGACGTGCTGTACAACGAGACAGGCGACTCCAAGTATCGCGCATGCCCCCTGCTGCGCAAGATGGTTCGCGGCGGCAACCTGGGCTGCAAGTCCGGCAAGGGCTTCTATGTGTACAACGCTGACCGCACCAAGACCCCGGTCGATCAGCTGTAATATGCCGCTCCCGCAGGAAACGCCCAGGTGCGTTTCCTGCGCCCCCGTGCATACATCTCCCTTCACTGGCATCCTGCCGCGGGCAGTCTCCCGCGGCGGGTTACGGAATTATCAATAGGAGGATTCTTTTATGGATTTTACTCTATCCAAAGAGCAGGCCATGGTACAGAAAATGTACCAGGAGTTTGCAGAAAACGAAGTCAAGCCTTTGGCACAGGAAGTTGACGAAGAAGAGCGCTTTCCCAAGGAAACTGTGGAAAAAATGTCCAAGCTGGGCATGATGGGCATCTACTTCCCCAAGGAATACGGCGGCGCTGGCGCCGACGTCCTGTCCTATGTCATGGCGGTGGAAGAAATGTCCAAAGTCTGCGGCACCACCGGCGTCATCATCTCCGCTCACACCTCCCTGTGCGCCGCCCCCATCTTTGAAAACGGCACCCCCGCACAGAAGGAAAAATATCTGCCCAAGCTGTGCTCCGGCCAGTGGCTGGGCGCGTTTGGCCTGACAGAGCCCGGCGCCGGCACCGATGCCCAGGGCCAGCAGACCACCGCTGTGGAGACGGAAGACGGCTGGGTTCTCAACGGCTCCAAGATCTTCATCACCAACTCCGGCTATGCTGATGTGTTCATCATCATCGCCATCACCGGCACGGTGATCGACAAGCGGGGCCGCAAGGCAAAGGAGATCTCCGCATTTATTGTTGAGCGCACCGACCCCGGCTTCTCCGTGGGCAAGCACGAGAAGAAGATGGGCATCCGCGGCTCCTCCACCTGCGAGCTGATTATGGAAGACTGCTTCATCCCCAAGGATCGCCTGCTGGGCCGCAAGGGCAAGGGCTTTGCTCTGGCCATGAAGACCCTGGACGGCGGCCGTATCGGCATTGCAGCCCAGGCTCTGGGCATTGCAGAGGGCGCGCTGGAGGAGACGGTTGCCTACGTCAAAGA
Organism: uncultured Oscillospiraceae bacterium; assembly: GCA_964456525.1. Lineage (GTDB taxonomy): Bacteria > Bacillota > Clostridia > Oscillospirales > Oscillospiraceae > Onthomonas. The sequence goes on from CAYWAP010000032.1 coordinate 8,510, forward strand.
GCGCAAGCAGTTCGGCCGCGCCATTTCCGCCTTCCAGAACACCCAGTTCGAGCTGGCTGAGATGAAGGCCCGCATTGACGCCGCCAAGTATCTGGTCTATAAGGCGGCTCTGAAGAAGCAGGCTGTGATGGACGGCACCTCCAAGGAGCCCTACAGCGTTGATGCCGCCGAGGCGAAGCTGATCGCTTCCCGCACCGCTTCCGACGTCACCCGCCGCTGCCTGCAGCTGTTCGGTGGTTACGGCTACACCCGTGACTATCCCATCGAGCGCATGATGCGCGATGCCAAGATCACCGAAATCTATGAGGGCACTTCCGAGGTCCAGATGATGGTCATCTCTGGCGCTCTGCTGAGATAAGGAGGATTTCTAACAATGAAAGCTATTGTTTGTGTGAAACAGGTTCCGGATACCTCCGGCAAGGTTGCTGTCAAACCCGATGGAACTCTGGACCGCGCTTCTATGGAAACCATCACCAACCCGGATGACCTGTCCGCCGTGGAGGCTGCCCTGCAGCTGAAAGAGTCCACCGGCTGCGAAGTCGTGGTCGTCACCATGGGTCCTCCCCCCGCAGAGGGAATGCTGCGTGAGATTCTGGCCCGCGGCGCTGACCGGGCTGTCCTGATCTCCGGCCGTGAGTTCGGCGGTTCCGACACCTTTGCCACCTCCCAGATCATTGCCGCTGCCATCAACAAGATCGGCGTTGGCCCCGAGGACGTGGTCTTCTGCGGCCGTCAGGCCATCGACGGCGACACCGCTCAGGTCGGCCCCCAGATCGCGGAGAAGCTGCACCTGCCCCAGGTCACCTATGTTGCCGGCATTGAAAAGGAGGGCAACACCCTGATCTGCAAGCGGATGCTGGAGGACGGCTACATGATGCTCAAGGTCCAGACCCCCTGCCTGCTGACCTGCGTCAAAGAGCTGAACACGCCCCGTTATATGTCTGTCAGCGGTATCTTTGAGTGCTATTCCAAGCCCCTGGAAGTGTTTGACTACCCGGCGTTGAAGGACGATCCTCTGATCGAAACCGACACCATTGGCTTGCAGGGTTCTCCCACCAACGTTTTCAAGTCCTTCACCCCTCCCCAGAAGGGTGCCGGCACCATGGTGGAGAATGCCGCCGCGCTGGTCGGTATTCTGAACGACAAGCACCTGATTTGAGAGAGGAGAGTATACCATGTCTGAATACAATTTCACCGATACTGCTGCTTTCCACGGCGTGTGGGTTTTCTGTGAGCAGCGTGACGGCGTGATCCAGTCCATCAGCTATCAGCTGCTGAGCGAGGGCCGCAAGCTGGCCGACGAGATCGGTGTGGAGCTGTGCGGCGTCGTCCTGGGCAGCGGCGTCAACGAGAACTACCTCAAGGCTCTGGGCGGCTATGGCGCAGACCGGGTTTACTACTGCGACAACCCCCTGCTGAAGGACTATACCACCGACGGCTACGCCAAAGTGATTTGCGACCTGGTCAAGGAGAAGAAGCCCGAAATCATCCTGATCGGCGCCACCAATATCGGCCGTGACCTCGGCCCCCGCTGTGCCGCCCGTCTGCACACCGGTCTGACCGCCGACGCCACCCATCTGGACATTGACACGGCCAAATATGTGGAGTTCCTGAAGGAATCCTCCTCTTTGGATCTGTCCAAGCAGAAATTTGACTATGAGGACCGCAACCTGAAGATGACCCGTCCCGCATTCGGCGGCCATCTGATGGCAACCATCATCTGCCCCCGGTTCCGTCCCCAGATGTCCACCGTCCGTCCCGGCGTCATGCAGACCCAGGAATTTGACGAGGCCGGCGCTGCCAAGACCGTCATTGAACCGGTCACCACCGATCTGAAAGCAGAGGATATCGGTGTTGAGATTCTGGAAATCAAGAAGACCGCTTCCAAGATGGTGGATCTGATTGGCGCCGACGTGATCGTCTCTGTGGGCCGCGGCATCAGCGCCGACCCCAAGAAGGGCATTGCCCTGGCGGAAGAGCTGGCAGGCGTCCTGGGCGGCGTCGTGGGCGCTTCCCGTGCAGTTGTGGATGCCGGCTGGATTTCCAATGACCATCAGGTGGGCCAGACCGGCAAGACGGTTCATCCCCGGATCTATGTGGCTCTGGGCATTTCCGGCGCCATCCAGCACACCGCTGGCATGCAGGATTCGGAGACGATCATTGCCGTCAACAAGAATGAGTCCGCTCCCATCTTTGGCGTGGCCACCTATGGCATTGTGGGTGACCTGTTCAAGGTGGTTCCCCAGCTGATTGCTGAGATCAAGGCCTCCAAGGACGCCAAGTAATCTCCGCCAAACCGTAAATTTCTATCCTTTCCTGAAAAAGCCCGGCTGATGCTGGGCTTTTTCTTGCATCAAAATCAGGGGATGAAAGGCGCTGAAAAAAGGAACACTAGACGGCGGGGACACCCAACGGACCGGTGTCAGCCCCCCGGCGACAGAGAAATTTTTTGTCGGGGACGGCGATACAACCTCTTCCCTGGCATCTCAGCATGTCAAGCAGAAAATAAAGCGCTGTTTCTGTTGCATTTCCGGGAAATAAGGTTTATAATGCCTACATATAATGTGGTGTAGTCTGCCAGACGGCATCTGCACTGCATGCTTTCCGCTGACGGGGTGAATCTGCTTGCTGAAGACATTTTCCTACTTTAAAAAGTTTGCCAATCAGAACAAAAAACTGAGAGTTTTGACCGATGAGGACATTGGCAACATTCAGCAGGCACTGCTGGAGATGATGGACGATTTTGACAGCCTGTGCCGCCGGAACGGCCTGCAATATTTCCTGACGGGCGGCAGCGCATTGGGGGCGGTCCGAAATCAGGGGTTTATTCCCTGGGATGAGGATATGGACATCATCATGCCCCGTTCGGATTATGACCGGCTGAGCGCGTGCGTTGAACGGGAACTGGGCGACAGGTATTGGATTCAGAGCCTGAGCACCAGCAATGTCTGTGACCTGAGCTATTTCAAAATGCGGAAAAAGGGCACAAAATATGTGGAAATTTTTGAAAACGAGCCGGAACGCGCCGGATTGTTTTTGGACATCTTCCCCCTGGAGGATATGTACGACAATGTGCTGCTGCGAACGCTCAACGGTGTGATTGATGAAGGGCTCTTCTTCATCGCCTCCTGTGTGCGCATTTACAACAAGCGGCAGCGGCTGGCCCAATATGTGGAGGGCAGCCGTCTGGAGGGGGCCATTCGGCTGAAAATCGCCCTCGGGCGGATATTTTCCTCCAAAAAGGACCCCTATGTCTGGTTCCGGCGCTGCGAGGCATGGCAGAGCAAGTGCAAAAATCCCAATTCCAAATTTGTCACCGTTTCCTGCGGACGCGGGCATTATTTTGGGGAAACCTATGAGCGGGACAAACTGTTCCCGCTTCAGGAAGTCCCCTTTGCCGGGCGGCATTATTTTATGCCGAAAGACAGCGACCATCTGCTTCGAACCCTGTACGGGCCGGATTATATGACCCCTGCTGATCCGGACACGCGGGAGATGCACAGCGTCATAGAGCTGGACCTTGGCGCCGCCGGGCACACAAAAGAGATAGAATGAAAGGTTGCTCCAGAATGAACGAGATTATTTACGACGAAATTCAGAGCGTAAAGAGAGCTTTTGGCAAGCTGAAAGAATTTCCGTGTTTGGATTATTATGTTGTGCGCAATCACTGCGTGCTTGGCGACTATCTGCTGGGCATGCTTCAGGCCTTTTCCAACGGGGACGGCGCGGCGATCCGCTTGCAGAGCGGTTGCGGCCAGCCCAACCAGGCGGTGGTTCCCAGTCTGGAGAACACCCAGTGGGTGGACGGCCCCGGGACTCTGGCGGACAATTCCGTTTGCTTTTTTACCGTAAACTGCCTGGACAGCCGCTATCAGGACGCGGCGGAACAGGATCAGGTGATTGCCCGTCTGGAAGCCTGGAGCGCCCAGATGACCGGCGAGCAGATGCGCCTGATTTGCTGCGCCGTCGTCCCTCAGGCGGCGTCCTGTCCCCCAAATATCACCCGTCTGGCCGAACGGGAGTATGACGCCTATCTGGCGGGCAAGGAAAACACCTGGCAGGAGGCATTTTATCTCCGCATTGAAAAGACGCTGCGCACCCAGGTGCGGGACAACGGCGTGCGGGCAAATTTGCTGCGCTATGACAACATCATCGGCCCGGAATGCTGGGATCTGGTTCAGGGCATGGACTTCCCCGCCATGATTCGCGAAGCCCAGGAGAAGGGCGTGGTCAGCGTTTCCGCTGGCGATGCCCGGGATCATTTCACCCTGTTAAACATTCGGGAGTGCATGGTGGCGGCCTTTTTGATGGTGCTCTCCACCCAGCGGGTGCATCCCGGCCATGTCTACAACGTCGCCGGAAAGATCTGCACGGCAATGGATGTGAAATTGGCCTTTTACCGCCAGTTTTCCAATCAACTCCGTTTGCACATGGACCCCATCAGCCCCACGGAAACGGTTTACCACGGGCTGGACAACCTGAAACTGCTGAGCACGGGCTGGCGGATGCTCCGGGACCTGGACGAGATCTGCTACCGGCAGGGCTGCTATGCCTTTGGCCAGGACTACGACATGATCCGGCTTCTCCCGGTCTACAACGGCCGGCTGGAGCAGATTAAGCACCGGGAGATGAACACCCTGAAATTCATCGATCAGGTCTGCCGGGAAAATGACATCCAATATTTCCTGGCTGGCGGCTCGCTGCTGGGGGCCATTCGGCATCAGGATGTGATTCCCTGGGACGACGATATTGACGTGGGCATGCTCCGCCAGGACTACGAGAAATTCCGCAGGGTCTGCCCCGGTTTGACTCCCTCCATGCTGACCTATGAAAGCGCCAACGGCCCCGGGGGCAGCCATTACCATTTTGACAAAATCCGTCTGAAAAACACCTACTTTTCCACCCGTTACTCCAGCCACTTCCAGGTGAATGACGGCGTGTTTCTGGATATTCTGGTCTACGACCAGACTTCAAACAGCCCCCTTTTGCAGAAGCTGCACATCCGTCTGACCTCCATGTGGACCCGGGTCATCAACATCAAGTGGTGGAATGTGCCCAGAAAGAAGATCTTCTACCGCTCCTCCAAGCTGGCGCTGCCCGTCATGCGCCGGATCAGTTGGAACTGGTTCCACCATGTGTTTGAGCGCATTGTGCGCCACTATGAGCACAAAAAGAACGCCGAATATGTCATCGACTCCATGGGGCTGAACATCAAAAAAGGCGCCCTGCGCAAGGAGTGGATGACCCAGGTGGAATATGTGCCCTTTGGCGACATGATGGCGCCCATCCCCACCGGATACGACGCCTATTTGACCCACCTGTACGGCCCCCACTACCGGGAATATCTGCCCATCGACAACCGCGCCTCGGGCCATTATATTGCCCGGCTGGATCTGGGCGAATACCTGTTCCGGGAAGAGGAATCCGGCCGGTGCCGCAATGTGGATCTTCGGGGCGAACTATTTGAAATGGAATAAATCCTCCGCTGCTGATTAAAAAACAAAAGGAAAGTTGGTATCTGTTATGAACATTGGTCTGATTATTGCCGGCGGTTCCGGCCAGCGTATGCACCAGGACATCCCCAAACAGTTTCTAAACGTCAATGACAAGCCCGTCATTATCTACACGTTGGAGGCCTTCCAGCGCCATCCCAACATCGACGCCATCGAGGTGGTCTGCATCGAGGGCTGGCATGAGATTCTCCACGCTTACTGCAAGCAGTTCGGCATTACCAAGCTGGAGAACATCATTGCCGGGGGCAAAAACGGCCAGGACTCCATCCGCAACGGCGTTTATGACATCGCCTCCCGTCACAATGACGACGACCTGATTCTGGTTCACGACGCCATCCGCCCCATGGTTTCCGAGGAAATCATCTCCGACTGTATTCGCGTGGCCACGGAGCACGGCAACGCCATCTCCGTCGTCCCCTGTACGGCGGCCATGCTGCGCACCGAGGACGGGGTATCTTCCACCGGCATGGTGCCCCGTGACAATCTGAAAACCACCCAGACCCCCCAGGCCGCCTCGGTGGGAAAGCTGGTCTGGGCCCATCAGGAGGCCCTGCGCCGGGGCATCACCTCCTCCGTCGCCACCTGCACCATGCTGATCGAGCTGGGAGAAACGCTGTACTTTTCCTTGGGATCTGAGAAAAATGTCAAGCTGACGACCCCCGACGATGTGGAAATTTTCAAGGCCCTGCTGATCTCCAAGAAGGCTTCCTGGATGCACTAAGGCTGCCCCTCGGACAGATCGCCGCAACAAAACAGGTGTCCGGCAGATGCCGGACACCCAAGGATGAAGGATGGAGGAAACTATGCTGAAAATCGAACACCCTCTGTATCAAGAGGATCTGGCGCAGATCGCGTCCTATGTGCGTTTTGACGCCCCGGAGCTCTCGGTCCTGATTACCGGGGCGTCCGGGCTGATCGGATCCCTGATGGTGGATGCACTGCTGTATTTTAACAAACACAACGGGGAGAAAAAAGTGCATGTCCACGCCATGAGCCGCCGCCTGGAAAAACTCCAGCAGTGCTTCTCCTATGCGCTGGATGACCCCTATCTCACGCTGACCCCCCAGGACATCACCAAACCCCTGGATGGCGAGGCGCAGTATGACTATATCATCCACGCCGCCAGCAACGCCGACCCCAGAACCTATGCCCTGTACCCCGTGCAGACCATTCAAACCAACATTCTGGGCACCACAAACGTCCTGGAGTATGCCCGCAACCACCCCGGCACCCGCGTCCTCTTTACCTCCACGATGGAGGTCTACGGCACCATGCCCGAGGGTACCGTCTCCAAAGAGGATCAGTACGGCCTGGTGGACTTTAACTCCGTCCGCTCCGGTTATCCGGAGAGCAAGCGCATTTCCGAGTTGCTGTGCCGCAGCTACGCCGTTGAGTACGATGTGGACAGCGTGGTCACCCGTCTGGGCTATATCTATGGCCCTTCCATGACCGGGGAGGACAACAAGGTCATCGCCCAGTTTATCCGCAAGGCCATGGCCCGGGAGGATATTGTCCTCAAGAGCAAGGGCGAGCAGCGCCGCAGCTACTGCTATGCCTCCGACACCGTCTCCGGCATTATGTGCGCGCTGTTTCAGGGCGCCAAGGGAGAGGCCTATAACGTCTCCAACAAGAACTCGGTCATCTCCATCGCCGAGATGGCGCAGGTTGCCGCCGACCTGGCGGGGACGACGGTCACCTTTGACCTGCCCGACGAGCTGGAGCGGAAAGGCTTCTCCAAGAGCCAGGACGCCGTCCTGGACGAGAGCAAACTGCGCGCCCTGGGTTGGGAGCCAAAGTACACGATGGCAGAGGGCATCGCACGAACGGTGTCGATTTTAAACAACGTAGAGTAAAGCAGAATTCCATGATCGCACCGGTAGGGCGCCTTTTTACACACGGCTCCCTGTCCGGTCTTGAAGCGCACAACATCCCTACATTGCCCCTCTTTCTCTCGCGTAACGGGCAGAGGAAAGAGGGGCATTTGTCTGCGGCTCGCCCTTGGACGGCTCCCTCTGTCCGGGATACAGCCCGCCAATGGAAGAACATGTTTACAGGGGACACTGCTGCACCTGCGGCGTGTCCACGGGAGGATATTATGACAATCAATGAAATTGCAAAAATGGCGGGGGTTTCCAACGCGGCTGTTTCCCGTTATCTGAACGGGGGCAGCCTGAGTATGGAAAAGCGGGAGCGCATCAAGACGGTCATTGCGGAAACCGGCTACCAGCCGGATACCTATGCGCAAATGCTTCGCACCGGGAAAATCCGCCAGGTGGGCGTCATTGTACCCAAGATCAACTCCAGTGCGGTGGCAGCTGTGACGGCGGGCATCAGCAAGGTGCTGAACCGGGAGAACTACATGTTTTTATTGGCCAACACCGATAACGATGAGCAAAAGGAGCTGGAGTATCTGAAGCTGTTCCAGGCAAACCGCGTGGCAGGGGTTTTGCTGCTGGCAACGGTCATCACCCCCAGGCACGAGGAACTCTTCGCCAAGCTGAACATCCCCTTTGTGCTGATTGGTCAAATGCACCCAGCCTTTCCCTGTGTGTATCATGACGACTACGGCGCGCCCAGAGAGTTGAACGATATGCTGCTGGACACGGGGCGAAAACACATCGGCTTTATTGGGGTCTCGGAGCGTGACGTCGCTGTGGGCAAGCTGCGCAAACAGGCATTGATGGACTCTGCCAGAGCCCATGGCATTCTCCCAGAGGACATCTATGTGGAAATCGGGGACTTTACCACAGCTTCCGCCTATTCCAACGCCCAAAAACTGCTGAAGGAACATCCGGAGCTGGACAGCATCGTTTGCGCAACCGAAACCAGCGCCATCGCCGCCATACGGGCGGTAAAGGAGGCGGGCAAACGGGTTCCGGAGGACGTGGCTGTGGTCGGCATCGGCGACAATTGGACCTGTGAGGTCGTGGAACCCGGACTGACTACGGCTCGTTACCACTATGAAGAGAGCGGTGAGGAGGCGGCAACCATGCTCCTCTCCCTTCTGGAGTCCAGAGAGGGCCTGCCGGTGCGCCGGAAAATGCTGGGCTATGAGATCAAAAGACGCGGCTCCCTTTGAATCGCTGGGTCTGCCAACCTCCCAATATCCCACTGAAAAACATTGCGGAAGCGCGCAGTTGATTGCACGCTTCCGCATTTTTTCTAGCATGTTATACTCCGGGCACAGATTGCTCAGTTGCCGGAGGCGCCGTAGTTTTGCAGCACCCGGGCCGACGGATCGTCCACATCGCAGCCGGGCCATGCCCGGTTGGGCATCCAGAAGTCCACGATCATATCACCCTGACCGGGATAATACTTCTCAAACAGCTCCCGGTAGAGCAGGCTCTCTTTGGTAAAGGGCCGGCCGTGGGTGTATGCACTGGCTTTTTCGGCCAACTCGTCATCGGTGTAGCAGGTCTCTGCATACTCTTTCAGGTCGTCCACCATGGAGTGGCCCACCGCGTCGGAGAAGGCGGCCTTCTCCCGCCAGAGAATGCTCTCAGGAAGCCAATCCCCCTCAAAGGCCTTGCGCAGCAGATACTTGCCCTTGCCGTAGGTGTTGCGTTTGCGCTGGGGGTCAATGGACATGACATAGCGCACAAAGTCCAAATCGCCAAAGGGCACACGGGCCTCCAAACTGTTGACGCTGATGGAGCGGTCGGCCCGCAGCACGTCATACATATACAGCTCCCGCACCCGCTTCTGGCTTTCCGCCTGGAACGCGGCGGCGCTGGGGGCATAGTCCGTGTATTTGTAACCGAACAATTCGTCCGAGATCTCACCGGTCAGCAGCACCCGGATGTCGGTGTTCTCGTGGATATATTTGCAGACCAGATACATGCCCACAGAGGCCCGAATGGTAGTGATATCCCAGGTTCCCAGCATGGCCACCACCTCGGGCAGCGCCTGAATCACCATGTCCCGGTCAATGATGACCTCGGTGTGGTCCGCGTGAAGGTAATCCGCCACCTGACGGGCATATTTCAAGTCGATTGCGTCCACATCCATGCCAATGGCAAAGGTGCGGATGGGTTTCTTCAGCTGCCGGGCGGCTATGGCGCAGACCAGACTGGAATCCAGCCCTCCTGAGAGCAGGAAGCCCAGCGGTGCGTCCGCATCCAGCCGTTTGTCCACGCCGGCCACCAACTTCTCGCGTATGTTTTTCAGGATGGTGTCCATATCGTCCCGGTTGTAGGCCGGGGTATCGGCGATATCACAATAGCGGACAAACTGACCGTTGCAGTAATAGCTGCCAATGGGGAACGGATAGACGTGCTTGACCAGCCCCACCAGGTTTTTGGCCTCCGAGGCGAAGGCAATGGCGCCGGACTCGCTGTAGCCATAAAACAGCGGCCGGATGCCGATGGGATCCCGGGCAGCAATCAACCGCTTGCGGCGGCTATCGTACAAAATCATGGCGAACTCAGCGTCCAGATGACGGAACATATCCAGACCATACTTATCGTACAGCGGCAGGAGGATTTCGCAGTCCGAGTCCGACTGGAAGGTATACCCTTCCGCCTCCAGCTGCCGTTTGACCGGGCGGAACCCGTATAGCTCACCATTGCAGACCACACAGTCCGCACCCCGGACGAAGGGCTGCATGCCCTCCGGCGTCAAGCCCATAATGGCCAGACGGCCAAACCCCATGAATCCAAATTCGGTCTCAATGACCCGATGGTCATCCGGGCCGCGGGACGCTGCCCGCAGCAGATATTCCGTAAATTCTTCCTTGGACAAATCATGTCCCGCATACCCTATCACACAACACATACTGGCACACTCTCCCTCTTGTTTCGGCAGGCAGTCCGCCCGCCTGTTCTCTGCCGGTTTTTTCGGCCGGTTTGGGGAAAATTGGATTAAAAAATAGACAGCCCACTCGTCCCCATACTGCTTAGGACGAATCGCTGTCTTTCTGATCCGCGGTGCCACCTAACTTATCGTGTGCCGGGGGCACACGATCCCTTGTTCACGTTCGCTGAAACGCTGCCACTGTAACGCGTGGCCCGCGGCGCCCATACTGCCATACCAGGCGCACCTGCGCCGGATAGGGGTTCCGTTTGCAGCTAGCGGGTGTTCTTCACGCCAAGGCCGGGATCCGGCTTACAGCAGGTGTCGGATTCTCTGTGCGGCGGCCTGTTTGACGGTACTTTTCCCGTTCATCGCTTTTAATTGGTTATTATACTAACAGATCCCCCGGCAGATGTCAAGCTCTTTTTGCGCCAGCGAATCGGGGTGGGATCTGGCAAATGTTATTCCCTGCTCTGTAAGATGCTCCTTCGATTTTGCTTCTTTATGT
>CAYWAP010000033.1:0-12787 GCA_964456525.1 uncultured Oscillospiraceae bacterium
AATAGAGGCCGCTTCTGGTGTTTTTTCCGGGTGATATGTATCTCAATTCTTCAGGCTGTTCATTGGCGCCGGAATCCGGCCGCCCCGGGCGATAAAGTCCGCCGCCGACTCCTTGTGTACGGGCATCACAGGCGCGCTCCCCAGCAGGCCGCCCATCTCTACCATGTCGCCCACCTCTTTCCCCGGCGCGGGGATGATGCGCACGGCGGTGGTCTTGTGGTTAATCATACCGATGGCCGCCTCATCCGCGATGATGGCGGAGATGGTGGACGCGCTGGCGTCGCCGGGGATGGCAATCATATCCAGTCCCACCGAACAGACACAGGTCATGGCCTCCAGCTTATCCATCGTCAAAACGCCGGAGCGGGCCGCTGCAATCATGCCCTCGTCCTCGGAAACGGGGATAAAGGCGCCGGACAGGCCGCCCACGCTGGAGGACGCCATCACGCCGCCCTTTTTGACGGCGTCGTTCAGCAGGGCCAGCGCGGCGGTGGTGCCGTGGGTGCCGCAGGTTTCCAGCCCCATTTCCTCCAAAATCCGGGCCACAGAGTCCCCCACAGCGGGGGTGGGCGCCAGGGACAGATCCACAATGCCAAACTCGGTGTCCAACCGGCGGCTGGCCTCTTTGGCAACCAGCTGCCCCATGCGGGTAATGCGGAACGCGGTCTTTTTGACCGTCTCCGCCACCACATCGAAGGGCTGGCCCTTGACGGACTGCAGGGCATGATGAACCACGCCAGGACCGGAAACGCCCACGTTGATGATGCTCTCCGCCTCGCCCACGCCGTGGAAGGCGCCAGCCATAAAGGGGTTATCCTCAACCGCGTTGCAGAACACAACCAACTTGGCGCAGCCAAAGCCGTCCCGATTGGCGGTGCGCTGCGCGGTCTTTTTGACGATTTCCCCCATCAGCCGGACGGCGTCCATATTGATGCCGGCTCGGGTGGAGCCCACGTTCACCGAGGAGCAGACATAGTCCGTGGTGGCCAGCGCCTCCGGGATGGAGCGAATCAGTTTCTGATCGGCTTCCGTCATGCCCTTTTGCACCAGCGCAGAATATCCTCCGATGAAGTTGACGCCGCAGGTCTTGGCCGCCCGATCCAGTGCCCGGGCAAAGGGGACGTAATCGGCCGTCTCACTGGCTGCGGCGATCAGCGCCATCGGGGTGACCGAAATGCGCTTGTTGACAATGGGAATGCCAAACTCCAGCTCAATCTGCTCGCCGGTCTTGACCAGATTCTCCGCCTTGCGGCAGATTTTGTCGTATATTTTCCGGCAGGCGGTTTCGGCATCGGGATCCGCACAGGACAGCAGCGAAATGCCCATGGTAATGGTGCGGATGTCCAGATGCTGCTGGTCAATCATGTCCAGCGTCTGTAAAACTTCGTTTCTGCTAAGCATATAATTCTCCCGCTCTCAGGTATGTGCCCCGTCAAATTCTGTGCATCGCGTTAAAAATATCTTCCCGCTGGGCATGGATGCTCAGATCCATTTTTTCCCCTTCCTCCTGCAGCGTCTTGACCAGATCGGAAAAGGATATCTCCATTTCGGCGACGTCGACCATCATAATCATAATAAAATAGTCCTGCATAACGGTCTGGCTGATGTCCAGAACATTGACCTGACGGTTGGCCAGAAGCGTACAGACGTCGGCAATAATGCCCACACGATCCTTGCCAATTACGGTGACGATTGCGCGCATATCATATTCTCCCTTATATCTCTCGGATTGGACTGGCCATGTACGGCTCCGCCTTATTGCTGGCGGGTTGCGGTGAACTGATTCCCGGCCAGCTTTAGGAATTGCTCCGCGGCCTCTTCCCCGCCGTAAAGAACCACCTGAATCGGGCGGTTCAAATCGACGGAAAACATCGCCATAATGCTCTTGCCATCCACAATGTAACGGCCGGAAAGGACATCCACCTCACCCGGAATTTGGGTCGTGACATCGACAAAATTTTTCACATCATTGACGGAGGGAAGATGGACCTTAAAAACCGCTTCTTTCATGTGAATACCCCCTTGATTTTCCCCGTCTCCAGACAAACCCGGGCAAAGTTTCGCAAAATCCGCCGGGAAACTCTGTACAGGAGCCGGGAAATTTTATATAATACCTACTGCATGAGCCGCTTTGCGCTTTGCCTGGCAACAGTTGCCACACCATTGGATAAACCGGGCCGTTTTCCGTCCCTTTCATCCAGTTAACGGGCCTCACCTGCATTTCCATAACGGGAAATGCCGTTGAAATTCTATCAATTCTACAACATGATTATATCGGTATTCCGTACCAATTACAAGTGGGAAGAAAGGGCGCTATTTTATGCGTTTTGCTATTTATACACTGGGTTGCAAAGTGAATCAGTATGAGACCCAGGCCATGGAAACGGTTCTGACCCAGCGGGGGCACACATTGGTTCCCTTTGAGGACGCGGCCGACGCCTATATCATCAACACCTGTTCCGTCACAGCCGTCAGCGATAAGAAGTGCCGCAACATCATCCGGCGCTGCCGCCGGAATCATTCGGACGCAGTGCTGGCGGTTTGCGGCTGCTATGCCCAGGCCAGCCCCGAACAGGTGGCGGCGCTGGGCGTGGATCTGGTGGGGGGAACCGGAGCGCGCATGGCCTTTCTGGACCGGATCGAGCAGCTGTTCCTCTCCCGGGATGTGGATGTCTCTGTGGACGACGCCCTTCGCAGGCGGGACGCCTTTGAGATCCTGCCCGCCGGAGGACTGGCGGGACGCACCCGGGCGCTCATGAAGGTGGAGGACGGGTGCGCCAACTTCTGCACCTACTGCATCATCCCCTTCACCCGGGGGCCTGTCCGCTCCGAGCCTCTGGAGGCCGCTGTGGCCCAGGCCCAGGAGCTGGAGCGATCCGGCTACCGGGAGATCGTGGTCACCGGCATCGAGATCTCCAGCTGGGGCAAAGATCTGGAGGGGAAACCGGCTCTGATCGACCTGCTGGAGGCCATCTGCCGGGCCGTTCCCGATCTGCGCATCCGCCTGGGCTCCCTGGAACCGCGCACCATCACCGAGGAATTTTGCCGGCGGGCTTCCAACCTCCCTAACCTGTGTCCCCATTTCCATCTCTCCCTCCAGTCCGGCTGCGATGCCACCTTAAAGCGCATGAACCGGCGTTATACCACAGCCCGGTTTCTGGAGTCCTGCCGTCTGCTGCGGCAGTTTTTTGACCGCCCGGCCATCACCACCGACCTGATCTGCGGCTTTGTGGGCGAGACGGAGGCGGAGTTTGCCGAAACACTGGCGTTCCTGTCCCAGGCCAACTTCTCCGCCATGCACATCTTTCCCTACTCCCGCCGGGAGGGCACGGCGGCAGACCGCATGGAGGGCCATCTGCCCCAATCCGTCAAGGAAGCGCGGTGTCACCGGGCCTCCGCCCTTGCCGCGGACATGGAGCGGGCCTATCTGGAAAGCTGGGTGGGCCAAAGGCTGCCCGTCCTTTTTGAGGAGACCACTGAGGGAACGTCCAGCGGAACAGGCATGTGGCGGGGCCACGCGCCGAATTATGTGCAGGTCTGCGCCCGGGGTTCCCATTTGCACAACGTCCTGCGCGAGGTGCAGATCACCGGCGTGGACGGAAACCGGCTTTTGGGCGTCCTCGCTGAACCAGACGAAAGAAAGGGAGAGAGCAAATGACGGGTATGATCGGAGTTCTTGTGAACACACTGACGGTTCTCATCGGCAGCACCGTGGGTCTGGTGCTGAAAAAAGGGATTCCAGAACGGATGAGCAGCGCCGTTATGGTTGGCATTGGCTTTTGCACCATCTATATCGGCGTGGACGGCATGCTGAACGGGGAGAACACCCTGGTTCTCATCGTCTCCATCGTCCTGGGCGCCATCATCGGCACCGGCATGGACTTGGACGGCAAGCTCCAGACCCTGGGGGATTGGGTGGAGCGCCGTTTTCCCCCAAAAGAAGGGGAGAGCCTGCCTTTGGCTCAGGGCTTTGTCACCGCTTCTCTGCTGTTCTGCTGCGGCTCGATGACCATCGTGGGCAGCCTGAACGCCGGCCTTTCCGGTGACAACGAGCTGATTTTTACCAAATCCCTGCTGGACTTGATCTCTTCCTCCATGCTGGCGGCCAGTATGGGGATCGGAGTTTTGTGTTCCGCTGTTTTTGTGTTGACGTTTCAGGGCGCCCTGGTGCTTCTGGCCGGAGCGCTGTCCCCCGTCCTCACCACCTCCGCAGTGGCAGAGCTTACCTGTGCCGGCAGCGTCCTGATTCTGGCGCTGGGCCTGAACCTGATCAAGGTCGGCCATTTCAAGGTGGCAAATTACCTGCCCTCGCTGGTATTGGCCCCGATTTTCACCTGGTTGTTCCAGTTTTTGCCGGTTTGATCTGCTGTTGACTCCGTTTTTGCTCCAAAGCAGCCATTCTCTTTGCATGTGATTTTCCCAATCGCACATACTACCCCCAGCGAGGTGGTTCGTATGAAAATAAATGGCTCTTTGCAGCGGCGTCTGCTCCTGATGACCGGCCTTTCCGCCCTCTGGTTTGTGCTCTGTGGGCTCCTCTTGCCCCCTCACGCATTGGCCGACAGCCAGGAGACATCCTCTGTTCAGGTTCCCATCCTGATGTATCACAGCATTTTGCAGCATGAAAATGGCAGTGTGTACTGTCTTCCGGAGTCGGTGTTCCGGGAGGACATGCTCTATTTGAAACATTGCGGTTACACCGCCGTCTTTGTCTCCGACCTGGTCAAGTACGATCTGGAGGGCGTCCCCCTTCCGGAAAAGCCCATTGTCGTGACCATTGACGACGGTTTTCTCAACAGCCTTACCGCCGCTCTCCCCATTTTGGAAGAAACCGGGATGAAGGCCACCGTCTCCGTCGTCGGCTCTTTTACGGAAAAGAGCATTGCGGAGAACGATCCCAACCCGGCCTACGCCTATTTGACCTGGGAGGATATTCGCGCGCTGGCCGCGTCCGGCTGTGTGGAGATCGGCAACCACACCTGGGCCATGCACGAGTTGGAACCGCGCAAGGGGACGCGGAAATGTTCCGGCGAAACGGTGGAGAGTTATCAGGCCGCGCTGCGCAGCGACCTGATGGAGCTGCAGGCGTGCCTGGAGAAAAAATCCGGCGTGACGCCCACTGTTTTCGCCTACCCCTACGGCAGCATCAGCCCGGAGGCGCTGCCTGTGCTGAAGGAACTGGGGTTTCAGGCCGCGTTGACCTGCAATGAACAGATCAACTCCCTGACCGGCAACTGTGAGGAGCTGTATTCTCTGGGCCGCTTTAACCGCTCCAGCGGCATTTCCACAGCCGAATTTATGTCCCGGGCCGGGATTCAATGATGGAAAAGGGGGAAAACTGCCCTTTCCACCTATTGACAGGGTAGGTAAGTCGTGCTACAATCACTTTAACCTACAAAACCAGTGGGCAAATCGTCGGACAAAAAGAAACAACGTCCCGCGCTTTGAGGGCGGGACGTATGACAGGAGTAATCAGATGAACGTATATGCAGATAATGCGGCCACAACCCAGATGAGCCGCAAGGCGATTGACGCCATGATCCCCTATTTGGAAGCGGAATTTGGCAACCCCTCCAGCCTGCACTCCGTGGGCCAGCGGGCCAATGAGGCGCTGACGGCCGCCCGGGAGCGGATCGCCAAGTGTCTGGGCTGTGAGCCCCGTGAGATCACCTTTACCTCCGGCGGCAGCGAGGCGGACAACCAGGCCATTATGACCGCCGCCGCCATCGGGGCGCGCAAGGGAAAAAAGCACATCATTTCCACCGCTTTTGAGCACCACGCCGTGCTGCACGCCCTGAACAAGCTGAAAAAACAGGGCTATGACGTGGAACTGCTGGACGTCCACTCCAACGGCATGGTCTCCGCCGAGCAGGTGGAGGCGGCCATCCGTGAGGACACCTGCCTGGTCACCATTATGTACGCCAACAACGAAATCGGCAGCATCCTTCCCATCGCCGAAATCGGCGCTGTGTGCAAAAAGCACGGCGTTCTGTTCCACACCGACGCGGTTCAGGCGGTGGGGCATCTGCCCATTGACGTCAAGGCGGAGAACATTGACATGCTCTCCCTGTCCGCCCACAAATTCCACGGCCCCAAGGGCGTCGGCGCCCTGTACTGCCGCCGGGGGATTCCCCTGTACGTCCTCATTGAGGGCGGCGCCCAGGAGCGCGGCAAGCGGGCCGGCACGGAAAACATTCCCGGGATTGTCAGCATGTCCGTCGCCCTGGAGGACGCCTGTGCCAACATGGATGTGAATATGGCCAAGGTCTCCGCACTGCGTGACAAACTCATTGCCGGACTGAGCAAAATCCCCCATTGCGCCGTCAATGGCGACCTGGAGCACCGCCTCCCCGGCAACGTCAGCTTCTGCTTTGAGGGCATCGAGGGCGAATCTATGCTGCTTCTGCTGGACGCTCGGGGCATCGCCGCCTCCTCCGGCAGCGCCTGCACCTCCGGTTCCCTGGATCCCAGCCACGTCCTGCTGGCCATCGGCCGCCCCCATGAGGTTGCCCACGGCTCCCTGCGCCTGTCCCTGTGTGAGTACAACACAGAGGAGGAGGTCGATTATATCATCCAAAACGTGCCCCAGGTCGTGGAGTATCTGCGCAACATGTCTCCCGTCTGGCGGGATCTGGTTTCCGGGAAAAAGACCTTCATGCTGTGAGCGGCGTCCCCTTCGCGGGCGCGCCCTGATCCGGCGTCTTTACCCAAATGAGAACCAGCGTATGATTGCACAGAGTCCTCTCCATGCGTCATATGTTACATCTATTCAAAGGAGATTATTACCATGGCTTTATATAGTGAAACCGTTATGGACCATTTCCGCAATCCCCGCAACGTCGGCGTTCTGGAGGATGCAGACGGCGTCGGCGAGGTCGGCAACGCCAAGTGCGGAGACATCATGAAAATCTATCTGAAAATTGACAACGACATCGTCACGGACGTCAAGTTCGAGACCTTCGGCTGCGGCTCCGCCATCGCCTCCAGCTCCATGGCCACCGAGATGATTAAGGGCAAGCCCCTGAGCGAGGTCATGACCCTGACCAACAAGGCCGTTGCCGAGGCTCTGGACGGTCTGCCCGCTCACAAGCTGCACTGCTCCGTCCTGGCGGAGGAGGCCATCAAGTCAGCCCTGAAGGACTATTTTGACCGCAATAACATCTCCTATGACCCGGACATGTTCCCCGACTTTGAGCACGATGAGTAAGCCGCGCGCTTTGATCGCCATGAGCGGCGGCGTGGATTCCAGCGTCGCCGTCCTTTTCATGCAGGCAGCCGGCTATGAGTGCCAGGGCGCCACGATGGACCTGTTCCACCCCCAGGAGGTCGGGCAGACCTCCGGCGGCTCCCTGAAGGACGTGGAGGACGCCCGCAGCGTGGCCCGCCGGCTGGGCATTCCCCATTTCGTCTTTGACTTCACAGACGATTTCCGGCGTCAGGTAATCAATCGATTTGTCTCCGCTTACGAGAGCGGCGAAACCCCCAACCCCTGTGTGGACTGCAACCGCAATTTGAAGTTTGGGCAGTTCTATCGCCGGGCCATGGAGTTGGGCTGCGATTGCGTTGTCACCGGCCACTACGCCAGAATCACACAGGAAAACGGCCGCTGGCTGTTGAAAAAAGCGGTGAACCCCTCCAAAGATCAGAGCTACGTCCTCTATTCTCTGACACAGGAGGAACTGGCGCACACTCGCTTCCCCTTGGGGGAGTACACCAAGGCGGAAATCCGCCAGATCGCAGAGGAGCACGGTCTTGTGAACGCCCACAAGCATGACAGCCAGGACATCTGTTTTGTCCCGGACGGGGATTACGTCCGCATGATCGAGGCATACACCGGAAAGGTCTATCCGCCGGGGGATTTCGTCTCTCTGGACGGCACCGTACTGGGCCAACATAAGGGAATCATTCGCTACACCATCGGGCAGCGCAAGGGCCTTGGCCTGTCCCTGCCGGAGCCTATGTACGTATGTGCCAAAAACATGGCGGACAACACCGTTGTTCTGGGCCGAAATTCGGATCTGTTTACTCGTGATCTGGACGCCCGGAACGTGAACTGGATTGCCTGGGACACCCCTCCCGAGACCTTTCGCGCCAAGGCCCGGGTGCGCTATCAGCAGAAAGAACAGTGGGCCACCATCACCCCCACCGGGGAAGCATCCTTTCACCTGGTGTTTGACGAGCCCCAGCGTGCGATTACCGCCGGACAGGCCGTCGTCCTCTACGACGGCGACACCGTGATCGGGGGCGGCACCATTCAGGGGCAAAATCCCTCCCAGAACAGGAGTAACACACTATGATGATGGTTTCTGCCAAAGGGCGCTATGCCCTCCGCGTCATGATGGAGCTGGCCTCCCGGGACACCAGCCAGTACACCCCTTTGAAAGAGATTTCAACACAGCTGAGCCTCTCCCAGAAGTATTTGGAAAGCATCATGACCACGCTGTCCAAGGCCGGGCTGGTGGATGCCCTCCACGGCAAGGGCGGCGGCTACCGGTTAAACCGCCCTGTGAATGAGTACACCGTGGGCTGTATTTTGGCGCTGACCGAAAGCTCCATGGCGCCGGTTTCCTGTCTGGAAGGGGAGCACAACTCCTGTCAGGAGGCGGCAGCCTGCAAAACGCTGCCCATGTGGACCGAATTGAACCGCATTGTGGATGAGTATCTGAACAGCGTCACATTGGCAAGCCTCCTGTAAATGGCAGCCAATACCGAACAAAATGCAAAAGGCGGTGCAAACCCGGTTTGAGGGTCTGCACCGTCTCTTTTTTCATACCATCTGCATTTCGCAGTTTTCTCTCACCGATTTGGGCGCGGCCATTTGTCAGGCCAGCACTTTCCCCTCGGGGAAGGCCGTCCGGAACACCTTGCGGACCAACGGACCGGCAATCAGCAGCTGGAAGGGAAGCGCCATGATGAAATTCCAGGGAATATTCTTCATCCAGTTAACAAACCAGCTGCCCCACTGGCCGGAGTGGAAGCAGCCCTCCAGCGCGCCGTAAAGGCTCATAAAGAACACCATGCCTACCACCATGCCACAGGAGATGGAGATGATCTTGCGCAGGTTGCTGCTCTCCGGCTTAATCAGGAAGCGGAAGGCAAAGGCTTTGGCGGCCTTACCCACCACAAACCAGTCCAGACACATTCCGCAGATGTAGGCCAGAGGGAATCCCAGCCATCCCTCCTGGAACGTGGCCAGGGACACGCCGCCCTGCTGCCGGGCGACATTGTAAAAACTCATCCAGAGCACCATCACGAAGCACATCAGGATGGTGTAAATCAGGCTTTCTCGCTTATTTTGCGGCATAATTGCGTACCTCCAATAATCACTTTTCTTGTTTCAGGCCGAAAAAAATAGCGGACATCGGCAAACTCGTTGCGACCTCCACTCCTTTTGTACGTCTCACTGCGTTTTCGGCATATTCACTTTCCACTATAGTATAGCACAAATTGTGCGGCGATGTAAGTCAAAAAAATAAAATTCTCTGCTTTTTCTTTTGAAAAAGCACAGTTCCGGCAGTTTGCATGAAAGGATTCACGCCGCGCCCCGGCCCTGTTCCGCAGATTCAAAGCCCCCGGCTCCCAGCCAATCCCTTCCCACAAACAGTCACCCGGTTCCATGCAGAACCGGGTGAAGAAGATTCAAAGCATTACAGCTTCGCCTTTGCCAGCTCGACCAGCTGTGTAAAAGCGGCCTTGTCGTTGACTGCCAGCTCTGCCAGCATCTTACGGTCGATTGCCACCTCAGCCAGCTTCAGGCCGTGCATGAAGGTGGAGTAGTTCATTCCGTTCTGCTTGCAGGCAGCGTTAATACGGGTAATCCACAGGCGGCGGAAGTCACGCTTTTTCAGGCGGCGGCCCTTGTATGCGTAGGTCAGGGACTTCATCACGGCCTGGTTGGCCATCTTATAATGTTTGCTCTTTGCACCCCAATAGCCTTTTGCCAGCTTCAGGATCTTATTTCTTCTTTTGCGCTTCATCATCGCGCGTTTGACTCTAGCCATGTTAAAAACCTCCTATTCCTATTATTTGTAGGGAATCATCTTGCGGATGGTAGCCGCGTTGGTCACATCCGCATAAGCGCCCTGGCGGAGGCCTCTTTTCCGTTTGGTGGTCTTCTTGGTCAGAATGTGGCTTGCGTTGGCATGCGCACGCTTGACCTTTCCGTTCTTGGTGATCTTGAATCTCTTCTTCGCACCGCTGTGCGTTTTCATCTTCGGCATGATGGAAAACTCCTTTCAGCAGGCGGACATCCGCCCTTGGTTATTTTGTGGGTTCTTTGCCTGCCCCCTTGGCAGCTTTCGCGGCCTCGCGAGCAGCTTTCTCCCGCTTGGCCAGCTCTTTGCTGGAACGGGGGGACAATGTGATGGACATGTGGCGGCCATCCAGGACAGGTTTTTTATCCATCGCGGCAAGGTCCGCGCAGCCCTCTGCAAAGCGGATCAGCAGCTTTTCACCGATGTGGGTGTGGGCCATCTCACGGCCGCGGAAACGCACAGTCACCTTAACGCGGTTGCCCTCGCCCAGGAACCTGTTTGCATTGCGCAGCTTTGTATTGAAGTCCCCGACGTCAATGCTGGGAGACATACGAATCTCCTTGATTTCCACGACGCGCTGATGTTTCTTAGCCTCTTTTTCCCGCTTCGACTGCTCAAAACGGAATTTGCCATAGTCCATGATCTTACACACCGGCGGATTTGCCTTCGGGGAGATCTTGACCAGGTCAAGGCCTTCGCGCTGAGCCTGCTCATAAGCGGCACGGGAAGACATAATACCGAGCTGCTGACCGGTAGAGGAAATCAGGCGAACTTCCTTATCACGAATTTCTTCGTTGATTTGATGAGCCATGCTGCTAATACGGAAACACCTCCAAAAAAAGAAAACGGATACCAGAATCCGGCACCCGCGACGCAATATCCCCCTCCAGAGAGAAGTGGGAAATTCATCTTTATAAACCACCGGACCTTTGCCCGGAAGGTGAGGACGGGAACCGTTCCTGCTTTGTTTTTGCTGAATTATTATATCAGCCGGCGGCGGGCTTGTCAAGTACATTTTCCCGTTTTCGGGCTATTTTTTCGCGCCGCCAAAAAGTTCCCCCTCCGCCGGGGCAGAGGGGGAATCCAGCCCAAATCAATCGTCGTAATGGTTGTAGTTGCCGCGGTTTCCGCCCCGGCGGCGGCCTCGGCTGCCCCGGTTCCCCCGGTTGAGCTCTGACTGGCGGCTCTCCGATTCGGACATGTAGCGCTTCATCATATCTTCAAAGCTCTGCGGCTCCTTAGGCGCTGCAGCGCGGTTGCTGTGCCCGCCGCGGCTCTGTGGGCGGTCTGCCCGCTCGCCCCGATCCCGGGATCTGGCCCCGCGGTCGTTCTGGCGCTGCTGACGCTCCTGACGGGGAGGCGAGGGCTGGGTCTGCTTAATGGACAGATTGATGCGGTTGTTTTCATCCACGCGGATGAGCTTGACCTTCACTTCCTGCCCAACGCTCAAAACTTCATTGACGTCGTTGACGTAGGAATGGGCGACCTCCGAAATGTGAACCAGTCCGGACCGCCCGCCTGGCAGCGCCACAAATGCGCCGAATGTTGTAATGCCTGTTACTTTGCCATCAAGAATGGCGCCGATTTCTAACTCCATACCCTCGTTACTTTCCTCCTGCAATATTCTCTCTCTTGCAATCTCTCTGGGCGCACGGCCTGCCTGCTGTCAGTTCGTGGTGTCGTAAAAGACGACCTCTCCCGATTCCACCAGCCCCAGCTTCTCCTTGGCAATTTCCAGAATGGTCTCCGGGTCATCGCCATTTTCAATCTCTTCTTCCAGCGCGGCGTTTTCGGTGGCCAGCTCGGTGGTCTGCGCCTGAAGATCGGCGAGACTGTCGTTGGCGCTTTGGATGCTGCTGCGAAGATTCAGGAGCGTGATCGACAGATAGACGATCAGAATCAAAATCACAATTTTGGTGACAAAGCTGGCTCTTATGGTTTTCATTTTGCCGCCCTCCTGAAAAAGATAGATCTGCCGGCTGTGGAGAATGGCAGGCCCTCCCCACAGAGAATAGCACTCTTATTTTATACCAGCTGCGCAAATAATGAAAGTGATTTTTGAAATTTTTCTTAAATTTCTTCAGCACGAGGGCGATTTTCCCGGCTGGAAAGAGGGCAACTTTCAAAATGGCGGTGAAAAGATCGGCCAGGCGATACCCCACGGGAAGCAATATCTCGCTGAGCACACGGAAATAAACCCAACACCCTGCCAGCAGCCCGGCGGCGATGTACATCCGAACCACGCCGTCCCCGGAGACCACGGACCAGACAAACAGCGTGGCGGTGGCCGCCGCCCAGAAGAGAATGTCCAGCACGCCGCCCAGCCAACGCCGGGGGATTCTCACCCGCAGAATGCGAAACAGGTCATAGAGAACCCCCAGCGCCAGCCCCAGCACCACCGCCCCGGAGAGGGTTGCCGCCTGTCCTAAGACATCAACGCTCATTTATCGCAGCAGCCGGGCGAAAAAGCCCCCGCGCTCGGGCCGGTCCTCATAGGCAAGGGAGTCGATGGTTCCATCCACCTTCAAATCACCTCCATCCAGGCTGAGCTGTTCAATGTGCAGACCGCTTCCCCGGACAATCAGCCCTCCCTGGCTGGTTGAGAGGACGATGGACTCCTCGTCGAAGCTCTCCACCTCCATCACCCCGGAGATGGAAAGGGAACTTCGCTCATCCAGATGAATGCGATGGGGAACATGGGATTCGGACTCGTAGGACATAAATCATTCACTCCTTCACTGGAAAATGGACAG
>CAYWAP010000033.1:12887-18504 GCA_964456525.1 uncultured Oscillospiraceae bacterium
GCCTAGGAATCCATTGTCGTAATTTCCACACCGGTATAGTACCACTTTAAAATTTCCTCCGCCGTCTTGCCCTGCTTGGCCAACGCATTTGCGCCGTATTGACTCATGCCAACCCCATGTCCGTAGCCGGTGACGTAGAAGGTGACGGTATCCCCCTCCGCCTCCACCGTAAACGTGGCGCTCCGCAGGTCAAAGAGGCTGCGCACGGTGGAGGTGTCCACCCAGATACCGCCGATCTCAATGGCGTTGGGCAGCCCTTCGTCGTCATAGCTCACCTCCCCAAACCAGTCCGCGCAGTCCTCTGAAGTCAGATCTGCCTGGGGGATGGCCTCCTCCAGCACGGCGCGGCACTCCTGGGCGGACACCTCCACCGTGCTGTAATAGTTGGGAATGGAGTCCACCTCCTCCGGACTCTCCACCTCCTGCAAGTAGGGAAAATCCTCTCCCCAGACGTCCAGCGCGGATTTGGTGAACCCGGCGCTGGAGGCGTGAAAAGCCGCCAGAATGGGCTCTCCATCGTAGGTGATGATTTGATTTTCCGTGCTCTCCACCGCCTCGGTGATCTTCGCGGCATAGGTTTGCGCGCTCTTGGCGCTCCAGTTCGCCATCCGCTCGTCATAGGAAATCCACGCCTGGCAGCAGGCGGCGTCTCCGCAAATATCGGCATCCGGGTGCTGGTCGCCTGGGTTCGCCATGCGGTACAGCGTATACGTGCGGGCCGCAATGGCCTGGGCGTTCAGCGCCTCCTGTTCAAAGGCCGCCGGCATCTCCGCGGCGACCACGCCCCACAAATACGCCTGCAAGGTCATCTCCTGGTTTTCCCCGTCAATCAAAACCGTCAGCGTATCGCCGCCAGAGGGGAGCTGCGCCGTCTCTGAAAGGGCGGCGTTGCCGCCGCTCTCCACATCGCCGTCCGATTCGGCCGCCTGGCCGCTTGTGGCCCCCGGGCGGATGCACAACATGGGGAGCAGAAAGGCCAGCGCTGTGCAGACCAGCGCCGCCCGGACATAGGCCGGCCAGACAAAACGCCCTCTTGCAAGTTTTTTCAATTTCCGTTTCATATTTAAACACATCAATCCCTCAATTTCGGATAAAATCCTTCGATTTCCGGCGTATTTCGGCGGATATGGAAACAAAACTTGAAACATGGTTGACGGTTTTTAACATTTAGTGTATAATGTGGTAAATCATGAAAGCGCTGTTGGTCAAGTCTGTTAGTGAGGAACGGCTTACCAACAGTCTTTTTGTAAGAAAGGCGATGACCCAAAATGACACAACCAGCTTTTTCCTCATCTGCAGCATACATTCACGGTTTGACGAACGACTACAGCAGAACCAACTATATTGACAGCCGTATTTACGAAAAGGCTGACATCAAACGTGGTCTTCGCAACCAGGACGGCACCGGCGTGATGGCCGGTGTGACGCAAATCGGCACCGTTCACGGTTATTATGTAGAAGATGGGGAAAAGAAGCCGATGCAGGGCAAACTGATCTACCGCGGCATTAATGTGGAAGATCTGATTCGCGGTTTCGCAAGTGAAAACCGCTTTGGCTTTGAAGAAACCGCATACCTCCTTCTCATGGGTAAGCTGCCCAATCAGGAACAGTTGGACGGCTTTCAGTCTGTCATGGACGACTTTCGCCCGCTTCCCCACATGTTCTCAGAGGACATGATTATCAAAAATCCCAGCCGGGACATTATGAACAAGCTGGCGCGGAGCATCCTGACCCTCTATTCCTATGACGACGACCCGGAGAGTAGAACGCTGGAAAATGAGCTGCGTCTGGCCATGCAGCTCATCGCCCGCACCCCCATGATCGTCTCCCACGCCTATGCCGCCAAGCGGTGCTACTTTGACAAGGAATCGCTGTACTTACACCGCGCCATGCCCGGCCACGGCACAGCCGAGAACATTTTGGCCTCCATCCGCCCGGACCAGCAGTACACCGACCAGGAGGCAAAGCTGCTGGATCTGTGTCTGGTTCTTCACGCCGAGCACGGCGGCGGCAACAACTCCACCTTTACCTGCCGCGTGATCTCCTCCTCTTACACCGATATTTACTCCTCCATCGCCGCAGCCGTGGGTTCCTTGAAAGGCCCCCGCCACGGCGGGGCAAATATCCGCTCCAAACAGCTGGTGGATGTCATCGGCTCGGAGGTCCGGGACTGGAAGGACGATGATGAGATCAAGTATGTCATCGCCCGCGTTCTGAATAAGGAACTGTATGACCGCTCCGGTCTGGTCTACGGCATGGGCCACGCCATTTACACCCTCTCCGATCCCCGCGCAGAGGTGCTGAAAAAGTTCGCCCGCAGTCTGGCGGAAACCAAGGGCATGGGCGATGAACTGGATCTGATTGAGTCCGTGGAGCGGCTGACCCCCGAGGTCTTTGCCGCCGTCCGGGGCAGCAAAAAATTCCTCTGCGGAAACGTGGACCTGTACTCGGGGTTTGTCTATCAGATGCTGGGCATCCCGGAGGAGATGTACACCCCGCTCTTTGCCACCGCCCGGATGCTGGGCTGGTGCGCACACCGAATTGAGGAGATTTACTGCAATCCGGGCAAGATCATTCGCCCGGCTTACAAGGCAATTGTCCCCGTTCAGGCCTTTGTTCCGCTGAAAGACCGCTGAACCCGGGGCCCCTTTGAACTCCACTCAGGGGAATCACAGGCGTTGGCCCTCCATACCAGAAAATCACCCCTCCGGTTTGCCTTGAGGAACAAAACCGGAGGGGTATTCCATTGGTATGAAATTGAAAGAGGGCAAGCGCGGCGAACCCCCATAGGAGTCCCCACTTCCTGACGCGGATGCGGCGGGGCGGTCTTTTGCCCCTGCGGGCCAGTCCTCTTCCTCTCCATTTGCAGAAATTGGGGGGACAAAGTTATATAGTGTTTGCAGGGGAAGTGTGGTAAAATAGGGACACTGGGGAAATACCCTGGCGCAAATGCGGGAACCGGCACAACATCCCTGCGCGGCAGAATCCCGCTGGAACCGCCCCCACCGGGGCGGCGGGAACAACGGGAAAGCAACCCACTGGTTCATCAACCACATTTTGGATTCTGCGCACCGGCCCACTATGGCGGGGTTTGTCCCCGCTCTCCGGTTCCACATGGGAACCCCACAGCGCCGGGCTGTAAGACGATTTTAGGAGGCATGAAATATGGGCATTTATCACTCCATGACAGAACTGATTGGCAAGACCCCTCTTTTGGAGGCCGGAAACTTTAAGCGGCGCATGGGGCTGTCCGCCAACCTCTACACCAAGCTGGAATACTTTAATCCCGCCGGCAGCGTGAAGGACCGGGTCGCCAACGCCATGATTGCGGACGCGGAGGCCAGGGGACTGCTGGTTCCCGGCTCCACCATCCTTGAACCCACTTCCGGGAACACCGGAATCGGCCTGGCGGCGGCGGCCGCTGCAAAGGGTTACAAATGCATCATTGTCATGCCGGACAGCATGAGCGCTGAGCGCCGAACCCTGATGAAGGCATACGGCGCCGAGCTGGTTTTGACCCCTGGCGCCAAGGGCATGCAGGGCGCCATTGAGGCGGCGGCCAAACTGGCGGAGGAAATTCCCCAGTCCTGGATCGCCGGTCAGTTTGTCAACCCCATCAACCCCGCCGCGCACAGGGCGTCCACCGGCCCGGAGATCTGGGCGGATACCGAGGGGAAGGTTGACCTCTTTGTGGCCGGCGTGGGCACCGGCGGCACCATCACCGGCGTCGGCTCCTATCTGAAGGGGCAAAATCCCCATATCCGCGTGGTGGCTGTGGAGCCAGCCGCCTCTCCCGTTCTCTCCAGGGGAACTGCGGGCAGTCACAAGATTCAGGGCATTGGTGCGGGCTTTGTCCCGGAAGTGCTGGACACCGGGATCTATGACGAGATTATCCCCGTGAAAAACGAAGACGCCTTCGCAACCGCCAATATATTTGGCAAGTCCGAAGGCATCTTGGCTGGTATCAGTTCCGGCGCCGCCCTGTGGGCCGCCGTTCAACTGGCCAGACGTCCCGAAAACACCGGCAAAAACATTGTCGTCCTGCTGCCCGACTCCGGCGACCGCTATCTGTCCACCGACCTGTTTTCAGATTGACTTCCGGGGAGGGCAAACCGCCCTCCCCAGTCGTTTCTACATCCCATTTACACGGCAACTGAGCAGGTGTTTCTCTCACGGCTCCTTTGCCTGCCACCCGATGGGGTGCGGCCTGTCCTGTGCAGGCCCTTATAGATCCCGCGTTAGGCGAACCGCCACCCCGATAATCCTGGCGTCTCCCGTCTCAAAGTCCCTGATGGGGACGATCCTGGGGGCGTACCCGGTGTTTTCCGGCTGAAGAATCACCCACTCCCCCTGGCGGTGGAACCGCTTCAGGGTGGCGTTTTCCTGATCGACCAGACAGGCAACGATTTGTCCATCCTCCGCCGTGGGCTGCTGATGAATCAGCACCTTGTCGCCGGTGCGAATACCGGCATTTTTCATGCTGTCACCGGAGACGATCAGGTAAAAATATCCGTCGCTATTGGGAACATCCGCCGCGGCATAGCCCAGAATTTCCTGCTGCGCGATGGTGGGGATGCCCGCCTTAATCACCCCCAGGACGGGAACCAGAGGCTCGCCCGGCTGCTGGAGCGGGTCTACAGAGGGCTTGTTTTTGGCCACGTCATAGCCCTGGAGCCACAGGGGATCCACCTGGAGTTTCATGGCCATCTCGGTGACCACCCGGGCCTTTGGCTCCCGCTGGCCCAGAACATAGCGGTTCAAGGTCTGGGGCTTCATGTCCAGCAGCTTGCCCAGACGCTCATAGTTCAGGGATCTCTCCTGCATCAAGGCGGACAGACGGTGTCCCAATGTCTCGACTTTCTCCATTTCCAAGCCCCACCTTTCCTGTCTTTCGCCCTTGTTTGAAACCTGTCAACACGCCCGGATGGCGTGCTTTTTCCGCCATACGGTGTTGATTTCCCTTTTTCTAATGTTCAAACAAGGCTTGTCTGACTGTATTGTATCAGACCTCATCACCAGTTGCAAGAATTTTATGATTTCCCCCTTGACATTCTCACCGTTTGGTGCTAAAATACCAGACAGCTAGAGAACACACGTTCGCTTTTATCCGGCAACAGGGGGAGCCTCTCATAGATTACACCAATTGGCGATTTTACACCGGTGTGACGGCAAAACAAAAACTCCATCGTACCAGTACGATGGAGCCTTTGGTGGGAGATTGTGGATTCGAACCACAGTAGGCTTCCGCCAACAGATTTACAGTCTGCCCCCTTTAGCCACTCGGGCAATCTCCCTTATTCAATTGGAGCTGGAGGACGGACTCGAACCCCCGACCTGCTGATTACAAATCAGCTGCTCTACCAACTGAGCTACACCAGCATTCCTGACGTTTCGCGCCGCGATTCAGCTTGTTTATCATACCAGAGCGGCGCGGAATTGTCAAGCACATTTTTCTAAAATTTCAGGGAAAGTTGTGGAGAGAGCGCCGAAAAGGCAGGAGAATTTTCGAGGAGAAACCGTATGTTCGCAGCCAGAGGACACCCCTCTGGCCGCGGCAGGGCATAAAAGAGGAGGAATGAAACATGCAGCGCGGAAAACCAGCTTATTCCTGCGGCAG
>CAYWAP010000034.1:0-18377 GCA_964456525.1 uncultured Oscillospiraceae bacterium
CCAAAATGGAAGCAGTACCGAGATCGATACCGATGTCATGTGCAATGCTCATGAAATTCACACTCCTAAATCACGTTTCTATCGGGGACCCTATGCCCCTATTATTCCAAACAGGCCGCTTTTTAACCTTTTATATGTGGTTATATGTGGGGGGAAGGCGGCATGATATCCCCAGAACTCCACTTTACGTATCAATTATAACGGGTGTGTACACTTTTTTCAACGCTGATTTGCGAGAAATTGAAAGAAAATTTGGCTGAAACTCTCTACATTTTTGCTCACTATGACGATGATTTTTCCAGGCGCGGGTTTTCCGGCGATGTCCCCGCCGAATACCGTTCGTCTCTCCCCCTATAGGAACGTGCCGCCGGAAGCATATCCCGGCTCAGCCCCGCCGCCCATCAATTCCAACGGACAGCCCCTTACAAACCAGGTACATCATTCTCCCTTTTTTGAACAGAATGTGAACAGATAAAAATCCGGGTATTTGCCGTGTTCCATATCGCGAGCCCACACGAAGCCCCATTGCCGCATCTGTTGGAAACAAGCGTCAGAACTGCCGGCCTCATCCCGGTACGGTCATGGCAATACCTTTGCGGTGAATCCTCTGGTGCATACCGGCTCACCGCGTCCACAATCCTCCCCTTTTTACGCAGATGGTCTCCCCCTCCACCGTGAGCCATTGATCCACAGCGGACAGGTTTTCCACCCTGTCCCCCGCCGCCGAAATGCGCAGCAGCCGCCGGGCCGTCAGATAGGCGGCAATCTCCCCATTGGTGGCGTACCAGGTGTCCTCCCGTCCGGAAATTCTCTGGCAGAATGCCTCCATATGATGCCAGTTGCCGTCCCGATCAAATTCATAGCTGTGTCCCCACAGAAAGAACAGCAAACTGGTCTGGGGCTTTTCCGCCTGAAGCAGAAACCGCTCTGTGCAATCCTCCAGACCCTCCCGATGCCGGCAGGTGGGATGCCATTGCAGCAGATCCTCCGGGAGGGCAAAACCCCCGCTGGCCTGCACCGTCCGCGCATATCGAACGCCACACTGCTCAAGGGCGTTCCGAACGGTGGCGTTATGCCTTCCATAGGGATAGCTGAAGCCGTCCACAATGGCGCCCCAATCCCTTTCCAGCGCCAGGCGGTCTGTCCAGATCTCCTGGAAGAGCTGCTCCGGCAACAGCTGCGTCAGATCCAGGTGATGCGCGCTGTGGGCGGCCACTTCATGCCCCCGGTACAGTTCCGGCAGCTCCTCCGGCGCGATAAATCCCCCTCGTCCCAGAGAGGCGCTGTTCAAACAGAAGGTTCCCCGCAGGCCATACCGGTTGAGCAGTGCCACAAGGGGCCGGTCTGCCGCGCGTCCGTCGTCATAGCTCAACGTGACTGCATGCCGCTTCCCGCCGGGGAAGCGATTTTTCTGTATGACAGGAGCCATGTCACCACCTCTTCCCCCTTCCGGCTCCCTCTGCCCGGTTGCCGGGCAAACTTCTTTTTGAAATAGAGCACCGGACCGGTCACAAAAACCGGTCCGGTTGCAGTTTTTAAGATACGATTCCCCTTACGGGTCTTGGGACTTCACTGGCAGACCCCGCCAGTGAAGTTTTATTCATCCAGGAAGCCCCGGAACTCCAGGACGTTCAAGATGGCACGGCCTTCTGCGGTGCCCTCCATAATGCGGCGTGCCCGGATGGAGTCACCAATGGTGTAGATATACTTATCCGGATCGTTGCCAAATTCCGCTTCCAGGGCGGGCAGCAGGGGGTTGTTGGAGCGCATGCCCAGGCACATAAAGCCCAGATCAAATTCCAAATCCGTCAGGGTGCCGTCGGGCAGCTTCACGGTGAAGGCGTTGGGCTTGACTTCCTGCAGCGCGGTGCGCGTGTACTCCTTGACCTCATAGCGGCTGTGCAGTTCACGCATGGAGCACTTGGTGATGGGGTCGGACGCCATGCCGATTTCGGGCAACATGTCCACGATGGAGCACTTTGCGCCCCGGGGTGCGAAATACTCCACAACGTCCAGACCCACGGCGCCGCCGCCGATGACCACGACTTTCTTATCCTTACAGAACTCCGCAGGATACTTTCCGGCGTTGTAGCCGTGAATCATGTCGAAGATGGAGCCAACATTGCCGGCCTCAACGTTCTCATGCAGGCCCTTGATGGGGGGCAGCAGGGGCACCGAGCCGGTGGCGTTGACGATGATGTCGGGATTCAGGGCCTTGATCTGCTCAATGGTGGCCTCCGTGTTCAGGAAGACAAACAGGTTGTGCAGCTTGCTGGCCCGGTTCACCAGATACTTGGGGAAGTCTTTCATCCGGCGCTTATCCGGCAAATCGGAGATGAAGGTGGACAGGCCGCCCAGATGGTCCTGCTTTTCAATCAGGAAGGTGGTGCAGCCCACTTCAGCGGCAGTGCAGGCCGCTTCCAGACCGGCGGTGCCGCCGCCAATGACCACGACGTTGCACGGCTTCTTGATCTTTTTCTTCTTATAGGCATCCCCCTCGGGAACGGCGGGATTGACGGTGCAGCGGATGGGACGGTTCACGCCAATGCGGTTGCCCGCGCAGCCCACGTTGCAGGAGATGCACTTACGGAGCATATCCTCCTCGCCGTTTGCCACCTTGTAGACCCACTGGGGATCGGCAATCAGGCCGCGGCCCATTCCGATCATGTCCGCGTCGCCGCGCGCCAGCGTCTCCTCCACCACGTGGGGATCCCGGTAGTTGCCCATGTTCATCACGGGCTTGTGGTAACGGTCCTTGACCGCCCGGGACATATACGCACGCCAACCGTCGGGCAGGAAGTTGGAGTCAATCTGATATTGCAGGGAGGGGTTCAATCCGCAGGAGACGTCATACATATCCACGAATTCATCCACATACTGCAAATACTCCAGGGTGTCATCCAGGGTGTTGCCGCCGGGAACCCGCTCCTCCGCCGAGACACGGACGATAATGGGGAACCAGGGGCCTACGCGATTCCGGATTTCCTCCAGCACCATGCGGGGGAAGCGCAGGCGGTTCTCCACAGAGCCGCCGAACTCGTCGGTGCGCTTGTTATAGTACGGAGAGATAAACTGGCTCAGCAGGTAGGAGTGGCCCATGTGGATCTCCACCGCGTCAAAGCCGATATCCTGAACCCGCTTTGCAGCGTCTCCATACTTCTTGACGGTCTTCAAAATCTCCTCTTTCGTCATGGGGCGGGGTTCCTCGCCGCCGACCTTGGTGGGGATGTTGGAGGAGGAAACCGGCTGCACACCCGTGCGGGCAGAGGACGCCGAGGCGCCGGCATGGTTGATCTGAATGGCGACGGAAGCGCCCCACTTATGGAGGGTTTCCACCAGCTGATAGTAACGGGGCATGAAGCTGTCATGGTCGATGCGGATCTGGCTGGTGCCGTTGGAGCCCACCGGATAGTCCACGTTTGCGTTCTCCAGGATGATCAGACCAACGCCGCCCTTGGCACGCTCCGTGTAATAGTGCATATGGCGGGAGCTCATCTCACCGCTGGTTTCGCCGTAGTTGGTGCCCATGGGCGTCATGGCAATCCGGTTCCGGAAGGTCGTCCGCTTAATGGTCAATGGGCTAAAGATTGTGGGGTAGTCGTTTTTCATTCTGCAAACTCCTTAAAACAAACAGTCACTTTTGTTTCTCTTTATCAATTACATTCATGAGGGGAGTGGGGAACCTTCATGTTTCACTCAAATTATACTCGTCTTTTTTTCAGTTTGCAAATTTTTTATCCTTTTGAACAATACAGCATTTCTATTTACTCATCAATTTTATATAACAGTTCACCAAAAACTTTTCTCACTTTAAAGCGGAAAAGCATTGACAGCGGCTCTGCAACCCTTTATAATGAGGAAACCGTATCCAGCAGGGCCGCCCGCCCTGGCTGCCGCTATACAAAAATGAACCACAAAGGAGTTTGGGACCCATGGAACGAAAAATCACCGGCCACACCAAGGTATTCGCCTTTTTTGGCTCCCCTGCCGCGCATTCCTCCTCTCCCGCCTTGCACAACGAGGCCTTTGAGCAGTTGGGTATGGACAACGTATATGTTGCCTTTGACGTCAATCTGGACCGCATCCAGGCGGCTGTGGAGGCCGTGCGGGCCTTCAACTTTGGGGGCGCCAATGTCTCCATGCCCTGCAAGACGGCCGTCATGCAGTACCTGGATGAAATTGATCCCGCTGCCCAGCTGTGCGGCGCGGTCAACACCATCGTCAACAAGGACGGCTATCTCAAGGGCTACAGCACGGACGGTGTGGGCTGGATGAACTCGGTCCGTGACCACGGAATTGACCTCACCGGCAAGAAAATCACGCTGATTGGCTGCGGCGGCGCCGGCAAGGCCATTGCCGTTCAGGCCGCTCTGGACGGCGTGAAAGAGATCTCCCTCTTCAACCAGAGAGACGCCTTTTGGGATCGCTGTGAGCGCACGGTCAAGGAGATTGAGGAGAACACCGCCTGCAAAGTCAACCTCTTTGAGCTGAACACCGCCGACTCCGCCGCCATGCAGGTTTTAAAGGACGAAATTGCCGATTCCATCCTGCTGGCCAATTCCACCAATGTGGGCATGGGGCAGCTGAAAGGCATGACTTACATCCCGGACAAGTCCTTCCTGCGCCCGGATCTGGTGGTCACCGACACCATCTATTCCCCTGCCAAGACCGCCTTGCTGGAGATGGCGGAGGAAGTGGGCTGCACGGCGATCAACGGCCTGGGCATGCTCTACTACCAGGGCGCCGCCGCCTTCCAGCTGTGGACCGGCGTTGAAATGCCCCACGAACATATGAAACAATTTATTGGCCTGGAATAAGAGGTTGTGTGCCTGCCCCAGTTCCTCCATGCGCAGAGGACGGGAGGGCACCAAATACAGGGCCAAACGGCAGAAGGTTGTCCCACGGGCAGCCTTCTGTTATTTTTAACCCATCAGGAAAATTTAATCAGAAAAATCTATCCACTCTTCATAAAAAATATATTGGTTTTCCACCTTCTAATCGTCTACAATTTAACAAAGTAGGTTGGTGTGTTTTGCGGACTTTGCCATAAATGAGTGGGGTGGCAATGCCCTTTGATCGCGCCGGCTGAGGCCTTGTTTGATCAGCGTCAGCAAGACCGAAATCGTTGTTTACAGGCCCGGACTGGCCTCCTGACCTGTAAAAAGAAAAGGAGTCAATTGTTATGCCAAATGTTTCTGGCCATACCGAGCTGGTTGGCCTGATGGCCTATCCCATCCGGCACACCCAGTCCCCTACCACCCATAACTGGGCGTATGACAAATTGGGCTGCGACGTCATCCAGTTGGCCTTTGAGGTCGACAATGACACGCTGAAGGACAGCGTTCAGGCCATCCGTTCCCTGAAGATGCTGGGTTCCAACATCTCCATGCCCAACAAGACCGTTGTCCATCAGTATCTGGACGAGGTCGATCCTGCCGCCCAGCTGTGCGGCGCCATCAACACCGTGGTCAACACCCGCGACGCAGATGGAAATGTCACCGGCTATCTGAAGGGCTACAACACCGATGGCGCCGGTTTCTGGCAGGCCGTCCGGGAAGAGGGCATTGATTTCAAGGGCATGAAGATGGTCCTGATCGGCACCGGCGGCGCCGCTACCGCCATCGCCGCTGTGGGCGCCATCGAAGGCATTGCCGAGATGCATATTTTCAACATCAAGGACAAGTTCTACTCCCGGGGCGACGAGATGGTTGCCAAGATCAACGCACAGACTTCCTGCAAAGCCTATATGTACGATCTGGCAGACAAGGATCTGCTGAAGAAGCTGATGGCGGAGGCCGATTTCTTCTGTGACGCCACCGGCGTCGGCATGCATCCTCTGGAGGACATGAGCAACATTCCCGATCCCTCCTACTTCCGCCCGGATCTGATCGTCACCGACACCGTCTATGCCCCCCGGGAGACGGTCATGATGAAGCAGGCCAAGGAAGCTGGCTGCACCAGAGTCTATAACGGCCTGGGCATGATGCTCTTCCAGGCGCTGATCGCCATCGAGAAGTACACCCTGAAGGAGATCACCCCCGAGTTGATCGACTATATGAAGGGGAAGCTGGGCATCTAATGATGCCCTCTCATGGAGCGGATTCCGCTCCCATACATCTCAATAC
Organism: uncultured Oscillospiraceae bacterium; assembly: GCA_964456525.1. GTDB lineage: Bacteria > Bacillota > Clostridia > Oscillospirales > Oscillospiraceae > Onthomonas. Next base: position 6,126 of record CAYWAP010000034.1, read on the forward strand.
GAAACAAGAAAAGAAGAGGTATGAACGAAAATGAACCAAAGCATGGCTAAATATTATCCTGCTGCTCTGATCATGTACCTGAACTACTTCCTCCACGGCATTGGATGTTCGGTTCTGGGTCAGGCAGTGATTAAGGAAGCTCTGGCAGCAAGCTGGGGCGTGGAAGCAATGTCCATCACCGCCATCTCCGCCGCTCTGGGTCTGGGCCGTCTGATCGCCCTGCCCTTTGCCGGCCCCCTGTCCGACAAGTTCGGCCGTAAGGTTTCCACCATCATCGGCAGCGCCTCCTATGCCATCTACCTGATCGGTCTGGCCCTGGCCTTTAACGCCGGTTCCAACGGCGGCTACTGGATCGCCTATGTCTGCGCGATTCTGGGCGGCATTGCCAACTCCTTCCTGGACACCGGCATCTATCCCGCTGTGGCCGAGATCGTCCGTCAGGCTCCCGGCGTTGCCACCATGGGCATTAAGTTCTTCATCGCCATCTCCCAGATGCTGCTGCCCTTCTTCCTAGGCGTTGCCGTGACCACCACTGCAAGCGGCGCCACCTCCTACAACCCCCTGTTCTGGGTCTGCGGCATTGCCTTTGTCGTATTGATCGTCCTGATCTTCCTGGTTCCCCTGCCCGACACGGACAGCTCCACCGGTGAGAAGAAGGAAGGTCTGCTGGAGAGCCTGAAGAAGACCCATTTCTCCCTGGAGTCCGTGGCAATGATCGTCATCGGCTTCACCTGCACCGGCACCTTCCAGCTGTGGCTGAACTGCGCTCAGAACTTCGCCAGCGACGTGGTCGGCTGGGAAGATCCCTCCATCATGCAGACCTATTACTCCTTCGCGACTCTGGTGATTCTGGTGATCACCGCCTTCCTGACCAAGTTCATCAAGGATGTGCGCTTCATTTTGGTCTATCCCGTGGTTTGCCTGGTCACCATGATCCTGGTCCTGCTGGCTCCCTCTCAGACCATGATGATTGTCGGCTCGGTGGTCATCGGCGGCTTTGGCGCTGGCGGCCTGCTGCAAATCGCCACCTCCGTCTGCAATATGTGCTTCCCCCGCATCAAGGGCACGGTCACCGCTCTGGTGATGATCGCCTCCTCCCTGTGCAACTACACGCTGCTGACGGTTGCCTCCAACCTGACTTCCTCCGGCGTTATGGTCATGAACATCGTCGTGACCGCCGTTGGCGTCCTGCTGGGTCTGTTCGTCAACCTGCGCTATGGAAAGCTCGTTGAGGATGCAGAGGCGGAGTAATTCCAAAATCTAATCCCACAAATGCAAATTCAATTCCCTGCTGCCGCTTCGGTGGCAGGGAATTGTTATAAAATCGTTTTATTTATTGGCAAAGGAGATGCAAGGTTATGATTCCCGTTGTTGTCAAAAACTGCAAAATTGGCGAGGGCAAGACCAAGATTATCGTCCCCATCGTGGGCGTGACCCAAGAGGCGATCGTTGCAGAGGCCAAGACCTTCCACACCATTCCGGTGGACGTAGTCGAGTGGCGCATTGACTGGTATGAAGATGTCTTCCAAACCGAAAAAGTCATTGAGACCGCCGGTATGCTCCAGGAGGCTCTGGGCGACATTCCCCTGCTGGTCACCTTCCGCACCGCAAAAGAGGGCGGCGAAAAGGAAATCGATCCGGCGGTCTACGCCCAGCTCATGAAAGACGTCTGCGCTTCCGGCAAGGCCGATCTGATCGACGTGGAGATTTTCATCGGCGACTGCGTCGTCAAGGAAATCATCGAGGCCGCCCACGCCTGCGGCGTGAAGGTCATCGCCTCCAACCACGAGTGGACCTCCACCCCCGCGAAGTCCGAAATCATCTACCGTCTGCGCAAGATGCAGGACATGGGCGCGGATATTCCCAAGATCGCCGTCACCCCCACCTGCAAGAAGGACGTGATCACCCTGCTGGCCGCCACCGAGGAGATGGCCACCAACTACGCGACCTGCCCGCTGATCACCATGTCCATGGGCGGCACCGGCGTCATCAGCCGTCTGGTTGGCGAGAGCATGGGCAGCGCCATGACCTTCGGCGCAGCGGCCAAGGCCTCCGCCCCCGGTCAGGTTGGCGTGCGGGAGCTGGACACCGTTTTGGAGACAATCCACAACGCCCTTTAATCCGCTTTTCCGCAGGGAAAACTTGATAACCTGAAAAAACAGGCTGGCGCGGCGCGCCAGCCTGTTTTACATCTTGTATTTTTCGCCCAAATATTACAAATTGTTGTCGCTGCTCTGCTCATTCTCGCTCATCTGGAGCAGAACCGCCGCCGCACTTTTCAGCTGTTCCATACCGCTCTCCATGGCGGCGTAATCCTCCGGCTTGAGCTTTTCCACCTTTTTATTCACCAGCTTTTCCAAGCTCCCCAGGCTGGCTTTGATCTGGCGGTTGCTGGCGCGGTCGATCTGCTTGCCGTGAACCGTCAGTGCATTCTTGACCTGGGCCACAAGGGCTTCCGCCTGGTTGCGGATCTCCATATCCTTCCGGCGCTCAGCGTCCTGGGCGGCATAATTTTCCGCGTCCCGAATGGCGCGCTGGATTTCGTCCTCCGACAGGTTGGAGCTGGCCGCAATGGTGATTTCCTGTGCCCGGCCCGTCCCCAAATCCTTGGCGCTGACCTTCAAAATGCCGTTGGCATCCAGATCAAAGGCCACTTCAATCTGCGGGACGCCTCTGGGCGCCCGCTTGATGCCGGTCAGGCGGAACTTGCCGATGGTCTTGTTGTCCCGGGCCATGGGGCGCTCCCCCTGCAAGACATGGATTTCCACCATGGTCTGGAAGTTCGCCGCCGTGGAGAAAATCTGCGAATAGTGGATTGGCAGCGTGGTGTTTCGCTCAATCAGCCGGGTGGCCACACCGCCCACCGTCTCAATGGACAGGGACAGCGGCGTGACGTCCAACAGCAAAATCTCATTTCCGGGGCCGGACGTTCCCACGTCGTTTCCGCTTGTGGTGGCCAGCTTGGAACCGCCCAGCGTGCCGCCCTGAATGGCGGCTCCCATCGCCACGCATTCATCCGGGTTCAGCCCTTTGGAGGGGCGCATGCCAATCAGCTGGCGGACATGCTCCTGCACGGCGGGAATCCGGGTGGAGCCGCCGACCAGCAGGACGCGCCCCAGTTCCCGGGCGCTGATGCCCGCGTCGTTCAGAGCCGTCTGCACCGGCATGGTCGTGCGCTCGACCAGATCCCGGGTCAGGCTGTCAAAGTTCGTCCGGGTCAGGTCCACATCCAAATGCAGGGGGCCGCTGCGGTTCTGGGCGATAAAGGGCAGGTTGACGTGGGTAATCGTGGCGTTGGAAAGTTCGATCTTCGCCTTTTCCGCCGCCTCCCGGACGCGCTGCATGGCCACCGGGTCCTTGGCCAGGTTCACTTTGGTCTGGCGCTTAAACTCCGCCACAAGATAGTTGGCCACCCGTTGATCAAAATCGTCGCCGCCCAGATGGTTGTCGCCGCAGGTGGACAGAACCTCTATGACGCCGTCCCCAATCTCGATGATGGAGACGTCAAAGGTGCCGCCGCCCAGATCATAGACCATGATTTTCTGGCTGGCGCCGTGATCCAGTCCATAGGCCAGAGCCGCAGCCGTGGGCTCATTGATAATCCGCCGCACATTCAGTCCTGCAATCCGTCCGGCGTCTTTGGTCGCCTGACGCTGAATATCATTAAAATAGGCGGGAACGGTAATGACGGCGTCAGTCACCTTTGTCCCCAGATAGGCCTCGGCATCGGTGCGCAGCTTTTGCAGGATCATCGCGCTGATTTCCTGGGGGGTGCGCTTTCTCCCGTCTAAATCCACCCGATAATCGCTGCCCATCTCCCGCTTGATGGAGGAAATGGTCCGGGCTGCGTTGGTGACCTGCTGCCGCTTGGCAAGATCGCCCACCAAACGCTCTCCATTTTTCGTAAAGGCCACCACACTGGGCGTGGTCCTTCCCCCTTCTGCGTTGGGAATGATAACCGGTTTCCCATTTTCCAGCACAGCCACGCAGCTGTTTGTTGTTCCAAGATCGATGCCAATAATTGGCGCCATCGAGTCCGCCTCCCAAATAAATGTTTCCCCTCTTGGGGATCTTAAAATAGTTTGATTTTTCCTCCGCCGTGGGGCAGAAGACAGTGGATGGCTATGGTCTGCCATGTCGCCCGGTGGACGACGGATCCGAAGCCGCTGCAAGCGGTGAGCGCACTTCCCGACACATCGAATGGCTTGAAAGCAGAACGGATTTACAGGACATTGATTTGCCACGCGATTACTATACCATGCTTTTATGAAGAAGCTGTTAATTTTCCGGCGCTTTTTACAAATATTTTGGCTCCCCCGCCAAACTGTAATTTTTTGTAACCATCGCACTTGACGCGGCAGGCCAAACAGGGTAAAATAAATAAGGTTTGAGTTCGATTTTACATTTCAAACCAAATTGATATTCCTATCATCTCTGCGTGCCTTTTTCACACTGAGCCAACAGCCTTTCCCCGCGTGAAACGGGGCGCGCATTCATCTGAGACGGTCCATCGGAGCCGCCCGCCTTCCGTTGCTGGGCGCCGCTCCGTTCCACGCAAGTTGACGCCTTGGCGCCGCCTTAGTTGGAACAAACAAAGAAGGGAATTTACTGATTGCACTTTAGGCCTTGTTTGAAAACGGGAAATGGGACCCATGGCGAAAAACGTCATTTGGGTATGTTGACATGTTTCAAACAGGGCCTACAGCTTGCAAAATTCCAGAAATGAGGTATTTATGGCAGCAAAACGCGCAAAACGTGCGAAAGAAAAACCCATCAGCGGACAGAAGCGAATTTTGAAGATCCTTTTGATCGCCCTGATCGTCCTTCTCCTTCTCGCCGGCGGCCTGTTTCTCTTCATCCAGATTAAGCTGGGACAGATCGGACGCATTGGCTCCACCACCTATACAGAGGAGGACTTTGACGCGGACACCAGCGCGGAGGACACCATCGACTCTGTTGACTGGGGCGATGCCGGCGTGGTCACCAGCGTGGATGGCGTGGTTAACATTCTTCTGGTGGGCCAGGACACCCGTGTGGAAGGCGAGCGCGCCCGCTCCGACTCTATGATTATCCTCAGCATCAACGAGAATACAGAGCAGATCACCATGGTCTCTCTCATGCGTGACATCTACGTCCAAATCCCCGGCTACAGCAACAACAAGCTGAACGCCGCTTATCAGTTCGGCGGCTTCGATCTTCTGGATGAGACCATTGAAACCAACTTTGGCATCAGCATTGACTACAACGTAGAGGTGGATTTCTCCGGCTTCCAGGACATTATCGACGCCCTCGATGGGGTTGATATCACGCTATACCAGGCGGAGTGCGATTACCTGAACGAAAAATATGACTGGGATCTGGAAGCAGGCGTTTGCCATCTGGACGGCGCCAAAGCTCTGGCCTATGCCCGTCTGCGCTACGTCGGCAATTCCGACTTTGAGCGCACCGAGCGCCAGCGCACCATCATTCAGGCCATCTATGCCAAGCTGAAGGATGAGAGCTGGACAACTCTGCTGGATATTTACGACATCTGTGCGGAGAATATTACGACCGACATGACCAATACCCAGATCATCAGCATTGCCCTGGCGGCCTATTCTATGGATCTGGACGCCATCAACAGTTACCGAATCCCCGCCAACAACGCCTACACCAACGAAGTTGTCAACGGTATGCAGATTCTGGTTCCCACCGACTGGAACGAGACCCGTCAAACCCTCTGGTCCTATCTCTACGCCGATCCGGAAGAGAATGAGGAGGACAATCAGGCCACCAGCGAACTGGAGAACATTGCAACTGACTAATCCCAAGCGGGTACATACATCGGCCGGAGCGGGCTTGCCGCTCCGGCTTTTTTCAGAACTGCGAAGAAAGAGAGAGTGTTCCTATGTCTTTTATCCCCCTGAAACCCGGTGATGGCGTGGGCCTCACCGTTTGCAGCGACGGCATGGCCCCGGAGAACGCCTGGCAGGTGGACGCCATTTGCCAAATGTTCACCGACTTTGGACTGGTTCCCGTGCGTTCTCCCTGGCTGTTTCGCGGCAAAACCCCTTACAGCGGAACGGACGCGCAGCGATCCCAGGCGCTGGAAGCGCTTTACCGGGACAACTCCGTAAAAGCCATCTTTGACCTCTCCGGCGGCGATCTGTCTAACGGCGTTTTGAACCATTTGAACTTTGACTGTGTGCGCGAATACCCCAAGCCGTTCTTTGGCTACAGCGACCTGTCCACCATCCTTAACGCCATTTACACGGCCACCGGCCTCTGGGGCGGGCTGTACTGCGTCCGAAATGTCCTCCGGGAGGACGGCGCCCGCCAGAGGGCGGATCTGGAGCGCTTTCTCTTTGGCCGCTCCCAGGCTCTGACCGATTTGAACTACCGTTTCATTCAGGGCCGGGAGATGGCCGGCACCATCGTCGGCGGCAATATACGGTGCTTTCTGAAGCTGGCGGGAACCCCCTTCTTCCCCCCTTTGCGGGGAAAAATCCTGCTCCTGGAGAGCATGGGCGGCCAGATGCCCCAGATCGCAGCCCTCTTGAACCAGCTCCGGCAGACCGGCGCCTTTCATCAGGTGAACGGCGTCTTGCTGGGCACCTTTACCCAGTATGAGAAGACGGAGTCTGTCCCCATTACGGATTTGGCCCGCTCCATTATCGACAATCCCTATCTGCCCATCGCCAAGACAGAAGACGTGGGCCACGGGCCGGACGCCCGCTGCGTGATGATCGGGGCCCAACGGTACTTTCCTCCCCAGGTTTGAACCGCCGGAGTGAGCCTTGTTTATTTTATCAAATTCTATGAGAAAACACCTTTCTTAGATCATTCCTGGGCCAGACAGTAACCTATACGCCAATTTTACCAAAAAATGTATTTCTCTTGTATTGTGCAATAGCCGAAAGTACGTTATAATTTATTATAGGTCTGCGGAATAAACCCAAAAGTGGTTTATTTGTGCGTCCATTGCCGCATAATGATGAAAAGACCTAAGCGCCGTTCCAATGGCGTGCCGCCTCGCCTGCCAAAAGGCACGCGCCCGGTTCTGCCATCCGTATGACAAGAGCAGCTAAGGCGAGGGAACACGATTGCACAGTGAAAGGAAAGGATTGACAAATCATGAAACGCACAAAAATTATCTGCACCATTGGGCCTGCCAGCTCCAATGAGCAAGTTCTGACTGGAATGATTAAGGCGGGTATGAACGTCGCCCGGTTGAACTTCTCCCACGGCACCCACGCCGAGCAGCAGGAAAAGATTGACCTGATTAAGCGTGTACGCGAAAAACTGAATGAACCCATTCCCATTCTTCTGGACACCAAGGGGCCGGAGTACCGCATCCGCACCTTCGAAAACCACAAAATTCATCTGGATGACGGCGATCCCTTCATCTTCACGGTAGATGAGGTAGAGGGCAACCAGGAACGGGTATCGGTTTCCTACAAGGGACTGGTGGAAGATCTGGACATAGGCGATATCATTCTGGTAAATGATGGCCTGGTCAAATTCCAGGTTCAGGAAAAGACCCAAACCGATCTGATCTGCACCACCGTCATCGGCGGCGATCTGAGCGACCGCAAGAGCATGAGCTTTCCCAACAAGGTTCTCAAGCAGGTCTACCTGTCCGAGCAGGACAAGGAGGATTTGCTGTTTGGCATTGAGAACGACGTCGATTTTGTGGCCTGCTCCTTCGTCTCCTGCGCCCAGGACGTCATCGATGTGCGTAAGTTCCTGAACGCAAACGGCGGCGAGAAAATCCAGCTGATTGCCAAGATCGAAAACCGGGCCGGCGTGGACAACGCCGCAGAGATTCTGGACAACTGCGAGGGCCTGATGGTGGCCCGCGGCGATCTGGGCGTGGAAATTCCCTTTGCGGAACTGCCCCCCATCCAGAAAAAGCTGATTACCATGTGCCGCCTGAAGGGCGGACTGGCAGTCACCGCAACCGAAATGCTGGAATCCATGATCTCCAAGCCCCGCCCCACCCGTGCGGAGATCTCCGACGTCGCCAACGCCGTCTTCGACGGCACTACCGCCGTCATGCTGTCCGGCGAGTCCGCCGCGGGCAAGTACCCGGTGGAAGCGGTTCAGGCCATGAGCGACATCGCCTGCGAGGCGGAGCGGAACACCCACTTTGCCGATCGCTTCAAGCGCTATGCCTTCGAGTTGAAGAACCTGAACGACGCGCTGTCCCACTCCACCTGCCAGCTGGCCATCGACACCGACGCCAAGTGCATCGTGGCCTGCACCCGCACCGGCACCACGGGCAAGATGATCTGCCGCTTCCGTCCCCCCATGCCCATCATCGGCATGACCACCAATGAGAAGGCTTACCGCCAGCTGGCTCTGAGCTGGAACGTGAAGCCGGTCATGGTGGAGGAGTTCACCTCCACGGACGTCCTGTTCTATCACGCTGTGGTGGTGGCCCGCCAGACCGGGTTTGCCAAGAAAGGGGATACCATCGTCATCACCGGCGGCTTGACCAACGGCCAGAGCGGCAACTCCAACCTGATCAAGATTGAGACGCTGAACCGCTGATTCACCTCCCACCCACAACAAAACCGGACCCCTGAATGGGATCCGGTTTTTCATTTTGTCTGATCCAGCTGTTCCGGCAGGGCAATCATCTTTTTGGGAATTTTGACCCAAAAGGCCACGCCGTCCTCCAGGTTGGTAAAATCGCACTCTCCCGCATAGGTTTTGACAATATCCCGCACAATGAAAAGACCCAAACCCACGCTCTCCGACTGATCGCGGCTGCCCCCGCTCAGGGATTTCAGATGGTAATAGCCGGTCCAGATCTTGTCCCGGTTCTCCTCCGCAATGGGGGGGCCGGAGTTGTATACAGAGAGGAAAAAGTCGCTTTCCATATCCCGCAGGGTGATGGCAATCCGCCCCTTTTCCGGGGTGTGCTGAAAGGCGTTCATGACAAAATTGTTCAAAATCTGCTCAAACTGCTGCCGCGAGAACAGCGCCACGCAGGACTCGTCGATTTCCGAAGTCAACTGAATTTGCCGCTGCGCCATCCAGTCGTCGTATTTCTTGATCTGGCTGCGGCAACATTCCGCCAGGTCAATGCGCTCCATCACCATGCGGTTGAGCCGGTGCTCATCAAAGGACATGGTCAGCACGTCGGAAATCAGGCGGCTCATCTTGCCGACCTCTTCCATAATCGACTCACAGTAATACCGGCGTTGCTCCTCATCGCTGACCCACTCCATCATCTCCGCCTGGGTGGAAATGATGGCCAGCGGGGTTTTCAACTCATGGGTCACCTGGCTGACAAATTGCTTTTGCAGCTGCTCAAAGGATTCCATGGTCTCATTCTGGCGCTGAAGGGCGGCGTTATAGTTTTCCAGACGGTTCAAATTGTTCTGGATGGTGTCGGCCATCTGGTTAATTTTCCGTGTCAATTCCCCCAGCTCGTCTGAGGACACCTTGCCCCGGACGCGCACTGACAGATCGCCCTCGGCAATTTTCCCGGCGACCTGATCAATCCGCTCGATGGGGGACAGGAGCTGCCGGGAGGTCACCACCACATAGCCGATTCCGGCGATCAGCGTCAGCCCCAGCATCACCACCAGGAACCGGTTGAAATAGCTGAGCGTGCTGGCCACGCTCTGAATATTTTCATAAAGGCAGACGTAGTAGCTGCCGCTGCCCTGAGATACCAGGCTGAAAAGGCACAGATAGGAGTCCCCCTCCGAAAACAGATCCGTCATATGGACCGCTTCGGCATCCTGCACGTAGGAATCGGCCTGCCGGGTAATCCAGCGATCCACATTTTGCGTGATGGTGTTTTCGGAGAAGTTTCCCGCTGCGTACACCAGGTTAAATTCCTCATCGGCAATCATAATCCGGATGGTATATCGGGACTCATAGGACTCCAGCTCGGCAGACTCCTCATCGGAAACATCCGCCAGATCCAGCGTGTCAATGTAATTGTTCACGCTCTCCAAAATGCGGCTCTTTTCATAGATATAGTAATCCGGGGCAAAGAACACATACAGCAGGACGCAGCCGCCCACCACAGTCAACAGGAACACGCTCAGCGTAAACATCAGCCGATAGCGCAGCTTCCCCATAAAAAGGCGCCCGATTTTATGCCTCATTGTCAGAAACCTGGAACTGATACCCCACCCCGTAGACGGAGCGAATGTACGGATATGCGGGGGTCAGCTTTTTGCGCAGCTGCTTGACGATGGTGTCCACCGTGCGGATATCGCCGTCAAAATCCAGTCCCCAGACGGCGTCCAGAATCTGATTCCGGGTGAGGACCCGCCGGGCGTTGGTGGCAAAATACAGCAGCACATCAAATTCCTTGGGCGTCAAATCCAGGACGCTGCCGTTCAACTTGGCCACGCGGAACTCGGTCTGGATGGAGAGGGCCCCCTGCACCACCGAGCGCGTGCTTTCCCGGTTCAGACGGCGCAGCTGGACGTCAATATGGGCCTTTAGCACCCGGAGGAGGAAGGGCTTGGTCAGATAGTTGTCTGCCCCCAGATTTAATCCCCGGAGCTGATCTTCCTCGGTCTCTCGAGCGGTGAGCATGATGACCGGAATCTCTGCGGACCTTTCCCGGATTTGCTTCAAAACCTCAAAGCCATCCATCACCGGCATCATCACATCCAGGAGCAGCAGGTCTATGGTGCGGCTATGGCGGTAGTACAGCTCCAGCGCCTGTTGTCCGTCCGTTGCCGTCAGGACAGCGTATCCGTTGGCGGTGAGAAATGCGTTTAGTGTGCTGCACAGCTTGGGATCGTCTTCGGCCACCAGTAATTGAAATTGATGATGAATCATGAGAAGCGCATCCTTTCTGTAAGCGGAATAGGGGACTGTTGCGATTGGCCTCTATCATACCATGATGGCAAAATATGCGCAAGAAGGAGAACTTGCGAAAAAGCGCACAATTTGATTCGATAAATGACAGTATACGGTCACTTTGTGATGAAAATGAGGCAAGCGCGAAATCAGACCTCCCCCCGACGCCATGGAAAATCCCGCGTTAAAATAGTTACAACAGGTTACAATCCCGATACACTTGAACTTTTCGAGAAGTTTCCCCGATAAATTTGAGAAAACCGGGCTTTTTCCACAAAAATCCCCGGAAAAAGGAGAGGGGGAATTTTGATGAAAAAAAGGGTGGCACAACGAAGGAAAGTGTGCTATACTGTGTTAAAGTATCAAAAAATGACAAAATGAAAATTTTTGCCACCGGGAGGAACCTATGAAAAAGCAACTTGTACAGCGCCTTCTCTCCCTGCTTCTCACCTTTGCCCTTGTGCTCAGCATGGCTGGCAGCGCCTTTGCCGCCGACGGGAGCACGGAAAGCACGGATGAGGATCAACTGGTCATAGCAGACGAGGCAGACACGTCAGCGACGGACGAGGTCTCCGAAGCAGAACAGGACGATGAAGCGGAAGAGCAGGAAGAGACGCCCTCTGATGAAACAGAAACTTCGGAGGACGAGACCACCACAGCGTCAGAGTCATCTGGCACGCAGACCTCCGCCGCGCCCCAATCGTCCGGCATCGTGGCCCTCTCCGTGCCCGCCGAATCTGCGGAGCAGTCCGTTGACGCCGCAGATGCAGAAGGCGGGTGGAGCGTGGAGCTGGACAAGGCCACCGGTGAATACACCCTCTCCTTCACCTATCAAGAGGATGGCCAGGCCGTCAAGGCGGTAGATGGCTATTACAGCATCCCGGAAGTCACCAACGTCCAGGTGAACGGCACGAGCTACACCTTTTGCGCAGGCATTTACGCCTTTGACGGGGACGGCGTCTGCCAGCAGGCGCTGGACGAGGACAACGTCAACGTGGCAGTCACTGTACTGACCGAAGAAGACGGTGATTATATCGTCAGCAGCACGGCGTCCTATGAGGTCACTCTGGGGGATGTCAGCTGGGAGGGCGCCGTGGTGAGCAGCGCAACGGAGCTGTTTACCGGCGTGGAAGAGCTCTCCGGGCTTTACCACAGCTTCACAGACGGCGTGGACAACGGCTACTACTCCGGCAGCTTTCTGAATACCAGCATCAATGAAATTTGCTTTGCCACCAACGGCGTGGCCCTGACCGAAACCGGCAGCTATCACTGGTATCAAAACAAGCTGTACTACTTTAAGAGCACGGTTGACGGGCTGGCTGTGGGCACCCTGTTCACCGGCACCCATAAATTCGTCGCCACCCTCCCCGCCGCCCAGGCCAGCACCTATGACACCGGCGTGATCTACTACATGATAGACGGCGTGGGCGTGAATGC
>CAYWAP010000035.1:0-14020 GCA_964456525.1 uncultured Oscillospiraceae bacterium
CCGCAATTTTTCACAACGAAAAAGGGCATTTCAAAAACCCCTTGGTCTTCCGCCGCCAGCCGGCCTCCTTCTGCTCCCTTGTGCATCCCCGAAAACTGTGTTAGACTGGAGCAAATCAGGATTTCAGGTGAGTGTATTGTGAAAACCGTATTGATAACCGGCGCCAGCCGGGGAATTGGAGCCGCCACTGCCCGGCGTTTTGCCGCAGACGGCTATCAGGTGGCCCTCAATTATTGGAGCAGTGAGGAGCGCGCCCTGGCTCTGTGCAGGGAGTTGGGAGAATGCGCCTTCCCCATCCGGGCGGATGTCTCAGAGGCGGCCCAGGTGGAGGCCATGGCGCAAGCCGTGATCGAGCGTTTTGGCCATCTGGACGTGCTGGTGTGCAACGCCGGTGTGGAGCAAATGCCCACCGGTCTCACCCAGGACATCACCGATGAGACCTGGAACAAACTCTTTGCCGTCAACGTCAACGGGGTGTTTTACGCCGTTCGGGCCGTCCTGCCCCACATGGTCCGCGCCCAGTACGGCCGGATCATCACCATTTCCTCCATGTGGGGCCAGGTCGGCGGGGCCTGCGAGGCCGCCTATTCCGCCACAAAGGGCGCGGTCATTGCCTTCAGCAAGGCCCTGGCCAAGGAGGTCGGGCTGTCCCACATCACGGTGAACACCATTGCCCCCGGCGTGATTCAAACGGGCATGGCCGCCCATCTGGATGCAGAGACCACCGCCTGGCTGGCAGACCAGGCCGCCCTGGGCCGCATTGGCCAGCCGGAGGAGGTCGCCGCCGCGGCCCACTTTTTGGCCAGCGATGCAGCCTCCTTTATCACCGGGCAGGTTCTGGGAGTCAACGGCGGGTTTGTCATGTGAAGGACATCCCCGGCAAAATCCGCCATTGCGCTGTGCGCCCCAGGAATTGACAGACCAAAGGGAAAAACCTCCGACGCCATTGCCGCCGGAGGTTTTAAATGTTGATGAAATGATGTCCCTTGTACCTTTTTGGGTACTCCATCCTGCTTTCTGCTGCAAAAAACGTTTCGTTGCCATTTGAGCCGGCCTTTCCTAGGAAAGGCCGGCTCTTTGATACGCAGTTTACAGTTCGACGGGGGATTCAGGCTCTGCGCTCACGGCCTCAACAACCATGGCGCTGTCCTCCTCAAAGACGGGTTCCTCCTCCTGAATCACGGGGGCAGGCTCGTCAATGATCAGGCCGTCATCCTGCTGCGGCTCGATCACATCGCCATCGTCGTTGATGCTGTCGTCCTGACGGAACTGAGGCATACCAGTACCCGCCGGGATGATCCGTCCGATGATGACATTTTCCTTCAGACCGTGGAGATGGTCCACCTTGCCGTTGATGGCGGCCTCGGTCAAGACCTTGGTCGTCTCCTGGAAGGAGGCGGCGGACAGCCAGGAATCGGTTGCCAGCGCGGCCTTGGTAATTCCCAGCAGCAGTCGGGTGCAGGTGGGCAGAACCAGCGGCGAGCCGTCCTCACGGGTTTCCCCGGCATCGATGCGCGCCTGGATTGCGTCCCGGGCGTCCTCAAACACGGTCAGGCTGATGTTGGCGCCGGAGAGCAGCTCCGAATCACCGGCATCTTCCACGTGGACGCGGCGCATCATCTGGCGGCAGATGACCTCAATGTGCTTGTCGTTGATGTCAACGCCCTGGCTGCGGTAAGGCTTCAGCACCTCTTTGACCAGATATTCATGCAGCATATGAATGCCCTGAATGCGCAGGACGTCCTGGGGATACAGTGCGCCGGGAACCAGCTGGAAGCCCTTCTCGACATAGTCGCCGTTCTTGACGCGGAGCTGGGTCTGGGGCAGCATATAGGTGTGGGTCTCGCCATCGTCTGCGGTGATGGTCACGCTGACCAGCGTGCCCTTGTGCTGCTCGCCCACGACGCACTTGCCGGAGCACTCCGCCAGCTGGGCCATTCTCTTGGGGCGGCGGGCCTCAAACAGCTCCTCCACTCGGGGAAGACCCTGGGTAATGTCACCGGCGCCGCCTTCGCCGCCGGCCACGCCGCCGGTATGGAAGGTACGCATGGTCAGCTGCGTGCCGGGCTCGCCGATGGACTGGGCGGCAATTACGCCGACAGCCTCTCCGATGCCCACCCGTTCCTGGGTGGCCAGGTTCAAGCCGTAGCACTTGGAGCAGACGCCGCTTCTGGCGTGGCAGGTCAGCACGCTGCGAACCTTAACCTTGTGGATGCCATGGGCTTCCAGGAACGCGGCGTCCTCTTCCATAATGATGGTTTCGGTGTCAAAGGTGTGTCCGGTCTTGGGATTGTGCAGGATTTCACCGGTCTCCGCGTCCTTCAGAGGCTCGCACAGATAACGTCCGTTGATGCGCTCGCCAAAGGTCTCAATGACCTGGTTGTTCTCCTCAATTTCATAGACCATGATGCCGTCATCCGTGCCGCAGTCCTCGCTGCGGACGATGACTTCCTGGGAGACATCCACCAGACGGCGGGTCAGGTATCCGGAGTCCGCAGTACGCAGTGCGGTGTCGGACAGACCCTTACGGGCGCCGCGGCTGGAGGTGAAGTACTCCAGGACGGACAGACCCTCACGGTAGTTTGCCTTGACGGGAATCTCAATGGTTTTACCCGCCGTGTTCGCCAGCAGGCCGCGCATACCGGCCAGCTGACGGATCTGCGCCTGGGAACCACGGGCGCCGGAGTCCGCCATCATGAAGATGGGGTTGTACTGGTCCATGGACTTGGTCAGCTCTTCCGAGACCTTCTTCGTCGTCTCCTCCCACTCCCGGACAACCAGACGATACCGTTCGTCGTTGGTCAGCAGGCCGCGGCGGTACTGCTTTTCGATCTTGACAACCTGCTTTTCAGACTTGGCCACCATTTCGGCCTTGGCCTTGGGGATGGTCATGTCGTAAATGGAAACGGTCAGAGAACCGATGGTAGAGTAGTGATAGCCCTGGGCCTTAATGCCGTCCAGCATCTCGGCGGAGATGGCAAACCCGTGCTTGGCGATGCAGGCAGAGACGATCTTGCCCAGCAGCTTTTTGCCGCAGATCTGGTTGATCTCCGGGTCCAGGCAGTGCTCGGGATCGGTGCGGTCGGTGAAGCCCAGATCCTGGGGAACCTTGTCGTTGAAGATCAGGCGGCCAACCGTGGTGCGAACCATCCGGGTAATCGGCTCACCGTTCAGCATGCCGGTGCGGCGAACCAGAATCGGCTCGTGGACATCCAGCTCATCCCGGTTGACCGGATCCGTCAGGTCAATGGTGGTGTGCAGCTGTTTGGTGCGGTGCAGCAGGCCCTCCTCATAGGCCAGGCGGGCTTCGGTGTCGGAGGAGAAGCAGCGGTAAACCTCCCGGGGCAGCGTGCCGGCTGCCACCGCGTCCTGGCACAGGAACGCATTGGTGCGAATCCAGGGCTGGTAACGTTTGGGATCGGGGTCGTGTACCCAAATCCACTCGTCCCCAGTGATGTCCCCCGCTTCCAGCGCTGCCACGGCATCGGCGGCCGTCTCATAGCACCGCTCCTCATCCACGAGGGGATCTTTCTCATAGGTCAGATAGTAGGAACCCAGAACCATGTCCTGCGTGGGAACGGTGACCGGGCCGCCGTCCTGGGGCCGCAGCAGGTTGTTGGCAGAGAGCATCAGCACACGGGCCTCCGCCTGCGCCTCGGCGGACAGGGGGACATGGACCGCCATCTGGTCGCCGTCAAAGTCGGCGTTGAAGGGGGTGCAGACAAGGGGATGCAGCTTCATCGCCCGGCCCTCCACCAGCACCGGCTCAAAGGCCTGAATGGACAGGCGGTGCAGCGTTGGTGCGCGGTTCATCATGACGGGGTGGTCTTTGATGACGAAATCCAGCGCGTCCCAGACCTCCGGGCGGCCCTTGTCCACCATCTTCTTGGCGGACTTAATGTTGTTGGCCACGCCGTCCTGAACCAGCTTCTTCATAATGAACGGACGGAACAGTTCCACCGCCATCTCCTTGGGCAGGCCCATCTGATAGATTTTCAGCTCAGGGCCGACCACAATGACGCTTCGGCCGGAGTAGTCCACCCGCTTGCCCAGCAGGTTCTGGCGGAAGCGGCCCTGCTTGCCCTTCAGGAAATCGGACAGGGATTTCAGATTTCGGTTGTTGGCGCCGGTGACGGCACGGCCCCGGCGGCCGTTGTCAATCAGCGCGTCTACCGCCTCCTGCAGCATCCGCTTCTCATTGCGGACGATGATCTCCGGCGCGCGCAGCTGCTGCAGCCGCTTCAGGCGGTTGTTGCGGTTGATCACCCGGCGGTACAGATCGTTCAAGTCCGAGGTGGCAAAACGGCCGCCATCCAGCTGCACCATGGGCCGCAGCTCCGCCGGCAGGACGGGCAGGGCATGGATAATCATCCACTCCGGGCGGTTATTGGAGTGCAAAAAGGCGTCCACCACTTCCAGGCGCTTGACGATCCGGGCTTTCTTCTGTCCGGAAGCCTTTTTCAGCTCTTCCCGCAGGCTCACGGACAGCTCTTCCAGATCGATGTCGGTCAGCAGCTTCTCAACGGCCTCGGCTCCCATGCCGGCGTCGAAATCGTCCTCATACTTTTCCCGCATATCCCGGTATTCTTTTTCCGTCAGGATCTGATTTTTGCTCAGGGGCGTATTGCCGGGATCGGTGACGATATAGGCCACAAAATACAGAACCTTTTCCAGAATCCGGGGAGAAATGTCCAAAATCAGGCCCATGCGGGAGGGAATTCCCTTGAAATACCAGATGTGGGAAACGGGGGCGGCCAGCTCGATGTGGCCCATGCGCTCACGGCGAACCTTTGAACGGGTGACCTCAACGCCGCAGCGGTCGCAGATCTTTCCCTTGTAACGAATCTTCTTATACTTTCCGCAATGGCACTCCCAGTCTTTGGTGGGGCCAAAAATACGCTCACAGAACAGGCCGTCACGCTCAGGCTTCAGCGTGCGGTAATTGATGGTTTCCGGCTTTTTAACCTCGCCGTAAGACCACTCTCGAATCTGTTCCGGGGAGGCAATGGAGATTTTGATCGCCTCAAAATCAGGACAACTCATATCAATTTACCCCCTCATTCTTCATCGCCAATGCCGGCGTCATCCATGACAATATCTCCCTCTTCAAACGTGACATCGGTGACCACATTTCCCTCGTTATCCATGCTGCCGGTGGTGAACCCGTGGGCCGCAAACTCGTTGTCACTGCTCTCGTAGGTGCCGTAATCCTCTTCAAACTTGTGTCCCGACTGGAATCCTTCGTCGTCCGCGTCGTCCTTCAGCTCAACGTCGTGGCCGTCCTTATCCAGCACGTGAATGTCCAGGCACAGGGCCTGCAGCTCCTTCATCAGAACCTTAAAGGACTCGGGCACGCCGGGCTTGGGCACGTTGTGCCCCTTGACGATGGACTCGTAGGTCCGGACACGGCCGGTGACGTCGTCGGACTTGACCGTCAGGATCTCCTGCAGGCAGTAGGCGGCGCCGTAGGCTTCCAGCGCCCAAACTTCCATCTCGCCGAAACGCTGTCCGCCGAACTGGGCCTTGCCGCCCAGAGGCTGCTGGGTGACCAGAGAGTAGGGGCCGGTGGAACGGGCGTGGATCTTATCGTCCACCAGGTGGTGCAGCTTCAGGAAGTAGACATAACCCACCGTAACGGGGTTGTCAAACCGCTGACCGGTGCGGCCGTCATACAACCAGCTCTTGCCGTTGGGGTTCAGGCCCGCCTGCTCCAGCAGCTCCTGAATGTCTTTCTCGTTTGCGCCGTTAAAGATGGGGGTTGCCACCTTCCAGCCCAACGTTTTGGCCGCGTAGCCCAGGTGGACTTCCAGCACCTGTCCGATGTTCATTCGGGAGGGCACGCCCAACGGGTTCAGGACGATGTCCAGCGGCGTGCCGTCCGGCAGGAAGGGCATATCCTCAACCGGCATAATGCGGGAGACGACGCCCTTGTTGCCGTGGCGGCCGGCCATCTTGTCGCCCACGGAGATCTTACGCTTCTGGGCAATATAGACGCGGACGCACTCATTGACGCCGGGGCCAAGCTCATCGCCGTTCTCACGGGTGAACACCTTGACGTCGATGATGGTTCCGTACTCGCCGTGGGGAACCTTCAAAGAGGTGTCCCGCACCTCCCGGGCCTTCTCGCCAAAGATCGCGCGCAGCAGGCGCTCTTCCGCGGTCAGGTCGGTTTCGCCCTTGGGCGTCACCTTACCCACCAGGATGTCGCCGGGGTGAACCTCAGCGCCCACACGGATGATACCGCGCTCGTCCAGATCCCTCAGGGCGTCCTCGCCCACGTTGGGGATGTCACGGGTGATCTCCTCGGCGCCCAGCTTGGTGTCCCGGGCTTCCAGATCGTACTCTTCAATGTGAATGGAGGTGAAGACATCCTCCTTGACCATGCGCTCGGAAAGCAGGACGGCGTCCTCATAGTTATAGCCTTCCCAGGTCATGAAGCCCATCAGGATGTTGCGGCCCAGCGCGATCTCACCGTTGCAGGTGGAGGGGCCGTCAGCCAGCGTCTCGCGCTTTTTCACGCGCTGTCCCACGTCCACGATGGGGCGCTGATTGATGCAGGTGGTGTGGTTGGAGCGCATAAACTTGGTCAGTTTATAGGTCTTGACCGTGCTCTCCCGAGCCACGCCGTTCTCAATCACCGTGACCGGATGGTCATAACGCACGGTGATATAGTTGGCGTCAACCCGCTCGATGACGCCGTCGTCCTCTGCCAGCACACAGACCTCGGCATCCTGGCAGTTCTTATACTCCTGGCCGGTGGCCACAATGGGGGCCTCCGTGACCAGCAGCGGCACTGCCTGACGCTGCATGTTCGCGCCCATCAGCGCCCGGTTGGCGTCGTCGTTTTCCAGGAAGGGAATCATGGCCGTTGCGACGGACACCATCATCTGGGGGGAGATGTCCATGTAGTCAACGTTCTTGCGGTCAACTTCCACAATTTCGTTCTGATGACGGCAGGTAACGCGGGCGTTGACCAGACAGCCATTCTCGTCCACCGGCTCCGTGGCGGGACAGATGACATACTGATCTTCCACATCGGCAGTCATATATTCCACCTCATCGGTGACAAACCCGGTTTCCTTGTCAATGCGGCGGTAGGGCGCCTCAATGAAGCCGTAACGGTTCACCCGGGCGAAGGAGGCCAGATAGGAAATCAGGCCGATGTTGGGGCCTTCCGGCGTTTCAATGGGGCACAGACGGCCATAATGGCTGTAGTGGACGTCACGGACGTCAAAGGATGCCCGCTCACGGCTCAGACCGCCGGGGCCAAGGGCGGAGATACGGCGCTTATGGGTCAGCTCCGCCAGGGGGTTCGTCTGGTCCATAAACTGGGACAGGGGCGAAGAGCCGAAAAACTCCTTGATGGCGGCGGTGACCGGACGGGTGTTGATCAGATCCTGGGGCTTGACAATATCCAGATCCTGAATGGTCATGCGCTCACGGATGACCCGCTCCATGCGGCTGAAGCCAATGCGGAACTGGTTCTGGAGCAGCTCGCCCACGCAGCGCAGGCGGCGGTTGCCCAGGTGGTCAATGTCGTCGCTGCTGCCCACGCCGTGCGCCAGGCAGTTCAGATAGTTCACGCTGGCCAGCATATCATCCACAATGATGTGCTTGGGCACCAGCTCATCCCGCCGTTCCTTCAGCTCCCGCTTAAACTGGTCCTCTGTGTACTCGCCGGCGCGGAACTTTTCATAGATCTCCTTGAAGATGCTGAACCGGACGGGGACAGAAATTCCCAGCTCCTCCGGATCAAAGTCAACATAGCTGGAGATGTCGATCATGTTGTTGGAAAAGACCTTGACGATCTTTTGCTCCTCAACGCGCTCGCCGACCTTCAGCGAGACCTCATTGACGCCCAGCCTTGCCAGCTCCTGTGCCCGCTCACGGCTCAGAACCTCGCCGGGCATGGCCACAACCTCGCCGGTCCAGGGGTCGATGATGGGGGCGGCCACCTCATGGCCCACCAGACGGCGGGAGATGTCCAGCTTTTTGTTGAACTTATAGCGGCCCACAGCGGACAGATCATAGCGGCGGGGGTCGAAGAACATGGACTGAATCAGGCTCTCGCAGGAGTCCACCGTGGGGGGCTCGCCGGGGCGGAGCTTGCGGTAGATCTCCAGCATGGCCTCTTCATAGGTCTTGCAGGAGTCTTTCTCCATCGTCGCGAGAATGCGCTCGTCCTCGCCGAACACTTCCAGAATCTCCGCATCGGTTTTCAGGCCAATGGCGCGCAGCAGGCAGGTGATGGGGATTTTGCGGTTCTTGTCGATACGGACATAGAAATTGTCGTTAATATCCGTCTCATACTCCAGCCATGCCCCCCGGTAGGGGATCACCGTGGTGGTGTAGTAGACGTTTCCCGCCTTGTCCTCCTCCCGGCCGTAGTACATGCCGGGGGAGCGAACGATCTGGGAGACAATCACGCGCTCCGCGCCGTTGATGACAAAGGTGGCCCCTTCCGTCATCAGCGGGAAATTGCCCATGAAAACTTCCTGCTCTTTGATCTCGTTGGTCTCCGTGTTGCGCAGACGGACCTTGACCTTAATGGGCGCGGCATACGTCGCGTCCCGCGCCTTGCACTCCTCCACGCTGTACTTGGGAGGCTCGTTCATGGAGTAATCAACAAAGGTCAACTCCAGATTGCCCTGATAGTCCATGATGCTGCCAACATCCTTGAATACCTCGCGCAACCCCGTCTCAAAAAACCACTTATAGCTCTTCTTCTGGATGTCCAGCAGGCTGGGCATGTCGATAATGGTCTGTTTGCGTGCGAAACTCTTTCGCAGGGTGTTGCCGAAGTAGACGTCTTGTACCATTGAAATCACACTCCGTTTTCCGTCATTTCCCACAAATCACAGGCCCCGCCGTTTGTCCGATACACGCGGCCAAGTGGAATATTTGTCTGTCGCCCTCTTGCGCTTTTCTAGAACTTGTGTTATTCTGTGTCCAGAATGTAGGTAGAGGCTTACCATCCCATTTTACCTACTAAGCGCTTTATTGTATCATGCGTCCCCCTTTCTGTCAAGCGCTTATTGTCCTTTTTTCATTTTAAATGAGAAACATTGTGTCCCGGCACCCCTCGCATGGCAATTTCTGCCCTGCGAGGGTTTTGCATTCGACAGATACAGCCCTCTCTGCAGCCCGATTTTGCCTTGACGGGAACACGGGCCGTTTTGTCGTCAGACAGGCGAAAATCTTTCCGAACGCTCCATCGCTCACAAAGTCAGCGTTATCCCTTTTCCGACAACTCCATACAGAATAACGACCCCTCCATGCGGAAACAATAAGCACAGTTTCCGATTCAGGAGGGGTCGTTTTGGCATCAAAAGTGGAGATCTGCGGAGTCAACACCTCCAAACTCCCGGTTCTGAAAAATGAAGAGATGACGGACCTGCTCCGGCGCATCCGCAGGGGCGATGAAACCGCCCGCCAGCAAATGATCGAAGGCAATCTGCGTCTGGTCCTCTCCGTCATCCAGCGCTTTGCCAGCCGGGGGGAGAGCATGGACGATCTGTTTCAGATCGGGTGCATCGGCTTGATGAAGGCCATCGACAACTTTGACGCGGAGCAGTTTAACGTCCGCTTTTCCACCTACGGCGTCCCCATGATCGCCGGGGAAATTCGCCGGTATCTCCGGGACTCTTCCGCCGTCCGGGTCAGCCGCTCCATGCGGGACATGGCCTACAAGGTGCTCCAGGCCCGGGAAACCTACGTCTCTGAACACCAAAAGGAGCCGGGCATTGACGAGCTGACCAAGCTCATGGGTCTGCCCAGAGAGGAGATCGTCTTCGCCCTGAACGCGATCTCCGACCCGATTTCCCTGTCCGACCCGGTCTATTCCGACGCCGGGGACACCATCTGTGTCATGGATCAGGTTAAGGACATCAAAAACACCGACGAGCGCTGGCTGGAGGAGTTGGCCCTTCACGAGGCCATCAACCACCTCTCCGACCGGGAGCGGAAAATTCTGGACCTGCGCTTTTTTCAGGGAAAGACGCAGATGGAGGTCTCCGAAGAGGTGGGCATCTCCCAGGCCCAGGTGTCCCGTCTGGAGAAGGCCGCCATCAAACAGATTCGAAAATCCATGTAAAAAACGAAGGGGAAGGGTTGCGGGAGCCGGTCACCCACCGGCAGCCGCGCACCCTTCTCCTTTGTTACGACTTTTTCCCCCGGTACAGAAATCGTCCCGTCAGCGAGGAGATTCGATAGTACCAGTTGCACTCCAGGCGCTTGCGAACCTCCTTCAGCTCCTGGCGAATGGCAATGTGCTGGGGACAGCGTTTTTCACAGGCCCCGCACTCCCGGCACAGGGAGGCGTTGGTGCGCACCGATTTAAAGGTGGTGGCCAGAACATATTCCTGCCGTCCCTTTTTCAGCGTATCCGAATAGCTGACATTATAGCACCGAAAGGCCCCGGGGATATCCACCCCCGCCGGACAAGGCATGCAGTACCGGCAGGCCGAACAGGGAACCCGCGTGGCCGCGGAGATGGCCTGTCTGGCCCGTGCGATGACGGCGTCCTCTTCCGCGCCCCAGAGGGTCTCCTGAGAGGCAACGCGCAAATTTTCCTCCAGCATCTCCCGGGTTCCCATGCCGGATAGCACACAGGTCACCTCCGGCTGGGCGTATAGCCAGGAAAGGCCCCACTCCGCCGGGGATTTGCCCGTCCCGGCAAAGACCGCTTTCGTCTCCTCACTGAGGCGGTTCACCAGATTGCCGCCCCGCAGCGGCTCCATAATGATCACCGGAATGCCCTTCTCATGGGCCGCCTGCAAACCGGCCCGGCCGGCCTGGGTGTGCTCATCCATATAGTTGTACTGGATTTGGCAAAAATCCCAGGGATAGGCATTCAAAACGTCCAGAAACACGGCTGTGTTCCCGTGAAAGGAGAACCCCACCCGGCGAATCTGCCCCTTTTGCCGCTTGTCTTCCAGCCACTCCACAATCCCCAGGCTTTTCAGCCGGTTCCATGTGGGGACGTCCGGCAGCATATGCATCAGATAGTTGTCCACATAGGCGGTGCGCAGCCGCTCCAGCTGTCTGTCAAAAATCCGGTCCAGATCCGCCCGGGTGTTCACCAGATGGGAGGGCATTTTCGTGGCAATTTGCACCCGCTCCCGGCAGTGATTTTTTGCCAGAATCTGCCCCAGCTTCACTTCGTTGCCCTTGTAGGTATAGGCCGTGTCAAAATAGTTGACGCCCGCCTCAATGGCGCGCAGAACCAGGGCCTCCGCTTCCTGCTCATCCTCCGGCAGGCGCATACAGCCATAGCCCAAGAGAGAATATCCTTCCCGATACCGCATACAATTCCTCCTGATCCCGTAAAAACTGTTCTCTATATGCAAAATCCATTCAGACGCCCTGCGGTGGGCATATGAATGGATTTTCCTTTGATTTACGTTTTTTTCGTCTGGCTGACGGCGGAACGTTCCTCCATGGAGTGCTTGACCGCCTCCCGTTCCTCGTCGGTCATGTCCACAATTTCCTGATAGAGCCGCAAACGGCGCGCAGCGCCCTTGTCCTTGACGGCCTTGCGTTTTTTAGCCCGGACAGCCTCTTTCTCCAGCAGATTTTGCTCGCTGGCCAGCTCGTAATAGAGCGCGTCGTGCTTCAGCTCCTCCCAGTTGGCAGGGAGCTTGCGCTCCTCCTTGGGCAGATCCAGGAAGTGCTGGTAGGCGTTGCAGATGGTGGGGCCGTCCCCAAACGCAATCTGATGGCCGTGGTCCAACCACAGGCATTTGTTGCACAGCTCCCGCACCTGGGCCACCGAGTGGGAAACCAAAATGCCGGTAACCCCCCGTGCCAGAATCTCCTTCATCCGGGCGGCAGACTTCTCCTGAAACGCGCCGTCTCCCACGCTCAGCACCTCATCCAAAATGATGATGTCCGGGTCCACCAGACAGGCAATGCTGAAGGCCAGACGGCTCTTCATGCCGCTGGACAGCTGCTTGAACATATGCTCCTGAAAGTCCTCCAGCTCAGCAAAGCGGATGATCTCGTCATACCGCTCGTCCATAAACTGCCGGGTATACCCCAGCAGCGCGCCCCGGAGATAGGCGTTTTCCCTGACGGTCAAATCCGGGTCAAACCCGGAGGCCAGCTCCAACAGGGCGGCAATGTTTCCACGGGTTTTGACCTCGCCCTCCGTCGGAACCATGATGCCGGTGATCGCTTTCAGCAGCGTTGACTTGCCGGCGCCATTGGTGCCGACGATCCCCATCATATCGCCCTTTTCCAGGGTAAACGTGACGTTTTTATCCGCCCAGAACTCCTTGACATGGTAGTTATGGGTCAGGCGGCGCAGAACATATTCCTTCAGGCCAATGGCCTTGAAATCGCCGGTGATATAGCGGATGGAAACATTTTTTGCTTCAATAACAGGCATTCCGGGAACCTCCCATCAGACGTAATACAGGAACTGATGGTTGTAATGTTTATAAAACCAGCAGCCGATGCCCAAAAACAGCACCGCATAGAAGGCACACAGGGCGTGATATTGGAGACTTGGGATATTCCCATCAATGGCGATGACGCGGAAATACTTGATATAGACATAGACCGGGTTGGCCATGAAGATCTTCTGATAAGGCTCCTGAAAGCGGTCGATGGTGTAGAAGATGGCGGAGCAGTAGTTCAGCAGTGTCAGAAACACGTCATAGAGATACTGCACGTCCCGGAAGAAAATATAGCAGGCCGAGAGGATCATCCCAATGCCGATGTTCATAATCAGCAGGCACAGGGACGGGAAGACCAGGCAGAGAAACCTTGGCGTAATGGGCAGACCGAAAACCAGGCACAGCACCAGAAAGATCGGAATCATCAGCAGGAAATTGATCAATGCCGAAACATTTTTGGAAAACACAAAGAGATATTTCGGCACATTAATCTTCGTAAAGATCTTGGCGTTGGCCATCAGCGCGCTCATGCCGCCCTTTGTGGCCTCCTTATAATAGGTCATGACCATGACGCCGGCAAAGATATACACCGTAAAATAGGGGGTATCCCTGCCGAAGAAGGTGCCAAACACCAGCTGCAGCACCAGCAGCGTGAGCAGTGGGGAGAGGACGCTCCAGATCATGCCCAGCGAAGTACGTTTGTATTTCTGTTTAAAATCCCGTGAAACCAGCTCTTCAAACAGGAACTGGTTTTTTTTCACTTTTTCCAACATAACACGTTTCCTTTCCGGCATCCGAATGGCTATGCTTTCCCGCCCAGCAGCTTTCGCTTCAGGAAATTTCCGCCCTTGACGAGCCAGTTCTGCCGCTCCATATACAGGACGGGCAGCTCTTTATAGTCCACGGCATTGGCGGTCATCCAGACGTCCAGCAGCCGCTCCGATACAAAACCGAATACCCGGGCATCATACGCGCTGTAAGCGGAAATGTCAAGCCGCCTCTCCAATTCAAAGAGCACATGAAACAGCCACTCGCAGTACCCGTCAAAGAGATCCCAGCGCATGATAAACATGTTGAAGCGGTGCCCGCTGGTCTGCCCCATCAGGGCGTCATAGGCGTCCAGATAGGCCCGGTTCTGATCCTCCTCCAAAATGGCGCGGGTGGTGTCCAGATCCACCCCATGGTGGGCGTGGGCGTACTGGCTGTAATTTGTCTCAATCCAATAATGGCGTTTTTTGGGGAGAATCACCGGATCGCGCCCCAGCAGCGGCTCCAACTGGCTTTGGGTCAGCACGCGGTCAAACTTCTCCCCTCTGCTCCCGGGCAGGACAAAATGCCGGCGGTAATGAACCAGTCCCACATAATCCGCCTTCAGGTTCTTCCAGGCCCAGTAAAGGCCGGTCAGTTCACAGTAATGGGGGTTTCTGGCAGAAATATTGTCACCGGTGTTGTCACCAACGTATTCCAAAGGCGTCTTCCCCTCGCTGCCCACATGGACCGGCAAATACATCGGATCCCGGGGCATCTGATAGGGCTTATGAGCCGCAACAATGATTTTGATGTCCAATGAAAGACCTCCCACCCGGCACGTCGCAGGCCCGCCGGGATTTTGTCCAGCGCCA
>CAYWAP010000035.1:14120-17911 GCA_964456525.1 uncultured Oscillospiraceae bacterium
GCCAATGGCATTGTAGCATATTTCCCATGTGTTTGCAAAGACCTGTGAAGGATTTCTTTCCCGTTTTTGCTGCGGCAAGAGCCCTGCGCGCCCCTGAGAGGGAACAGGCGGCCATCTTGCAGGGAAAGAATCCCGTTCTCAGGGCCTTTGCCGCTCCGCCCCTTTCCTCCGGCAGATCTCCGCCCATTGGCAGCTGCCGCAAACCCCTTCCAGCTTTCCGGGCCGGAGAATCTTCTCTTCCACGGCCTGCTGGAGCTGCTTTAAGGTGACGGCTTCCCCTTCCCTCAGACCGGTCAGGGAGAGCACCTTTTGATCATAGTCCAGCGCGTGGGCGCTGCTGCACCGCTCCCCTCTGCGGTTGGGGCACTGCTCACAGATCTCATCGGCCCGGCACGTCAAATACAGCCTGCGGCCCTGCTCCGCCTCCTGCAACACCTTCCCCATATGCGCCGTGAACGCCTCGCTGTACCCCTTTCCCTCAAAAAACAGGGTGCAAAGCCCATGGTGGGGCCGGATTCTCCCCCGCCTCACAGGGCGACCTGCCCTTCCAGCCGCTTGACCAGAACCACCGCCAGCGCAATTTTACAGCAATCCGGGAGGATATAGGGAATCACACACCAGCTCAGGGCGCTCATCAGGCCGATCGGGCCGGAGGCGCTGGCATAAACGTACATAAACCAGACCGTACCGAACCCATAGCACAGGGCGATACCGACAGCCATCGCCGCCGCCATGACCGGCACGCTCCGGCCAAACCGCTTGAGAATCCCGCCAACTGCCAGCGCGGTAAACAGGAAGCCTATGATATAGCCGCCGGTGGCCCCCAGCAGCACGCCCGGCCCCCCTTGAAAACCGGCAAACACCGGCATTCCTACCGCTCCCAGCAGGATATAGACCAGAACGGACAGAAACCCGCCCCGCGTTCCCAACAGTCCCACCGCCACGCAGACGCCAAAGGTTTGCAGCGTAAACGGGATGCTGGTGGGGATGCTGATCCAGGAGCAGATCGCCATCAGTGCCGCGCACAGGGCGATATAGGTCATTTGACGGATACGGACAACGGACGTGGTCATGGTGTTTTCCTCCTCGTTGCAATGGGAATGCTTCTCTGCCGTGCGCCCCCATTTTAGGGGACGCTGCGGCATCATTATAGCAATCCTCGCCTAAATTGTAAACCTATAATTTTACAGGGTTTACAATCAGCGCCCACGCCCCGGCGTCCCTTGGGTCCCCGTTGACAGCGGGCGTTTTTCCGGTGATAATAGAGAACACATCACCGATTCACAAAGAAAGTGGAGGTTTTCATGGCACACACCGAACCAAAGCATCCGACTGAGGGGATTTCCCTGCAAATCATCGCCCGGATCCACACCGACTTTGCCTCTAAATTCGGGGTTCCCCGACAGAGCGGACTGGTTCCCTCCCTCCGGGGGACGATCGTTTTTGAACCGGCCTTTCGCGTTCCGGAGGCTCTGCGGGGCATAGAGACCTTTTCCCACCTCTGGCTGATCTGGCAATTCTCCCAGGCCATCCGGGAGACCTGGTCCCCCACCGTCCGCCCGCCCCGCCTGGGCGGCAATACGCGGATGGGCGTCTTCGCCACCCGCTCCCCCTTCCGGCCAAACGGCCTGGGCCTGTCCTCCGTCCGGCTGGAGGGCGTGGACTGGGACACTCCCGACGGCCCGGTGCTGACCGTTTCCGGGGCCGATCTGGTAGACGGCACCCCCATCTTTGACATTAAGCCCTATCTCCCCTATACCGACAGCCACAGCGACGCCAACGGCGGCTTTACCGACCCCGTGGCGCGGGAGACGCTGGAGGTCGTGTGCCCGGCGGAGTTGCTCGCCCTCGTCCCTCCGGAGAGCCGGGACGCCCTGCTGGGGGTGCTGGCCTGTGATCCCCGCCCCTCCTACCAGAGGGATGCAAAGCGGGCATATGGGCTGCTCTTCGCCGGATGCAACGTCCGCTTCTCGGTAGAGGGCCGCACGCTGACCGTCCTCTCCGTGGAGCCGGTCTAGTTCGCCGCTCGCCTTTCCCGGGGGATTTACCGCACCTTGATCTGGCCGAGAACCTCTCCGATCTTCCCGGCGATGACCAGATCTGCGCGGCCATCCATCCCGGTGGGCTGCAAATTGATGAGCACGAGCTTGTTGCCCCGATAATAGTGAATCAGGCCCGCGGCAGGATAAACCACCAGAGACGTGCCCCCAATAATCAGCACATCCGCCTTGCGGATATAGTCCAGAGCTTTATACATGGTGGCGTCGTCCAGCCCTTCCTCATAGAGAACCACATCCGGTTTTATGATCCCGCCGCACCGGGTACAGCGGGGAACGCCGCTGCTGCCCAGAATGATGCTGACCCCCTCGTAAAACGCGCCGCACTTCTGGCAGAAGTTCCGGTGGACGCTGCCATGAAGCTCCAGAACCTCCCGGCTGCCCGCGTCACTGTGCAGGCCGTCGATATTCTGGGTGATAACCGCTCTCAGCTTTCCCGCCCGCTCCAGCTCCGCCAGCTTCAAATGGGCCGCATTGGGCTTTGCGTCGGGGGCAATCATCTTATCCCGGTAAAATCGATAGAACTTTTCCGGATAACGGCAGAAATAGCTGTGGGAGATGATGGTCTCCGGCGGCTCATCGTATTTCAGGTTGTACAGGCCGTCCTGGCTGCGAAAATCCGGAATGCCGCTCTCTGTGGAAACGCCGGCGCCGCCGAAAAAGACGATATTATCGCTGCCGTCAACCCACGCCTGCAATTGCCCAATCGCTCTGCTGTTGTCCATCCCAATCCACTCCTTTGAAACAAAATCCCTGATACCATCTCTCCGGCGGGGACGGCGGATTTACGCCCCGGGCGGCCGCAAACCCGAAATCCCACATCCGCTGCGGATTTCCCCCGTCTATACCAGGATTGTACCACGATGGCCATCACTTTTCCATGTATTCTGCCAGCTTTTTCAGGGCCTTTTTTTCAATGCGGGACACATAGCTTCGGCTGATGCCGCACTCTGCCGCCACCTCCTTTTGCGAGCGCGGCTCCTGACCGTCCATCCCATACCGCCGGACAATCACCAGCTGTTCCCTGCCCTCCAGGCATTCTGCCACCGCTTTTCTCACCCGAACGCAGGATTCCTGCAAATTCAAATCCTCCAGCATGGTGTCCTCCACCTTGAGAAGGTCCATCAGGGACACGGCCCCTTCCTCATCCTCCTGATCCAGCGCCTCATTCAGGGAGACCTCCGTGGCCACACGGCGGCTTTTCCGCAGATGCATCAGGATTTCATTTTCAATGCAGCGGGCCGCATAGGTTGCCAGCTTGATATTTTTCTCCACCCGGTAGGTGTTGACCGCCTTGATCAGCCCAATGGTCCCGATGGAAATCAGGTCGTCGTTTTCGCCCGTCTGGTTGAAATACTTCTTGGCGATGTGGGCTACCAGCCGCAGGTTGTGTTCAATCAGTTTGTTCCGGGCGGCCTCATCTCCCCCGGCTGCTTTTTCCAGACAACGCCTCTCCTCTTCGGCACTCAACGGTTTTGGGAACGAGCTGCCTGCCCCCAGGCGCAGTGTCCAAAACCTTCCCTGCAACAGCAGCAACGTCAAAACAGACAGCATAACGCCTCTCCTTTCCGCGGATTGGGAAAGCATATGCACGGCCTGATTGTCCTTATGTGCCAAAGGGGGCGCGCCTTTGCGGCACATGGGGAGCGGGCGTTGCACCGCCTTCTGCCGGAAATGAAAATCATCCGAACCCGTTTCCCTGTGAAAACCGGTTCGGATGATATTTTTTCAGGC
>CAYWAP010000036.1:0-17849 GCA_964456525.1 uncultured Oscillospiraceae bacterium
TCAAAAAACCAGAGCAAGAACAGAGTTAAAAAACGCTGCTGCGCAGACCGGACGGCTTCGCAGCAGCGTTTTATTTGCGGCAGGGATATCTCGCGGGTTTGAGAGCGGCTTTCGGAAGGGAAGCTGCTCTCTGTCTTTATTGATAAATCTGAAAAAGGACGTTTGCAAACAATTTCTCCTGTGTTATAATAGCAAAGAAGACAGGGGGCGTCTCTTTGCCGTCTGACGATAACTATGTAGAAAAGGATTTGATCCCGATGAAGCAGAACTATGAATCCCCGCTCTCCTCCCGTTACGCGAGCAAGGAGATGCAATATATTTTCTCCCCGGACAAGAAATTTTCGACCTGGCGCCGCCTGTGGGTGGCTCTGGCCCGGGCGGAGATGCAGCTGGGGCTGCCCGTGACCCAGGAGCAGGTGGATGAGCTGGAAGCCCATGCCGGGCCGGAATACATTGACTATGAGGCCGCCGCCAGATATGAAAAGCAGCTGCGGCACGATGTCATGGCCCACATTCACGCCTATGGCGATCAATGCCCCAAGGCCATGCCCATCATCCATCTGGGGGCGACGTCCTGCTATGTGGGGGATAACACGGATGTCATCCTGATGAAAGAGGCGTTGATTCTGATTCGGGATGAGCTGGTTCGTGTCATCTATAATCTGGCCAAATTTGCCGATCAGTATAAGGCGACTCCCACCTTGGGATTCACCCACTATCAGGCGGCCCAGCTGACCACCGTTGGCAAACGCGCCACCCTGTGGATGAATGAGCTGGTCATGGACCTTCACGAGGTGGAGTACCGCATTTCTGACCTGAAACTGCTGGGCAGCAAGGGAACCACCGGCACCCAGGCGTCCTTCCTGGAGCTGTTTGAGGGGGATCATGAAAAGGTCAAAAAGGCGGAGGAGCTGATCGCGAAGGAGATGGGCTTTGACGCCTGCGTTCCCGTCTCCGGGCAGACCTACAGCCGTAAAGTGGACACCTTTGTTGTGAATACGCTGGCCGGTATCGCCGCTTCCGCCTCGAAGTTTGCCACCGACCTGCGTCTGCTGGCCCACATGAAGGAAATTGAGGAGCCGTTTGAGAAAAAGCAAATCGGTTCTTCCGCCATGCCCTATAAGCGCAACCCCATGCGCTGCGAGCGGATTTGCGCACTGGGCCGTTATGTGATGGCGGATGTGATCAACCCGTCCGTCACCTCCGCTACGCAGTGGTTTGAGCGCACGTTGGACGACTCCGCCAACAAGCGCCTGTCCGTCCCCGAGGCATTTCTGGCGACAGACGCCATTTTGCGCATCTATCAGAACATTACCGACGGTTTGGTCGTGCATGAAAAGGTCATTGAGAAGCATATTTTGGAAGAGCTTCCCTTTATGGCCTCCGAAAACATCATGATGGACGCGGTCAAACGGGGCGGCAACCGTCAGGAACTCCATGAACAGATTCGTCAGCACTCTCTGGCGGCCGGCCGCAACGTCAAGGATCTGGGTCTGGACAACAATCTGATCGATCTGATTGCAGCGGATCCCCTGTTTGGCATGACCCGGGAAGAGCTGACCGCCCATCTGGAGCCGAGCCATTATATTGGCCGCTGCCCGGAGCAGGTCACCGAGTTCCTGCAAACGGAGGTTCAGCCCATTTTGACCCAATATGCAGCCGCCCTGGATGGCCGTAAGGTGGAGCTGGACGTTTAATTTCCATAAAGGTTCCTTCTCCCCGGGGGAAGGAGCCTGCAACCATCCCTGCCAACGGTTTTCCGGGAGGTGTTACGTTGAAAAATAAACTTGCGCAAGACTGTCTGACCATTGGCCTCACCGCGCTGTGGGTCATTGCCGCAGGATTGCTGATCTTTTTTGCATTCTTCAACTTCGATGTCATCCGCACGGCGGCAGCCGGCCTGGTCCGCATCCTCATGCCGGTGATTGTCGGTGCGGTCATCGCGTATCTGCTCTCGCCCTTTTATAACTTCGTGGTGCGCAATGTGCGCGACGGGCTGAAGCGCAACATCAGGCCGAAATGGGCGGACGGCCTTGCGGTGGCAAGCGGCGTCGTGGTGTCTTTGAGCGTAACCCTTTTGACGTTAAGCGGTCTGGTTGCCCTGGTGGCCCCGCAGTTTATCAGCAGTTTGGTGGGCATTGTCAACTCCACGCAGACCTATATGGATCAGGTGAGCCAGTGGCTGGAGGCGTTTTTCGGGGACAATCCGGAGCTTGCCGCGTCCATTGAGGAGTACATGGGAAGCCTGTCCACCCAGCTGGTCAACTGGGCCACTGACAGCCTTCTGCCGAACCTGGAAGATCTTTCCGGAACCATGCAGAACGTGGGTTCCCTCGTGGGCACGCTGCTCTCCGGGCTGATGGTGCTCTTCAAGGTGGCGAAAGACCTGCTGATCGGGTTTGTCGTGGCCGCGTATGTCCTGATGGGCAAGGACACCATGATTGCGCAGTCCAAAAAGATTCTCTACAGCCTGTTCCGCGTCCCTGTGGCAAATGTCATTTTGAAGCAGGTTCGCTATATTCACTTTGTATTCGGCGGTTTTATCCGGGCCAAACTGGTGGATTCCTTTATCATCGGCATTTTGTGCTTCCTGGGCACCACTTTGATGAGAATGCCCTATGCGGTGGTCATCAGTGTCATCGTGGGGGTCACCAATGTCATCCCGTTTTTCGGCCCCTTCATCGGCGCCGTGCCCTGCGCCTGTCTGGTCCTGTTAATCAGCCCCATCAAGTGCGTCTATTTCGTCATTTTTATCATCGCCCTGCAGCAGTTTGACGGCAATATTCTCGGCCCCAAAATCATGAGCAATTCCACCGGGCTTTCCTCCTTTTATGTGCTGGTGGCCATTTTGCTGTTCGGCGGGTTGTTCGGCTTTGTGGGCATGATTATCGGGGTGCCCCTGTTTGCCGTGATTTACTCGCTGATCCGCACTCTGGTGAATTCCCGTCTGGCCTCCCACCGGCTGTCGGTTAAGACGTCGGATTACTTCCATTTGGACCGGATTCAGAAGGAGAAGAATGGAACCTACGTCTATCAAAAGGGGGAAGATCCCACGGTAAAGAAAAAATGATTTGCCGTTTGACGGTGCAGGCCCTGTTTGAAAATTGGAAATATGACCAGCGGCGCGCAAAAAGATCCGTCACCCGGGCATGTTAAGATTTTTCAAACAGGGCCCGGTTGGCATTTTTGCCGTTTGCACAATCCTTTTGCGCTGTACATTTTGTTGATTGAGAAAATTTACAATTTCCCGCATCAATGTTATGATAGTGAGGGTTGGGCAAATCCTGTGAACGATTTGCGCCACTCCCGCCCGGCACCTTTCGCATGGCTGCGTCCCTTTGCAGAGGGGGCTGAGTCCATGCGCTTTGTGTACATTTTTCCCTGCTCCGTGAAAAGGAAGATAATGATATGGCAATTCATGAAGAGTGCGGCGTCTTTGGCGTCTACGATCCAAAGGGCGGCTGCGCCCGAAAGACCTATTACGGCCTGTATGCCCTCCAACATCGCGGGCAGGAGGCGGCAGGTATTGCCGCGAACAACAACCGCGATATTGTCTATTACAAAGACATCGGCCTCGTGGGGGACGTGTTTGACGAAAAGAAGCTGGATGAACTAAACGGCACCATGGCCGTGGGACACGTCCGCTACGCGACCACAGGCGCCGGTTTCCGGGAAAACGCCCAGCCCATGGTGATGAAGTATGTCAAGCAGCAGCTGGCCATTGTCCACAACGGCAACCTGGTCAACACGGAAAAGCTGCGCAATTACTTCGAGCACAAGGGCGCTATTTTCCAGACCACTTCTGATACGGAGATCATCGCCTACTCCATCGCCCGGGAGCGTCTGGGCAGCGGCAGCATTGAGGAGGCCGTCAAGCAGGCCCTGCCGTTTCTGGAGGGGGCCTTCTCCATCATCGTCATGTCTCCCCGGAAGCTGATCGCGGCCCGTGACCCTTGGGGCTTCCGCCCCCTGTGCATTGGCCGCAAGGACGGGGCCATCTACTTTGCCTCGGAGTCCTGCGCGCTGGACAGCGTCCAGGCGGAATATGTCCGTGAAGTGGACCCCGGTGAGATCGTGGTGGTGGAGGACGGGAAAATACGCTCCATCCGGGACAACTGCTCCTCCATGAGCCATATGTGCATTTTTGAGTACATCTACTTTGCCCGTCCGGACAGTGAGATCTGCGGCCAGTCCATCCACATGGCCCGCCAGAACGCGGGCCGGCTGCTGGCGCAGGCACACCCCGTAGAGGCCGATCTGGTCATCGGGGTTCCCGATTCCGGTCTGGATGCCGCGCTGGGGTATGCCGCGGAATCCGGCATTCCCTACGGCGAGGGATTTGTCAAAAACCGTTATATCGGCCGGACGTTTATCACCCCGGATCAGCAGAGCCGGGAAGACGCCGTGCGCATTAAACTGGGGCCGCTGGTGCACGCCATTGCAGGCAAGCGCATTGTCATGATCGATGACTCCCTTGTCCGCGGCACCACCTCCAAGGCCATTGTCAACATGCTGCGGAATTACGGCGCCAGGGAAGTCCACGTCCGCATCTCTTCGCCGGAGTTTATCGCGCCCTGCTATTTTGGAACCGACGTTCCCAATAAAGACCGCCTGATATCCTGCCAGCATTCTGTGGAGGAAGTTTGCGAAATTATTGGGGCAGACAGCCTGGGTTTCCTGCCGCTGGACCGTCTGGAGCAGATTGCGCCGGATGCCAAATGCGGTTTTTGCAAGGGCTGCTTTACCGATGTCTATCCCATCGACATGAGCCAGTACGACAAGTCCAGTTTGCAGGAAGCCTGCGCCGGAAAGTAGTGCCGGTCACGCCCGGAGGGGATAAGAGGGCGAACTGTTGCCGTCTCGCTTCAAGGACAAAAGGCAACCCGATTGGGGATCCAAAAGGGTTGTCTTTTTCATTTTCGAGAGTAAGCAATGGGGAGCTTTGTGTAAGTTCTTAAAAATCCGTAAGGAAGAATTTACAACCAGATTATTTTAATTTTGATGAGAATGGAGGAACTAACATGGATATGCGCTATGCTGGAGAGACCCTGGTATTTTTCTTTTTTGCCTATTCTTTCCTGGGTTGGGTCATGGAAACCATTGTCGCCACCGTGAAGGGCAAGAGTTTTGCCAACCGGGGGTTCGTCTCCGGCCCGTTCTGTTTTATTTACGGCTTTACGGCGGCGACTTGTGCCATCACCATGGGGGAGCTGGTCAAGCAGCCCATTGTGTTGTTCCTGGGCTGTACAATCGTTGCCACCACAATTGAGTGGGCCACGGCCCGGCTCCTGGAGCATATGGGAAGACGCCGCTGGTGGGATTATTCCAAAAAGCGGTTCAACTACGACGGCTACATCTGCCTGCAATACTCCATTTTGTGGGGAGCGCTTGGCACGATCGCCATGCTGTACGGCAATGACCTGCTGGAAAAACTCTTCCTGCTGATTCCCTCGTTGATTGGGAAAATTTTGATCTGGTGCCTCATCGGCCTTGGTTCGATTGATGGCATCGTCTCGCTGCTGTCCCTGCTTCATTTGGAAGCGAGGGCGGAGCGGCTGTTCTCCTGGAGCGCCCGGTTACAGAAGATGACCTATCAACTGGGAACCTGGCTGTCCCGGCATGTGGAGCGGCGGATGGTAAAAGCCCATCCCGCAGCCCAGGCCGTGCAGGAGAGCGCCGAGGAAGGTGCGGAAGAACACAGCAGCTTTTTTGAGCTGTTCTGGCTGTTTGTGATTGCGTCCTTCCTCGGTGACATTGTGGAGACGATCTTCTGCCGGATCCGGGCGGGCGTTTGGATGAGCCGCAGCAGCCTGGTCTGGGGCCCCTTTAGCGTGGTCTGGGGCATGGCGCTGGTGCTGGCCACGGTCTTGCTCAAGCGCAGCCGGAACCGGAACGACCGGTATATCTTTTTTGTGGGAACGGTCATGGGCGGCGCCTATGAGTATATCTGTAGCGTTCTGTCTGAATTGGTGTTTGGCGCTGTTTTCTGGGACTACAGCAGCATTCCCTTTAACCTGGGGGGACGCATTAACCTGCTCTACTGCTTTTTCTGGGGCATTGCGGCGGTGATCTGGATCAAAGGCGTTTATCCTCTGATGGCAAACCTCATCCGCAAAATCCAGCGCAAGGCCGGAGTGGTGGTGACATGGTGCCTGGTGGTATTCATGGCGGCAAACATTGTGGTTTCCGCCTCGGCATTGATCCGCTATTCCGAGCGCTCTGAGGGCGTGGCTGCCAGCAATGGCTGGGAAGAGCTGTTGGACGAGTATTTTGACGACGAGCGGATCAACACGATTTATCCCAATCTCAATCAGCGTTAAAAGAGAATATCGAATGGAAAAAGACGGTTGGAATGTTTGGGTTCCAACCGTCTTGGTTTTTTGTGCGCTTTACAAAGCGTAGTAGTTAATCAGGCAGCCGGCCAGGACAATGTCCCGCTCTTCCCGCGTCAGGGCGGGCAATTTCAACGTGACCGTTTTCCGCAGGCCGTTTTGAATCAGCGTTGCCTCCAAAACCTCGGCGTCGCCCTGCAACAGGGCGCGAATGCCGGGGAGATAGATCTGGTCGCCGGGCTGGATGTTCCACTCGGCCACGTCCTCCGCGATGAAGGGCAGCATTCCCCAGTTGACGACGTTGGAGCGATAGCGCTTGGTGGCGTACTCAGAGGCGATGTTGGCCACGCCGCCCAACACGCGCTGGCAGGAGGCGGCCTGCTCACGGGCGGAGCCGTCGCCGGGCTTGATTGCCATGATGAAGGAACCCAGACCGGTGGAGGCGGCGTCGTAACCGGCCAAGGCGGCACGGACTTCCTCGTCGATGTTCCCTGCGCGCCGCTTTTGCTCCGCCGCCTGAATGGCTTTGGCCCGGCCCACATAGGCGGGGTCTTTACGGCTCAGCGTGAACTCGGACAGGCGCAGGGGGTTGGAGCGGTAAGAAGACGTGTCGCCGGAAGGAATCAATTCGTCTGTGGTGGTGACAGAATCGTAAATGGCGGAAGCGGCGGTCATCAGCAGATGTTCGGGCATCGGGATCTGTTTGGGCCAGTCCGTGATGTTTGGCCCCAAAATCAGCTCGGTTTCGGGCTTGGGATGGCCCACGCCGCAGTAAATTCGGGACTTATAAGCGGAGTCATCGTATGTATATGGCTCGTATGCGGGGTCTGCCGGGACGTCGGGCAGTTCCAGAGCAGAGGTCAGTGCGCCGCCGTGCAAGACGGTGGCGGCAATGGAACGGGCGTCCATCAGCGCGACGTAACTCAGCTGGCCGTCAGCGGGTTTGGAGCCTTCCCGGTTGGGGAAGTTCCGCGTGGAGTGACGGATGGAGAAGGCGTTGTTGGCGGGGACGTCCCCAGCGCCAAAGCAGGGGCCGCAGAAGCAGCTGCGAACCGAGGCGCCGGCGGCCAACAGGTCGGTGATGGAGCCGTTTTTGGACAGCTCCAGGAAGGCGGGCATGCTGCCGGGATAGATGCTGAGCCACAAGCGGTCGTTGGGCAGCGTCTTCCCCTTCAGCATCTCGGCCATGCGCTTGATGTTCTGATAAGTGCCGCCGGAGCAGCCGGCTACCACCGCCTGGTCCACGTAGAACTTGCCGTTATGGATCTTGTTTCGCAGAGACACCGGGGGCTGTTTCAGCTTGAACTGGAGGACGGTGGCCTGATCCACCTGGTGGAGAATCTCCTCCATATTGGCTTTGAAATCGGCGATGGTGTAGGCGTTGGAGGGGTGGAAGGGGAGGGCGATCATGGGCTCGGCCTTGTCCAGATCGACAACAATCACATCATCATAATACGCGCCCAGGGCGGGGGAGAGCTGCTGGAATTCATCGCCCCGGCCCAGGGTGTCCATATACTGTTTGACGGTTTCGTCGGTTTCCCAGATGGAACTCAGGCAGGAGGTCTCCGTGGTCATGACGTCAATGCCGCTCCGGTAGTCCATGGCCAGGTGTTTCAAACCGGGGCCGAAAAATTCCATCACAGCGTTTTTGACAATCCCCTGATGGAAGGTCGAGGCCACTAAATCCAGCGCGATGTCCTGGGGTCCCACGCCGGGACGGGGCTTGCCCGTCAGGTAGATGGCCACCACGCGGGGATAGGAGATGTCATAGGTCTTGTTCAAAAGCTGTTTCACCAGTTCGGGTCCCCCTTCGCCCATAGCCATGGTGCCAAAGGGGCCGTAACGGGTGTGGGAGTCAGAGCCAAGCAGCATCTTGCCGCCGCCGGCATAGCGCTCGCGCATGTAGGAGTGAATGACGGCCTGATGGGCGGGGACAAACTCGCCGCCGTATTTCTGGGCAGCCGTCAGTCCAAACACATGGTCGTCTTCGTTAATGGTTCCCCCCACAGCGCACAGGCTGTTGTGGCAGTTGGTGAGGACATAGGGGAGGGGAAACTCCTTCAGGCCAGAGGCGCGGGCGGTCTGGATAATGCCCACATAGGTGATGTCGTGGGAGGCCATAGCGTCAAATCGGATTTTCAGACTGGACATATTGCCGCTGGTGTTGTGCCGTTCCAAAATAGAATAGGCCATGGTTCCCTTTTTGGCCGCTTCAGGCACGGGCAATCCGGCGGCAGTGGCATCGGCGGCGGGGATGAAGCTGCCGTTTACAAAGTAAGCGCCGGAGTTGAGATGTTTCAACATTGATATACCTCCATTCAGGGAAAAACCCGGTCGGTGACGTTTCCCGGATGATTTTTCTCCCCAGTATACCATGAAAGGGGATGGAGCTGCAATGTTTTTTCTTGTTAAAGTGCGAAAATAACGCAGGTTTGACGGCGATGTACTGGAAAAGAGCGGATTGCAGGGTGGCGCCCTTGAGAAGCTCATAATCGGGGCAGGATGCCTGTTTGCAGTCTACTTGGATGGAAATTTGTCGTTTTATTCAAAATTATTGCAAAAATATTGATGAAAAGAAGATTGAGGCAACAAAAAGTGACATATATGCATTAGTGAAATGTGATAGAAAATAGCAATAGAATATATGGAAAACGCATAAAAGGCCAAAGTCTATCG
Organism: uncultured Oscillospiraceae bacterium; assembly: GCA_964456525.1. GTDB lineage: Bacteria > Bacillota > Clostridia > Oscillospirales > Oscillospiraceae > Onthomonas. The sequence continues at coordinate 9,009 of CAYWAP010000036.1, forward strand.
AGAAAATTTACATCAAAATGCAGATTGATATTTGCAGGGAAAAATAATATAATTAAGGAAAATTTGGTAGAACTGTCAGTCTAATGTAAACGCAAAATAAATTCGGTTGTTGAAATGTTTGCCGTTTTAGTGTTTTGAATGGCTCTTGTTGAAGGCGGCCCAACGCATCGCGTCGAAGTGGCCGCGTTACAATCGAATGGTGAACACTGGATGGAAATGAGTGTGGCACATATATGAACGGTAAGCTGATCGTCATAGAGGGGCTGGACGGCAGCGGCAAGGCAACGCAGACAGGTATGCTGGCCCAGGCGCTGGGACGGGCTGGCCGGCAGGTGAGGGAGATCACCTTCCCTGATTATGAGAGTGACTCCTCCGCACTGGTGAAGATGTACCTGTCCGGGGCCTTTGGGAAAAACCCGGGAGACGTCAACGCCTATGCGGCATCCAGTTTCTTTGCTGTGGACCGTTATGCCAGCTATAAAAAGGATTGGGGCGCTTTTTATGAGGGGGGAGGCATCGTGCTGGCCGATCGCTACACGACTGCCAACGCCATCCACCAATGCTCCAAGCTCCCGGAGGAACAGTGGAGCGTTTTTTTGGACTGGCTCTTTGACTTTGAATACCGGCTTCTGGGGATCCCTGGGCCGGATCTGGTGCTGTATCTTCAGACGGATGCCGGCGTCAGCCAGAAGCTGCTGACCGAACGCTATCACGGAGACGAGGAGAAAAAGGATATTCACGAGCGTGATTTGGAGTATATCACCCGCTCCCGAAGGGCGGCGGAATTCTGCGCCGACCGGTTGGGGTGGAAGCGGGTGCCGTGCACGTGCGGCGGCGCTATGCGGCCAATAGAGGATATTCATCAGGAAGTCCTGGCGCTTGTCTGTCAAGCATTGGCGTAAAGCGGGATTGGAAAGCATTCACATGAGAAGGGAGAGCGTTTTAGAGATGAATTACGCTGAAGGATGGGAATCTGGTATGGTCGTATTGAATCGGAAGGAGCAGTTGCGCAGAAAACGCAGGTATTGGACACTCAGACGCGCACAGGATGTCTTTTTTTCCGCGCTGGCTCTGGTCGTCCTGTCGCCTTTTATGCTCTTGATTGCAATCCTGATCTACCTGGATGATCCCCATGGCAGCCCGATTTTTACACAAACCCGCTGTGGGCGGGATGGCAAGCCCTTCCGGCTCTACAAATTCCGCAGCATGCGTGTCGATGCGGAAGATCTTTTGGACGAGCTGTTGGTGAAAAACGAGATGGACGGCCCTGCGTTCAAAATCAAGAACGACCCCAGGATTACCCGGGTGGGACGGTTCATCCGCAAGACCAGCCTTGACGAACTGCCCCAGCTCTGGAATATTTTCAAGGGCGACATGAGCATTGTCGGCCCAAGACCGGCCCTTCCCCGGGAAATTGAGATGTATACTGCCTATCAGCGGCAGCGGATGTATGTCACGCCGGGACTGACCTGTTACTGGCAGATCCAGCCCAACCGCAATGAGATCTCCTTTGACGAGTGGATGAATTTGGATATCAAATACATACAGGAGCGCAGTTTCTGGGTGGATTGGAAGATTATTTTTATGACAGTTGGTGCAGTTTTCCGCGGCCAAGGGGAATGAGTGCGCCTGCATGACTGATTTATTTGTTGGGAGCCTTTCTTATGAGTGCGATTCATTTGCAGGGAAAAGTGATTTTGATTACCGGAGCCGCTGGTTTTATTGGCTCTTATTTGGCAACGCGGTTGTGTGAGATGGATGAGGACATCCGCGTTGTGGGCGTTGATAACGTCAATGACTACTATGATGTCTCCTTGAAAGAGGCCAGATTGACCCAGTTGGGACAATATCAAAATTTTACATTGGTGCGGGGAAATATCGCGGATAGAGAGCTGATCAATTCCCTGTTTGAAACCTATCAGCCGCAGATTGTGGTCAATCTGGCAGCTCAAGCCGGTGTCCGGTATTCCATTGTCAATCCGGATGCTTACATTGAGTCCAATTTGGTGGGCTTTTTTCATGTTTTGGAGGCTTGCCGCCATTCGTATGACGGCGGCAAGCGAGGCGTGGAACACCTGGTCTACGCCTCCAGCTCTTCCGTCTACGGCGCCAATCAAAAGGTTCCCTACAGCACGGAGGATCAGGTGGACAACCCCGTCAGCCTTTACGCTGCCACTAAAAAATCGGATGAGTTGATGGCACATGCATATGCCAAGCTCTATAACATCCCCTCCACCGGACTGCGCTTTTTTACGGTCTATGGGCCGGCGGGCCGTCCGGATATGGCCTATTTCGGATTTACCGACAAGTTGCGACAGGGGAAGACCATCCAGATTTTTAATTATGGCAACTGTATGCGCGATTTCACCTATGTGGATGACATCGTGGAAGGTGTGATCCGGGTCATGGAGAAGGCGCCTGATCGGGCGGTTGGCGCGGATGGGCTGCCGGTGCCGCCCTACAAAATCTATAACATCGGCAACAACCACCCGGAGAGCCTGTTGGACTTTGTAGATATTTTGCAGCAGGAACTGGTTCGGGCTGGGGTGCTTCCCCAGGACTATGACTTTGAAGCGCACAGGGAACTGGTTCCCATGCAGCCTGGCGACGTACCCGTGACTTATGCGGATACCTCCGCCCTGGAGCGGGATTTCCACTATAAGCCCTCGACATCCCTCCGGGAAGGACTGCGCAAATTTGCGCAGTGGTACGCGGAATATTATCTGGGCCGGGAGGCGGCCCATTGAGAGGAAATGGATATGAAAGAAAAGTTCAAAATTGCCGTGGCCGGCACGGGCTACGTGGGTCTTTCGATTGCAACGCTGCTGGCCCAGCATCATTCGGTATATGCGGTGGACATTGTTCCGGAAAAGGTGGAACTCATCAACCGCCGCAAGTCCCCTATCGTGGACGCGGAAATTGAGGAATATTTGGCGACGAAAGATCTGGATCTCACCGCCACGCTGGACGCCCAATGGGCGTACAGCAATGCGGATTTTGTAGTCATCGCAGCGCCCACCAACTACGATTCCAAGAAAAACTTTTTTGACACCTCTGCTGTGGAGGCGGTGATCCAACTGGTGATGGCGTGTAATCCTGACGCCATTATGGTCATTAAGTCCACCATTCCTGTGGGGTATACCCGGGATATCCGGGAAAAAACCGGCAGCAAAAACATCCTTTTCAGCCCGGAATTTTTGCGGGAGAGCCGCGCGCTGTATGACAATCTCTACCCCAGCCGGATCATTGTCGGCACCGACATGGATGATCCCAGACTGGTGGAGGCTGCGCACACCTTTGCGTCGCTGCTGGCTGAGGGGGCCATTAAGGAGAACATTGACACCCTGTTTATGGGTTTCACGGAGGCAGAGGCGGTCAAACTGTTCGCCAATACCTACCTGGCGCTGCGGGTTTCCTATTTCAATGAGCTGGATACATATGCGGAGATGAAGGGGCTGAACACGCAGCAGATTATCAACGGTGTCTGTCTGGATCCGCGTATCGGCAACCATTACAACAACCCGAGCTTTGGATACGGCGGCTACTGCCTGCCCAAAGACACCAAGCAACTGCTGGCAAACTATGCGGATGTGCCCGAGAACCTGATTCAGGCCATTGTGGAGTCCAACCGCACCCGGAAGAGCTTTATTGCCAACCGTGTGTTGGAAATGGCGGGCTATTACAGCGCGAACAGCAGCTGGGATGCGAAACAGGAAAAAGAAGTGGTCATTGGTGTGTATCGCTTGACGATGAAGGCAAACTCGGACAACTTCCGGCAGAGCTCGATTCAGGGCGTTATGAAGCGCATTAAGGCCAAGGGTGCCCGGGTGATCATCTACGAGCCAACGATGCAAAACGGGGAGACCTTCTTCGGCAGCCGCGTGGTCAATGATTTGGAGCAGTTTAAGGCGCAGAGTGACGCGGTGATTGCTAACCGCTACGATGCCTGCCTGGATGATATTCGCGATAAAGTTTACACCCGCGACATTTTCCGCAGAGATTGATGAGGTCACTATGAAACATAAGCATGCAGTTCCCAAGCTGTGTTTGGTCTCCTCATCCGGAGGCCACTGGGAGCAGCTCCAGAAGCTGCAACCGCTGATTGACAAATATGACGGCTTTTTTGTAACAGAAAAGACCATGTTTGAAGCCAACGCCAAGTATTTAATGTTGCAGACCGACTTAAAAGACAAGCTGATGATCCCTAAAATGGTGGTAAACAGTGCCAGGGCCTTGAGGATCTGGCTGAAAGAACGGCCGGATTTTGTCATCACAACGGGCACACTGGTTGCCTACCCGTTTTATCTGCTGGCGCGGCTGACCCATAAGAAGTTTGTGTTCATCGAAACCTTTGGGCGAGCGAATATGCCAACGGTCGCTGGAAAACTGATGGAAAAACACAGTGACCTGTTTATTGTCCAATGGGAGAGTCAGAAAAAGTACTATAAAAAGGCCATTTATGGAGGGTGTCTCTATTGATTTTTGTGACCGTTGGATCCAGAAATTATCCCTTTGACCGGCTGTTTCAGAAGTTGGATGCGCTGTATGAGCAGGGAATTTTACAGGATACCATGTTTGCGCAGACCGGCACTTCAACGTATCAGCCGAAGCATTATGAATATCGGGACTTTATTTCCCAAGAGGAATTTCTGGAGAAAGTGCAGGAGGCGGACATTGTAGTCAGTCATGGCGCCTCCGGCTCCATTATGAAGGCGTTGAATGCCGGGAAAAAAGTCATTGCCGTTACCCGGCTTGAAAAGTACGGCGAACATATCAATGACCACCAAATCCAGAACAATGAGACCTTTGCCAGTAACGGCTATGTTCTGATGGCGGATCTGGAACTTTCCGACTTGGGAGAATGTTTCCAGAAGATTTATGACGGCACAGATGGTCTGGTTCCCTGGGAAAACAAGGATCCAATGGCGATCGTCAATATGATTGACCGTTTTATTCAGGAAAGTTGGTGAAAGTATCATGGGATTTTTGGAGATAGAAAATGCCGGAAAACGCATGCTGGAACAGTTTCCAGTGGTGAAACGCTCCTGCAAGCGTGTATACCAGTTGGCAAGCTATGCCCTCTCCCGGGAGAAATTCCGCGCTGAGGGGAATGTAATCCGCATGTCCCCCCAGGATGGCTGGGAGTATTTCTACGGCTATTATGACAAGTCCCCCTGGGATGCGGAAGATCGCTATATGATCGCGTTGCGGGTCAAGCAGGCTTACAAGTCGGTTGCGCCGGAGGAACCGGGCATGCTGGTGCTGATTGACACGGCGGATCACAATCGCATTGCGGAGATTGGCACCGTTCACGCCTGGAATGTCCAGCAGGGCTGCATGGCCCAATGGCTTGGGCCGGATTTTAAGAGCCACATTCTTTATAACGACTTCAGAGACGGGCAGTATTGTTCCGTCCTTTTCAGCGTTGAGCGCATGCAGGAAGAAAAGGTTCTGCCTTTGCCCGTCTATGACGTGGCGCGGGACGGCAGCTATGCTCTGAGCCTGGACTTTTCCCGTTTGCACCGCCTGCGCCCCGGCTATGGATACTCGAATCTGCCGGACAAAACGGCAAACGAGCTTTGCCCGGATAGCACCTGCATCTGGAAAATGGATCTGGCCGATGGGACGGTAACGGAGCTGCTCAAATATACCGATATGGCCGCCTTTGAGCCGGACGAGAGTATGCAGGGGGCCGAGCACAAGGTCAATCACCTGATGATTAGCCCGGACGGCCGCCGCTTCATGGTGCTCCACCGCTGGTTTCAGAAGGGCCGGAAACATACCCGGCTGGTTACGGCCAATGCCGACGGCACGGAGATGTACAACCTGAGTGACGACGTGTTTGTCTCACATTGCTACTGGAAAAATAACGGGGAAATCCTCTCTTTCCTGCGCAAAAAGGAGAGCGGCGACCATTACTACTTGATGAAGGATCGGACACAGGAGTATAAACTGTATTGGCCGAAGCTGAACACCGATGGCCATTGCAGCTACTCTCCGGATGGAAAATATGTCATTACCGATACCTATCCCAACCGGAAGCGGATCGCCTCTGTGTACTTGTGTACTGAGCAGGGGAGTGAAACAGGGCTGATTCAGCGGGTGGCGCGGGTGTTTGCGCCGTTCCGGTACGATAACGATTGCCGCTGTGATTTGCACCCCCGTTGGAATCGGGCGGGAAATGCCGTCTGTATAGATTCTGTGCACGAGGGGAAAAGGGGATTGTACATGATCCCCCTGAACGACCTGATTAAATAATTGCCCGGATGTCAGAATGAGCTGTCTGCGGCACACACGCCATCGTTACACCTGGACGCTTTTGGATCGGACAGTGGTGCAAAGGGCTGCGGGGACAGAATGGGAAGAGCGATTGGCCTCTGATCTGAGGATGGCGCGCAAAGGAAAAGGAAAGGGAATTATTATGCCGAAATTTAGCATCGTTGTTCCGATTTACAATGTGGAATCCTATATTCGGGACTGTGTTGAGAGTCTGATGGCGCAGACGTTGCCAGAGATAGAGATCATCCTTGTGGACGACGGCAGTCCGGACAATTGCGGAGCCATTATTGACGCGTATGCCGAAAAGGACAGCCGGATTCGCGTGATTCACAAGGCCAACGGCGGTGTCAGTGCCGCACGAAATGACGGGTTAAAGGTTGCCACTGGTGAATACGTGATTTTTTGCGACTCTGACGACATGATGGAAGTGGATGCCTGTGAAAAGCTGTATCAGGCGGCAAAGGAGCACGACGCCGATGTGGTTGTGGGAGACGTGTACCGCATCATAGACGGGGAAAAGAAGTATGCGCAGTTTTTTAACGCCCCCTTTTATACCGAGGAGCGTCAGGTTCTGGATGATCTGATCCGCGTGGATTTCAGCCGGAAATACTGTCATGCCGCGCCGGAAGGGGGGCCGGCCTTTGGGTACGGCGGTCCCTGGAACAAGGCGGTGAAGAAAGCGCTTCTGGATCGAACCGGCATCTGCTTTGACACCAGCTTGAAGGGGATTTTCGACGACATCCTCTACACTGCCTATCTGTACGCGGAAGCAAAAAGCGTGGCTTATATCACAGAACCGGTGTACGATTACCGCATTTTGGAAGGCTCGGTTACCCACAGCTATAAAGAGGGCATTTTGGACATCAACAATGCTATTTTTGCCGCATGGGATGCGTTTCTCAAAACGTATGGGCCGGATGGACGGTTTAACGAGGCATATGATGCGCTGGTTATCCGCAGATTGAAGGGGACGCTGGGCACTTATTTCTTCAACAAGCGGAATCCGCATACCCTTTTCAAACAAAAAAAGCAGCTGAAAGCCCTTTTAAAGCAGGAACCTTATGCAGGCGCGATCAAGCGGGTGGATCCCCGAAAGCTCATCAATCAATACGATTTGGCGGTCTGGTTTATGGCAAAAGCCGGCTCAGCAACTGGTCTGCAGATGGTTTATAACATGTTCGTATTTTTGAAAAAGTAAAGTCCGGGTGAGGATATGGAAGAAAAACTGGTAAGCGCCGTCGTCATTACGCACAATCGAAAAGATCTGGTGCAAAAGGCCATACAGAGCGTTTTGAATCAGACCTATAAGCCGATGGAGCTGATTGTCGTGGACGACGCCTCCGACGACACGACCAGAGAATTGCTCACACAGCTCTCTCTGGACAAGGGATTTCAGTACATTTATATTCCCAAAGAGGAATCCAGAGGCGGAAACCACGCCAGAAATGTGGGGATTCTCCAGGCAAAGGGGGAATATATCGCGCTGCTGGATGACGACGACGAGTGGCTGCCAGAGAAGACCGCCAAGCAGGCTGCCTACTTGGACGCACATCCTGACATTGCAGTTGTGTCCTGCGGGCGCATTACCGAAACAAATTTCAAAAAGCGGATTCCAGTTGATCTTGCAACGCTTCCGGAAGGAGATCTCCGGGAAGCGGCGTGGACGCGGATGCTTTTCCTCAGCTCCAGCATGATGGTTCGCCGGACAGCACTGCTGGAGATCGGCATGTTTGATGAGGAACTGCGTTTCTGGCAGGATACGGAAATGCTGATCCGCCTGATGCAGATTTCCCACGCCGGAATGCTGAGAGAGCACCTTTACCTGTACCGTGTTATCAAAACGGATCAAAACAGATTAACCAATAAGCTGGATGGCTGGGAAGCAGCTGTCCACTACATTGAAAATAAACACCAGGATCTTTTAGAGGCACTTTCAACGCAGGCGCGTAGATCTTATGAGACGAAAGTCGCCCGTGATGGCATGGTTCGCGCCGCCACCTGCCGCAATTTCCGTAAGCGGAATGAATACCTGAAAAGATGCTGTGAGTTGCAACCCGGCTTGAAAAACTGCCTGTATTATCATCTGGTTGCCTACAGACATACATATTTTAAATAAATGGTAGCAGAAAGGAATCATCAAAGCATGAACGTACTGATTACCGGGGCACAATTCACCAATAAAGGGGCACAGTCCCTGCTGTTTTCAGTTATGGATCAGCTGCGACGTCACTATGGCGAGGTGGAGATTTATTATCTGCCCATGGATGGATGGAAGGCGTACGCTCCGGGGGAATACCGATTCCACCTGGTCTATGACGATCAATCCTGGCAGGATATGACAGATATTTTACGAAAATGTAAGCGCGGCGCTGAAATTTTCTCAGAGAAGTTGATAAGAGGTCGGGTCATGGAAGCGTCTGATGTGGCGCTTCTTCACCAGCTGTGGCCCAAATTGGATGCCATGATTGATGTCAGCGGTTACCAGCTCTCGTCTAAGTGGAATTGGGTGGCCAATCACCGCTTTTTGCGTTATATCCAGACCGCCCAGGCCCATCAGGTGCC
>CAYWAP010000037.1:0-17389 GCA_964456525.1 uncultured Oscillospiraceae bacterium
CCGGCGGAGGATTGCAGCTGGTTGGCAATCTTCACAATCCGGCTCTCTCCCCACGCCGCCTTAAAGTTGCTCCACAGCGTTCCGGCGGAGGATTGCAGCTGGTTGGCGATCTTCACAATCCGGCTCTCTCCCCACGCCGCTTTAAAATTGCTCCACAGGGTGCTTGCCGCATTGCTCAGCGCATTTCCGATTGTGACGCAGGCATTCTGAGCGCTCCAACTGCTTTTGAACTCCTGCCACAGCTGCGCCGCGCTGTACGCCAACTGAACCGGCAGCTGAATGCTATCCTCCGATGACAAACCGATCCAATCAAAAATGGTGCCGGAAAACAGGCTGCCAAACGCCTCTGCAATCCAGCTGGCCCCATTTTTCAGCCCGCTGACGAGATTGCTCCAAAGATTGGCGCCAAAGTCCTGCAAGCTGCCCAAAATGTCGCCGCTGTTCACCAGCTCTGCCAGCCCCTCCAGCCGGTCGGCCACCCAGGATATGGCATTGGCCACATTGCCCAGGTAGTTCACCAAAAGTTTGCCGCTCCAGGATGCCAGAGGCTCCAGGATATTCTCCCAAACGGCCTGCCCAATGGGCTGAAAAATTTTCAGCTCCGCAGTGAGAATCCGAATCACCCCGGCCAGTGCGTTGAGCAGCGTGGGGGCCAGACTTTGCAGCGTCCATTTTCCCAGCGGAACCAACACATTCTGATAGCCCCAGTTCAGCGCCCCCTTCAAGACCGTCCCCAGTGCCGACGCGGCATTTTTCAAATTCTGAAGGGCTTTCAGGGTGTTTCCGCCATTCAGATTCAGAAAGTTCCCCATGGACGTCAGCAACTGATTCAGCAGTTTTTTCAACTTCTCCAGCCAGGTGGCCTCTTCTTTGATAGCGGTTATGTTGCCGCTGCTCTTGCCGCTGCTGCTTTTTCCGGAACTGCTCCCAGAGCTTTTTCCGCCGCTGGAAGAGGAGCTGGAGCTGGTAACCGAGCTGAGGCGGTTGATCTCGTCAAAGGAAAACAAGTCCCGGATCTGGCCGGTCAGCTTCTTGGTGCTGCTGGATGCCGATGATGCCGCCTTTCCCACCGTGCTCACAGCAAGGGCTACCTGCCCCACACTTTTGGCCGTGGACTGCAACGTCTTGACCACGCGGCTCAAGCTGGTCGCCGTCTGACTGAGACTTTTACTGACGTTCCCCGTCTGGGTCTGTTCTGCCATGGGATTTTCCCCCTTTTGCGGCGGCATAGCGCGCCATGATCCGCCGGTATTTTTCCAGTTTCATTTGCCGGATCTCCTCCTCGCTCCACAGCGGAAACGCCTCGTAGAGATCGGGCGCCCGCTCTCCGGCCAGAGCGCCGGCGATCAGCCCCACCTGCTGATAGGCAATCATCGCCTCCAGCTGCATATGCCTCTCTTCCCGCTCCCGCATCCCTTCCAGCCGGTCGGCCAATTCCCCGAAGGTCATCTCGTCCGCTTCCCAGGGCAGCAGGCCGCTGCCTGCTGCCGCCCTGTCCAGCGCTTCCTGGCTCAGGGATTCCCGGTAGGGCGGTCTGCCTCCTCCTGTTCTTTCTGATCCAGACCGTCAAAGGCCCGTGCAACGTTCTCTCTCACAGCGCCTTTCAACTGCTGGGCCTGCTCCCTGCTGATGAGGCCGGACTCCGCCGCGATTTCAAAGGCCAGCGCGCCAAAGGCCTCCTGTCCGCTCCAGCCCCAATCGACCAGATGGTCATAAAACGCCTCGCCGTCCCGGATGGGATTGTCGTTGCCATCCCAGTTCAGCGCCTGCTGGAGCACAGCCGCCATACGCTCGCCGTCCACCGCCGCGCCCAGAACCGTTTCCAGAGTGTCCTCGTGAAACTGGCGGCGCAGGGCGCGCTGGCCGCCCAGCGTCAGGCGCAGCCGGTAACTCTCGCCGTTGACGTCGATATCATATGTCCGCTTTGCCATTGCCTCTCCCCCTTCCCGTATTCAAATCATCACAACCGCCGGCCGTCAGGACGGGTTGGTCACAACCCAGTCGCTTTGCAGGCTGATGACCAGCTTGGCCGTAATCAGCGCATCCACCGCAGTACCGTCAATATAGGTGCTGACATAGCCGGTGGTGGCAAAGCTGCTCCCGTCCGGGAAGGTCACCACCACCGGAACAATCTTCCCTGCGTCCTGAAGCGCTTTGAGCACCCGGTAGTCAGAGTCCGTATCGCTGTTGTCAAACAGGTACGTCACCTCAAAGTTCGTGGTGTCCTGGACGCCGGGGACATTCTTCTTCATCGTGTCCTTCATGCAGGTGGCGTCCAGCTCGGAGGGCGTGCCCCCAATATCACCAATTTCCTGAACATAGTTGATACTGGTCGAGTTCACCTTCAAATCCAGTCCAATGCTTGCCAAACCCTGTGTTGCCATATCTCCACTCTTCCTTTCCTATTTTCTGTTTTCCAGCCATATAGGGGCGGTCAATCCACCAGCCGCATGGTTCGCTTGTCCACCTTTCGGCCAAACCGGTATGTTTTTCGCAGATATCCGCTGCTGTCCCCCGCAACGGTGTCCGACCCGGCATATGTCCGCTTCAACCCCATCTCCAGCATGGCGCTGTTCACCGCAGCTGCCACCAGATTCACCGTTTCCCGGTCAAAGGCCCACACGTCCACCTGATAGACAATCTGATCCACCACGGAACAGTCCGTGCTGACGTTGGAATACTCCCCATAGGTCACCAAAACCCCATCCGAAGCGGCAGACGGATAGCGCTGCCGCACGGTGTATTCCACCTCACACGCCACGCCCTCCAACGCCGCCTTCACCTGCGCGCGCCCATCCACCAGAATGGTCTCCACCGCGTTCACTTCGCATCACCTCACACGTTCCAACAGAAACAGCCGGTGACAGGGCCACATCTGGACTTGTTTCAGCTCATAAATCGCGTCATGGATGATAAAACGGTCCCCTGGCTCCGTCTCCAGATCGGACCGGCAGACTCCCTGCAGCGTCTCCACGGCCTGTTCTCCATGCTCCAGCTGCTGCTGGCCGGAGCTCAGCCGCCCGCTGGACTGCCAGCTGCGCACCACCTGCCAGCAGATGGCCTCTTGAGCGCCATCCTGTACCACCACGTCCGGATTCTCCAGATCATAGACAATTTTTGTCTCCCCCAGGCTGTCCAGCACCTGCTGTCTCCGGCACAGGGAAAACCCCATCCTCCAGCCTTCCGGCGTTGTCCTCACCTGCATGATACACTCCGATACCGGGCCAAATCGGACACAATCTCCTGCACCGCATTGCGATAATCCTCTGCGGTCATATAAGTCTCGCTCTGGCTCAACTGCCCTTCTGCATAGCTGCCGCTTTTCAAGCCCATGTGCTCCGTGCAGTCCCGGCGGTAAAACACCGCTGCCAGCTCCACCACCTTTGGCATTATGACTTCATCCAGTTCACGAACCCCCAGATAGAGCAGCAGCTCCCCTTCCGCGTCACAGAGCTCATCTTCCAGCAAAACGATCACGTCCTCATCCGGGTCCTCCAGATGCAGCACCCGCTCCAGCTTTGGCAAAAGACTGCTCAGCATTTCCTCTGTCATGTGCTCCCTCCTTCTTTACCGGGCGGATGACGGCGTCATCCGCCCCACAGTGTTTTCACGCGCCCATTCTCTTTTGCTACAACCTCCGGGCGCAAACTTCCCCCGCCATAACCGGCGCGTTTCGTTATCCCTTGTCCACCGTCAGCACGGCCAGCGCCTCGGGCTGAACCACTTTGGCGCCGTACACATGCAGCCCTTTAATCGCGTCGGAGAAATTTTTCTCCAGCCGGTATGCCTCCAGTTCCACCAACTGCTCGGCAAAGGAACCGGCGGCGTTGGTTCCGGCCAGGATTTTATACTTGGCGCCGCTGGTGTTGGGCACGTTGTTAGAGAGATGAATCTGGAACCCGGCGGCCTCGCCAACCAGACCGCCCTGCAAAACCGCCTGGTTGTAGCCGGTGCCGTTGCCCACAAAGCGCTGATCCTTCAGCAGCAGCGCATGGTACCAGGGGGGAATCACGACCCATCGCCCCATCATGGGCACATTGGCCTCGGACAGCACCGTGGCCAAATCCACCAGATAGTCATAGGCATTGGAGGAGGTCGGCGTCACCACCGTGGTATCGGACGTCACAATATTCCCGGAGTCGCAGCCCTCCAAGAGCAGATTCGCCAGATACTGGTCGATTACATCGTTCATGTCATAGCTGGCCCGCTGCATTGCGCTGTCCACCAGCTTGGGATTGCTCTGGGCGTTGTCAATGTCCTTAATTTGAAAGTTAAAGTACTTCGCCTGGTCAATGACCAGATTCTGCTGCTCGCCGTCCAGCTCCTCCGGAGACGCAATGTCGCTGCCGTCATAGTCCTGAATGGTGATGCTGCCCAGCTGATTGATGTGTACGGTATCGCCAAAGGCCCGAATATCACCCTCGTAGTTGCGATTCATCAGTCCTGCATACACATGAACCTTGTCCAGATGCTCCAGCAGTCTGGCCGACCAGACTTCGGGAATAAAATTAGAAAATGCCATGGATTATCCTCCTTTTGTGTGAACACTGTCCTTCTTGAACCGAAATTGGGACCCTTCTCAGCCTTGCAGCGCTTTCATGATCTCCTCCCAGTGGGAGTTGATCTCCTTGGCCGAAAGGTGCTTCAATTCCCCCCGGCTGTAACCGCTGGCCTGCTTCGGCTCCTTGGGAATCCCCCGGCCGCGCAGCCGCTCCACAACGGCCTGTGTGACGGCCTCCCGAAACAGCGTTTCAAAGGCGTTTACCGCCCCTTCCAGCTGTTCCTCGTCCACCGGCGCAAAATACGGCGCAAACTCCACCGGAAGCCGGCGCTCCTGCAACAGCTGGGCCGCCCGTATCTTGGCCTCCCACCGGCGGCGCTCCTCTTGCAGCTCGGCGCGCTCCTGCTCCAGCGCTTCCCGCTCCTCTGCGGCCTCCAGTTCCGTCTCTTCGTCCGCCTGCTCAGAAGGCGGTGCCTCTGTTATCTCCTTCACCTCCTCATCGTTTGGTTTCCTGCGTTTTTTCGCCATAATTTCCCTCCTCTTCCTCTGCTCTCTGTTCCCGGATGTTGTTCAGGGCCTCCGCCGGGTCCCGGACGAACCACAGCTGCCCCAGGAGCGTCTGATCGTCCACAATCCCCTGCAGCTTTGCCACCCGCTCCACAATGGCCTCCTCGTCAATGGGCATGCTCAGCGAGAAGACGACGTCCACGTCGCTCACATCCAGCTCGTCCATGCTGCCCATCAAACACAGCCACCGGTTGTAAAGCCGCATCCGCTCCTTCAGCCCTTCCTCCATCCGGCGCATTTTGTTCTTCACCAGCAGATTCATGGTCATCAGCTTGAGCTTCAGCGCCTGACCGGAGGCATTGCCGGAAAATTTCTCATCGCTCATATCCACTGTCATCGTCATCTTGTGCATCTCCCGGACCAGATTGTCCGCCAGCACCTGCACAGATGCCTCATCAAAGGTCTTCTGGATGTACTCCACCCGGGCGTCCAGCGGCGCGCCGTCCAAAAACTTCTCCTTTGCCAGCCGGCCCTCGTCCCCTTCCCGAAGGGTCATGCCAAAGAACACCAGCAGCGCATCCACAAACTTCTTTTTATCCGTCAGGCGGCTGGAGATCAGACTGTCATAGGCGTCGATGAGACTGATAATCTGCTCAAAGTCCCCTTGCCCTTCTCCGTTGTTCCGATAGGCGATGACAGGGACCTCACCAAAGAAGTGCTCTCTCGTCCCGCCAACCTGGTGAAAAACCGCCGTTTTCAAATCCGAAGAGCGGTAATCCTTCACCGTTCGGTCTGTGTAGACGGCGGCGTTATAATATCGCTCCCCTGTGACCGTCTCCCGCTGCTCCCACAGGACAGCAAAGAGCTTCCTGTGTTCCACCGAATCGTCGCACACCAGAATGCCGTTGGCAGGGCTGATTTTCGCGCTTCTCGGCCGGGGAATCCCCTCGGCGGAGGCATAACACAGCTCCAGTCCCTCGCCGTAAATGCCCATCTCCCTGCCGATCTCCAAATCCACCCGGCTGATGTGCTGTCTGTCATAGCAGCTGAGCAACGGCAGCAGACACAGCCTCTGCCCCTGGGCGTTTTTGGTGTTCCCGTCGTACTTCACCGGCTCCCCCAGATAGTAACCCAGGATCGTATCCACCACATATTTGGCATAGTTCACCGCCACTCGGACCTCATCGCCGCCGCGCCGCTGCAAAACGGGATGCTTGCCCAGATAGTAGCGCTCCAGCATGCGGTACCGGCCAGCTGCCCCTTCCGCCTTTTCCACCAGATACCGCAGCACTTCCGGCCGAATCTGTTCCACGTCGGGCACCTCCTCCCGGCTCAAATACCAGATCAAAATGCAACCTCCTTTTCTACATTCCCCTGGGCCGCTTCCCGGCCCGCGCACTTCCACGCATCACCACCGTACTCACAAAGTACCGCACCGCGTCCATGCAGTGGTCATGGTCTTTCACCGGCTTGTCCACCCCCATTGCCGCAGCCGTCTCATCCCAGACATAGGAGCGAAACTCCTGAATTGTGTTCACGCACGTATCGGAAAAGGCCAGCTTTCCCTCCCGTAGCAGCTCACTGACCCATCGGATGCCGTCCAGCACCCGGTTGTCCGCACTCTGCACAGACAGCCCCTTTTTTCTCACTTCTGTGATAAAGCTGGCCGCCGACGGGTCTATTATCACCGAACGGGGATATTTTCCCGACAAAAAAAGCAGCAGGTCCTCTGCATACTCGCCATCGGTCTTTTGCCGCATCCGTTTGCGGCCGTCCCAGCAGTATTCCTTCCCACAAATCCAGCGCCCATCCCTGGCCCTCTGCCACAGCAGAAATACCGTGGGGTTCCGGGTTCCGTAATCGACGCTGATATAGCACTCGCCGCACAGATCGGGCAGCTCATGGAGCACATGCCGTTCCATGGAAAAGCCATCGTAGACCAGCCCTTCCGCCGCCACCCACAGGCCGCGCACATAGCGGTCATAAAACACCCCCGTGTACATCCGTTCATACCGAGCCCGAATGCTGTCGCTCAAAGACGGGTTGTCCTCCATCGTAAAATGCAGATACAGCACCCGCCGTTCCCGGCATCGCTTTACCCATTCCTGATAAAACCAGTGCTCCGGCCCCTCGGGATTGCAGTTGAACCAAAACTTGCTACCCTCCACACTGCACCGGGCCAGCGCCTGCTCCACAAAGGACCTGGGCATCAGCGCGACCTCGTCCAGCAGGACGCCGGAAAGGGTCATGCCTTGAATGAGCATATAGCTGCTCTCATCCTTGCCGCCGAAGAGATAGTAGGTATTGCTGTGAACCCCGTCTGATACGGTAAACCGGTTCTCGCTTCTCCGCTCCTCAAAGTGGTAAATCCCCTCCAGCCATTGCGGCGCCAAGTCGGTGACATTCCGCCGTAGGGATTCAATGGTCTTGCCGCACAGGGCAAAGCGCGCGCCGTCAAAGGAAGTCATGCTCCACAGCAGAAACCCCACCGTCATGGACAGGGTCTTTCCGCTGCGCACACTGCCCTCACAGAGAATCCCGTCAAATCCCCGGAACTTCTCCCGCTTCCACCAGGTCATGGTCAGCCGCTGTCTGGGACTGAAGCTCCGGTATTGCATCCAGCTCTCCTCTCTCCTCTTCCTCCAACTTGAGGGACAAATTGTTTTCCTTTTTTGCCCCGCCTGCGTTGCCGTCGCCCCACTGGTCCGGCCTTCTCTTTTTCAGCCACATGGAGATGGCGCTCATATCCGGCCCCACCTGCTTGACGGTTTCAACCTCCTTGCGCTCTCCCTTTGCGCTGATCTCCACCTTTCGCTCCACGTTTTCATAGCCCAGCGCCTTTTTCAGCAGGGCGTCCTCCACCCGATAGTCCATGGAGTTGTCCAATGCCTCCCGGATGGCCGTGTAACGTCTCTTCCAGGTTCGCAGCACGGCTTCGGAAACGCCCATTCGCTCTGCAATGTCCGCCTCCCCCAAACCCTCTCGCACCCAACCGCGCAGCAGCACCAGCCCCTCCTGTGTCTGCCATCGATCCGCTCGTTTCATCCGCTTCCTCCTCCCTGGTCTGGATGGGTTGATTATAACACATCTGTTCTATAATTCAACTTGCAATTTTCATTTTTCTTCTTATGTATCCCATTTTAACGCATATTTCATGTATGATATGCGCATATAGTGCATACATGCCCCACCCTTCCAGAATTTACCGCGTATTTTCACCCCCGCGCGGTTTCAAACTAAAGCTGAATTTTCCATCCAGACCTTGTTTGAAACATGTCAACATGCCCAAGTGACGGGTCTTTTTCCGCCATAGGATGTTGATTTTCCTTGCAATCTACAGAGGATTGGGGTGTCAAATCGCCTTATCTGACGAAAAAGTCCCTCACCATTGGTCACATTTCTCATGTTCAAGCAGGGCCTAACAGCAGTTTGCGGCCAGCTTCGCTGGTCATTTCAAACGAAAGGACTGATCTTCATGCAGCAGCGCTGCCGCTCACGCATCGCGGTCGTGATGCTCTTCCTATTTCTCATCGCCGTCCTTCTCTTTCCGAGAGCCGACGCCGCCACCTACCGCCAGGGCTCTTCCGGCGCCACAGTCACCACGATTCAGACAAAATTGAAAAACTGGGGCTACTACGACGGAATCATAGACGGTATCTACGGCAGTGCCACTGTGGCCGCCGTAAAATACTTTCAAAATTCCAACGGCCTGACGGCAGACGGGGTTGCTGGCCCATCCACGCTGGAGGCAATGGGGATTTACTCCACCTCCACCAATGACACCGTCCTCAACGACAGCGACTTCAACCTTCTGGCGCGGGTCATCTCTGCGGAGGCCCGGGGCGAGCCATATACGGGACAGGTTGCCGTGGGCGCGGTGATCTTGAACCGCATTGCCCATCCGTCCTTCCCCAATTCCGTCGCCGGCGTCGTCTATGAGCCGGGCGCCTTCACCTGTATGGTGGACGGACAAATCGATGAACCCGTCGCCGACTCCGCCTACCAGGCGGCCCGGGACGCCCTAAACGGCAGCGATCCCACCGGCGGCGCCATCTATTATTTTAACCCCGTCACCGCCACAAGCGCCTGGATCTGGAGCCGGCCTCTGATTACCGTCATCGGCTCCCACCGGTTCTGCGCATAACACCAAACCATCAAAAACAAGGGGAACAGACCGAAATGCAGCTGTTGTATTTCGGTCTGTTCCCTTTTATCATCCGCCCAAATGCGGGGAAATATGAGATTCCATTTGCACTTTTTCCCAAAGGGGCGTATACTGTTTTTATTCTGAACGTACAGCGAAAGGGTATCACCTATGCTTCTCCATATTTTGGCAGTGGGCGACGTCGTCTCCGAAAGCGGTCTGGATTACCTCACCTGCCACCTCCGCTCTTTGAAGCGCCTGCACAGCATCGACTTCACCGTGGTCAACGGGGAAAACGCCGCCGGGGTCGGTATTACCCCCCGTCAGGCAGAGCACCTGTTTAACGCAGGCGCCGATGTCATGACCCTTGGCAACCACGCCTGGAGCAAAATTCAAATCACGAATTTTTTGGAGGATAACCGGTACGCCCTCCGTCCGGCCAACTTTGCCAGCCGGCTGCCCGGCCGGGGCTGGGGTATCTTCGAGGGTCCCCGGGGCTCCCGCATCGCCGTTATCAATCTCGTCGGACGGGTGTCCATGGATCCCAATGTGGACAACCCCTTCACCACGGCGGACGCCATCCTGAAACAATTGGATGGTGAGGCGGACGTTGTGCTGGTGGATTTTCACGCCGAGGCCACCAGCGAAAAGCTGGCCATGGGCTGGTATCTGGACGGACGGGTTTCCGCCCTCTGGGGCACCCATACCCATGTCCCCACCGCCGACCCCCAGCTCCTCCCCAGGGGAACCGGCTATATCACCGACCTGGGCATGACCGGCCCTTCCCAATCGGTGCTTGGCATCCGTCCCGAGGACTCCATCAATAAATTTTTGGGCGGCCTTCCCCGCCATTATGAGGCGGCAAAGGGGCCATGCAAAATGAACGCCGTCCTTTTCACTGTAGACACTCAGACCCGCCGCTGCACCGCAGTGGAACGCATTGATATTTCCGATTGATTCCGGAGGCAATCCATGAGCAATCAAACCAAACTTCCCCGGCCATCCTGGCATCAAAGTCTCTATGAGTGGATCGAGACGTTAACTGCGGTGGTGGCCTTTGTCGTCCTGCTGTTCACCTTCTTTTTCATGGTCATTGGCGTCTCTGGCAACAGCATGTATCCCACCCTTCACGATCAGGATCTGCTGTTGGTTCAGCGCATCGCCTATACGCCGGAGCAGGGGGATATTGTCATCCTCCGCAAGGATACCTTTACGGACCAGGCCATTGTCAAGCGCGTCATCGCCACCGAAGGCCAGAGCGTGGAAATTGACTATGACACCAACACCGTCTATGTAGATGGCGTAGCTCTGGAGGAAGATTATCTGAATTTCACCAACGACGGCTTAGATCTCTCCCTTTATGGAGATGATTACATGGTAGAGCGCCAGGGCATGGTCTATTCCAGCTTTGTTGTCCCCGAAAATTGTATCTTTGTCATGGGCGACAACCGCAACGGCTCCACAGACAGCCGCTATGCCGAACTTGGCATGGTAGACACCCGTTATGTCATCGGCAAAGCCATCGCCGTGTTTTTCCCCTTTAGCGACGCCAAACTTTTGAATTGAGGTTTTTCTATGCCCGAATACGTCGATCTCTACGACCAGAATCATCAGGCCACCGGCCGTGTCCATGACCGCGCCCTCCCCCTGCCGGAGGGCGCCTGCACCATGGTCGTCTCATACTGGGTGCGCGACGCCGCGGGCCGTCTGCTGCTGGAGCAGCGCAGTCCTCAAAAGTACTGGTTTCCCGGCCTTTGGGAGTGCGGCGGCGGCGGAGCGCAGGCCGGTGAAACCGGTTATGACGCCGTCACCCGGGAACTGACCGAGGAGACCGGTCTGACCCCGCCCCCCACCGCCTGGCGTTTTCTGGGCGAGCTGGAAAACCGGGAAAGCCTTTATGACGAAACCCTGGATCGTGAGGTTTTCTTTCACCATTGGAACCTGACCTATCTGGTCACGCTGGACACGGAGCAGCCCCCGCTGCACCTCCAATCCGATGAGATCGCCGGTTTCCGCTGGTTCACCCCGGAAGAGCTGGACGCCTTTTGTGAAACAGGTTCTGTCACCGCCTATTCCCGCCGCCTGTGGAAAACCTACCGCGGCCTGCTCACCTCCCCCATTCCAAATACAAAAAAGAGATCCTAGCCTGTCAATTTTCCCTTTTCGGCCCTGGTTGGAAATCAGAGATGTGACCAATGGCGCGGATTTTTCCGCCGGACAGGGCCATTTGACGCAGCAATATTTGGTCTATTGTAAAGAAGCCTGGCCCAGTACGGCGGGAAACGCCCCGCCGTACTGGCATGTTGGCAGTTTGCAAACAAGGCTTTAAGGAGGCTCATTTTTATGCAATATCGCACGGACAAACATGGCAGCTCCCTCTCCGTCCTGGGCTTTGGCTGTATGCGCTTTCCCCGCACCCGGTCCAAGCAGATCGACATGGCCAAAACCGAGCAGCAAATCCTCGCCGCCGCCCAGGCAGGGGTGAATTACTTCGACACCGCCTACATCTACCCCGGCAGTGAGGCCGCGCTGGGCGAAATTCTGGAAAAAAACCACCTGCGCGATCAGGTGAACATTGCCACCAAACTCCCCCACTACCTGCTGAAAAAACCCGGGGACATGGAGCGCTTCTTTCAGGAACAGCTGCAGCGGCTGCGCACAGATCACGTGGATTACTACCTGATGCACATGCTGCCGGACATCGCCACCTGGGAGCGCCTGGACAAGCTGGGCATCCGGGGCTGGCTGGCGGAGAAAGTCGCCGCCGGGGCCATCGGCAACGTGGGCTTTTCCTACCACGGCAACAGCAACACCTTTATAGAGCTGATCGACGCCTATGATTGGGATTTCTGCCAGATTCAGTACAACTATATCGACGAACACACCCAGGCAGGCCGCCGGGGGCTGGAGTATGCCCATTCCCGCGGATTGCCCGTCATCATCATGGAGCCATTGCGGGGCGGACGGCTGGTAAACCTGCTGCCGGAGCAGGCCGTGGAGCGGTTCCGGGAGGCAGACCCCAATCGCTCCCCGGCGGAGTGGGGCCTGCGGTGGCTTTACGATCAAAAGGAAGTCACCGTCGTCCTCTCCGGCATGAACAGTCTGGAAATGGTGGAGGAAAACTGCCGCGTCGCCTCCCAATCTCCCCCGGGCTGCCTGAGCGAGGCGGATTTTGCGGTCTATGCCGACGTGGTCCGGGCGATCAACCACACCGTCAAGGTCAACTGCACCGGCTGCGCTTACTGCATGCCCTGCCCCCAGGGCGTGGATATCCCCGGCTGCTTCCGGGCCTATAATGAGCGCTACAGCGAGGGGTTCTATACCGGGATGAAGGAATATCTCATGACCACCACCCTCCGGGGAAAACGAGCCAACGCCAGCCGCTGCATTGCGTGCGGCCGCTGTGAGCGCCACTGTCCCCAACAAATCCACATCCGGGACGAGCTAAAAAACGTCTCCAAAACCATGGAAAACCCCATCTACAAGACCGTGTCCGGCCTTGTATCCCTCTTTGGCCACTTTGACAAGTGAACCCCCTGTAAGCACAAAAGGCTGCCCTCTCGGACAGCCTTTTGTCGTCTCTATTGAATTGTCACTGGTTTTCCCGCGCCAGTCCCGCTATACCGCGGCCCGGCCCACCGGGGGGAATCAGGCAACTTTCACCCGCTCCGCCGCCAGCGCCAGCAGAATCCGGCTCACGTCTTCGCGCAGAACCCAATCCACATGCGCCCGCTCTTCCGGGCCGCTGCTGCGGCCCAACCGCTGGGATACCACCAGCAGCGTCGCGCCATTGCATCCCATTTTGGCCATGCAGCGGCTGAACAGGCTGCTATACTGATCCATCGCTTCCGCGCCGCTTCTCAGCACGGCCTCCATCTGCACCTGCACGGCCATACGGGTCTGGCAGGAGAAGACAATCCGGGTGTTGGTATGAATATTCTGCTGGTAAGCCGCCTTGTTAATCCACATAACGCCTCTGGGCGGTGTACGGCGCGCCTCCATATCCAGTTCCTCATGGGACGGCTCCAGATACTGGAGGGGATCGCCTCCGTGAATCACTTTATTGGGCACAATCAGGCTGCCCGCTTTCAGTTCCTGGTTCAACGCGGTGGCCTGGTCCAAAAACAGCACGCGGGAACAATCCAGCTCTGCAATGGACAGCACGCTGTCCATCACGCCGCCGCACAGGCCGGTGCAAACCCATGCGATTCGCAGTTCCCCGCTGATCACCAGATACTGTCCCACACCGCGGCAGGTAATCTGTACATTCGGATTCCCCTGGAGAACGTCCTCCGGACGCCATGCAGGAGAGAAAACAATCAAATCATAGTGCTCCTTAGGCAGAATGCCTGCATGCACGTCGGGAGTGTTGGTCAGGTCAGAATGGATCGGGAAAACGTTCATTTTCTTAGAGTCCATATTGATCATAATTAGCTCCTTTCAAAATCAGGAAGCATTGCTTCCATGCCGGAAACGCGTCCGGCCGCCAAACCTGCCGGCATCAGAGAACTGAGCGTCCAGCTCTGTAAAAATTTTTTACATTAGAATGTTGCTCTGTAATCGTTATCACCGCAGGTTTTCACGAATTATATCAGCGAAATTGTGCTTTGTCAATACTTCCCATTCGTTAAAATGCACAAAAACGCCGCCGGACTGGGAGCCCGGCGGCAGAAACAAACCAAAGTTTTACATTTTCGACACAATCTTTACCCGACGACCATCAGGCAGCCATCCTCATCATACTTCAGCTTTTGGATGGCGAATTTCTGTGTCCGCTCGATTTCATCCATCTTGATGGCGTCTGTGATGGTGGAACAGAAGGTGTAGCTGACTCCATGTTTCTTCGCCCGTCCGGTGCGTCCAATGCGGTGAATATAGTATTCCTGCTCATCGGGCACATCATAGTTGAAGACAACATCCACATCATCAATGTCCAGCCCCCGCGCCGCCACATCCGTGGCCACCAGAACCCGGAGCTTTCCGTCCCGGAACTTCTGCAAGGTTCTCTCACGCACCTTCTGCTGGATGGAGCCGTGAATGGCCTCACAGGGGATTTGCTCCATCTTTAACCGGGCCGTCAGGCGGTCTGTCATATTTTTGGTGTTGCAGAAGGCGATGGCGCGCTCATATTCACCGGCGAACAGCAGGGCGACCATTGTGTCAAACTTGGCCTCCCGGGAGTCCAGTGCAATGCGGTACTGCTGAATGTCGGGGGCGTCCTCCGCCACGGCGCGAACCGTGACTTCAACGGGATCCCGCTGATAGACCCAGGAAATGTCCATGACCTCACGGCTGATGGTGGCGGAAAACAGCCCCAGATGTTTGCGGTTGGGCATCATGTCCAGAATTTTGGTGACGTCATCAATAAAGCCCATGTCCAGCATCCGGTCGGCCTCGTCCAGAATCACCGTCTGAACCTTGTCCAGCTGAATGGCGCCGCGCTTTTTGCAGTCCATTAACCGTCCGGGCGTGGCCACAACAATCTGCGGATGCTTCTGCATCTGCCGGATCTGCTTCTCAATGGGCTTTCCGCCGTACAGGCAGACCACCCGAACCCCCTTCTTGGCCCCGCACAGAAACGTCAGTTCATCGCGAATCTGGATGGCCAGCTCACGGGTGGGGGCCAGAATCAGGCTGGTCACATCCTTCCCGGCCGGGTCTGTGTGCTCCACGATGGGTATGCCAAAGGCGAAGGTCTTGCCCGTGCCGGTGGGCGCCTTTGCCACAACATCTTTATGTTCCAGAAGGGGCGGGATACAGCCCCCCTGAATCGGGGTCGCGATCTCATATCCCTTTTGCTTCAATACCTTCATAATTTCGGGCGACAGATTTAAACTGTCATACCGAACTTCTTCATTCATTTCAATGCCATTGATTTCCATGCTATTCGTTCCTTTCATCCGTTCCCTGTCAGTGTATCACAGCTGTCCCCCCTTTTCAATGGCTGAATTGACTGGGATTTCGGGAAATGGAATCCCCTGCCCCATCTGGGCAGCATTGCCCTGTGATATTCCTCCCAGATCGGTGATGCGGTCAATCGAAATCAAAATTTTTTGTTAACAACCGGGATTTTCCCCTTGCAATTTGCCGGGAAAAGGTATATGATAACTTAGCACTCAAAAGAAGCGAGTGCTAAACTATCGTTTATCATATCATTCTATATATAAGAGGTACTTCACTATGGCTAAAAAAGAGTTCAAAGCGGAATCCAAACGTATGTTGGATTTGATGATCAACAGCATCTACACCCATAAGGAAATTTTCCTGCGGGAGATCATCTCCAACGCCAGCGACGCCATTGACAAGCTGGCCTACCGCGCCCTGACGGACGACCAGGTGGGTCTCAACCGCAGCGACTTCAAAATCGACATCACCGTTGACCAGGTGGGCCGCACGCTGACGGTTTCCGACAACGGCATCGGCATGGATGCCGATGAACTGGAGGAGCATCTGGGCACCATTGCCAACTCCGGCTCCCTGCAGTTCAAGCAGCAGATGGCCCAACAGGAGGGCGACAGCCAGGATGTGGACATCATCGGCCAGTTCGGCGTGGGCTTCTACTCCGCTTTCATGGTTGCCGATGAGATTCGCGTCGTCACCCGCCCCTATGGCTCTGAGACGGCCTACGAATGGGTTTCCAACGGCGCCGACGGCTACGAAATCCACGAGACGGTGAAGGACACCGTGGGCACGGACGTCATCATGCACATAAAGCCCAACACCGACGAAGAAAATTACGATGAATTCCTGGAGCAGTACCGCATTCAGGAGCTGATTAAGAAATACTCCGACTATATTCACTATCCCATCCAGATGATGATGACGAAGTCCCGTCAAAAGCCCCGCCCCGAGGACGCAGGCGATGACTACAAGCCGGAGTGGGAGGATTATCAGGAGCTGGAGACGCTGAACTCCATGAAGCCCATCTGGCAGCGCCCCAAAGATGAGGTCACCCAGGAAGAATACGACTCCTTCTATCAGGATAAATTCTCCGACTATTCCAAGCCCCTGTCCACCCTGCGCGTCACCACGGAGGGCAGCGTCTCCTATACAGCGCTGCTGTTTATTCCCGGTCAGGCGCCTTACGATTTCTACACCCGGGACTTTGAAAAGGGTTTGCAGCTCTACTCTTCCGGCGTGCTGATTATGGACAAGTGCGCGGACCTGCTGCCCGAGCACTTCCGCTTCGTCAAAGGCATTGTAGACACCCCCGACGTCTCCCTGAACATCTCCCGTGAGATGCTCCAGCACACCCGCAGCCTGAAGGTCATCGCCAAGAATCTGGAGAAGAAGATCAAAGCGGAGCTCTCCCGCCTGCTCAAAGAGGATCGTGAGACGTATGAGAAGTTCTGGAAAGCCTTCGGTCCGCAGATCAAATACGGCTGCTATTCCGACTATGGCGCGCACAAGGATCTGCTGAAAGACCTGCTGCTGTTCGTCTCCTCCGCCAACGAAAAGGGTACGACCCTGGCTGAGTACAAGGAGCGCATGCCGGAAGACCAGCCCTTCATTTACTACGCAGTGGGTGAGGATGCCACCCAACTGTCCAAACTGCCCCAGGCTGAGCGGATTTTGGACAAGGGCTATGAGATTTTGTACCTGACGGAGGACGTGGACGAGTTCACCGTCCAGTCACTCCAGGAGTACGATGGCAAAAAGCTCAAGAGCATCAACGATGAGGACGCCCTTCCGGAGACGGAAGAGGAGAAGAAGGCCGCCGAAGAAAAGGCCGAGGAGTCAAAGGATGTCATGTCCTTCCTGAAGGAGACGCTGGGCGACAAGATCAAGGAGGCCCGGGTTTCCAAAATCCTGAAGTCCCACGCGGTCTGCATGACCTCAGACGGCCCCATCACCATTGAGATGGAAAAGAGCCTGAAAATGCACGGTCAGGACATGATGGGCTTCAAAGCGGAGCGTGTTCTGGAGCTGAATCCCGATGCCCCGGTCTTCGCCGCCTTGAAAACCGCCATCACGGAAGATCCGGAAAAGGCGAAAAAATACGCGGAACTTCTGTACAATCAGGCCCTGCTGATTGCCGGCCTGCCCATCGAGGACCCCGCCGCCTATACCGACGCCGTTTGCAGCCTCATGGTGTAATCACAAACCTTCCCGCCGCCTTTGGCCCCGGGGAGGTTTTTTCGGTTTTTCCCGGCGAAAAGGGCGCGGCAACGTCTGCCGCGCCCTCAGCCTGTCGAAAAAGGTCACCGAAAGGCGGCCTTTTTCTCGCATAGGAGAGA
>CAYWAP010000038.1:0-16689 GCA_964456525.1 uncultured Oscillospiraceae bacterium
TAAAATCAAGGGTTTCTGCTTAGGGTGTTACCCGATAGCGACCGCGATTTCGAGTCAGTCCCGTTATGACCACTTCGATACCACTCCGTATAATGCCCTCCGCCAACTCGACAAGACGAGAGGAAGGAAGCTCTCTTATTATGCCACAACAAAGGCCGAAACGCAAGCGCTTCTTGAAAAAACAGCGAATGTATTTTTTCGGACGCTCTGTTGTCGCATAAGCTGCTTCCCGACTCCGGGCAGTTACGCCGCCGAGAGGGGAGCGGATTGTCAATGGAGGAGGCGCCAACCGGGACAAAACCAGCTTCGATTGACGCCTTCCGGGCATCCGCGCAGGCGCGCCGGATGAACTATTGGTCAGGCAAAAACTTCCCGTACAATGCCACACAGGATTTTAGCCGTCTTTTCCGGGCCGTATTTACTGCTGTCGATCAACAAGTCCCGGTGATCCAGCACGGACTTGACCCCGTCGCAATACCGCAGACGGTAGATTTCCCGTGCCCGGTCCACTTCCCGGATCATACGCTTTGCTTCCTTTTCGTCCATGCCCAGCAGTTCTGTGCAGTTTTTCAGCCTTGCCTCCACAGGTGCATAGACATAAATGTTCAGACATCTCTCGACATCCCGCAGGATGCTGTCTGCACAACGGCCGACGATGATGCAGGATTCCTTCTGTGCCAGATCCCGGATAATATTGGACTGCACATAGAAAATCTCCTGCTGCATGCTGACGAGACCCGTGCCAAGAGGATATTTGCGGTTGGAAAAGAAATGTCCCCCCCGCTCCTCTTTCTGGCTGATTTCCGATACCGGCTGGCCCATGCGGCGGGCAGTTGTCTCCACGATGTCGCGATCATAGAATTTGATGCCCAGCTCTTCGGACATCTCCTTGGCAATCGTGCGACCCATGCTGGCAAACTGCCTGGATATGGTTACCACATACTTTTCCATGATTACCTCTCCTTTTCCTGCCTATCGTGCTGCCGCCGGGGCCTTCTTTTTACGCTTCTGCATGGTTCTGACAATACAGGACAGCGTAAAATTGATGATAAAGTAGATGGCCGCCGCCGCCCCGAAGAGCACAAACACGTCCGACACATTTACCGTTCCGGTTCCGTTATAATTGTAGGCGGAGCTCAGAATCTGCCGGGTGCGTGCCATCAGCTCAATCACCGCCACGTTTGCCAGATAGGAAGAGTCCTTAATGGTCGTGATAACCTGGCTTAAGAGCGTCGGGATAATATTTCGGTAAGCCTGAGGCAGGATAATATACCACATAATCTGTACAATGTTGAACCCCTGGGAGTGTCCAGCCTCAAACTGGCCATGGGCCACGGAGTTCAGTCCGCCGCGAACGATCTCCGCCACCACAGAGGAGGTGAACAGGATCAATGCGATGGAAGCCTTAAATAAAAGCCTCACTTCCACGGTGGACAGGCCGAACATTTTCTGGTTCAAAAAAGCGGGGCTGGGACAGAAAACCAGACAGATAAAGATCCACAAAAGCAGCGGGGTGTTCCGGAACACTTCAATATAGATTACGGCAATCCATTTGAGGATCCGGGACGGACCGCGGTTGCAATAGTTGCGGAGCATGGCAAGTATGGAACCCAGCACCAGACCGAGCAGCACGGAAACCACAGAGATGACCAGGGTGAATGCGACGCCTTTCAGCAAATACTGAATGATCGCCGAGTTGGTCAGTATAGAAAAGCTACCTCCTAGAGTGCTCATGCGCCCGCCTTCCTTTCTCCTTCTGCGGCTTTGCTGCCCATCATATTGACGATGCGGTCACGTTTCTTCAGGGAGTTCTCCCACATACTGGCCAAAGTGGACAGGGGGAAGCACACCACGAAAAATAAAAGACCGCTGACCAGATATGCCGGAGCGTAAGCGCCGCCGGTGGTGGAACCTGTTACAAAACTATAAGTCAGGGAAATCAAATCTGCCCCGCCGACGATATACAGGCAGGACGTATTTTTAATCAGGTTTACCACCTGATTGACCATGGGCGGCAGGATGATCTTGATGCTCTGGGGCAAGATGATGTAGTACATTGTCCCCGCGTACCCAAATCCCTGAGAATGGGCGGCCTCAAACTGCCCCTTGGGGATGGACTCGATGCCGGCACGAATGACCTCAGACACATAAGCGCCGTGATAGATGCCCAGGGAGATGATACCCGTCGTCAAGATGCCGAGGCTGTTTCCGGAAAATGCCAATGCATAATACAAAAAACACAACTGCAGCAGAAGCGGGGTGTTCTGGATGACTTCCACATAAACCCGGCTGATCAACTTTAGAGGTTTCTTTCCGCTGGTTGCCATCAGACCGAAGATCACTCCCAATATAAACGCCAGAAACAACCCGAAGAGGGCTGTCTTAGCGGTATTTTCCAACCCCAACAGAAAGGTGCTTCGATAGGCCCACACCTTTGCCCAGGCGGTCGGACTGAATAATCCAGACATAGATACGTTGTCCTCCTTCTGCTTTCTTATGAAGCGGGCGAAAGATAAAACCTTTCGCCCGCTGAGGAATTATGCTGTCGATTATCCCAGATTGTACTCCTCAATCAACTCGTCGATGGTGCCGTCTTCCAGCCACTGGCTTACAAGGGTATCGCAAAGGGTGGAGAAATCAGACCCCTTGGTGGTGGCGATGCCGTATTCCTGGGGAGAGAATTCTTCGTCAATGTAGGAACGGCTATCCGTGTTGTAAATCGCCAGGATGGACTTATCCACACAGAACGCATCCACTTCGCCAGCACTCAAAGCGGTGGAGATGGAGGGATAGTCGTCATACTGCTGGAAGGAGACGCCCTCGGTCCAGGTTGCGGGGTCGAAGGTATCCGCATCGTAATTATCGCCGCTGATAATACCCGCGTCAATCATCGCTTCCACAAGGGACTGTGCGGAAGTGGAGCCAGAGGACACGCCAACTGTGGTATCAGCCAGGTCAGCAAGAGAAGTGATGCCGGAAGAATCTTCCACCAGAACCGTTACATAGTCCGTGTAGTACGCCGTGGAGAAATCCCAGGACTCACGCCGCTCATCCGTAATGGTAAAGGTGGCCAGCACGCAGTCGATGTCGCCGGAGTCCAGAAGCTCGCCTCTGGTCGCCGCCGTCACCGTGGTGTACTCCACTTCCACGCCCAGATAATCTGCGATCATCTGCGCCAGGTCGATCTCCATGCCGCTGTACTCACCGGTCAGGGTGTCCTGGTATCCAAAGCCTTCCACTGCGTTTTTCACGCCGACTCTCAGAACGCCCCGGTCAATGATGGCCTGGGTGTCGGTTCCAAATTCTGCCGTATCGTCTGAAGAAGACGAAGACCCGGAGGAGTCCCCGGACTCGTCGGCAGTGGTCGTGGTATCACTTCCGCATGCCGTCAGCATCGTCAGCATCATGCCCAATGCGAGCAAAAGCGACAGGATTTTCTTCCAATTCTTCATAGTCATTTCCTCCTTGTTTGGAAATATTTATAGACAGGGCCGCGCACAGCCCGACCCATGCTACCTTGTTTTTAGGGTGGGGGCATCCGTTACCGGATGATCTTGCCCAGGAACTGCTTCACCCGCTCGTTTTGCGGATTGGTAAAGAAGTGCTCCGGCGTGCCCTCCTCAATAATCTGGCCGTCGGCCATGAAGACCACCCGGTCTGCCACCTGCCGTGCAAAGCCCATCTCGTGGGTGACGACGACCATCGTGATATTTTCCTGTGCCAGTTTGATCATGACGTCCAGCACCTCCTGAATCGTCTCCGGGTCCAGTGCCGACGTGGGTTCGTCGAAGAGGATGATCTTCGTCTGAGCACACAGGGCACGGGCAATGGCGATTCTCTGCTGCTGTCCGCCGGACAAGGTGGTGGGATACTCGTGGGCTTTATCCGTCAGGCCAACCACGTCCAGATAGTGATAGGCCAGCTCTTCGGCCTCTTTTTTGGACTTGTGGTGAAGTTTCATAGGCGCCAGCGTCAGATTTTTCAGCACCGTCATGTGCGGGTACAGATTGAACTGCTGGAACACCATGGACTCCGTCTCCCGCACCACTTTCGTCTTGTTGTGGGAGGTCAATTCCGTGCCGTTGATGTACACATGTCCGCTGGTGGGCTCCTCCAAAAAGTTCATGCACCGTACCGTTGTGGATTTGCCGGAACCGGAGGGGCCGATGATGACCAGCTTTTCACCTTCTTTTACCTCCAGATCCACATCTTTTAAAACGTGCAGATCTCCGAAGTATTTATTTACCTTTTCCAGTTTAATCATAACGCTGCTCCTCTTTCACTTGAAATCGAGTGTCAATCACATCACCTGGGCTTCATAGCCCCGCCAGTTTCACGCCCTGCCCCCGCGCCGGAGGGATGGGGCCGCGGACTGCCCTCAAAAAATGACACAAGGCGTCTTGTACTCCTGTACAAAACGCCCTTGCCTTTGACCATAATATACTAAGCGAAGGGTTTTGTCAAGTCCTATTCAAATTTTTCGCCGAAACGGGCCTGACCGGCTCCGGCGCGCAACGGCTGGCCGCCTCCACCAGAGCGCGAAACAGCTTCCGGCTGTCCTCATCCCGGGGAATCAAAAACTCCGGATGCCATTGAACGGCCCAAATCCAGCGGAAATTGGGGGCATAAACTGCTTCAATCAGGCCGTCGTCGGCACAGGCCATGATTTCCAGGCCGGGAGCCAGGCGCCGAACCCCCTGATGGTGGCAGCTGTTGACCGCCATACGGTCCTTGTTTAACAGCTGCTGAAGGGGAGAGCCTGACACCAGGTCTACTTCATGGGCCGGCAGGTCATAGGGGGGATCCTGATGATGTACCACATCGGAGGGGTGCTGCTCCGGAAGATCCTGATATAACGTCCCGCCAAAGGCGGCGTTGAGAAGCTGGATTCCCCGGCAAATGCCCAGCAAGGGTTTATCATGCTCCAGAATCAGGGGCAGCAGGACTGTCTCCATTTCGTCCCGGGCCGGGCACTGCTCTCCGCAGCACGGCAAGGGCGTTGCGCCGTAGCGTTCCGGGGACACGTCCTGTCCGCCGGGGAAGAGGAATGCGCTGCACGTTTCGGCCATCTGGGCCAGCATGTCCCTGTCAGCAGTAGGGGGCAGGATGATGGGCAGTCCGCCGGCCTCCAGGACGCCCTCCAAATATCCCGGCAGCATCCAGTAGCTGTCCTTTTCAAAATCATATAGGGGAACGATTCCGATGATCGGTTTTTTCATCCTGATGGCCTCCTGATAGAGAAAATAAGGGGATTGGTCAGAACCTTCTTACTTTTGCACACTAGTATACAAAATTTTTCAGCCTTTTGCAAGAGGCGGGAAGGCTTTTTGCATCATTTTTCCAGAGAAGGCACAAAAAAGTGAAAAAACGGCAAAATCAGCCCCTGTTTTGAAACATGTCAACAGGCCAAAATGACGGATCATCCCCGAATCTGCCAAATGGCGGAAAATCGGGGATGCCGTCAACGGTTTTTATCTGGTTAGCGCGCCGTTCTCGTCTTCCAGCAGCAGGAGAATCTGTTCCTCCTCTCCGGACGCCGCGTTGACATAGACCAGGCACTGGCCCTCCTCGTCGGTTTTGCAGAGGAATTCCCAACACAGCGTTTCGTATTCGCCCTCGGTGGGAATCAGCGTCAGCTGGGAGGACTTGATTTGCAGTTCCGAGGAGACCGCGCCCTCAGCTTCCTCCTTGGTCACAGCTGGGGAGAGGTCGTCTCTCTGCATGTGGTTCATTAAATATCCGGCCGATTCAAAGCCCACAATATCGCCCGTGTCCAAAGCGACTTCCACCTTAATCAGATCCGGATAGCAGAGCACATCCTCCTGGGTGGCGGCAAAATTGACTGTCAGGCAGTTGTTCTGGTCGATATAATAGCTCTCCTGCATGGAGGTGATGTCGTGGTCTTCCAGGAAGTCTTTGGCCAGCTGGACGCCCTCTTCATGGCTCAACGTCTTCGCGCCTGCCGTTCGGGAGCAGTTGATGGAGAGGATATAGCCCCCCTGTTTGGTCACCTCAACGGTGACAACGCAGCCCTCCAACACGTCTTCAAACACATAGCAGGGAATTTCGCCGTTGACATCGGAAACACTGGTCAGGGCGGAAGGCTCGACATTTAAAAACTCCGCAGCTGCCTCTCTGGCCTGTTGGCTGGTGACGGTGTCCTCATGCTCCAGCATGGCCGCCGAGCGGGACTGCAAATGCTCGGAAAATGGCCCGTCATAAATGAGGGTGGGCAGTTCGGGGAAATCCGCTTCAATGGACTCAAAGGTGCTTCCGGAGAACAGCTCCTCGTCCTCGGTCAGATTGGCCAGGCGTTTTTCCACCGCCTCGGCGTCGGCCAGGGTGACGGTGCCGTCGTTGAGCTGGTTGCTCAGCTCATTCAGCTCCTGGGACAAAATGGAGGCGGCCTGGGACAGGGCCTTCAGGTTTGCCAGATCTTCCTCGGTGTAGCCGTCGTTGACGTGGACGTTCTTGGAGACGGCCAGGGCGTAGTCGCCCACTTTGTTGATGAAATCGATGGTGTTTTCCAGTTCAATGTTTGCATAGGGTAATTCACCCAGGGCCTGGGCGGCGGTGGCGGCTTCCCCGTAGATTTTGGTGCACAGTGCGGAGATCATGCCGGGAGAGGTGGAGTAGACACATTTTTTCAGGTCCGTATCCACTTCTCCAACGCTTTCGGTCATCACCTGAAAAGCCCTGACGGAGTTGATGGCGGCCTGGGTCTGATAGCGGCTGGAGCGAATCCCCAACCGAATCGCCAGAACCGAAAGTACAATGAATGCGGCCGCGGCAAAGGTGACCAATCGTGCGACGGCACGCCGGGACAGAGAATAGTTCATGCTGCTGCTTCCTCCCTGAAATGCGGATTTTGGGATTAGTCTTTCACAGCAGGGGGATTTTATGCGGCGAAGCGGCAGAGGAAAAATGGACCAATGACCCTCGGCGCTGGGCCGCAGAGGGCGGAAACCCAATGCTGGCCGGAGTTGACACGCGCCCTTGTGATCGCGGAAAAAATTTGCTATAATGTCTCTCAGAGAGAGCCGGAAAAGGGAGATCGTCTTCTGGATGGGGAAATGAAACGCGATTGCGTTGAAAAAGAGTTCCATGAGGCGGTTCTGGAATTGTTTAAAAGGCTGTGCGGTTACGTACATCCATAAGGGATATATGAAAAGAAAATCATTTTGATCGCGATCAGATCATCTGATGGAAAATGCAGCAGCGATGGCTGAGAAAGAAGGAGTTTTTATGCATGTTTTAATTGTTGGCACCGGCGCCATCGGCATTGCGATGGCGGCGACGATCCGCTCGACCGGGGTGGAGGTCTCGCTCATGGCCAGAGGCGCCACCTGCGAGGCTATTCAGAGGGACGGGATTCACCGAACCGGCCTGTTTGGCCCGGCGGACTGCGGCCCGGAGTCCATCACCGTCCGTTCGGATTATGATTTCCCGGAAAACAGTTTTGATTCCATTCTGATTTCCGTGAAGACCATGGCGAACGACGCCGTCAGCGATGCCCTGGCAGAGCACCGTTCCATTCTCAAGCCGGAGGGCAAGCTGGTGATCCTTCAAAACGGCTGGGGAAACGACGCGGCCTATCTCCGGAATTTCCCCAAGGAGCAGGTCTGCTGCGCCCGGGTGATCACCGGTTTTCAGCGCAGCGCGCCCAACGTCAGCGAAATCACGGTTCACACGGCTCCGGTGCTGCTGGGCAATCTGTACGGGCTGGATGTGTCGCCTCTGGAACCTCTGGCCCAGGCAATCCGCGGCGGCGGGATTCCCTGCGAGACGACGGACAACGTGGGGGCGGCGCTGTGGGCCAAAATGCTCTATAACTGTACATTGAACCCCCTGGGGGCGGTGCTGGGCCTGCACTATGGCGCGCTGACCAGGGCGCCGGAGGGCGTCGCCATCATGAACGACCTGATAGACGAGATCTTTGCGGTCATGACCGCCGCAGGTTATTCCACCTATTGGGCCACCCCGGAGGAATACCGGCAGGAGTTTTACGGCAAGCTGCTTCCGGACACCTATAACCACCGTTCTTCCACGCTGCAGGACATCCGCCGGCAGCGGCCCACGGAAATCGACACGCTGACGGGCAAGATTCTGGAGCTGGCAAAGGCCCACGGCATCCCGGTTCCCGTGAACACCATGCTGTACCGGCAGGTTAAAACCATAGAAGCCAATTACGGCACGGCCGGGAAATAGGCTGATTACAATATCATCAACATCCGGCGCTTTAAAGACGGCGCTATGGGCGCAAAAAAAGGATGGCCTCATTTGGAGGTCATCCTTTTTCGTTGATCGGTTGTGAATCCCTTACCGTCTGCGTCTCCGGCCGCCCCGGTAGCTGGTTCTGCGTCCGCTAACCCGGCCGCCCCGATAGCTGGAGGTCCGTCTGCGCCCCCGGAAAAGGGTCAGCCGCAGCAGCACAGCCAGCAGAAGGACGGCGAACACGGCCAGAGCGGCCTTGACATACCAATGGCTCAGAAGGCGCTGAATCTGGGCCTTCCGAACTAGGAAGGTGGAGGCCTCCACGTCATTGATCGCAACCAAGTTGACGGTGCCATACTCCACGCCGTCCAGAGACAGGGTCATGGTGCCGAGGACATCGCCCTTTGAAACGGGGGCGTCCACAGAGGACATTAAGGTGATATCCTGGGTGAAGCTCTCAGCGGTTACATCGTTGGGAACTTCGGCGGTGATGGTGGAGTCCGGCTGGACGGCAACCTGGTCGGCCTCGGTGGACAGATTCACTGTCACGCTGCCATAGGTAAGGCTCGCGTCCACAATTTCTATGGTGCTGAAGTTGTCCAGACCCCATTGCAGGAGACGGGAGCTTTCGGAGAACTGCTTGCGCTGAACGGTTCCGTCCACGGTGGGGTTGTCGCAGCCCATGACCACGGCGAGGAGGGTTACCCCGTCCTCCTCCGCAGCGGACATCAGGCAGTAGCCCGCGGCCTCGGTGGAGCCGGTCTTAATGCCGATGCAGTTGGAGTAGACGTAGCCCAGATAGCGGTAGTTGGTCAAAAGGGCGTTGGTGTTATAGAAATGGCGCTGGTCGCTCAGATTCGTCGCGTCGATGTAGCAATCGGCTGTCTGGACGATTTCCCGAAAATCGCTGTAGGCCATCGCCGCCTGGCCGATGAGGAAAAGATCGTAGCAGGTGGAGACCTGGTCGTCATCGGGCATGCCGCTGGGATTGGTGAAATTGGTGCCGGTACAGCCCAGGGAGACGGCGACTTCGTTCATCTCCTCCACAAAGGCATCGACGGTGCCGGACACCTCCTGGGCCAGAATGTTGGCGGCCTCGCTGGCGGAGGCGATCAGCATACACTTCAGCAGCTCCTCCACCGTCATGGTTTCGCCGGGCTGGATGTTCAAGTTGGAGGCGTCGGACTCCAGACCATCCCAGCAGTCGCTCTGAGCAGTGACCTCGGTGCTCATTGACAAGTCCCCGGCGTCAATATGCTGGAAAACGATCAGTGCGGTCATGACCTTGACCAAACTGGCCGGATAGACCGAGTCGTAGCCATTTTGCTCATAGAGAACGTTGCCGGTGTCCAAATTGACGAGGATTGCCGCTTCGGCGTCCACTTCCATGTCGTTTAGAATCTCGGAAACGGAATCAGCTGCCAGCGCAGAGGTGAGCGTCAGGGAGAGCAGCAGAACAAGAGCCAACAGCAGGGAGAGAAAACGGTTTATTTTTTTCATATTTCTCATGCCTTTCTACGAAAGCACCTCTAAAAACTTCATGTCTGTTCAAAGTTGTCAGAGAATGCAAAATTCGATATTTTTCGTCTTTTGATGCGGAGAATTCTCCGCGGCTTTACGGCGCCAGCCGTAAAGGATGTTTTGTATATGTGATCTATCTGTGGCGGCGGCGCCGCTTTCGCCGTTTGCGCCGCCTCCGTCTGCGGTGCAGGGCAATCAGAATGCGGGCACGGATGACCAGGAGGACAAAAACGAAAACCAGCAGCAAGACGATATAGAGAAGGATTTTGATCACCTTCACGACTTTCTGCACAACGGTTTGGGTCTGCTGGGTGCGGACTTTTTCGGCGGAAGCGGCCACGTCCGTGGCGGCGACCAGATCGACGGCGCCGTATTCCACCCCATCCAACGAGACCGTCACCGAGCCGATCACATCCCCTGCGGAGACGGGGGCCTCCAGATCCTCGTCATAGTCATAGGAAAAGGTCAGGTCATCAACGGTGATGTCGATGGGCATCTGGGCATAGAGAGATTCCTCAGCCACGGCCTGGACCGACTCCGTCTCGTCCGAACTGGCGATGGGGACGCTGGTGACAACCTCTCCGGCGGTGACGACTTCCTCGGTGGTGAAATTGGCAAAGCCCCAGTCAAACAGGCGGATGCTCTCCGAGAACTGCAGTCTGTCCCGGGTGCCGTCTGAGTTAATCAGCCAATTGCACCCCATCATAATGCAGATCAGCGTCTGCCCGTCCTGCTCCACGGCAGAGACCAGACAGTTCCCCGCCAGGTAGGTGGAGCCGGTTTTGACGCCGATGCAGCCGTCGTAATTATATGTGGTGGTCTCGGTGCCCTTCAAAAGGGCGTTGGTGTTGCGCAGAGTTCGGGCCTCGGAGAGGTTTGTGGCCGGTACGGTGTAGCTGGCGGTGGCGACGATCTTCCGAAATTCCTCGTATTCCATGGCGGCTTTCGTGATCCAGTACAGGTCTGTACAGGTGGTGTAATGGTCGTTATTGTGAAGGCCGCTGGGGTTGATAAAGTTGCTGGACGTGCAGCCGCATTCTGCGGCAACCCGGTTCATCTCATCGGAAAAGTCGTCCAGCGTGCCAGAAACAAGCTCAGCCAGAACATTTGCCGCGTCACAGGCCGAGGGGAGCATCATGCAGTAGAGCAGGTCTTTCACGGAGATCTCTTCACCGGCCTGGAGATTGACCACCGCGGCAGAGGAAGTCAGGGACTCCTGAAAGGTGTCGCTACAGGTCACCATCGTGTCCAGCGAAAAGTCACCTGCGTCGATATGCTGCAAAACAACCAGTGCGGTTAAAATTTTGGTGGTGCTGGCAGGGTAGATCTGGGTATCCTGATCCTGCCCGAACATGACGTAATCCGTGTCCATATCGACCAGAAGGGCGGCGCCTGCGTTGACGCTCATCTCGCTGACGAGTTGGGAAGTGGACGTGCTGCCTGTGGCATCGGCAGAGGAATCGCCTTCAGAACTGGAATCGCTTGCCAGGGCGGCAGGCATTGCCAGAGACAGAGCCAGACACAACACCAAAAAAACAGAGAGAAAAGAAAAATTTTTCATGAATTCATTTGTCAGGTATGATATACTTATAAATGGTAGTGCCAATGTGTATTCTCAGGGAAACACATCAACAAGGTCTATTATACCAGACAAAATCTTGTCCTGCAACGGGAAAATAAAAGAATTGAAAAAGATTCACAGGGAAAATGCGCCGTCGGGGGCGGGAAACCGGCCTGTGAAATGTGCCTGCGGCCCGGCGCCCCGCAGGGGGGCAGAATGGAGGATGTTTATGGAATACAATGAAGTGATTCAAAGCCTGTACAATCGGAAGTCTGTGAGGGCCTTTGAAGACCGGCCCATCCCGGCAGAACTCAAGGAGCTGATTTTCCGAGCGGCCGCCGAAGCGCCCACCGCGGGCAACCAGCAGCTCTATACGATTTTGGACGTTACAGATCCGGATTTGAAGCAGGCGCTGTCCGTGACCTGTGACCATCAGCCCTTTATCGCCACAGCCCCTATGGTGCTGGTGTTTTGCGCCGACTGCAAAAAGTGGTATGACAGCTATATCGAGGCGGGGTGTACCCCAAGAGCCCCCGGCGTGGGAGATCTGATGTTGGCGGTGGCGGATACCGCGATCGCCGCCCAAAACGCAGTTACTGCGGCGGAAAGTCTGGGAATTGGTTCCTGTTACATCGGGGACATTCTGGAAAACTGCGAAAAGCAGCGGGAGCTGCTCCGGCTGCCGGAGTATGTTGTCCCGGCGGTGATGGCGGTCTTCGGCTACCCCACACAGCAGCAGAAGCAGCGCCCGAAGCCCCAGCGCTGCGATCTCTCCCACATCGTCCATGAGAACACCTACCGCTCGATGGACGGGAAAGAGCTGCGGGATATGCTCAGCCCCCGTGCCGGAGTCAAGGGGTTTGATGCGTGGTGCCAGGCCTTCCACCAGCGGAAATACGATTCGGATTTTTCCAGAGAGATGACCCGCTCGGTGGGGGAGTACCTGAAGGCGTTTCAGAAGTGAGGGGAATCGTTCCCTGACCCCTTGCGGGGGCGGGCAGATCCGCCCTGCAAAAACCGTGCCGCAGCCCTTCCGGCCAGAATGCCGGAACACCAGGCCCAATGCAGGTTGTAGCCGCCGCAGTTTCCGGCGACGTCCAGCAGCTCACCGGCCAGATACAGGCCGGGCTGCCGTTTGGATTGGAAATCCGGCGTGAGTTCGTGGAGGGGGATGCCGCCGCCTGTGACCTGTGCGTGATCCCAGGACAGGGTTCCCGTCACGGGGAAGCGCCACCCCTTCAGGGCGGCGGTCAGGCGGTCCAGATCGGCTCTGGACAGGGAACCGGCCCCCATGGCGGGGGACAGGTTCAGGGTTTTGAGCACGGCAAACTGAAGGCGTTTGTGGATCAGGCCCAGCATGGCGTCCTCCAGAGGTTCGCCGGGGAAGCTGCGGCATTTCCGGCGGAGAAGCTGCCGCAGCTCGTCAAAATTCTGTTGGGGGAAGAAGTCCACGGCGACCTCCGCCCCCTGTTCCGGCAGCAGGCAGGAGAGCTGCATGGCGGGGATGCCCGATATGCCGTAATCCGTGAATTGCAGCTCCCCAAACTCCGCCCCCAACCGCGCTTTCCCGTGGTACAGCCGGATGGCGGCGTTGGCTCGAATGCCTTTCAGCTGCTTAAAAACCGAGCCTTTGCACTGCAGCCCCACCAGACAGGGGCGTAAGGGGGTGCAGCTGTGGCCAAAGCCCTTGGCAATGGCATAGCCGATGCCGGTGGAGCCCTGTTTGGGGGCGGCCTTTCCGCCGGTGCTCAACAGCACGGCGTCCCCTGAAAATGTCCTGCCGTCCTCGGCGTGGGCGGTGAAGCGCCGCCCCTGGGCGGTGACCTGGGTGACCTTGCAGTCGGTGATGACGGCGATGTTCCGGCGGCGCAGCCCCAGCAAAAGCAGGTCCAGCACCATGGAGGCCTGGCGGCAGTAGGGGTAAATGCGCCCGGCGCTGTCTGCGGTACACATGAGCCCAAGGCGGTTGAAAAAGTCCACCGCCATTGAGACGGGCATCTGCTCCAGCAAAGGCGCCAGCCGCTCCGGGGCGCAGGTGTGGTATGCGTCCGGGACAATGGTTTCGTTGCTCAAGTTGCACTTGCCGTTGCCGGTGGCGAGGATTTTCTTGCCCGCCCGGGGCATTCCCTCCAAAATGGTCACGCGGACTTCGGGGGCGTTTTGGGCAGCGGTGAGGGCGGCGGCCATGCCGGCCGCGCCACCGCCGACGATCAGGAGTTGTTTCATCATGCGGTTGCTCCATGGGAAATCGACGTCTGAAATGGGATAGGGGAGAACATGTCCCCTTGCCCAGCTGTGCGGCTCGCCGCACAGAGAAACCGCCTTGCGGCTCTCTCAGCAAATCTTATTATAAAAGATACGACGGCAAAATTCACCCTGTTTTTATCAATATTTTTCATGAAATCTTCCGGCTGGCCCTCCGGGGAGGGGTGTCGGAACGCAAGGAAGCCTGTCTCTGCCAGTGGTGCGGAGACAGGCTGTTTGTATGGTGTCAAATGATTTAGAACTAATTTAACCGGTCGATTTCCCTTTTTAAGCGGACGATGATCCGCTTTTCCAGCCGGGAAATGTAGGACTGAGAGATGCCGAGGACTTCCGCAACCTGCTTTTGGGTACACTCCTGGACGCCGCCCAGACCAAAGCGCATGGAAATGATGCGCAGTTCCCGGTCGTCCAGAGTGCGCAGCGCCGCGGAGAGCAGCTCCCGGTCTACGTCCTCATCCACCGGGCGCTCCACCAGATCGTCGTCTGTGCCGAGAATGTCGGAGAGCAGCAGCTCGTTGCCGTCCCAGTCGGTGTTCAACGGCTCGTCAAAGGAGACCTCGCCCCGCTGGTTGGAGGTCTTGCGCAGAAACATCAAAATCTCATTTTCAATGCAGCGGGAGGCGTAGGTGGCGAGCTTGATATTTTTTTCCAGATTAAAGGTGTTTACCGCCTTAATCAGGCCGATGGTTCCGATGGAGATCAGGTCCTCCAGATTGATTCCCGTGTTTTCAAACCGGCGCGCCAGATAGACCACCAGGCGCAAATTGTGCTCAATGAGCTGGGATCGGGCCTGTTCATCTCCCTGTGCGGAGCGGGAGAGCAGGGCGCGCTCCCGGTTCCGGTCCAGCGGCGGGGGCAGGACGTCGCCGGTGCCGATATAGTAGACGGCCGAGGGGGAGCGGCATTCCAGCCGGGTGAGCCGGTGAATGATTTTTCCAAATAGACTGCGATTTTTACGAACTTCCCGCATAATTTCCTCCCAAATGCTAGGCCGCGCCGATGAGCGCGTGTATGTCCGGTTCCAGCTCCCCCGGCATGACGGCGATCAGGTTGCCGGGAAAGGGCTGCCCGTCCGCCTCAATGCCATCCACCCGAAGGGCCAGCAGCAGCCCGCTGGAGACGCCCACCGCCCGATAGGGGAGAAGGCGAAGCCGGGTGGCGTCCCAAACTTCGGAGAGCTGGGCCAGAGCCGCGGCCGGGGCGGCGAGAGAGGCGTCCTCGGGGCAGAGGCCCTTGGGGAAAAGCCGCTGGGCGCCGGTGCGGTCCACCAGAAGGACGGGGGCGCCGGTGATGGGGTCGGTCAGGTTGTTGCCGGTGTCCACCAGCGCCCGGAGCAGCTGGCGCCGCCCTTCACACTGCAGCAACACCGGGATGGTCCGGCTGACGTGTCCGGCGCACCCAAACCCCTTTAAAAGGGCCGATGTGGTGAGATAACTCCCGGCAGCGGCGGCCAGTAGGAACTTTCCGGCGGAGAGGGCAGCCGCGCACAGATACTCCAGATCGTGCGTCCGCCACAGGTTTACGGGTCCTGCCAATGAGCACCAACTCCTTTCTGATAGAGCCAGTATACCGGAGGGAGGCGGGGAAAACCCGTCAGAAACAGCTTAACCAAGAAATAGTGCTCCCGACTGAAAAGCAGGGGGCATCCGTCAGGATTCAAAGGATGAGGACAGGCAAAATCTCCCTTTTGGATGCATAGCCTGAAACCAGTGGAAACCGAAAAGGAGGAGCATTATGAATCAGTTTCTGCCGGAAGGACGGCTGTTTCGAGAACAAAAAAAGGAAATGGAGGACATCACGCCGGAACGCCTTGCCCGGGCCATGGAGTCCGGCGAGATTTTGGAGGCCGTTGCCCTGCGCTGCGACAGGGCGCACACCCTGCATTTCCGTCTCGGGGGGATGGAAGCGGTCATGCCCCGGGAGGAGGCGGCCCTCGGGATTGCGGAGGGGGCCACCCGGGAGATTGCCGTGATGTCCCGGGTGGGAAAGCCCACGGCGTTTGTGGTGGAGGCTCTGGCGGGGGAGGACGGCCTGCTGCGGCCCGTCCTCTCCCGGCGCAAGGCTCAGGAGCGGGCCCTGGAATGGCTGATGAGCCTGGATGTGGGGACGGTGATTCCGGCCACCGTGACCCATCTGGAACCCTTTGGGGCCTTTGTGGATGTGGGCTGCGGCGTTCCCTCGCTGGTTCCGCTGGGGGAGATCTCCGTGAGCCGGATTCCCCATCCCCTCTGCCGGTTTAAGACGGGGCAGGAAATCTATGTGGCTGTGAAATCCCTTTTGCCCGAGCGCAGCCGCCTGCTGCTCTCCCACAGGGAGCTGCTGGGAACCTGGCGGGAGAACGCGGCCCGCTTCGCGCCGGGGGAGGTGGTGACGGGCACCGTCCGGGGCGTTCTGGATTACGGCATCTTTGTGGAGCTGGCCCCCAATTTGCCCGCCCTGGCGGAATTTCAAGGGGGCATTTTGGATGGCGACCAGGTCAGCGTGTACATCAAATCCATTTTGACGGACAAGGAAAAGATCAAGCTGCAAATTCTGGAGCGGCTGGAGCCGGCAGCCAAATGGAGCCCGCCGGCATATTTCATCACAAAGGGGAACGTCCGCGGATGGAAGTACCACTCCTATGATGTCCCCTGACTGCCCGCCCCTCCTGCCCCGGCAGGAGGGGCGTTTTCGCGGGGGAGCAGGGGGGGGATGAAAACAAAAAAACCGCGCCGCAGAACATGCTGCGGCACGGTAGAGACAAGCAAGCCTATAAGCCGGGTTCTGTTTTGACAGCCATCTATCTCGAAATGCCATTGCTGACATCCTCCAGCCACCTCCCCGGAACGGCCGGGCCGGCCATATGTTCCTCCGCGGTGTTGCTCCGAATAGAGTTTACAGAACGGAGCTGTTCCCAGTCCGCTGGTGAGCTCTTACCTCACCTTTCCACCCTTACCGGACTGCGGTCCGGCGGTATATCTCTGTTGCACTTGTCCTGAAGTCGCCTTCGGCGGGCGTTACCCGTTATTCTTGCCCTTTGGAGCCCGGACTTTCCTCATCCAGAGGCGTTTCCCCCTCTGGACGCGGCTGTCCAGCTTACTTGCAGCACTCATTTTACTGAAAACTTTCCCGGTTGTCAATTGCGGGGG
>CAYWAP010000039.1:0-15777 GCA_964456525.1 uncultured Oscillospiraceae bacterium
TTATCATGGCATCTGCCTTCTGCACTGTTCATGCTTTGCTATATGCCATACTGACGGATTGCATCCCGGCAATGACGGCTGGGGTACTGGCTCATCCTGTCGCTGTGGATATCGCTCCGCGGATATCAGGGTATGCCTTAGCAGCGTTCTCCAGTGTTTGCACACATAACTTTCATATTGGTGTCCATCGCCGGGCCAATCACGCTGGAAAGGGCTGTGCGCTTCGATGATTCTTTTCTTCCCACAAGAGAAACCCGGCTTATGCTTGCGGCATAAGCCGGGTTGTTCGACACCGGAGCACGGGGTTGCTCCGGTTTTGACGATGTGAAAAATATCCTATAGCGGACTCAGATGAGGGATATCAGCGCAAACACGCCGCAGGAGGCCCCCGTCACGATGAGGCCGGCAATCAGCACGCCCAACGAAATGGCGAGAAGGCTCCAGCGCATCGGGATCCCCAGTATGGACGCGATAATACCGCCGGTCCACGCGCCTGTGCCGGGGAGAGGGATTGCCACAAAGAAGCAAAGGCCCCAGAACGTGATACCGCTGTGGCTGTTTGCTTTCTCTTTCAACAGCTTGGTGAAGCGGCTGAGGATTCCGTGGGTCTCCATCCATTTGATAATGTGACGCCCCGCAAGAATGAGAAAGGGAATGGGAAGCATATTCCCCAGGATGCTGATCAGGTAGGATTCCACAGGGTTCAAGCC
The DNA here is from genome assembly GCA_964456525.1 of uncultured Oscillospiraceae bacterium. Classification (GTDB taxonomy): domain Bacteria; phylum Bacillota; class Clostridia; order Oscillospirales; family Oscillospiraceae; genus Onthomonas. Next base: position 711 of record CAYWAP010000039.1, read on the forward strand.
CAGGGCCATACCGAAGGGAATGCCGCCGCGGATTTCAATCACGGGAAGCATGGAAAAGAAAAAAGTTTTAACCGCGTCCTCCAGCCAGAGCATAATGGTATGTGTCATATGGATGTAATCCTCCACACAGAAGAAGAGATGGCTTTTTTGTCAGAGCCAGTATACCACATAGGCCGGATAAATTGTAAATAGGCTATGAATGTTTTGTGGGAAAATTTTTGGTCAAAAAAGAGAGATTCTTCCGTGATTTTTCACAAATAGCCCCGATGTCCCGGGGCCGGAGGCAAAACCGGGGAGGAACTTTTCCCTTCTCTCTTTTATCCCCTCCCCATTTGTGGTAAGATAATTATGATGACAAAACAAAGGGGAGACAGCAGGTGCGGTTGCAGTGTATCGCCCAACGCACGGGAAAATTAGTCACTTTTTTGCGTACAGAACTAAAGCTCTCCGCCAATCTGACGCAAAAACTGAGCAAACAGGGCGCTCTGTCTGTGAATGACAAACAGGCCGGCCTTTACCAGAAAATCCAAACAGGGGACCGTATAGCAGTTCACATTCAGGAAGCCCTTCCCGGATACCCGCCGGAGAAGGGGCCGCTGCCCATTGTGTATGAGGATGAGGCCGTTCTCGTGGTGGACAAACCATCGGGGCTGACCATGTGCCCGACGGCGGCAAGGCCGGACGGCACGGTGGCCGGGCGGCTGGTGCGGCACTATCAGGAGACAGGGCAGCGCTGTGGCATCCACTTCGTCAACCGGCTGGATCGGGACACGCTGGGTCTGGTTCTGGTTGCGAAAAACGGTTTTGTCCACGGGACATTGAGCAAAGCGATGGCATCCGGCGCCGTGGAAAAGGTATATCACGCGGCCGTTTACGGCGTCCCGGAGCAGCCCATCGGCGAGATCGTGCAGCCCATTGGACGGGTGGAGGGAGACCCCCTGCTGCGCTGTGTCAGACCGGACGGCCAGTATGCCAAGTCCACCTATCAGGTGCTGAAAACGGCGGGAAATTGCAGTCTTTTGGAGCTGCATCCCGTCACCGGGCGAACCAACCAGCTGCGAATCCACTGCGCATGGGCCGGCTGGCCGATCTTGGGGGACGGGCAGTACGGCACCGCCGCCTCCATGCACTACTCCAAAGAGTGCGGCTATACCACCCAGCAGCTCTGCTGCACAGAGCTGGCCTTTCCCCACCCGCTGAGGGGGGAAATTCTGGTTGTAACATCCCGTCAGACGATCCCATTACCGGAAGAAGGAGCGGGGATATGAAACTCATCTATCAGGACAAGCAGATTCTGGTCTGCACCAAGCCCGGAGGCGTGCTGTCCACCGACGAGCCAGGGGGCATGCCCGATTTGATCCGCGCCGGACTGGGCGATAAAAACGCCTGCGTTCGGACGGTTCACCGGCTGGATCGGGTGGTGGGCGGCCTGATGGTCTTTGCCCGAACCCCCAAGGCCGCCTCGGAGCTGTCCCGGCAAATCCGTGAGCGGACCTTTGACAAGGAATATCTGGCCGTCGTTCACGGCGCACCGGAGACCGGCCGGGGAACCTATCGGGATCTGCTGCTGCGCTCCAAGCAGGAGCGAAAAACCTATGTGGTGCACCACATGGAAAAGGGCGTTCAGGAGGCCATTTTGGATTATGAGGTGTTGGGAAAGACAGACAATTTGACGTTGGTGCGAATCACGCTGCGCACCGGGCGAACCCACCAAATTCGATCCCAGTTTTCCTCCAGAGACCTGCCGTTGGTGGGCGACCGGAAATACAGCACCCGGGAGGACAACTGCCAGATCGCATTGTGGTCCTATCGCCTGGCCTTCCGCCACCCCGGCTCCCGGCAGGCGGTGGAGTACCGTTGTCTGCCCCCGGCGGTATGGCCCTGGACTGAATTTCAAAATTTTTACGACAGGGAGTGAAAGGGCCAACACATAGGCCTTTTTCCCCCTGTTTTATATATAAGTTGTTCTCTTGAAAAGTAGTTTACTTCTTGATACAATAAGCTGGGAATGACATCTATCACTTCCAACGATTTCCAGAAAGGATGCTACTATGTCTGAAACATGCTCATATTGGCGCATTCTCCCCCAAGATGCCCCTGTTACAGCGGGAACCGGTGTGAAAAAGGCAGTCTTTGCCCCCGCTGAGGCGGGCATGCTGCGCCTGAAAATGGCAGACCCATTGCCTGAGGGGCAGTTGATTCTGATCGCAACCACCCAAAGCAGAACGGTTCACTGGTATCAGGACGCCCAGCGTGACGGGCAAGCGCTGCGTATCTCCATGGAGGGCTTTTCGGAAGCGGTTCGCGCCTGCCCTGAGCAGTCCTGGAGGCTGGAGCTGGGACGCAGGAGCAAGCAGCGGATTGTCACTTGGACGCTATCCGGCGGAAATCAGGCAGATTACTATAAAAACGCCGAGCGGTATTTTCTCGATGACCGCGCACACTATTGGGATCCGGTATCCGTCTTTTCCTATCAGGGCGCAGAGTGGGAAGTCGTCCCCAATCTGGCAAACGCCAGGGGCGCCCTCTCCCTGCAAATCGCCCCCAAAGGGGACCGCTATATCAGGCAGCTGACCTGCCGTCTGGTGGAAATTGCCGTGTCGGGCAACCAGATGAACGTGGCCGTTCAAATGCCCAAAACAGCCCCTCAGCCCGTGGGAATTGCCCTGCGCGGGGTGAACGGCGCGGGAGAGACGGACGAGCGTTGGTTCCCGGTTTCGGGCAGCCGGTATGAGGCAGACCGCACGGTGTACGGCGCCGTGCCGCTGGAGGATCTTGGCACGGTATCCGGCCGCTGGCAGCTGACCTGTGTGCTGAAACAGGAGAACGGGACACTATTACACCTCTCCCCCCATCTGCTGGACGGTGAGCTGGCCACCAGACTGCTGGAGCAGTACGGCCCCCGGCCGTCCTGGACAACCGGGAGTCAGGGGGTGTATCTGTCGCTGAGCGAGGATTTTCTGCTGGAAATTCAGTCCGCTTCGGACATGCCCGGCGCACAGTCTTCCCTCTGCACGTCCCTGGAGGACTTCGTGGCTCAGGGGAGCCTTCAGGGCAGATGCGCCTGCGAACATCTGGGCGGCGAAAACTGGCAGTGGCGGCTGCGCCTGCCGGGGCGTGACCTGACCGATATGGACGAGGCCGCGGTCGTGATGCACCAGCTGCGTTCCCATAAACATTACCGGTGCCCCATAACGGTGGAGCGTGCCGGTGAAGAAGGCTGCGTGATCTCCGCAGATCTGTCCTGCCTCATTGGGACGGTGGAAAACTGCCTGAGAGACAATTTCCACGCCTATATCGCCTTCCGCAAGGGCACTTCTTTCTGGTATATGCCCCTGCATGATCCCAGGCACACCTTCTATGGGAGAAAACGCCGCCCCACCTCCTATTTCAACTGGAAGGACTCCTTTTTCGCTGAGCCGGTGGGAGAGACCCCTTTCGCCGGTCACTCGGTGGAGGCCTGTCCCTGGTGGGACTGGAATGGTCAAACCTGCCTGAAGCTGGCCGATGCGTGCCTGAGGTATCACCCCTACTTCGTCTGCCGGGCCGAGAAGGCCGTCCTTCACCTGGGCGCCCTGACGATGAAGATCCGCTGCCCGAAGAACGTGGACGGCCGGTGGGTCGGCCTGATGATTTGCCACCGCTACAAGCTGGAGGAGGACCGAAGGGAATACTTTGTGCCGCTGACCCGTTTGCAGGAGGGAAAAGAGTACGATCTGCTGACCGTCAAAGCCTCCCTCAAAAAACTGGAATACACCCCGGTTTACTGGGATCTGCGGGCCGTCTTTGAGAAAGATGGAAAGCGGTTCTGGGTCGCGATTAAACCCCCCAAGGGGAAGCAGGAGAGCGCTGCCCAGCGGCTCAAAGCCCGGCTAAAGGGCCTGTTCGCGCCCAATACGACCAATATAGGCCCCAAAAACCAGCTCTTTCTCTGCGTCACCTCCCGCAACCGCTATGCATTGATTTACCAGGAAAAGACCCAATACAGCGGGCTTGCCTTCCGCATGAAGGAGCATCTGGCTTATCTGATTTACTGCCTGAACCGGAACCGGCTGCGCGCGGAGAACATCATGCTGACGTATGAAAAATACTGCTGCATGGCTCAGGACAATGGCTTTTACTTCTTCCAGTATTGCATGGAAAACAATATGGAGGAAAAGCTGAATCACAAGATTTACTATATCATCACGCCGGACTCCGCAGACTATGACAATGTGCGGCCCTATGAGGATCACGTCATCCCCTTCATGAGCCTGAAACACATGGTCTATCTGCTGGCCTGCCGGTTGATGGTGTCCTCCGACTCCAAGCCCCACGCATACGCATGGCGCTGTAAGGAGAGCATCATCCTGCCCATTGTGGAGCAGAGCCGCCGCCTCGTCTTCTTGCAGCACGGCGTGATTGCGATGAAGAAGGTCGCCTTCTTTGACGCCTCTACCAACGCCGTCTCCCTCTTTGTCACCTCCAACCGGAGAGAGCGGGATATCATTGTCCGGGAGCTGGGCTATCCGCCCGGAAAGGTGATTATCACCGGCCTGACCCGGTGGGATGTGCTGCGCGACCGTTCCGATGAGGTGGAGGGCAACCATATTCTGGTCATGCCCACCTGGCGGAACTGGCTGGAGGATGTGGGCGATGAAGCGTTCCGGGCCAGTGATTACTACCAGAACTATATGGCTCTGCTGAACTCTCAGCGGTGGCAGACCTATCTGGAAAGCCATGACGCCTATCTGGATTTCTATATCCATCCCAAATTCCGGGATTATATTGGAGACTTTTCCACCTCCGGCCAGCGGATTCGGCTGATTCCCTTTGGCAGCGAACCGCTGAACCGACTGATTATGCAGTGCAAAATGCTGATCACCGACTATTCCAGCGTCTGCTGGGATGTATTCTATCAGGGAAAGCCCTGCATCTTCTATCAGTTCGATTTCGACAAATACAATGAGGCTCAGGGGGCCTATATCGACCTGGAAAAAGACCTGTTTGGTGACCGGGCGCTGGACAATGACACCCTGTTTGCCCTGCTGGAGGAGGCGGCGGAGCGGAACTTCCAGCTAAAGCCCAAGTATGCGGAAATGCGGCTCACCTCCTACGAGTATCTGGATCACAACAACAGCCAGCGCGTGTGCGAGGAGATCAAGCGCCGGAACTGGTGACGGACCGCCGCCGTGAATGTTTGATGAAGCCATAAAAAGTGGGCAGCCATTCTCGGGCTGTCCACTCTCTCTTCCCCGGAATCCGACGGCGTCTGGTTCCGGGTTTTTATGTTTGGTTGAAATGGCTGACGGAGATGGAGACGGTTTCAATCCCCTCCACAGCTTTCTGCGAAAGGCCCTCGAAATCGTAATGCCCCTCGATCTCCATCATCTCTTCGATCTTGGGCGTGGTGCGGGGATGTTTGGGCGTAAAGACGGTGCAGCAGTCCTCATAGGGCAAAATAGACGTCTCAAAGGTGCCGATCTTGCGGGCAAGGCTGACGATTTCCTCTTTATCCAGCCCCACAACGGGGCGGAAAATGGGGAGCTTTACCCCCGCGCCGGTGACGGCCATGGCAGGCAGCGTCTGGCTGGCAACCTGTCCCAGGCTCTCGCCGGTGATCAGGGCCTCGGCGCCAATTTTGTTTGCCACCAGTTCGGAGATATGCATCATATAGCGGCGCATCGCCAGGGTAAAATAGGGCTCCGGGCAGTTGCGGCGCAGATCCTCCTGAATCTCGGTAAAGGGAACGATGTGAACGGTGACCCGGCCGCAGTAAGGCGTGACCAGACGCGCCAGCTCCAACACCTTTTCCTTGGCCTCCAGCGAGGTGTAGGGGTAGGAAAAGAAGTGAATCATATCCAGCTCCAGCCCCCGCTTTGCCATCATATAGCAGGCAACCGGGGAATCAATGCCCCCGGAGAGCAGGGCCAGAGCCTTGCCCCCCACGCCCACCGGCAGGCCCCCGGCTCCAGGCTCCGGATTGGTGTGGACGTAGCCGGAATAGTCCCGAACCTCCAGATAGACCGTGAGCTCAGGATTGTGGACATCCACCGTCAAATTGGGGTAGGCCCTGTGAATCCGACTGCCGACATATTGACTCAGTTCCACAGAGGTCATGGGGAAGGTTTTGTCGCTGCGCTTGGACTCCACTTTAAAGGATTTCGCAGCTTTGAGCGCGTCATCCAGATAGGTCTGCACTGCGGCAAAAAACGCGTCTGCCTCTTTTTCACAGGGATAGGCCCTGCTCATCCCGGCAATGCCAAAGACGGTTTTCAGGGCATTCCACGCCCCCTCCAGATCGCATGTCTCGTCCTTGGGTTCCACATAGACGGTGGATTGCCGGGAGTAGACCCGGAACTTCCCATAGGGGTGCAGACGCCGGTGGATATTGCCCAGCAGTCTGGATTCAAAGCGGCGTCGATTCAGGCCCTTTAGCACAACCTCGCCCAATTTCAGCAAAAACATTTCATTTGTCATGAATGATCCTCAACTCTCTATCCAATTTTCAACTTCGAATTGATGTGCGCCCCGCCGGGAGGCCCTCACTCCGTTTCGGTGTCCGTCAGGGTGTCATCCCCAGTGGTGGTATCCGTAGAATCTGTGGTGTTCGTGGTGTCCGATTCCTCCGTCTGGGAGGTGTCTGTGCTGGTGTCGGCGGAATCGGCGGCACTGTCAGCGGAATCCGTGGCGGTGTCAGTAGTAGAATCCGTGGTAGTGTCCGTAGACTGGCTGCCCTCTGCCCCCGTCGTGCTGTCCCCATTCTCAGAAGTAGTTCCCTCCGAGGTCTGGCTGTCCTGCGTGGTGTCCGTGGTCACTTCCGACTCCTCTTCCTCATCCGTGTCCTCGTCCTCCTGGCCCTGCTCATCCTTCTGCGCCGCGTCATCCCCATCCTGGGGCACATTCTGCTGCGTATCCTGGGCATCCGCTTCCTCCTCCACGGAGATGGAGCCGGAGGATTCCGCTGCGCTGCTATCCGAATCGCCGTCCATGGAAAACACCATGCCGATAATCAGCGCCACCACCAGCACAATCCCGGCGACCAGAACGATGATTTTCATACGCTCCTTCGTCAGCACCGACTTGATCTTCTCTGCGGCTTGGACTTGTTTCTCCTTTTTGGCCTCTGTCTGCTGTTGTTCACCGGCTTCCCTGGCTTTGCGGGCGCAGATCGGACACTCGCCCAGACTTTCATCATAGGGGTTGTGGCATTTTGGACAGATAACTGTTTTTAACATCTCAAAAACCTCCCATTGGAGTGGTGACAACGTCTATAAATCCTCCAAAAATGGCAATGGGTAAAAGACAGGTCTACTTTCCAACGCAAAATCGTTCAAAAATTCTGGATGTGATGTCCTCCGAAACGGTGCGCCCGGTGACTTCTCCCAGGGCATACAGTGCGTTTTCCACGTCCGAGAGAACCGCGTCAGGCGGCATCCCGATGTTCAGCCCATACTCCACTTCCCGCAGCGCCTGGGCCGCCCGGCCCACGGCCTCGGCCTGCCGGGCGTTGGTCAGCAGCTCTCCCTGACGGGCGCTGCCCGCCGGGAAGAGATCCCGAATGGCCTGCTCCAGTTCCGCCAGACCCGTTCCCGTCGCCGCGCTGATGGAGAGCACCCGCTCGCCGGGAAACTCCTCCGGGGAGAGCACCTGGGTCAAATCCGACTTGTTCAGCAAAATCAGCCGGTGATCTGCCCCTTTGGCCGCCTCCAAGGCGTCCCGATCCGCCTCAGACAGGGGCCGGCCTGCGTCAATGACCACCAGCGCCAGCTCGGAACGGGCAACGGCGCTGCGGCTGCGCTGCACCCCGATCTGTTCCACAACGTCCTCCGTCTCCCGGAGACCGGCGGTATCCACCAGCCGCAGCAGCGTGCCGCCCAGAACCGCCTTTTCCTCCACGGTGTCCCGGGTGGTGCCGGGAAGGGCGGTGACGATGGCCCGGTCATACCCCAGCAGGGCGTTGAGCAGGGAGCTTTTCCCCGCGTTGGGCGCGCCCACAATGGCGGTAATCACCCCTTCCCGCATCTGGCGGCCCCGGCGGTAAGTGGCCTGCAGCGCCTCCAGCCCGGCCGCTTCACGGGCAATGGTGTCTGCGATCTCAGCGGCCTCAAAGGGGGCGATGTCCTCGTCCGGATAGTCCAGAACGGCGTGGAAGTGCGCCATCAAATCCACCAGATTGTCGTATATCCCGCCAATTCTGGCGCTGATGGCGCCGGAGAGCTGTCCGGCGGCGTTTTTGGCGGCCTCCGGCGTCTCCGCATCGATGAGATCGATCACGGCCTCCGCCTGAACCAGATCCAGCTTGCCGTTCAAAAACGCCCGGCGGGTGAACTCACCGGCCTTTGCCTGCCGCGCCCCCGCCGCGAACAGGGCTTCCAGTCCGGCGGTCAGCACCGCAGGGGACCCGTGGCACTGGAGCTCTGCGGTATTCTCCCCGGTGTAACTGTGGGGGGCGAGGGAAAAGGTGGCCAGACAGTTGTCCAGCACAGCGCCATCGGCGTCGTGCAGGGCGCCGTAAGTAAGGGCCGCTGGCCTGCGGTCTTTCAGCGGCTTTGCCCCCATGGGGGTGAAAACCGCAGACAGCACCTCCAGAGCCTCCGGCCCGGAGATGCGTAAAATGCCGATCGCCGTCCGGCCGGAACCGGTGGCAATGGCTGCAATGGTATCAGTTTTCATTGGCATTTCTCATAATCCTGACAGCGCTGCACTCATTGGAAATCTGGGCAACGCGGTGGCTGCCGCCGTATTCGCCGTCCAGCGTCCATGGAATGGGGGTTTCGGACTGGAATTCCAGCTGCCGGGCCTGAAAGGCGATCACGTTGTCGTTTGCCGTGCGGCTGACCAGGGACGTGACAATCCCATTCAAATCTGCGATGGACTGGGGGGCCTTTACCAGCATTACCTCGAACAGTCCGTCGTCCAGCACGACATCCCGGCTCATCAGTCCCCGAAAACCGCCTACGCTGGTGGAGTTGGATACCATGCCATAGATAAAATCGCCGTCCAGCTCCTGCCCGTCGTACTGAATGCGTATGTGATAGGCCGTGATCTCCGTCAAACTTTTAATCCCTTCCATGATATACGCCATATGTCCGAAAATATTCTTGACCTCCTGGGGCGTAGCATAGGAAACGGATGTAAAAACGCCAAACGCCGCCACATAGATAAAGTGGGTGCGGTTAAAGGTGCCGATATCGCACTGCTGCGGCGTCCCATTCACGGCGATCTTTGCCGCCTGGAGGGGCGTGGCGGGCAGATCTAATGTCCGGGAAAAATCATTGGTGCTCCCCGCCGGAATGTAGCCAAGGGGGAGATGGTGGCTCCCCTCCAGCAGCCCGGTGATGACTTCGCTCAGCGTGCCGTCTCCCCCGGCGCACACCATATGGTCAAAGCCTCCCGCCAGTTCCGCGGTGCGTTCACTGGCATCCCCGGAGCCGGTGGTGGCGTATACCGTGACCAAATAACCGGCGTTCTGAAAAACCTGCGTCACCTTCCCCACGTGCTCAGAAAGCCTTGCTTTGCCCGCCTGCGGGTTATACAGAAACAGCAATTTTTTCAAGCAGACACCTCCAAGATGCCAGGAACCCTTTCGGTTTTCTTTATGATGATCAGGCCCTGTTTAAAACAAGGCTCCGGCTTTTTATTATAATAAAACAGCGAAAAAATACAACCTCATTTTGTAAAATTTCCGTAACGAAAGGGACCCAAGATTCTACACCTGCTCTCCCTCGCAGCCAGTCATCCCCGGCTCCCCAGCCGGATCGGGCTGCGCCGCCATTCGCCGCCGCCCTCTATTCGGTCCAGCGTGGGGAGGCACATCTGCCACAGATCGGCAGCGCGCACCTCCAGATCAAACAGACGCCGCGCCCCAGCGCCCATTTGACGCACCTGTGTGGGTTTGGTCAGAAGGGGGATGGTTTTCTTCTGGCGGTGCAGCACCTCCTGTCCCCGGCCGTTCATCCCCAGAATGCGGAGATAGGGCAGCGCGTCCGGGCGGTCCCCGGCCTCCAGCCCCAGATAGGCCCACAGGGCCAGCCGCCGGATCCGCGCCAGGGGATAGCGCTTGGAACGGGCCAGATCATAAAATCCTTCCAAGGACCGGGCGTTCTGCGCCGCCCGGTATAGGCGGTTTTCCAGCCCCTCGGAGACGTCCGGCAGGAGGAGGAAGTCCTCCGGCGTCATCAGGCGCAGCCGGGTCAGGATGGCCCGCTCATTGTTGTGCAGGCTGGCGGGGCCATTTCCCACCATCAGGGCACGCTCCAAAACGCCCCGGCAGGACAGCGGGATTGCCGCCATTGCGGCGTTTCGCTGACCCCCAGCCAGCATATTCCGGATGGCAGAGGCGGAGGAAAAGCCGCTGGCCGCCTCCGGTGCGTTGTGGCCGGGGCCTTTTCTGGGAATGGCCATCACCTGGACGCCGGCTCCAGCCGCCCGCAGCGCCGCCAGGTAGGAGACCCCCAGCAGGTCATTGGGCTGCTCCAACTGCCGGGCGTCCGGCCCGATGAGGGTTTCCAGCGCCCGCTGCCGGGCGGCGGCAAAGGAACACCCGGAGGAGAGGGCCTGTTTCAGGGCGTCGGGATAGGCGGGGTCCTCTAAGGCTCCGGCAATGCGTTCCAGTCGGGACACATCGCCGCACTCGCTGCCAAAGGCCAGGGTGTCGATGCCAGCCGCCAAAAGGGCGGCGACGCCCCCCCTGGCAAAGGTCTCCGCGCTGGAGATGGCCCAGGGAAGGGGCAGCTCTATCACCAGATCGGCCCCTCCGCGCAGAGCCATCTCTGTGCGGACATGGCGGTCAAAGCAGGCGCAGCTCCCCCGCTGGGTGAAGTCACCGCTCATGGCGGCGGCCACAATCGTCCCCTCGCCGCAGCGGCGGCGAACCTGTGCGATCAGATACTCATGCCCCTTGTGAAAGGGGTCAAATTCTGCAACAATTCCAACAATCGACATTTCTATTCCTTTCGACGCTTCCCAATGTCTGCCAGTCCATTTGGGCGGATGATGTGGGCCTATCCCGACGCACCCCGCCTCCCAAATGAAAGACTTCTCAAAATCTTTTTTTGGAAGAGGTTGTCCCAGGCGATTTCCTGTTGTATAATAATCATGTTTAGTATAATAAAACGGTCGAATGACCGTAAGTAATTGAAGTAAGGAGATCAACGGACATGAATATTCTGGTTATCAATGCAGGCAGCTCATCTCTGAAGTATCAGCTGCTGGATCCCGAAAGCGGCGTGCTGTTGGCAAAGGGCCTGTGCGAGCGCATTGGCCTTGACGGCAAATTCACCTACAAGCCCCAGGTGGAGGGCAAGTCGGCAAAGAGTGCAGTGGACGTGGCCATGCCCACCCATTCGGAGGCCATTCAGGCGGTGCTGAATGCGCTGGTGGACCCGGAAGATGGTGTTTTGTCCTCCATGAGCGAGATCGACGCCGTGGGCCACCGGGTTGTTCACGGCGGCGAGGAGTTTGCCTCCTCTGTCCTCATTACCGATGAGGTGATGAAGGCGGTCGAGCGCTGCAATCCCCTGGCCCCCCTGCACAATCCCGCCAACATCATCGGCATTAACGCCTGCACCGCTGTTCTGGGCAAGGACGTGCCCCAGGTCGCCGTGTTCGACACCGCATTTCATCAGACCATGCCCCCCGTGGCCTATACCTATGCGCTGCCCTATGAGTATTATGAGAAGGATAAGGTCCGCCGCTATGGATTCCACGGCACTTCCCATCGTTTCGTCTCCGCTCGGGCCGCTGCCATGCTGGGAAAGCCCATTGAGGAGCTGAAAATCATCACCTGCCATCTGGGCAACGGCTCTTCCATCGCCGCCGTTCAAAACGGCAAGTGCGTGGATACCACCATGGGCCTGACCCCGCTGGCCGGCCTGCCCATGGGCACCCGCTCCGGCGATATGGACGCCGGCGTCATGGAGTACCTGATGAACCAGTACAACCTTTCTATGAAGGAGATGATGGACATTCTGAACAAGAAGTCCGGCGTCCTGGGCATCTCCGGCGTCTCCTCGGACTTCCGCGATCTGGATGACGCAGCTGACGCCGGCAACGAGCGGGCCAAGCTGGCAAAAGCTGTCTTTGCCTATGACGTGAAAAAGTACATTGGTTCCTATGCCGCCGCCATGGGCGGTGTGGACGCCATTGTGTTCACCGCCGGCGTGGGCGAAAATGGCCCCGACCTGCGCACCGCCATCACCCAGGGTCTGGAGTTTATGGGCGTGGCCCCGCTGAACGAGGAGGCCAACCTGAAGCGCGGCCTTGAGATCGACATCTCCGGCGAAGGCTCCAAGGTTCGGGTTCTGGTCATCCCCACCAACGAAGAGCTGATGATCGCGATGGACACGGCTGCCATCGTCTCGGCCCAATAATCGGTCCGGTTCCGCATCCGGTGAAACCCGTCTGCCCAGGCAGGCGGGTTTCCGTATGTCCGCTTACCTCCGCTTGTGCCGCCCGAACCCCAGAAGGAACCAGAAGGATCCCAGCAGCATGACCAGCAGCAACCCCACGAAAATACCGGCACAGCCGCCGCCGAAGTCAATCCAGACATCCTTCACCGAGCTGGAGCGGTTGGAAACATAGAGCTGAATGGTCTCGTCCACGTTGGCAACTGCCAGCACCAGCAGCAGGGGCCAGGAAATATGCCGGATATAGCGGAAGGTATAGACCCGCAGGCAGAGCATAAACCAGAACCCCAACAGCATATACTCTGCGAAGTGGGCCATCTTCCGCACGGCGTATTCGCTCAGCGGAGACAGGCCAATCTGGGTGATGTAGCGATTTAACAGGGCTGTGACCTCCTGACTTCTGGCTGAGGAGACGGTGCCAATCTCCAGAGAGTTGCTAAAAATAAACACAATGGTCAAAATGGCAAAAATGGTGAACAGAAAGCGAAATATAAAACCCAGAATCCGGGAAATCCGGGAGGGCGAGCTTCTTTTAGCCATAAGTGATTCTCCTTTCGGGGTGTAGTGTCTCGGCCTTTGCCGATGAAGGCATTATATACTATAAAGGGCAAAAGGAACAGGGGAACGGACAAAAGATTCCTTCTTTTTGAAACATTTGGCTTTTCTGCCTTGCTTTTCCCCTGAGGAGATGCTACAATCTTGGCATCTTGCGAAGTGTATCTCCGCCCTCTGCACAACTGCGCAGCAGGCCGGATTTTGAAAGGAATGCAGAAAATGGCAATCACACAGGAGAAGATCAATCGCATCAACGAGCTTGCCCGGAAGGCCAAAACAGAGGCCGGTCTGACAGAGGCAGAAAAGGCAGAACAGGCGGCGCTGCGCCAGGAATATGTGGCGGCGGTTCGGGCCTCTCTGCGCACCCAGTTGGACAACACCTATGTTGTGGGCAAAGACGGCAAGAAGCGCCCCGTCCGGGAGGCAAACCGCCTGGCCAAGCAAACCGGCCAGCCGGGCGTCAAGATCAAAGTCAAGCAATAAGGTTTGCATCCCCCCGCTGATCTGACGCCCCTGAGCTTTGGCGTTGATCACCCTTTGACAATCGAAACGGCCTGCCGGCAGCAATGCCAGCAGGCCGTTTTTATCGTTTCATGCGCCCTTTGTACGGACAGCAGCGGCAAAGCCGTCTGTGGGTTTAAGGGAACATCAGCCCTCGCAGACCGGAACAATCCAGCCCTTTTCGTCGGGCAGTTTGCCCCACTGGATTCCGGTCAGGGTGTCATACAGCTTCTGGGTCAGAGGACCAATCTTTCCACCGGAGATATACGCGGTCTCGTCCTTCCACTTCAGCTCCTTGACCGGGGAGACGACGGCAGCCGTGCCGGTTCCCCAGACCTCTTCCAGCTTGCCTTCCCGGGCGGCGGCCATGACGTCGGCAATGGCCAGCTTGCCTTCAATGACCTCATAGCCCCAGTCTCTGCACAGTTCCAGAATGGACCGACGGGTCACGCCGGGCAGAACGGTGCCGACTGTGGCAGCCGTGTAAATTTTGCCGTCGATTTTGAACATGATGTTCATGGAGCCGACTTCCTCGACGTACTTTTTCTCCACGCCATCCAGCCAGAGAACCTGGGCAAATCCCTGCTCCTCCGCCATCTCACCGGCTTTGATGGAGGCGGCATAGTTGCCGCCGCACTTGGTGAAGCCGGTCAGGCCGGGCGCCGCCCGGATATACTCGTCTTCCACATAGATGCGGACGGGGTTGATGCCCTCAGCGTAATAAGCGCCGGAGGGAGAGCCGATAATGGAGAAAATATAGTGCTTGGAAGCGTGAACCCCCAGCCCCACATCGGTTGCAAAGATAAAGGGGCGAATGTAGTAGGAAGAGCCATCGATATGAGGCACCCAATCCTTGTCCACCTGCACCAGCGCCTTCACCGCCTGAATAAAGTCCTCAACCGGGATTCTGGGAATGCACAGCCGGTCGGCAGAGTCGTTCATACGCTTGGCGTTGCAGTCGGGACGGAACAGCTGAATCTGGTTGTCCGCCGTGCGATAGGCCTTCATGCCCTCAAAGATTTCCTGCGCGTAGTGGAGAACCACCGTGGCCGGGTCCAGCTGGAAGGGCTGGTAGGGGATAATGCGGGCATCGTGCCAGCCTTCCCCCTCTGTATACTCCATGACGAACATATGGTCGGAAAAGCAGCTGCCAAAGCCCAATTTGCTCTCGTCCGCCGGCTTCTCCTTAGGTGTTTTTGTTCGCTCGATTTTAATATCTAACATATCTGAGGTACCTCCTACCGGAAGCGCTTAGCATGCGCTGTGTTTTCCATATTATATTCTTATTTCCCTCCTGCTGCAAGGGGTTGGCCATGAAAAGTCCTTTGTTTTTGCAGGTATTCCCATCATTACCCGGCTTTTTTCTCAGGGCGCAGCATTGAAAATGGTTCAAAAAGCGAGTTAGGATAGAGGCATGAAAACAGGGGCGGCCTAGACGCGCTGAACGCCCTGCTGCCCCAGTATGAGGGGTGGGTGGGGTGCATCTGCATCAGTCCGCGCTACAACCCTGGTGAAGAAGGTTGGACTTATAACGATAATGTGAATAATCCCAGAATCCAAACAAGGCCTAGGCCTTGTTTGAAAAATGTGTAGTCTTGTTCTAAAGCAACAAGATAGCAATA
>CAYWAP010000040.1:0-15640 GCA_964456525.1 uncultured Oscillospiraceae bacterium
CATGTCTCTATCTTACCACACTTTTGCATGATTTTAAATGCTGTTGCCCTGGGGAAAAACGGGCGTAAAAAGGGTCATTTTTGGCAAGAGCAACCGGAAAACCATAGATGTATGCGTTGCAGTTATTCTATTCCACACAGCTGAGGTAGATCTGACCGGCGGCTTGGGCAAACAGACGGGCCCCGGCCAGAGCCTCCTGGAGGGTATTTCCGCTGGTGCCCACCTCCACCAGAAGGGAGCCGGGGGTCAGGTGCTGATTGAAGCGCTGGGAACGCAGGTCGATGCTCCGGGGGAGGGTGCTGTCCAGCGCCAGCATGGCGGCCTGGAGAAAGACGGCCAGATGGAAGTGGTTCTCCCAGTCCGGGAAGTCCAGGCCGCCATCGTTGGTGCCCACCACCAGCATGACCTGGGCAACGGATTCCCCGTCAATGGTGGTGGTCTTGGAGTAGACGGTGCCGTCGCTGTCAATCAGCGCGTCCCGGTGGACGTCCAGCACAACCTGTATGGTGGGGTACTGGTCCAGATAGCTCTGTATGCCGGTCAGCGCGCGGCTGTAGGAGCCGTTGTAGCCGGGATAGTCGTAGGTCGTTGTGTCGTGAATCACGGAGAGCCCCATGGACTCAAAGACGGTTTTCATCTCCTCGCCCACCCGGATCATGTTGTAATTTTCGTCCGTGGTGCGCGCCGAGTCCGATTCCTCGTAAATATCGTCGCCATCCATGGTGTAGGCTTCGGTGGTGTGGGTGTGCATAATCAGAATCTGCGGCCCCTGATCGGCGCTTTGGAGGGTGAGGGAGAGGGCCTCGTTCAAATAGTCAGAGGGGTCCACCTGGATGGAGGTGGTGTGGTTGTCCACGGAAATCTCCCCGCTGCTGATCGAGGAGAGATCCAGTGTGACGGTTTCCTCTGCGGCGGCCGTTTCCGCTTCCTGTGTTGAGGTGTCGGCTTCGTCTGTGGAGTCTGTTTCCGGCGCGGCGTCTGCGGCTGTCTCGGCGGCGTCGGCGCTGGTTTCCGATTCGCCCTCAGACAGGTTGTGGGCCTCGGTCAGCGTGGGGGTTTCCAGAGCCAGAAGCTGGGTCCAGCCGTTGAGGCTGTCGTCAGAGGCGCTGTCCTCCAGCTCTATTTGGAGGAGCGCTTCGGCAAGTGCGCTCCCGGTGTAGAGGCTGCTGAGGATGGCCCCCCAATCGGCCATCCGACCGACGGCCCAGAGCGTGGCGGCGGAAACCGCCAGCGCCACTGTCCGGCGAAGGATGCGGTGCCCGGGATGCTTTTTCATTGGTGTCCCTCCTCGATGTATGCTTTCCTGTAAGCCTATGAGGGGGCGGCGGCGGATATGCGATGGCATGGCCGGGAAAATTTGGGACGCAATTTCTTTGGCCGCCCTGAAAACGGCCCCTGATACCCGGGGCTGAGCCGGAGGGAGGGAAAAGAGGGCGGTGAGCAAAAATGTCGTATTTGAAATTACTTGACACTTGGCCTTTTCCGCATTACAATAACGGTGGATTGTTTTGAAAAACTGCGGCACGGTATCCGGGCGCCGCAAGAGCTGTTTTCCAATTGCTCCGTGTTGTGTCGATCACGGGAGCACTGATTATATACAAGGCATCGCTGAGACGTGCGCCGCAGGGCGAAGGGAAAGGTGTTCCCGCCCCAGCCGGCCGCGTTTTGGTAGCATGCCGGGCGCCGGCTCTGTCCGGCGGCCTCTGCACGGTTGTGCGGCAAACGAGTGATGGGCTGTGCTGGCCCGTTTGGCGCCGTTCTGGCGGCCATGGTTTGCCCGCCGCAGGGCAGAGGGGATCCGGAAAAACGTGTTTTTAATCAGTCCTTCCAGATGGTTTGCACAGTACGGTTTTTTCTTGCATTCAAACATTTAACGAACTTATGATTTTAACAGGAGGTGTATCACAATCTATGATTACGATCATTGCAGCGTTGATCTGTGCTATCGTATTTTTCGTCATTGGCGCTTTTCTCGGCTTTCAATACCGCAAGAGTGAGGCAGAAAAAGAAATTGGGTCTGCCGAACAGGAAGCCACCCGTATTGTGAATGAGGCCATTCATGATGCGGAGAGCAGGAAGCGTGAAGCGCTGGTGGAAGCAAAAGAGGAGATTCACAAGGAACGCAAGGTTTACGAGCAGGAAGTCAAAGAGCGCCGCGCGGAACTGTCCAAGCAGGAGCGGCGGCTTCAGTCCAAGGAGGAGAACCTGGATCGTAAGACGGATGCTCTGGAGCGCGCAGAGGACAAGCTGCGCAGCAAGCTGGCCGCTGCTGAGCGCACATGCAAGGAGGCAGAGGACTACAAAAAGCAACAGTCCGAGGCGTTGGAGCGGATTTCCGGTCTGACGGTTGAGGACGCCAAAGCCTATCTGATTCATCAGGTGGAGGCCGAGGTCACCCATGAAGAGGCGATGAAGATTAAGGAAATCAAGAGCCGCTTCAAGGACGAGGCGGAGAAGTACGCCCGGCAGATGATCGCAGCCGCCATTCAGCGCTGTGCCGCCGATCAGGTGTCCGAGGTGGCTGTCTCTGTGGTTCCGCTGCCCAACGATGAGATGAAGGGCCGCATTATCGGCCGGGAGGGCCGCAACATCCGCACGCTGGAGACGTTGACCGGCGCCGAGCTGATTATTGACGACACGCCGGAGGCCATTACCATCTCCTGCTTTGACCCCGTCCGCCGGGAGATCACCCGCATTGCCCTGGAACGGCTCATCACGGATGGCCGAATCCACCCCGCCCGCATTGAGGAAATGGTGGAAAAGGCCAAGCGTGAAGTGGAGCAGGTCATTAAGGCTGAGGGCGAGCGCGCCGTGCTTGAGACGAACGTCCACGGCATTCACCCTGAACTGGTCAAGCTGCTGGGACGGATGCATTACCGCACCAGCTACGGCCAGAATGTTCTGGCCCACTCCATTGAAGTGTCCCACATTGCCGGCCTGCTGGCCGCCGAGCTGGGGGCTGATGTGGCCACCGCCAAGCGCGCCGGTCTGCTGCACGACATCGGCAAAAGTGTGGACCACGAGATCGAGGGCAGCCATGTTCAGATCGGTGTGGATCTGGCCCGCCGCTACAGGGAGAACGAGTATATCGTCCATGCCATTGCGGCCCATCACAACGACATTGAACCCCAGACCATCGTGGCCTGTCTGGTGCAGGCAGCGGACGCCATCTCCGCCGCACGGCCCGGCGCCCGCCGCGAGAACGTGGAAAACTATATCAAGCGGCTGGAGCGACTGGAGGAGATCTCCTCTTCCTTCAAGGGGGTCAGCAAGGCATATGCCATTCAGGCGGGCCGTGAGATTCGCGTCATGATCAAGCCCGAGGAGGTTTCTGAGGACGAAATGGTCATCCTGGCGCGGAACATCGCCAAGCGCATTGAGGATGAGCTGGAGTATCCCGGACAGATCAAGGTGCATCTGATTCGGGAGACCACGGCGGTCGAATACGCCAAGTAATATGGCGAGTGAAATTTCCAATTTGTAATTAAATCAGACGGACAAAACGGCTCCCGATTCGTTGGGGAGCCGTTTTTGTCGTTCCAAATTGGCGTGTCAGGGGAGCCACTCCATTAAGTTGTAGATGAGTTTTTCGGTCTTCTCCCAGCCCAGACAGGGGTCGGTGATGGACTTGCCGAAACAGCCGCCGCCGATGGGCTGGCAGCCGTCCTCCAGATAGCTCTCGATCATAAAGCCCTTGATGAAACCGCGCAGTTCCTGGTTGTATTTCATGCTGTAAAGCACTTCCCGGCAGATGCGCGGCTGTGCAAAGGGGTTCTTGCCGGAGTTGGCGTGATTGGTGTCAATGATGACAGCCCGGTTTTGCAGCCCCTGCTTCTCCTGATAGAGCCGGTAGGTCAGCTCCAGATCCTCAATGTGGTAGTTCGGGGTTGCCTCCCCGTGGTGGTTGGCAAAGCCGCGGAGGATGGCGTGGGCATAGGGGTTGCCCGGGGTATCCACCTCCCAGCCCCGGTACACAAAGGTGTGGGGGTGCTGTGCGGCCGTGATGGAGTTCAACATGACGGACAGACAGCCGGAGGTGGGATTTTTCATGCCGCAGGCAATGCCCACGCCCGAGGCAACCAGACGGTGCTGCTGGTTTTCCACGCTGCGGGCGCCCACGGCCACATAGCTCAGCAGGTCGGAGAGATAGGCGTGGTTTTCGGGGTAGAGCATCTCGTCGGCGCAGGTGAAGCCCGTTTCCGCCACGGCGCGCATGTGCAGCTTGCGGATGGAGACCAGACCCTCCAGCATATTGGGCTTCTTTTCCGGGTCCGGCTGGGATGCCATGCCCTTATATCCGTCGCCGGTGGTGCGGGGCTTGTTGGTGTAAATGCGGGGGACAATGTACAGCGTGTCCTTGACCTGATCCTGTATCCTGGCCAGATGGTCAATGTAGTGGAGCACGGCGTCCTCCTGATCGGCAGAGCAGGGGCCGATGATGAGCATGAGACGGTTGTCTTTGCCGGAGAGGATGTCGGCGATTTCCCGGTCGCGCCGCTCCTTGATGGCGCGTATCTCCTGGGAGATGGGGTAGAGCGCCTTCAGGGCGTCCGGCGTGGGGAGTTCATGGATGTGTTTGAATTGCAATTCCATAGGCGGTTACACCTCTACTCGGTTCTCTCCACCCACAGGAACCCTGTGGGCGGGCGATGGCTTACCCTTCGGCGGCCTTCCAGTCGGCCATGGTCAGGCCGGTCAGATCTTCGACGCGGACATTCTCCAGCTGGGCCACGCGGTTGGACTGGGCGGCGATCAAGGTTTCAAAGAGGTTTCGAACCTCTCGGGCGTTGGCAAAATTTTCATCCCGGTTCTCATACAGGGAGCGGAAAAATCCGGGGAGGAAGGCGGAAAGTTCTTCGTCCGGCTGGTAGCCGTTGCGCTTGCACATGCTGTTAAAAATGCTGAGCAACTGCTCACCGGTGTAGTCCTCAAAGTAGAAATACTTGTTAAAGCGGGACTCCAGACCGGGGTTGGAGTGGATAAAGCGGTTCATCGGCTCCTCATAACCGGCCACGATGACGACCAGCTCGTCCCGGTGATCTTCCATGGCCTTCAGGATGGTGTCAATTGCCTCGCGGCCGAAATCGTTCCCCACGGAATCCCCGGCGGCCAGGGAATAGGCCTCGTCGATAAACAGGACGCCGCCCATGGCGGATTGGAGAACCTTTTGGGTCTGGATAGCGGTCTGGCCCACATAGCCGGCCACCAGACCGGAACGGTCCACCTCCACCAGCTGTCCCTTGGGAAGGACGCCGATGGCGTGGTACAGCTTGGCCAGCAGCCGGGCCACGGTGGTTTTCCCGGTGCCGGGGTTGCCCATAAAGACCAGATGGAGGCTCATGGGGGGTACCGGCAAGTTGTTTTCCTTGCGAAGGTTCCGGATTTTGATGAGGTTCATCAGGCTTCGGACATCCTTTTTGATCCGATCCAGACCGCAGAGTTCGTCCAACTCGGAGAGGAGTTCCTCCACAGTGGGTTCCGGTTCGGCTGGGGCAGCCGTTTGTGAAGCCGGTTCGCTCTGGGGCACTGACTGCACGTCCGGCTGTCCGGCGGGTTTCTCCGGAGAAAAGGGGAGAATGGGCGTTTTGGGAGGGGCATTGCTGCCAGCGAGCCGGTTCAGAGAGGCCACGCAGGCGGCGATGTAATCGGCTTCCTCCTGGCTGACGCCGTCCACGGCGGCCAGAAGCAGCATGACCACGCTGCACAGGTCGGAAAACTGTAGTGCGCGGTTGCGGTTCGTGCTCTTATCGGCGGAAACCAGCTCCTGGAAAAAGCCGGGCGGCGCAAAAGGGGGCGCGTCGGCGACGCCGGAGGCCACTTCAAAGAAGAGGGCCTTGGTGGGGTGGTGCCCGGCGGAGCATATCGCGTTGTAAGCGGCCACATGGGCCTCCGTCACAGGGCCGCTGCGGCTCCAGACCCCAAGGGCGCAGCGCCGGAAATAGGCGTCAATCTCCTGAGAGACGTTGAGCTTCAGGTTGGGGGAGGCCAACTGGCGGAGAAATGTGGAAACAGCCGCCTGATATTTTTTGCCGATGACAGCGGCGGATAACGTGTCCTTACTCATATCGTCACCTGATCTTCTGGGCGTTGAATGGCATCAAAATGGCCGAAAAGGGCCTTTTTTGTGGGATTGCATGGCAACTGCTACACAAATAAATCGCTTTGCGACAGGTTCAGCAGGTATTATTATACTGGAAAGCGCCCCGGGGGTCAACTGCCTGACGCGGTATTTTCCCGATTCAACAGGGAGTGGCCTTTTGGTTTAAAAAAGGGGATTATTTTCGCAAGTCGATGGAAAACGCCATAAATAGACAGGAAAAGTGATTTTTTGAGAGAAGATATTGACAAATTGCTAAAAAAGGATATGATAGACATGTACGTTTAAACCCTGCTGAGGAAACATGCAAAATGAAAAGAAACGAGAGAGAACATCAGAATTTAATTCTCTGCAAGAACTGCGGAGGGTATTACGATCCCGCCGAGGAGAATTGTCCCCATTGCGGCGAGGAGACCAGCGTCAACACCAAAAAGACGCGGGAGAGCGCGATGGATGTCACAAAATACGGCGGCGGCTTTGGCAGTCAGGACAGCGGGCTCACCCGTGCGGCGCTGGTGATTGTCATCATCCTGCTGCTGGAGGCTCTGATTGCGGTGGGCGTGCTGGGGGTGAAGGCCTTCCAGCTGCTGTATGACGATCAGGGGGAGGATTCCTCTACCTCCATCGCGGAAGAGGTTGAGGCTGACACCAGTGCCGAAGGGGACGTTTCAGCGGCGGAGGAGGAAGTGGACAGCGACGGCGTCAGCTCAATTTCCCTGAGCAATACCGCCATTTCCCTTTCCGACGGCGAGAGCATCCTGCTGGAAGTGACCGTTGATCCAGAGGATTGGACGGGCGAGTTGACCTGGAGCACCAGCAATCAGTATGTCGCCACGGTGGACGAGTATGGCCGCGTCACCTATGTGGGCGGCGGTGAGTGTACGGTGAGCGTCTCCAACGGCGATATTTCCGCAGAATGTCTGGTGGAATGTTCTGGCGACGCGGCGGACAGTGAGGCGGAGCCGGCCTCGGTTCAGGGCAGTTATCCCATCAGTGCCCCTGAGGATGAGGAGCAGGAAGAGCCGGATGACGATGATGGGGAAGAGGAGGAAACTCCCAGCACGGATACGACCGAGAACACGGAGAACACGGACACCACCGAAACCACTACGGAGTCCCTGACATTGAACTACCCTGACATCACCATGGCAAAGGTGGGCGATGGCACCCAACTGGTTGCCACTGGCGGCGACGGCACCTACCAGTGGTCCAGTGCCGACAGTTCCATTGCCACGGTCAGCGACAGCGGGATGGTCATTGGGGTCAGCCCCGGCACCACCACCGTCACCTGTACCAGCGGAAGCGAGAGCGTAACCTGCATCGTCCGCGTAAAGGGAGCAAGTTAGATCAGAACAAAAGGCCTGCTGACTGGGTTTCAGCAGGCCTTTTTAGGAGGAGAGAACATGGACGAGAAGGAAAAAGTTGCCTTTTATCAGGAGCTGACCCGGCAGCTGGGCGCGCTGATTGAGGGGACGCCTTATGAGATTGCCAACCTTGCAAACGCCGCCGCACTGCTCTACCACAGTCTGGAGGAGATCAACTGGGCCGGTTTTTACCTTCTGGAAGGGGAGAAACTGGTTCTGGGGCCTTTTCAGGGGAAGCCCGCCTGCATTGAGATTCCGGTGGGGAGAGGGGTTTGCGGCGCCGCCGCCGCCCGGCGGGAGATCGTCCGGGTGGCGGACGTCCACCGCTTTCCCGGCCACATCGCCTGCGATGGGGCCTCCCGTTCGGAGATCGTGCTGCCGCTGTTTGCGGGAGATCGCGTTGTGGGGGTGCTGGACATTGACAGCCCGGTGACAAGCCGTTTTACGCCGGCGGATGAAGCGGGGCTGAGCGCTTTTGCGCGCCGGCTGGAGCAGATGTTCCGGCAGCACAGTTGAGGATTTGCCCGGAAGGGCAGCCTGAAGCGGGGATTCCCCGGGCCGCGGCTCGCATTTTTTGGTTGAGAACTGGAATACTAACGGCACATCCGATTTAGGAGGCAGTTAAAATGATTCTTTGTAAAGTGTGCAGCCGTCTCGAACCGGGAGCCATGATCCCGGAGATAAAGGACGTGGGATTTGCCGTGCTGAAAGCGGACGATGAAATCCGTTTTGTGGCGGCGGACCGTTTAAATGCCCCGCCGGAAAGCCATGTGCTGGTCTGCCGGGGGGAGGCGGCCCAGTCGGCGCTGGGGGTCAAGGCGCCGATAGACGCCGCGGTCATCGCCATTATCTGAGCGGGTCTCAGGGATTGAGCTGGAGGATGACCACCTCCGGAGGGTTCCCAAAGCGGGGAAACCGGGAGGTATTGGCGCAGCCGGAGGAGACCAACAGGACGCCGTCATAAAGGCCGTGGGTGTATTTGGGAAAAAATCCCTGCCCCGGGGCATAGACGCCGCGGCCGAAAAAACGCCACTGTC
Organism: uncultured Oscillospiraceae bacterium; assembly: GCA_964456525.1. Classification (GTDB taxonomy): domain Bacteria; phylum Bacillota; class Clostridia; order Oscillospirales; family Oscillospiraceae; genus Onthomonas. The sequence goes on from CAYWAP010000040.1 coordinate 8,499, forward strand.
CGCCGTGGGCGTGGCCGGAACAAATCAGGTCCGGCGTGCGCTCCGAATGGCCCTGAATCAGCCATTTGTAGTACTCCGGATGGTGGCAGAGAAGGAGCTTATAGCCATCCTTTGCGCAAAACCGCTCCAGCCATGCCACATCGTGACGGGTGGGAAGTCCGCCAACCCGAAGGCCGGGCAGGGGCTCCACATCCTGATTCTCCAGCAGGAAGGCGCCGGTGGCCCGGATTTCCCGCCGGTCCTCCTCCTGGAGATACCACTCGTGGTTGCCGGTGGAATAACACACCGGGGCAATTTCCAGGGCGGAGCGGAGAAAGTCCAGGCCGGAATATGTTGTTGTCTCCGGCAGGGAGGGCTGCTCCAACAGATCATAAAAGAGGTGAAGCAGCCGGTTGAGGCCCTTTTGCAGCGGAGAGGCGTTGTGCAGATAATAGAACTCGTATTCGGCCTGATCCTCTGAAGAATGGTCCATATAGTAATGCAGATCGGAGAGATCCCCGGCAATGCAGATCAAATCGGGCTGTTCCCTCTGTAAAATCGTCAAAATTTCCTGACCGTTTTGATCGTGCAGGTCGCTGAGCAGGGCGATCTTGTAAGGCCGGGGCAGGCGGGCGGCGAGGGAATATCGGGTTGTAACCGGGATGGGCTTCATTTTGCGCGCTGGGACTCATCCAGCAGAATCTGACCGGGGCCGGGGAGGTTCATCCGGCGTTTCCGGTTGGAGGAGTAGGTGAGTTTGGCCTGAATCCGCTCGACGTCCTCGTTTTCCACCGCGACGCGATAGGCGTGAAGGTTTTCCTCCATGCGTTGGATGATCTTGGTCAGGGCGGGGGCGTTCATGCTGAACAACTCGGTCCACATGTCCACATCCAGCGCGGCGACGCGGGTGACGTCCCGGAAGCTGCCCCCCTCAAAGCCCCGGCAGCGGAAGAGCTCGGCGTCGTCACAGACGGAGACGGCCACAATGTGCATGAGCTGGCTGGTGTAGGCGATGATCTGATCGTGTTCCTCCGGAGTGGTTTTGACCACGTCCCGGCTGCCGATGTAATAGGCGATGCGCTCGATCAGGGCGATGTGCTCAGGGGTGGAGGTTGCCCGGGGCGTCATAATAAAGTGAGACTTTTGGAACAGGGTGGGGAAGGAGGACTCAATGCCGGAGAACTCGGTGCCGGCCATGGGATGGCAGCCGATAAAATCCACACATTCGGGCAGGACCTCGGCCCCCTCCATGATGGCGGTTTTGACGCCGCAGACATCGGCCACCAGACTGCCGGGCTTGAAGTCGTCCCGGTGGTCCTTCAGATACTGGACAATCTGCCGGGGTTTCATGCACAGGAAGGTCAGGTCGGCCTGCCGCAGAACGGGAACGGGGTCCTGGGTCACGCGGTCCACAACGCCGTGCTCCATGGCGTATGCCGCGGTGGCGTCGCGGCGAACCACGCCCACCACCTCATAGTCTTCAAAACCGCGCAGGGCTGCGGCCAGGGAGCCGCCAATCAGTCCCAGGCCGACAATGGCAATATGTTTCATATGATCATCTCTCCTAAACGGGGGATTTACAGGCTTTGGGAAAAATTTAGCACTTTCAGGCGCTAAAGTCAACCCGGTGGGGAAAAGGCAGTCAACTTTTGGAAACGAATTGTCAAGTTATTGTTCTGCACTTGTCAATTTGTCATTTATTTTTAGAAAACAGCTGCAAATATTGGTCGTTTTCTCTTGACAAATTTCCCGATGGCTGTTATTATATCACATAAATTCAAACGCGTTGACTGGGAAAGGCGATCAGATCGCTGCGGTACAGAGAGGGCGTAAACGCTGCAAGCGCCTCCAAGGCACTGTTCGTAAGTCACCCACGAGCGGCTTCGGTGAACGGCTGAGCATAGTAACCGGAGACGGAGTACCTTCCGTTATCAGGGAACGAGTGCATGGAAGTGCTCTTAATTGAACGGTGCAGTTTCATGAATTTAGGTGGTACCACGGAGTTTTGCTTCGTCCTATTGGCAGGACGGGGCTTTTCTTTTGCCCTGAACTGCGTGCGGAAAGGCGGCGGGCGCTCTGCCGCTGATACGGGTCTTTTCATCAGGGGCGGAACCCTTCTGATCTGACGTCACAGAAGGGGGAGAGCCGCCGGAAAGATCAGTATCCTGTTATCCATTTTTACCATTCACAGTTTGGAGGTATCCCGGTTATGAAAATGAAAGCATCCCAGGTCGTCATGGAATGTCTGCTGGAGCAGGGGGTTGATACGGTCTTCGGCTATCCCGGCGGCACGATTCTGGAGATTTATGACGAGTTTGAGCTCCACGGCTACAACAAGAAAATCCGTCATATTCTGACGACCCATGAGCAGGGGGCATCCCACGCCGCCGACGGCTATGCGCGCTCCACCGGAAAGGTCGGCGTCTGCTTTGCCACGTCCGGGCCGGGGGCGACCAACCTGGTCACGGGGATTGCCACTGCCTATATGGACTCTTCCCCCGTGGTGTTTCTCACCGTCAACGTGGGGGAAAACCTGATCGGCAAAGACTCTTTCCAGGAGGTCGATATCACGGGCATCACCATGCCCATCACCAAGACGAACTATCTGGTTCGCCGGGGAGAGGATTTGGCCGACATCATCCGGGAGGCCTTTGCCATTGCCAGAAGCGGACGGCCCGGCCCGGTTTTGATTGACATTTTAAAGAATGTGACCTATGATATGGTAGAATATGAGCCGCTCCCCCTGTCCGAGCACCATCGCCATGGCAAGTTGGGACGGCTGGTTGCCCGGGAGAGCCACGACCTGAAAGTGGCGGAGCCGGATCATCAGGATGTGAACACCCTGGTGGATATGCTGGATGAGGCAAAGCGTCCGCTGGTGCTGGTGGGCGGCGGCGTCATCCGCAGTAAGGGGGCCGTCCCGGAGTTTCGCAAGTTTTTTGAAAAGCTGGGCGCGCCGGTTGCCTCCACCGTCATGGGCGGCGGTGCCTGCCCCGGAAACCACCCCCTGTTTGCCGGCATGATTGGCATGCATGGCAACCACGCCTCCAACGTGGCAAGCCATGACTGCGATCTGCTGCTGGCCATCGGCTGCCGCTTTTCCGACCGGGTCACCTGTGACGCCAAGAGTTTTGCGCCCAATGCCAAGGTGGTACATATTGACATTGACCGCAGCGAGATTGACAAGAATGTGCTGACCGCCCACCATATCATTGGAGACGCCAGACGGGTTCTGGAGCTGCTCAACGAGCGCATTATGCTCCATGAATACGACTTCTCCGCGTGGCGCAAGGCCATTCTCTCCATGAAAGAGCCGCCTCTGGAGCACGACCCCAATAAGCTGCTGCCCCATGAAATTCTCCAGACCGTTTCCGATCTGACCGGCGGCAATGCCATCATTGCCACCGACGTGGGCCAGCACCAGATGTGGTCCTGCCAGTATTTCCATTTCAACCGGCCCGGTCAGCTGCTGACCTCCGGCGGCTTTGGAACGATGGGATTCGGCTATGGCGCAGCCTATGGCGCAAAGCTGGGCAACCCCGACCAGGTCGTGGTTCACTGCACCGGTGACGGCTGCTTCCGGATGAACTGCCACGAGATGGCCACCGTTGAGCACTACGACATCCCGGTGATCACCATTATCTTTGACAACCGGACCCTTGGCATGGTTCGCCAGTGGCAGACCCTGATTTACGGCAAGCGCTATAGCCAGACCACGCTGGACCGGGGGCCGGATTTCGTCAAGCTGGCGGAGGCCTATGGCATCAAGGGCTACCGCGTCAACAATGTGGACGAGTTCCGTGCGGCCTTTCAGGAGGCTCTGGAGTCCGGCCGCGCGGCCGTGATTGACGCTATGCTGGACATGGACGAAAAGGTTCACCCCATGGTGGGCGGAACCAGTCCCGTTACCAATTTCCTGCTGGATTAAGGAGGGAGCTATATGCCGATTGAGATTAAGAACACCACTCCCGTCCGGCAGACACTGTCTGTCCTGGTGGATAACTACGCAGGTGTGCTGAGCCAGGTTTCCCGGCTCTTCTCCCGCAAGGGCTATAACATTGAGTCTCTGGCTGTGGGGACGACGGACAACCCCGAAGTTTCCCGGATCACCATCGAAGTCATTGCGGACGATTTGCAGATTCGTCAGGTGATGAATCAACTGGCAAAGCTGTTCCCGGTCCGCAATGTGAAGCGGCTGGAAGCCGCGCATTCCATCCGCCGCGAGCTGCTGCTGATTAAAGTGAAGGCAGAAACCCGCGAAATTCGCAACGAGGTCATCCAGATTGCGAATATTTTCCGCGCTTCCATTATCGACGTTTCTCTGGGATCCATCACCCTTGCCGTGATCGGCGCCGAGTCCAAGGACGAGGCGATCGAGGGCCTGCTGAAAGAATTTGGCATTTTGGAGCTGGCCCGCACCGGTATGGTGGCCCTGGAGAGAGGCCAATATACACTGAATGACGACACCAAAGTCAAAGGAGAATTTAATTATGGCAAGCTGTTATGACATGAAGGCAAAGATGTACTATGCCTCGGACTGCGACATCTCCAACCTGGACGGCAAAGTGATTGCTGTGATCGGCTATGGTTCCCAGGGCCACGCGCATGCACTGAACCTGCGGGACTCCGGCTGCAACGTCATCATTGGCGTTCGCCCCGGCAAGTCCTTCCAAAAGGCATTGGAGGACGGCTTTGAGGTCTATACGGTGGCAGAGGCCACTAAGAAGGCCGACATCATCATGATACTGGTGAACGACGAGCGGGCCGCTCAGATTTATCAGGAGTCCATCAAGGACAACCTGGAGCCGGGCAACGCCATCGCATTTGCACATGGCTTTAACATCCGCTATAAGCAGATTGTTCCTCCCGCAGATGTGGACGTCTTTATGGCCGCTCCCAAAGGCCCCGGCCACACCGTCCGCGGCCAGTATGTGGCCGGTCAGGGCGTGCCCTGCCTGATCGCCGTGGAGCAGGACGCCACCGGCAACTGCCGGAACATCGCCCTGGCCTACATTGCCGGTATCGGCGGCGCACGTGCCGGCATCATGGAGACGACCATGGACATTGAAACCGAGACGGACCTGTTCGGTGAGCAGACCGTCCTGTGCGGCGGCGTTGTGGACCTGATGCAGTGCGGCTTTGAGACCCTGTGTGAGGCCGGTTATGCCCCCGAGAACGCTTACTTTGAGTGCATGCACGAGATGAAGCTGATTATCGACCTGGTCAATAAGGCCGGCATCTCCGGCATGAACTATTCCATCTCCGACACCGCTGAGTACGGCGAGTATGTCTCCGGCCCCCGCGTCATTCCCCATGAGCAGACCAAAGCCAACATGCGCGCGGTTCTGGCCGACATTCAGGACGGCACCTTCGCTGGCAAGTGGATTGCTGAGAACAAGAACGGCCGCACCTTCTTCAACAGCAAGCGGGCCAATCTGGCAAAGCATCCCATGGAGACCGTGGGCAAGGCCCTGCGGGAGAACATGCTGTGGAAGGACGCTGCAGCAGGCGACTCCGCCCTGGATGCCGCTTCCAAGTAATTTGGCGAACATCCTGGGGAAGGACTGACCGGTCAGCCCTCCTGTGCGCGATGGTTTACCAAGGGGCAGGCGCTGCCTGCCCCTTTTTCCATCCGAAGGGCGGCGGAGGAGCGGCTCCAGCGGCAGGCAGATGAGAGGGGAGAGAGGGGATTTCTCCCCTGTCAGCTGTCTGCCGGGGTTGGAAAAGAGAATTTTCCGGCATTTTTTGACTTTTATTTGGATATTTGGAGGAGGAAACCACTATGGCACTGAAATCAGCCAATGTCACGCAGGGTGTGGATCGTGCCCCGAACCGCTCTTTGTTCGCGGCTCTGGGCTATACCAAGGAGGAGACAGACCGCCCTCTGGTAGGCGTTGTCTGCTCCAAAAATGAGATTGTTCCCGGTCACATGAATCTGGATAAGATTGCCGAGGCCGTGAAGGCTGGCGTCCGAATGGCTGGCGGCACTCCGATCGAGTTCCCGGCCATCGCCGTGTGTGACGGCATTGCTATGGGTCACATCGGCATGAAGTATTCGCTGGTCACACGTGACCTGATTGCCGATTCCACCGAGTGCATGGCCATTGCGCACCAGTTTGACGCGCTGGTCATGATTCCCAACTGCGACAAGAACGTGCCCGGCCTGTTGATGGCCGCTGCCCGGATTAACATCCCCACCATTTTCGTCTCCGGCGGCCCCATGCTGGCTGGCCGGTTGGACAATGGCAAGCGAACCTGCCTGAGCGATATGTTTGAAGCGGTGGGCGCTTACCATGCGGGGACGCTGGACGAGGCAGGTGTGGAGGAGTACGTCATGAACTGCTGCCCCTCCTGCGGTTCCTGCTCCGGCATGTATACGGCAAACTCCATGAACTGCCTGACCGAGGCGATCGGTATGGCCCTGCGCGGCAACGGCACCATCCCGGCGCCGTATTCCGCCCGAATCCGGCTGGCAAAGCAGGCCGGTATGCAGGTGATGGAGCTGCTGAAAAAGAATATCCGTCCCCGGGACATCATGACGGAGGAGGCGTTCAACAACGCGGAGATCGTTGATATGGCCCTGGGCTGCTCTACCAACACTATGCTGCACCTGCCTGCCATCGCCCATGAGTGCGGCATTGACATCGATTTGCATCATGTCAACACCTTTAACGCCAAAACGCCCAACCTGTGCCATCTGGCGCCTGCCGGTCCCACCTTTATGGAGGATCTGGAGCAGGCTGGCGGGGTCTACGCGGTCATGAAGGAGCTGGCGGACGGCGGCCTGATCAAGACCGACCTCATTACCTGCACCGGCAAGACGGTGGGCGAGAACATCGCGGACGCGGAAAACCGCAATCCTGAGGTCATCCGCCCGCTGGATGACCCCTTCCTGGCCACCGGCGGAATCGCCGTTCTGTTTGGAAATCTGGCTCCCAATGGCTGCGTGGTCAAGCAGTCTGCGGTGGCACCCGAGATGATGAAGCACGCCGGTCCGGCCCGCGTGTTTGACAGCGAGGAAGAGGCGATTCGGGTGATCTACGCAGGGGGCATTCACCCCGGCGATGTGGTCGTGATCCGCTATGAAGGCCCCAAAGGGGGACCCGGTATGCGTGAGATGCTGAATCCCACCTCTGCCATCTGCGGTATGGGTCTGGGATCTT
>CAYWAP010000041.1:0-15153 GCA_964456525.1 uncultured Oscillospiraceae bacterium
TGTTGATCCGCTTACGCAGCTTGATGATCTCAGCGCGCATCTGGTTACGCAGCTTCGCGTCCAAGTTGGAGAGAGGCTCATCCATCAGGAAGACCTTGGGGTCGCGAACCATGGCCCGGCCGATGGCGACACGCTGACGCTGGCCGCCGGACAGCGCCTTGGGCTTACGCTCCAGGTACTGAGTAATATCCAGAATCTCAGCGACCTCACGAACCTTCTTGTCGATGACATCCTTGGGGGTCTTCTTCAGCTTCAGGGCGAAGGCCATGTTGTCATAGACGGACATATGAGGATACAGCGCGTAGTTCTGGAAAACCATGGCGATATCGCGATCCTTGGGCGCGATGTCGTTGCACAGCTTGCCGTCGATGTACAGCTCGCCCTCCGTAATGTCCTCCAGACCGGCGACCATGCGCAGCGTCGTGGACTTACCGCAGCCAGAAGGGCCGACCAGGACGATAAATTCCTTGTCCGCAATGTGCAGGTTGACGTCGTGAACCGCCGTCACCTTGTTGTCGTAAACCTTCTTCAGATTTTTCAGTAAAACTTCAGACATGTTTCTCAGCTCTGGCAACGAAGCCTCCGCTATCGTTACCTCACGGCCACCCGTATAGGATGCGCCGCATTACGGCAGGTCTCCACACTGCCGCACCGTGAGCTCCACGGAATTAAATTCCTCCTTTTTGATTGTACGGCGCCTGTTTTGCGTGGAGTGGACGCCGCCAAGAAATTATTTATATGCAGGGGCGCTGCCCCGACATACCAAGCGGAAAAGAGAAGGGACTTCTCTTTGTCCATTTTAGCCGAACCTGTCCGCCCGGTCAATTGGTGGTTCTGTCAAAATTTGATGAAGTATTTTCGTCATCTTGACGAACCGGCAATGCCAATCCTTCCTTGTTCCCCTGCTATGTTTGTGATAGAATGTATTTAGTGTAGTATTGTGCCATTTCTCAGTTAAAGGAGTCTTTGCATGCCATTTTCATTTGATTCTCTAAAAGACCCCGGCTATTACGCCGAAAACCGAGTCTCTGCCCACTCTGACCACCGCTACTACCCCTCTGAGGCGTCCCTGGAGGCAGGCGACAACCCGCTGGTGCAGTCGCTAAACGGCATCTGGAAATTCGCCTATGCCCAGGAGGAGAGGCAGGTTCCCGCCGGGTTTGAGGCGCTGGACTACGACTGCCACCGTTGGGGCGAGATTCCGGTTCCCGCTCACATTCAGATGGAGGGATATGGTGTCCCCCAATATGTGAATGTGCAGTACCCCTGGGACGGGCTGGAAGAGGTTCTCATCGGGGAGATTCCCACCAAGTTTAACCCGGTCGGTTGCTATGTCCGCTATTTCCGCCTGCCGGAATGCATGGAGGGCCGGCGTATACGGCTGTCCTTCCAGGGTGTGGAGAGCTGCGTCGCCGTGTGGCTGAACGGGCGGTACATCGGCTTTTCCGGCAACTCCTTTTCCCCCTGTGAGTTTGACTTGACCGACGCCATCGTCTCCGGGGAGAACAAGCTGGCCTGCCGCGTCTACAAGTGGTCTGCCGGGAGCTGGCTGGAGGATCAGGACTTTTACCGCTTCTCCGGCATTTACCGGGACGTCTATCTGTATGCCCTGCCCAACGTTCACATGCAGGATCTGAAGGTGGAAACCTTCCTCAGCGAGGACTTCTCCAGCGCCCGCATCCAGCTGACCGGCTCCCTGCTGGCCAGCGGCCCCTGGCAAGTTCACCTCCAGCTGGACGGCGTCTCTTGCGGCAGTGTTTGCGGGGAGGACAACCGGTTTACCGCCTCCCTCTCCATCGCCAATCCGGTTCTTTGGAGCGCGGAGTCCCCCCACCTCTATCACCTGCTGCTGCGGGTATACAACGCCTCCGGCGAACTGCAGGAGATCATTCCCCAGCAGGTCGGCCTGCGCCGCTTTGAACTAAAGGACGGCCTGATGTGCATCAACGGCCAACGGATTGTTTTCCGGGGCGTCAACCGTCACGACTTCTCAGCCAACGCAGGCCGTGCGGTCACTGCGGAGGAAATCCGCCGGGATTTGCTGACCATGAAACGCAACAACATCAACGCCCTGCGCACCAGCCACTATCCAAACAGCTCCCTGGTCTATGACCTCTGCGATGAGCTGGGCCTGTACGTCATGGCCGAGAACAACATGGAGACCCACGGCACCTGGAATCAGATGGAACAGGGGGGGCAGTCCCCCGACTCGGCGCTCCCCGGCGACCACGCGGAATGGGAACCCATGCTGTTGGACCGAGTCAACTCCACCTATCAGACCTGCAAAAATCATCCCAGCGTGATCATCTGGTCCCTGGGGAACGAGAGCTTTGGGGGCAGCGTGATTGCCCACATGGCCCGCAGGTTCCGGGAGCTGGACGGCAGCCGGCTGATCCATTACGAGGGCGTTTTCCACGACCGCCGCTACAGCGACGAGTCCTCGGATATGGAAAGCCAGATGTACTCCACCGTGGAGAACATCAAAGCCTTTCTGGCGGAGTACCGGAATAAACCCTTTATCTGCTGCGAGTACACACACGCCATGGGCAACTCCTGCGGCGGCATGAGCTTGTATACCGACCTGACCGAGGAGGAGCCACTCTATCAGGGCGGGTTCATCTGGGACTACATCGACCAGGCCATCCGCTCCAAAGACCGCTACGGAAACCTCTGCTACTGTTACGGCGGGGATCTCGGCGACCGGCCCACGGATTACGCCTTCTCCGGCAACGGCATCTGCACTTCCGATGGAGCGGAGAGCGTGAAAATGCCCGAGGTCAAGTACAACTACCAGCCCGTTTTCATCACCGTAGACAGGAACACGGCCAGGGTTCGGAACAACAACCTGTTCCTGAACACGAATGTCTACGACTGCCGCATCACCGTCCAGCGGGACGGCAAAACCGTCCGCACCGCCTCCACCGTGCTGGACGTGCCTCCCATGAGCCAATCCGAGATGGCGCTGCCCATCCCGGAGGAGCATCTGCCCGGAGAGTATGCCATCACCGTCTCCCTGCTCCAGCGTGAGGACACCCCCTGGGCGGAGCGGGGCTTTGAGGTCGCCTTTGGTCAGGGGATTTACACCATAGACGCCCCGGCCGCCCCCACCGGCAAGCCCTCCGAGGGCAAGCTGAACGTGGTTCACGGCTGGTATAACACCGGCGTCATCGGCGACAGCTTCCAGGTTCTCTTCTCCCATCAGGAGGGCGGTCTGGCCTCTTACCGGTACGGCGGCGTGGAGTTCCTGAAGTCCATCCCCATGCCCAACTTCTGGCGGCCCGTGGTGGACAACGATCTGGGCGGACAGGTGAATTTGAAGTGCGCCCAGTGGAAGGTGGGTTCCCAGTTCGTCACCTTCCGCCAATTTGGCAAGGGGTCCTGGAATGGCGCCTACACCCCCACCGTTGTGGAGCAGGACAACACCGTCACCGTCACCTACACCTATCACATGCCCACCACCCCTGCCTCCCAGTGCCAGGTGGCCTACACCGTCCACTTTGACGGCACGGTGGACTGCACCCTCCTGTATGACCCCGTGGAGGGACTGCCCCCCATGCCGGAGTTTGGCATGCTCTTTAAGATCGACGCCGACTACGACACTCTGGAGTGGTACGGCATGGGTCCCGGCGAGAGCTATGCCGACCGGAACCACGGCGTTCGTCTGGGCATCTGGAAGAACAAGGTCATGGACAACTTCGCCAACCATCTGCGCCCCCAGGAATCCGGCAGCCACACCGGCGTCCGCTGGGCCAGGATCACCGACTATCGGGGCCGGGGCCTGATCTTCCAGGGCGAGCGCATGACCTTCTCCGCCCTGCCCTGGACCCCCCATGAGATTGACTGCGCGCAGCATCCCTATGAGCTGCCCAACGTCCACTACACCGTGCTCCGCCCGGCCTTGGCGCAGATGGGCGTGGGCGGGGACGACACCTGGGGAAGCATTCCCCATCCCCAGTACTGGCTGAAAAACGACCAGCCCCTTCGCTTCACCTTCTCTTTCCGGGGCTGCGTCCGGGACAACAAGCCCTGGTAAGGGCATGTGCGCGGGCGCCATGGGGCAACGTCTCACACTTCACCATGCTGCCCTTGCAAAAACCCATTGAAACAGTCATTTTTTCCTGATACAGTATTTTTCAGGAAGAAAGCTGCCCGGCCCTTGCTTGAACATTCGCAATGTGACCCGCGGCGGAAAAGGCCCGTCATTTGGACATGCTGACAGGTTTCAAGCAAGGCCCCAAACAGATCAAAACAAAGGACCGAAATAAAAGGAGGACATAATTGATATGTTGTCTATCAAAGACTTAAAGGCCAATCTGGCCGCCGGCGTCTATGACGAAAAATTGGCGCACCTGTACTGCCGCAAGGTTGACGACGTGCAAGCCTTCCGCGACCGCATCGCCCATGTGGCGGACGGCTATCAGAAGTGCTTCCAGAAGGACGACTCCGCCCAGGTGGCCATCTACTCCGCCCCCGGCCGCACCGAAATCGGCGGCAACCACACCGACCACCAGCGCGGCAAGGTTCTCACCGGCTCTGTGGATCTGGACGCCCTGGCCTGCGCCGCTCCCAACGGCAGCTCTGTGGTCAATATCTACTCCGAGGGCTATGGCCTGATCTCCGTGGACACCCAGGATCTGGCCCCTGTCAAGAGCGAGGAGAACACCACTGCCTCCCTGATTCGGGGCATTTTGGCCAAGGTGTCCAGCATGGGATGGCCGGTTTCCGGTTTTGACGCCTATGTGATCTCTGACGTGCCCGGCGGCTCCGGCCTGTCCTCCTCCGCCTGTTTTGAGGTTCTGATCGGCGTCGCCGTCAACGGCCTGTTCTGCAAGGGGGCCTTGGGTCTGGCGGAAATCGCCAAGATCGGTCAGTATGCCGAAAACGTCTACTTCGGCAAGCCCTCCGGCCTGCTGGACCAGATGGGCTGCGCCCTGGGCGGCATCATCACCATCGACTTCCAGGACAAGGATCACCCCATTTACCACGCCGTGGACTTCGACTTCGCCGCCGCGGGCTATGCCCTGTGCATTGTGGACACCGGCGCGGATCATGCGGATCTGACCGGCGACTACGCCGCAGTTCCCGCCGAGATGCGCTCTGTGGCCGCCGCCATGGGCAAGGAAGTTCTGTGCGAGGTGAACGAGGACGACTTCTACGCCGCCGTCCCCACCCTGCGCAAGCAGCTGGGCGATCGGGCCGTCATGCGCGCCATTCACTACTTCACCGATTGCCACCGGGTTGAGCAGCAGGTGGAGGCACTGGAGAGCGGAGACTTTCCCAGATTCCTCCGGCTGGTCAGCTCCTCCGGTCACTCCTCTTATATGTATCTGCAAAACGTGGCCACTTACCGTGACCCCGCCGATCAGCCCGTCGCCCTGGCTCTGGCCATGGCCGGCCACTATTTGAACGGCCAGGGCGCCCGCCGCGTCCACGGCGGCGGCTTTGCCGGCACCATTCAGGCCTACGTCCCCATGGATCTGCTGGAGAAATTCCAAACCGGCATGGACGCCCTGCTGGGCGAGGGCGCTTGCCGCGTGACTTACATCCGGCCCGTCGGCGGCTGCACGCTGGTGGATTGAGGCCCGCTGCGCCTGACCAAAAAACCATTTTCGGAAGAAGGTATCGCTATGGAACTGAACATCTCTCAACTGATTGAATATGCCGTTCAAAAGGGCTGGATCGCCGATGCCGACCGGCTCTGGGCGGCCAACCGCATTCTGGAGGCGCTGCACATGGACGGCTTTGGCGGTCTGGTGGAGGTGGATGAGCTGCCTCCCATTCAGGAAATCCTGAACGGCCTGTGTGATTACGCCTTCGAGCACGGCATTCTGGACGGCAACTCCGCCACCTATTATGACCTCTTTGACACCGCTCTGATCGGCCTGCTGACCCCCCGTCCCTCTGAGATCATCGCCAAATTCCAGAACCTCTATGAGACGGAAGGCCCCAAAGCCGCCACGGACTGGTACTATGGCTTCTCCGGCGACACCAACTATATCCGCCGCGACCGCATTGCCAAGGACATGAAGTGGACGGTGGACACGGAATACGGCACGCTGGACATCACCATCAACCTGTCCAAGCCGGAGAAGGACCCCAAGGCCATCGCCGCGGCGGGCAAGGCAAAGAGCACCGGCTATCCCAAGTGTCTGCTCTGCGCGGAAAACGAGGGCTACGCCGGCCATCTGAACCATCCCGCCCGCCAGAACCACCGCATTTTGCCCATCCGCCTGAACGGCGTCGATTTCTTCATGCAGTACAGCCCCTATGTCTACTATAACGAGCACTGCATTGTCCTGAACCGCGAACACATCCCCATGCACATTGACGAGCAGGCCTTTGGCAACCTGCTGGACTTTACCACCGTGTTCCCCCATTACTTCATCGGCTCCAACGCCGACCTGCCCATTGTGGGCGGCAGCGTGCTCAGCCATGACCACTATCAGGGCGGCAACTACACCTTCGCCATGGCAAGGGCTGAAATCGAGACGCCGGTCACGATTCCCGGCTTTGAGGACGTGGAGGCCGGTATTGTCAAGTGGCCCATGTCCGTTATCCGGGTGCGGAGCACGGACAAGGCCCGGGTGATCGCCGCCGCCACCCACATTTTGGACCGCTGGCGCAGCTATGACGACCCCGAAGCCTTTATTTTCCACGAAACCGATGGCGAGCTTCACTCCACCATCACCCCCATCGCCCGGCGCAAGGGGGATGCCTATGAGCTGGATCTGGTGCTGCGCAACAACATCACCACCGAGGAGTGCCCCCTGGGCGTGTTCCACCCCCACGCGGAGAAGCACCACATCAAGAAGGAAAACATCGGCCTGATCGAGGTCATGGGGCTGGCTGTCCTGCCCGCCCGCCTGAAAACAGAGCTGGCCGAGCTGGAACGCGCCATCTCCACCGGCGAGGATCTGGAGTCCAACCCGCTGACGGCCTCCCATGCCGCCTGGGCCAAAGAGGTGCAGGCGCGCCATCCGGAGATGAACGACGCCAATCGGATGGACATTTTGAAGGAGGAAGTGGGCAAGGTGTTCTGCGCCGTCCTGGAGGACGCCGGCGTTTACAAGCGCACCCCCGAGGGCAAGGCCGCCTTTATGCGTTTCATCGAGGCTCTCTAAGGGGTTTCCGTTGCCTTTGCGACTGCGGAAACCATCATATTTCAATCTATGTTGACAAAAGTTTGACAATCCGGTAAGATAAATGATACCGTAGTGAATTTTTACGGTATCATTTTCTTTCATCAAATGGGAGGGCTGTTTATGCATCGACGACTTGCTTTTTTATTGGCGCTTATCCTGCTCGGCTCTTTGATGTCCTGCGGCTCAGGGGATGCGGATTCCTCCGCAGAGACGTCTGACCTCACGGTGCACTACGACAGCCCGGAGGAGATGGCAGCGGTACTGGGTTACGAGATGTTTGAATATGAAGACACGACCCTGACGCTGACCGATTGTTCCATTTTGAATGAGGTCATCGGCATCCTGACCTACTCCACCGAGGAGGATTCGGTTGTCACCCTGAAAATGACAGTGGATTCCGACGCCAACGAGTTGATTTCCATCCTCTCTGATTCCGCCCAGCAGCAGGGCAGCATAGCGCCCCCCTGCGATGATTTCAGCGTACTGAATGCCTATATCGACAAGGATGCAGACCTGTGCTTCTCCTCCTTTACTTACACAGAGGACGGCTACACATGCTACCTGTATCTCTCGGAGACAGGCACCAGCTTCAACGGCGGTTTTTCCCAGCGTGTGATTGACTTCGTCGATCAGATCTATCAGAGCAGCGAAACCTCCTCCTTTGCCGCCTATCTGGACAACATCGCCAAGGCCGAAGCGGAGGCCGAAAGCGATGAGGAAGACACCTCCCAAGAGGAAGAGGACTCATCTTCCCAGGACAGCACAGACCAGGAAGACACGGACAGCGAATCTGAGGCGGACGAGAGCGAAACCTCCACTTCCGGGGATACCGCCACAACGGACGCGGACGATGACGCAGCCGACGCGGATGAAAGTGACGAAGATACCACATCGGACACCACAACCACGACGGGCAGCATCACCCTTGAGTACTATGACATTACCCTGGTGAACGTTGGTGACGCCTACACCCTCACCCCCAGCGGAGGCACCAGCCCCTACACCTGGACGAGCGCGGATTCCAGCGTGGCCACGGTCAGCTCCAGCGGCACCATCACCGCAGTGGGCCAGGGACAGACGACCGTCACATGCACCAGCAGCGACGGCCTGAGCGTGGACGTGATTGTCCGCGTCCCCGGCTCCTGACCCGTGCCAGGGCAGCCCCCGAGAACGTGTTTGAACCCTCCGGCGGAAGTTCCTCTGCCGGAGGGTTTATTTCCTTTGAACAGAAAATAGGAAAGCAGCACCTTTCCCAAGTGCTGCTTTCGAAAACTTCACTTCTCAAGAGACGGGTTCAAATCCCCTGCTTACAGGTTCTCAGAAACCAGAGCCTCCAGCTCGGCAATCTTTGCGTCTTCATCGGGGCCTTCAACGGTGAAGGTGATCTCTTCGCCGCACTTGACGCCCAGTCCCATAACACCGAAGATCTTGGTGCAATCTGCCGTCTTGCCGCCCTTGCTGATGGTGACTTTATTGGGAGCCATCGCCTTGCAGGCCTTGGTCAGAATCCCGGCGGGACGTGCATGGATGCCTTCAGCCTCTTTAACAGTGTACGTAAACGATTTCATTTTATATTCCTCCATTTTATAAATGCAGAGCCATCGGAATCGCCCTGCCCTTTACTACAATGTGTATTGTAACAAAGTTTATACCAAATATCAAGGACTTTTTTGTAAAAACAGTGGAATACTTCTTAACGCTCTTTTCTGAATCATATGGATGGCACGCTGCCCATCCAGTGGGACGAGGGGCTTCCACCGGCATGTTCTCCCGCCTGCCGCTTCCGCTCCCCGCCGGTTTGGACATTTTACACGAAAGAACTGCCCGGAAATTTACAGATTCTTAACAAAGAACGCAGTTGTTCAATCGCCTCTGTCGTGTTATGATAAAGGTGAACCGGCGATGGAGCTGTTGCCATAATCGTTTGGCAGCCTTCAGCGCCCTCTTTCATTCTAAACATTTTTGTCAGCATTTGGGCTTTGTTTGAACACGGGAAGTGAATGGCGAAGATTGTTTCGCCGGATAAGGTAATTTGACGCCCTCTCTGCGGATTGCAGGGAAACTCAACGCCCTGTGGCGGAAAAAGGTCCGTCATTGGGGCATGTTTCAAACAGGATCTAGCGTTTTATTTTCAGGAGGTACGATATTCCATGTGTGGTATTGTCGGATTCATCGGCCATAATCAGGCCGCCCCTTTTCTGTTGGATGGGTTGCAAAAGCTCGAGTACCGCGGATACGATTCCGCAGGCATTGCCGTTTTAAACCGTACCATTCGCGTCCGGAAGGCCCAGGGCCGTCTGGACACCCTGCGTGAAAAGATCCAGTTGGAGCCGGTCAGCGGCACCATTGGCATCGGCCACACCCGCTGGGCCACCCACGGCGCCCCCAGCGACCAGAACTCCCACCCCCATCTGAGCCAGAACGGCCGCTTTGCCGTGGTGCATAACGGCATCATTGAAAACTATCTGGAGCTGAAGGAACGGCTGATCAACGACGGCTATGTATTCCGCTCGGAGACGGACACGGAAGTCATCGCCCAGCTCTTTGAGAAGCTGTATAATGGCGATCCCGTGGCCACCCTGCGCGTCGTCATCGGCTATTTGCGGGGCAGCTACGCCCTGGCCATCCTGTGCGCCGACCATCCGGACACGCTGATTGCCGTTCGCAAGGACAGCCCCCTGATTCTGGGCCTGGGCGAGGGAGAGAATTATATCGCCTCTGACATCCCGGCGTTCCTGGACCGCACCCGCCAGTGCAAACTGCTCAACGACAATGAAATCGTCAAACTGACCCGTGACGAGGCCATCATCTATGGCCAGGACAGCAACCCCGTAGAGCGTGAGATCTACGCGGTCGACTGGAACGTGGAGGCCGCCGAGAAGCAGGGCTATGAGACCTTTATGCGCAAGGAAATTGACGAGCAGCCCCGTGCGCTGCGCGACTGCCTGCGCTTCCACACCGCAGACGGCCTGCTTTCCACGCTGGACATGAAGGACGCCGAAATTCAGAGCCTGAACCGCATCCACATTGTGGCCTGCGGCAGCGCCTATCACGCTGGCGTTGTGGGAAAATATGTCATCGAAGATCTGAGCCGCATTCCGGTGGAGGTAGATCTGGCCTCCGAGTTCCGCTACCGCCGCCCCATCTTCCGCCCCAATGACCTGTGCGTCATGATCTCCCAGTCCGGTGAAACCGCAGATACCATTGCCGCCATCCGGGAGGCCCACGCCAACCGCATCCCGGTTTTGTCCATCGTCAACGTGGTCGGCAGTTCGATTGCCCGTGAGAGCGAATATGTCCTCTACACCAACGCCGGCCCCGAAATTGCAGTAGCCACCACCAAGGGTTACTCCACCCAGTGCCTGATGCTGTATCTGATGGCCCTGAAATTTGCCATGGTGCGCGGCACGCTGACCCCTGCCCGCCGCAACCAACTGATGAAGAGCCTCCAGAGTCTGCCCGAGCAGATCGAGGAGCTGATTGGGCAGGAGGAGCTGTATAAGACCTTTGCCGCCAAGTTTGCCGCCCATGACCACCTGTTTGTGCTGGGCCGGGGCATTGATTACGGCGCCTCCATGGAAGCCTCTTTGAAGGTGAAAGAGATCTCCTATATCCACTCCGAGGCATATGCGGCCGGTGAGTTGAAGCATGGCACCATTTCCCTGATTGAGGAGGGGTCCCCGGTGGTGGCCATCGCAACCCAGGACGCCCTGGAGGAAAAGCTGCTCAGCAACGTGCGGGAGGTCATCGCCCGGGGCGCTCAGGTTCTGGTGCTGGTCAACAAGGGGGATTCCCTGTTCACCAACGTGAACTGCGACCTCATTGAACTGCCAGTTACGGCCAACTGCTTCACCTCCTCCCTGTCCGTGGTCCCCATGCAGTTGATCGCTTACCACATTGCCAGCATCCGGGGCTGCGACATCGACAAGCCCCGGAATCTGGCCAAGAGCGTTACCGTAGAATAACTTACCCCAAGCGCCGTGTAAAAACAAAAAATTTAAGACCGGTTTGTCCACGATTTTGTGTGCAGACCGGTTTTTTATTTTGCCTTTTTCCAAAAAAACTCGTAAAATCTGTGTCAAATTTCTGTATAAGCCGTCCCCCGCTCCCACGACATTTTTCTTGCATTGTTTTTTTGTCTATGCTATAGTAAGTTGTAACTGCACTTTTGTAAAATATTTGTAAAGTTTGTAAAGAAAACCTAAAACAACAGAAAGAGGAACCTTTTATGACACTTCTCACCTTCTTCTCGTTGCTCGGGGGCATCGGCCTGTTCCTGTATGGCATGACGCTGATGTCCACCGGGTTGAAAAACGCAGCGGGCAACAATCTCCGCTTAATTTTGGAAAAAGCAACCAGCAACCGTCTGATGGCGGTTGGCGTCGGCTGTCTGGTCACGCTGATGATTCAGAGTTCCTCGGCAACCGACGTTATGGTCATTGGCTTCGTTGATTCCGGCCTGATGACCCTGTACCAGGCCGTCGGCGTGATTATGGGCGCCAATATCGGTACGACCATCACCGCTCAGCTCACCGCATTTGACCTGACTTCCTACGCGCCGCTGATTTTGTTTGTCGGCGCCATCATGTACCTCTTCTTGAAAAAGGCCTTTGTCCGTGACGTGGGCTGCGTGATCATGGGCTTTGGTATGCTGTTTCAGGGCATTGGCATCATGAAAACCGCCATCGCCCCCCTTGCGGAGTCGGAAGAATTTATCAATATTCTGGACGGTCTGAACAACCCGCTGCTGGCGATTCTGTTTGGTGTGGCGTTCACCGCCCTGCTTCAGAGCTCTTCTTCCTCCACTGTCATCTTCCAGACCTTTGTTGTTCAGGGCATTCTTACCTATGAAACCGCGGTTTATCTGACCATTGGCGCAGCCATCGGCTCCGTCACCCCCAATATCCTGGCCTCTCTAACCTCCAACCGGGACGGCAAGCGCACCGCACTGCTGAATTTGTATTTCAACCTGGTTCGCGCCATCGTCCTGGGCACGCTGGTCACTCTCTTCCCCCAGATTCTCCAGCTGATCCAGAGCCTGTCCCCCACCGACGTGGCCCGTCAGATTGCAAACACCCACACCATCTTCGCCATCACCGCCGTGGTCATCGAGCTGCCCTTCTCCACCCTGCTGGTTAAGATGACATACAAATTCCTGCCCGAGCTGGAGTCAGAAGCCCGGAAGTCCAAAGATCAGCAGCTGCTCTACCTCAACCGGTTCTCTGAGGGCAGCACTGCCGCCGGCTTTGGCACCGCCCCCGCAGCCTTCTTTCTGGCACAGGCCAAGCTGGAAATTGTCCGCATGGGCCAGTTTGCGCTGAATACGCTGCGAACCGCCGTTGACTGCTTCTTCTCCCAGGATGAAACCCTGATCCAGCGCGTCAATGACGGTGAGGACACCGTGGACTATCTGGACCAGCACATCACCACCGCACTGGTCAGCCTCCACTCCTACGACCTGACCGAACGGGATCGAAAACGTTTGGCCATGCTGTTGTTGGATACCTCGGAACTGGAACGGATCAGCGATTACGCCGTCAACCTGACCGAGTACGTGGTCAAATTGCGAGAGCGTAAGGGCCTGATCTCAGAGCAGGGGATGAAGGATCTTCGCAATCTGGCGGACGCCACTCTGGAAAGCATCGCGTACAGCTTGCAGGTCTTTGAAAAGGACGAGTTTGACAAGTTGATCGAGGCCACCAACCTGGAGGAAAACGTGGACGACATTGTGGAGGCCTGCATCTCCAACCACGTCAAGCGCATGATGACCGACTCCTGCAATACCTATGGCGGCGTCGTATTCTCTGACATCGTCTCCGACCTGGAGCGCTGCTCTGACCACGCCGTCAATGTGGCATATTCTCTGAGCGGACAATCCGTGTAATCAATTTGAAAACGCCTGAGGATCCAAAATCCCCAGGCGTTTTTGGGTGCGGGCGCCACGGTTCCGCGCCTTTGGCGGCAACGGCGAAGGGCCATTTTATGCGGCAGTGAAAAACCCTTCGCAAGAAAGAAATTCTTGACATCCTCCATTTTTCTGCTATAATGAGGCCATCGTGGATGCAGTGCATCACGAAGGGGCACACCACCTCGGGTGTGAATCTTCGTGGTGCTTTTTTCTTTTCCGGCAGTTTCCCTCCCCCTCTGTCTCCTGAAATCGGGAAGAGAGGCAGTGCGAAAGAAAGGGAGCCGGTCCCCCCCCCAAAGGGGATTGGCGAAACCCGGATTGGCTGCAAATTCCACTTTCCTACACTTTTGATGAAAGGATGTCTGTATTATGTCCCGCTCTCAGGTAAAAAAGCTCACTTTGGCTGCGATTCTCGCAGCCGTCGCCGTCGCCGGCAGTCTATTCTCTTTTCCCGTGCTGAGTTCCCGCTGTTCTCCCGTGCAGCACATGGTCAATATTATCTGCGCCGTGTTTCTCGGCCCCTTTTACGGCGTTGCCGCCGCCTTTGTCACCAGCGTCCTGCGCAACCTGTTGGGTCTGGGCAGTCTGATGGCCTTTCCAGGCTCCATGATTGGCGCCCTGTGCTGCGGCCTGATGTATAACAAAACGCGCAACCTCCTGCTGACGCTGCTCGCTGAGGTCATTGGCACCGGCATTCTGGGCGGCCTGTGCGCCTATCCCATCGCAATCCTTTTGATGGGCCAGAGCGCGGCGGAAATCGCCTTTTACGCCTACATCGTCCCCTTTTTCATCTCCACCGCCGGCGGCTCCATCATTGCCGGTATCCTGATCGCCGCCCTGAAAAAGAGCGGCGCTCTCCGCCAGATGCAAAACACCCTTGCGCAGTGAGAGGAAGGACACGATGCCATTACGCCGTCTTCGGGAGCAGTCCCCCCTGATTCACTGCATTTCCAACTGCGTCACTGTACAGGACTGCGCAAATATCCTTCTCGCCGCCGGGGGAAGCCCCATTATGGCCCAGGGGCCAAAAGAGGTGGCGGAAATCACCGCCCGCTGCCAGGCCACGGTACTGAACACCGGCACGCCAGACGATGGGAAATTTGCCGCCTGCCGGGCGGCAGGGGCTGCCGCCAACCGGGCCGCCCACCCCGTGATCTTGGACCCGGTGGGGATCGGCGCCTCCGGTTACCGCCTGTCCCAGGTGGAGCAGCTGCTCCGGGAGGTACACATCTCCATCCTCCGCTGTAACTTCGCCGAGGCCCAGGCCCTGTTGCGGATTGCCAGCACGGAAAGGGGCGTGGATTCCCGCTCCTCCGGCCATGAGGACGCCCGCAAAGGCTGCGCCATTCGTCTGGCCCGGCAGCTGGACTGCACGGCGTACCTCTCCGGAACGGCGGATATCGTCACCGATGGCCGCCGCATGGCCACCCTCCGCGGCGGCAGCCAGTGGATGCGGCGGGTCACTGGCGCCGGATGTATGCTGTCCGTTCTGTTAGGCGGCTTCGCCGCTGTGGAATCCGACGTCCTCGCAGCTGCCGTGGCCGGGGGCGCTTTCTGGAAGGCCTGCGCCGCCGTCGCCGCCCAGCACGCAGCCGGGGCGGGGAGCTTTCGCACCGGTTTGTTCGATGCGGCCAGCACGCTCCCCCCGGAAGTGGTTCCTACCTACGTGCAGGTGGAATGGGAAGAGATCCGGTGAAATGGTTTCCTTTTTCCGTCCCTTGTGTTATTCTGTTCCTGTAGGAACAACCGCCCATGGAATGTGAGGTGTCAATTGATGACTGACCTGCGCAGAGCAGAATTCACCGAAATTCTCTCCCAAATGGAGACGTTGATCGACCGTTTAGATGCGTTGGAGGGGGAAGAGATGGCCGAACTGGCCGCCTTACCTCCTCGCTCTCCCCAGCGCCGGCACAAGCAGGCGCTGTGCGACGGCATTGACGATGCCATCGACTCTCTGACAGACGCCATCCACTGTCTGGAAGAGGGTCTGGAACCGGAAGACTAGGCCCTCCCCCGGGGCTGCTGCGGTGCGGCAGCCCCTTTTGTGTGCTTTTTTCAGATTGATCTTGTCAAATCCCGCTTTTCGGTGTAAGATAAAGCTAC
>CAYWAP010000042.1:0-15088 GCA_964456525.1 uncultured Oscillospiraceae bacterium
AGGAAGTGAAGAGCGTGGTGTTCCGGTATATTCACTACTATAACTTGCGCCGCATTTCCTCCGTCACCGGCGGCCTTCCACCGGTGGTCTATAGAGAGCGCTACCTGCGCACTGCGGCGCAGACTGTGGCCTGAGTAAATATTTCCAGTGCGAAACTTGCCTTGCAATTGGCGACTAAACTTTTTTTGACAACTCCACCTTGTCTACTTAAGGGGAATCATATCAAAAGTCAGGGAGCTCTTTTTGCTTTACTTCTCTTTGTCCGGCTGCTTTTTGAATTCTTCCACCAGGAGGTCGCTCAGTTCCTGAGATGGAACGACCTTGTGCCAGTGGCGTATCAATCTCAGGGGAGCGATAGCGCCAGCGGTCGGAGCTGGTCAGATTGTTTTTATTGAACTTCCTGTTCCAAATTCCGGAACAACTCAGAGTTGAAGAAGTCCTCAATCGTGATTCCCAGACCATCACAGAGTTTCTTGATGGTCGAAACCGTGGTGCTGCGGTTTCGGCCGCTGATGATATTGTTGACTGTGGATTGGGTCACACCGCTCATGCTACAGAGCTTGTTGATGGAAATATCGCGCTCACTGCACAGTTCCAGGATGCGCTCTTTCACAGCTTCGCCGATGTTCATGGGTATCACCTCTTTTTACAGATGATGATACCCAGTTCCTCTTGAAAAGATTAACCCTTTTGAGTTAATATAACTCAAAAGAGTTGGAGGGGATCTGATGGATGCGAAAAGCTGCTTTTTTATTGGACATCAGGAGGCATCGGAAGAAATTTATCCGGCATTGTATGCGGCTGTTGAGCAACACATTGTCGAATATGGCGTCACAGAATTCATCGTCGGTCACTACGGCGGATTTGACCGCCTTGCAGCGTCAGCCGTCAAAGAAGCCAGGCATTTCTATCCAGAGGTGAAACTCACGTTACTGTTGCCATACCATCCGGCAGAGAGGCCGATTTCAACGCCGGATGGATTTCATAACACATTTTATCCGCCTGGAATGGAGCGTGTTCCGCGCAAGGCCGCAATCGTGAGAGCGAACCGCTATGTTGTGGATCATGCAGATTATCTCATCGCCTATATCCGGCACCCTGCCAGCAATTCATGGGAGCTGGTGGAGTACGCAAAAAGGCGGGAAAAGAAGGGTTTCCTTTTTATAACATTGATAAAACCCAATGATTAGACCGGCGGTGTACTGGTATCGGCGCAGTTCCGGATTGGCAATGCGGCGGGGAGGAATGCCCCTATTTTCCGAAAAAAGTCAATGGGCCATTGTAATTTCCCGCTCGCAGCCGTATACTACATTTATATTAGCCTTGCGGAAAAGGGATAGACCTTGCCCATCCCGTTCTGCTTTCCGGGAGGAGTAACCCGGAGGCGGGCGGCGTTTCCCCCCGCCGCAAGGCGTGCTTTCCCATTGACGTGGAGTCCTTGTCCGGGGAGCTGTACGCCCGGTTCGCCCTGGATTATCTGAAAGGAGAGGCTGCCTATGAAACCCAAGATTCTGATCTCCAGTGAGCGCGGCGATGACTGCGCCAGCTATACCGCCGCCATCCTGGCCGCCGGAGGGCTGCCCACGGTGGCCTACTGCCCCCAGTTCTCCCCGGACTACGACGGGCTGCTCCTATCCGGCGGCGGAGACATTGCACCCCACCTGTTTGCGGCTGAGGATCAGGGCTCTCAGATCATTGACTACGATCGGGATTTGGCCGAGTTGGAGCTGCTGAGGGCCTTCCTGGCCCTGGGCAAGCCGGTGCTGGGCATTTGCCGGGGCCATCAGGTTATCAACGTAGGTCTGGGCGGCACCCTGGTTCAGCACATCGGGGATGAACTGTGCCGTTTCCACCGCCGCACTCCAGATCACGAGGGGGACAAAGTACATTCCGTTTACAGCGCCCCGGATAGCTGGTACCGCCAGACCTACGGCACGGTGTTCTCCGTCAACAGCGCCCACCACCAGGGGCTGGACAAATTGGGGGATGGGCTGTACCCGGTGCTGTGGTCGGAGTCGGGCATCGTGGAGGCGTTGGAACACCGGGATTTCCCGTTGATCTCCGTCCAGTTCCATCCGGAGCGGATGACCGGGGACAGTCGCAGGCCGGACACCGTGGACGGCGGGAATGTCTTCCAGCGGTATCTGTCCCTGTTCCAATAAGCACGGCAAAATGCCGGACGGTTTATTTGCCGTCCGGCCCAGACTGTCTGGAAACCCGGTTTCTGCGTCAAGCATGAGCCGGGTTTTTGACGTATATCAGACAGGAAAAAGAAGAAGGCAAAGGAAAAAGCAGGCTCCCTGACGCCGGATCACTGAGCGGTTACACAAAGATAAATCCTTAAAAAGATGTAAAAACTCGACAAAAGAGAAAGTATTCGCTATAATAGTGACATTGAGAGTTGGGGGAGAAAATCTGGTGCTTGCAATGTAAAACGTGAAAGGGGATGCATATATGCTTCAGATTAAGAATATCTGCAAAGAATACCGCACCGGAACCCTCGTCCAGAAAGCACTGGACGGAGTCAGTTTGAATTTAAGGGACAACGAATTTGTCGCAATCCTTGGCCCCAGCGGCTCGGGAAAGACAACGCTCCTGAACATCATAGGCGGCCTTGACCGGTACGACAGCGGGGATTTGATCATCAACGGGATTTCTACAAAGAGATATAAAGACAGAGACTGGGATTCCTACCGGAACCATACCATAGGATTTGTATTCCAGAGTTATAATCTGATCCCCCATCAGACCCTTCTTGCCAATGTGGAGCTGGCGCTGACGATCTCAGGCGTGGGAAAAACAGAGCGCCGTGCGCGTGCGCAAAAGGCGCTGGAGCAGGTCGGGCTTGGGAACCAGGTGCATAAAAAGCCGAATCAGCTCTCAGGCGGGCAGATGCAGAGAGTGGCGATCGCCCGGGCCCTCGTCAACGATCCGGATATCCTGCTGGCGGATGAGCCGACGGGAGCCCTGGACAGTGATACCAGTGTACAGGTCATGGAACTGCTCAAACAGGTGGCCCAGGACCGGCTTGTGGTCATGGTCACGCACAATCCGGAACTGGCCCATGAGTATGCAACCCGGATTGTCAACCTCAGAGACGGAAAAATCCGCTCGGACAGCGATCCCTATCGCGTGAATGAAGCGAAGCTGACCCGACCGGAGCATAAAAACATGGGGAAGTCATCCATGTCCTTCCGCACAGCGCTGTCACTGAGCTTTAACAACCTGAGGACAAAGAAGGCCCGGACCCTTCTGACGGCGTTTGCCGGCTCAATCGGAATCATCGGTATTGCGCTGATCCTGTCGCTGTCCACGGGAGTGAACAATTATATCGAGCAGATAGAGGAAGAGACCCTCTCCGAGTATCCGCTTCAGATCCAGAGTACGGGATTTGATCTTTCGTCTATTATGGATACGGCAGGGGGTTCCACCACCGAAGAAGATGGCGCCATCTATGTGATCGAGACGGTGACAAATCTGTTTTCCACAATGGACTCCAATGACCTTGAGGCATTGAAGGCCTATCTTGACAGCGGCGAAAGCGGGATTGAGGAATACATCACCGCGATTGAATATTCCTATGATGTGGAACCTCAGATTTATATGGAATATGGGGATGACATCAGACAGGTCAATCCCGGCAGTTTTCTCAGTTCCCTTGGAATCAGTTCCTCATCCAGTTCCAGTATCATGTCCTCTCTGCTGAGTACAAACGTATTCTATGAGATGCCTGAAAATGAACAGCTCTATGAGAATCAGTACGATGTGAAAGCGGGGCGCTGGCCCGAGAGCTATAATGAATGTGTGCTTGTGCTGACCTCCCAGGGGGGCATCAGCGATTTTCTGCTTTATACGTTGGGGCTGCGGGACCCCTTGGAGCTGGATGAGATGATCGAACAGTTTATCAGCGGAGAGGATGTGGACGTCCAGGACGACCTGGGGACGTATGACTATGAGGATATACTCGGCATCACATTCAAGCTGGTAAACAGCGCGGACTATTACGTGTATGACAGCCAGTACGGCGTGTGGACGGACAAGAGCGGCGATGAAGATTATCTGCGTGACCTGGTAGAAAACGGGGAGGAACTCACCATCGTGGGGATTGTGCAGCCGTCGGAAGACGCCAACGCGTCCTCGCTGAGCGCGGGAATCAATTATCCGGCGTCTCTGACAGAATATATCGTCGAATCTGCCGCTGAGACGGAGATTGTAAAGCAGCAGATGGCGGATTCCTCCGTCAATGTATTTACGGGGGAAGCATTTGGCGAAGAGAGTTCGGATGATTTTGACATGGAATCTCTTGTCACAATCGACGCGGATAAACTGCAGGAAGCCATCAGCTTTGATGAGGAGGCGTTTGCCGGTCTTGGGGATTCCCTGGATTTTTCCGATGTGTTCAGCAGCGTGGGCGATTCCGTAGATCTCTCCGACATGATCGATCTCTCCGGGATCACCATCGACCTGCCGGATATGGAGCAGATGGAGCTGGGCGATATGATGGGGAGCTTTGATCTTTCCATCACCTCTGGGGACTTCTCCCAGTTGACGGAAAGTCTTATGGAGGGATATGCGGAATATGCGAAAGACCATTTGGAGATTGATTACTCCGGTCTGGCGGAAAGTTTTCAGGACTATCTGAAGACAGACGCCGCCCAAGCTGTGATAAAAGCGGAAATCCTGCAGATCATTGAGGCAGGCGGCGGGGTCAGCGTGACCTCCAGTCAGATCAGTGCCCTGCTCTCAGAGCTGAAATCCGGCTTTGTCAGCTATATCGGCGCTGTTTCGGCGCCGGAGGAGGGGTGGACGGCCGAGACGCTCTATGAGGAATTGGAAGCATATGTGCAGACGGACGCTGTGCTTGAAACCATCAACACGTGGATGGGCGATCGACTCACAGAGGCCCTTCAGAATATGACCGTGAGCGACGCTCAGATTACAGAACTTGCGGCCGCTCTGGCAGCGGGCTATCAGCAGTATGCCGGAGATGAAGGCGGTCTGGATCTTACCCAGATCGGGCAGAGCTTTTCGGACTATCTGGAGACGGACGCCGCCCAGGAGATTATTTCAGAGGGGATTGCCTTTGCGGTGGATATGGATGCAGTGGAATCCCAGATTACTTCCTCGGTAGAAAGCTATGTGCAAAGCATCATGACTGCATATGGAAATGCGATCAGCGAGGCCATGGAAAGTCAAATATCCTCTGCCATGAGCCAGATGATGAGCCAGATCACCTCAGGCATGAGCAGCGCGATGAGCCAGGCGATGACAGAGGCAATGGCCGAGATGAGCAGCAGCCTGGAAGACGCCTTGAGCATTGATGTGGACGCGTTCGCGGAAGCCTTTGAGATGAATATGACAGGGGACGAATTGATCGAACTGATGACGTCGATGAGTTCGAGCGAGAGCACAACCTATGAGAGCAATTTGAGCGCTCTGGGATATGTGGACTTTGACGTGCCCAGCGGGATCGATATCTACCCGAAGGATTTTGCGAGCAAAGAAGCGGTGATCAGTATTCTGGACGAATACAACAGCCGTATGGAAGAGGAAGGGAATGAGGATCAGGTCATCACCTACACGGACGTTGTGGGGACGCTGATGTCGTCTGTGACGGATATTATCGACATCATCAGTTACGTGCTGATCGCCTTTGTGGCGATTTCCCTGATTGTATCCTCCATTATGATCGGAGTGATCACCTATATCAGCGTGCTGGAGCGGAAGAAGGAGATCGGTATCCTGCGCGCCATCGGCGCGTCGAAGCGAAATATCTCACAGGTATTCAACGCGGAGACGTTTATCATCGGATTCTGCGCGGGGGCGCTGGGAATCCTCATAGCCCTGCTTCTCCTCATACCGGGTAACGCGCTGATCCACTACCTGGCGGGAACCACTTCCGTCAACGCGGTGCTTCCGGTGCTGCCCGCCGTGGTTCTGATCCTTTTGAGCGTTGTGCTCACCCTGATCGGCGGCCTGATTCCGTCGAAGAAAGCGGCCAAGAGCGATCCCGTGACGGCTCTGCGCACGGAGTGACCTGTGGACTGAGGCCCGCCTTTCGTGGCCCATGGCGTCCAAAGTGATAGAAATCTTCGTCAATAGCGAAAACATAAACCCCCTCTGCGCCCCTGTCAATAAGGGCTCAGAGGGGGGATGAGAAAGAGCGGGCTGCTGGCCGGGGAATCAATCCCGCTCAGTTATCCTTGGAATGCCGCTCGCCAATCTGGAAGTTGTCATAGTGCTGGAACATGTAAAGCACCGTGATGGGATCGTCGCCGGTCAGCTTCTTGAAGTCATCTGTCCAAGTGTCCATTTTGCCCTCCCGGATGGCCTGGCCAAAGGTGACCATGCCGTCGGAGGAGAAGGGGGCCTCGCTGCCCTTCTTGAATACGCCGTCGGTGGTGCGGGGAACGCCCATGGCGTCGAAAATCTGGTAGTTCTCCTCGTCGGTGATTTCCTGATAGGTTACTTTGTTGCCCGTGGCCTGGTTGCCGTACTCGATGAACTGAGAAATGGTCATCAGCTCCGCGCCGTTGATGTCCAAGGTGGCGTGGTCGTACTCAGCGCCCCGGTGGAGGGCATAGGCCACTGCCTTGGCGCAGTCCTTCCGGGAAATATAGGCCATCTTTCCGTCGCCCTGGCTGTTCTTCAGCACGCCGTCCAGCTTCACATAGGTAAAGTAGTTGGTGATCATGGCCTCGGCATACTGGGAGTTGCGCAGGAAAATGTAATCCAGACCTGCGTCCTTGATATAGTTCTCGGTGTAGATGTGGTCTTTCTTCTCCACGCTGGGGTTGGTCTCATCACCGGCGTTGACCAGAGAAGTGTAGACAATCTGCTTAACGCCGGCTTCCTTAGCGGCATCCAAGACGTGTTTGTGGGCTCTCTGCCGCTTCACACCCACAAAGGGCATGGAAATCAGCGCCAGCCGGTCCGCACCGGTGAAAGCCTCTTTCAGACCCTCGGAAACGTTGAAGTTGGTCACACGGGTCTCCACACCTCTGTCCGCATACTTTTTCAGCGCCTCTGCATTGTAGCCGCAGTAGATCAGGTTTTCCGCCGGTTCCAGTTCCAACAGGTACTCTGCCGCCTGGCTGCCCAGATTTCCGTCTACACCCGTCAATAACAGCTTGCCCATAATAAAGACCTCCTAAAATTTTCCCCAGGCTTTCAGGGGATGGATTCTGTTTTTAGTATACCGTCCAGGCTGCCGTTTACGCAAATACAAAAAAGAAATGGGCTATGTAGTTTTCAAATAGTTTGACAATTCTTTCACAAACAGTTTTAAGGCGGCATTTTCTCCGGGCAGGTATTTCATTTCCAGCCGAAAACGATGGTTTGTCTCCTGGATGGGGATGCGCCGCAGCTGCCCCGCGTATTCCGCTGGGAAATAGTTGTCGGGAACCAGGCCGACCAGGTTCTCCGTCAGGATCATAAACATCTCTGATTCCAGGTCGGAGGCGGTCTGCTGGATGTGCGGATAATACCCGTCCAGTCTGGCATTCTGAATCATCCCGTCAAAAGACCGGCCAATCACTTCCGGCGAGAGCATGACCAGAGGATAGCGGTATACTTCTTCCTTGGTCAGCGATTCCCGCTCAAACAGGGGGTGGGAAGCGGGAACCAGCAGCTGGTATTCGCCTTCGTAGAGAAGAAGGGTCTCCATACCGGCGGTATATTCCGGTTCAAAGTCAATTCCCACAGCCGCATCACATTTTTGAATCCACAGCAACTGGGAGGCATCCCGGAACGTGCATCCGGAGACCTCAAAAGACACCTCCGGATGGGTTTTCTTAAACTGCTGTACAAAGGGGAGCAGGATTTTCAGGTCGATCTGTGACGTGTAGCACAGGCGAATCCGGGCTTCGGCGCCCTTTTCAATCCGGGGAAGGGTCACTTTCAAGCGTTCATATTGTTGCAAAAGAAGTTTTGCATCCTGGTAAAATTGCTTTCCCGCCGCTGTGGGCTGAATGGGCAGTGTCGTGCGGTCGAAAAGTTTCGCGCCGAATTCTTTCTCCAGGCTGTTGATGAACAGGGTCACGGAAGTCTGGGAGATATAATTTTTCTGGGCGGTCTTAGTGTAGCTGCGTGTTTCGTACAGGTCAATAAAATAGGGTAGCCGTTCCAGGCGCATAGCGGGTATCCTCCTTTACGTTGCGTAGTCTTGTTCCGGGTTCTGGGGTGCTTGCTCCCATTATAACAAAAGTCCGGTTATTCAACAAACATTTCCGGGTAGCGCTCCGTGAGCCTCCCGCTGTTTTGGGAAATGGGATACTGGAAACCTTCTGCGGGATGTGCTATCATCATAAGAGACGGCCTGCGAGGTTTGCCGGTCAATCTATTACGGTGCAGGAGGGATTCACATTGAAAGCGGCCATCAGATATTTTTCAAGAGGAGGAAATACCAGGAAACTTGCAGAGGCCATTGCGGAGGCAATCGGTGTGGAAGTCCGGACGACTTCCGAACCGCTCACAGAGGATGTGGATGTCCTGTTTCTTGGCAGCGCGGCATATGGATTTGACGTGGATGATGCCGTCAAAGGGTTTATAGGTGGAATCCATGTCCGGGTGGGGAAAGTGGTCAATTTCAGCACCACAGCAGTGGTCAAATCCACTCGCAAATATGTTGCAAAGGCGCTGAAGGAGAAAAATATTCCCCTGTCAGAAGAGGAATTTGCCTGCCGAGGGTCGTTTGCCATGCTTCACAGGGGGAAGCCGGATGAAACGGATTGCAGGCGTGTGGCACAGTTTGCAAAGAGGGTTCTTTCGGAGGGAAAAAGATGAATCATTCGATTGTGATTGATGAGAGCAAGTGCATCGGGTGCGGATTATGCGTGGCAGACTGCCCCAATGCCTGCCTCCGGTTGGAAAACAACAAAGCCCATGTGAATGATGCAGGGTGCATCGAGTGCGGCCATTGTTTTGCCATTTGCCCGAAATACGCCGTTCAAATGACGGGATATTCCTGCCCAGAGGAGCCGGTTGTCCCAATGACCGAGATTGACAGCCATACACTTTTGCGCGCCATGAAAAGCAGGCGGTCGATCCGGCGGTTCACCGGTCAGCCGGTGGAGGAGGAAAAACTGGCAAGCATTCTGGAAGCGGGGCGATACAGCCCCACAGGCGCAAATGCGCAAAACGTTACGTTCACAATCCTGGGGAGCAAACAGGATGAGGCGGAGCGCCTATGCGTGGCCTTATTCCGCAAGGGCAGGAAGCTGGCGGCTCCCCTGGTTCGGTTCCTGAAACGGGTCCAAATTCCGGACGACTTCTTCTTTAAAGGGGCGCCCGTCGTCATCGTTGTGTCGAGCAAAAGCGGGATCAATGCAGGGCTGGCAAGCGCCTATATGGAGCTGATGGCAAACAGTCTCGGGCTTGGGGTGCTCTACAGCGGATTCTTTGTCATCTGCACGAAATTGAGCAGGAAACTCAAGAAGCTGCTGCAGCTGCCCAAGGGGGATGAGGTTGTGTCCTGCATGGTGATCGGGTACACGGATATAAAATATCAGAGGGTTGTTCCCCGGAAACCTGCACATGTAAAGATCCTATGATGACTATGATGAAGGAATGGTAGAAGTGGAAAAACAGGAATTTCAATTAGATGCGTATCTTTCAAAAGGTGTAGAGAATATCGTAAAATCAGCGATACGTTCCACTTTGACAGACTCAAAAGAGAGCGCTTTTTTCGTAAAATTTGCGGCAGCATGCAGAGAGGCTTCCCGTAAAAGAGCCAAAGCGGAGCAGGAAGGAGAGCATATTCCGCCGTTTTTGATCGCAAGTATTACAAGTGAGTGTAATCTTCACTGCGTCGGCTGTTATGCGTGGCAGAATAAAATATGTAAAGACGGAGGCCAGGAAGAACAGATGTCCGCGGATGAGTGGAGAGAAGTCTTCAGGCAGGCGGAAGAAATGGGCGTCAGTTTTATTCTGCTGGCAGGCGGAGAGCCGTTGATGAGAAGAGATGTGGTGGATATTGCAGGTGAATTTCCCAAGATCATGTTTCCTGTATTTACGAACGGCACGCTCCTTGACGAGGAATATCTCAGGTTATTTGATAAAAAAAGAAACCTGCTGTTAGTATTCAGTATAGAAGGTGGAGAAAAACAGACAGATACGCGCCGGGGAACCGGGGTATATCATAAACTCGAAACGGATATGGCCATTGCCAAGAAGCGTCATCTGATCTTCGGAGCGTCGATTACGGTTACTGTGAATAACCTTCCGGAAGTAACGGATGCAGCGTTTATATGCGGACTGGAAAACAGTGGCTGCAAAGCAGTGTTCTATGTTGAATTTGTGCCGGTAAATGCTGATGGCCGCAAGTTAGCATTAGATGAAAACGGGAGAGCTCAGCTAAGAAAAAAGATACAGATCCTTCGGGAACAGCATCCGAATATGTTATTCCTATCTTTCCCTGGAGATGAAAAGAGTTCTGGCGGCTGTCTTGCGGCAGGCAGGGGATTTTTCCATATAAATGCCAAAGGCGGGGCAGAACCGTGCCCGTTTTCTCCGTATTCGGACAGAAATGTCCGTGAGTATTCTCTGCGTGAAGCGATGAAGTCTCCCCTTTTCGGGGCATTGCAGGAAAATGGAGTTTTACTGGAAGATCATGCTGGTGGATGCGTCCTTTTTGAAAAGAAAGATGTTGTGGAAAAGATTGTTGCGGACGGCAGCCACGAAGAACGATTGAAAAAAAGCAGCTAACATACGCTACAGTTTTTAAGAAGTGGGTGTTTTCAAAAAGGGCATTCGTTCATCAGTCATACCCGTTTCAGGATGGCTGAAAAGAAAAAAGCCCGTGGCAAAAGGATTCGGTGAGAAAAACGTTCCCTGGCTGCCAGGGAATTGGAGGGAAAGAAAAGCGTACAACGTGTGATAAATGGATTGTACCTCGAAAACCACCAAAAATTCATAGACCATAACGGTGATAATCATAAAAACTGGGATTATTGTTTGGTAAAAGCAATCTGGATAGAAAACAGGGCGATCCTGCCGGGTTTTGTCGGCTGGACCGCCCATTTTTTATGTTGTGTTACCGATCTTAACGGTACATCGCCATATATTCGCCGTGCGCCTCGATCAGCTCGTCACACATGCTGCGGATGTCGTCCACGCTCAGTTCAGCCGCCGTATGGGGATCCAGCATGGCCGCCTGATAGATGTGATTTCTGTCTCTGGTACGCGCCGCTTCAATGGTTAACAGCTGTACGTTGATATTGGTCTGATTCATGGCCGCGAGCTGCACGGGAAGCCGTCCCACATGGCAGGGGTGGATTCCATGGGTGTTGACCAGACAGGGCACTTCCACGCAGGCGTCGGCAGGCAGGTTGTCGATCAATCCCGTGTTCAGCACATTTCCGCCGATCTGGTAAGGCTGGTTGGTCACCACCGCCTCCATGATATAGGAAGCGTACTCCCGGGAACGCTCGTGGGTCACCTTGCCGTCGTTCAGGATGTTTTTCTTCTCCTCTTCCCAGTCTGCAATCTGCTTGATGCAGCGTCTGGGGTACTCGTCCAACGGGATGTTGTAGCGGTCGATCAGCTCCGGATAACGGCTCTTGATATAGAAGGGGTTGTACTCGGAGTTATGCTCGCTGGATTCGGTGCAGTAATAGCCCAGATTCCGAATATACTCGTAGCGGATCATGTCCGTGTGCTTTTCCGATGCGTTCTTCTCCAGCGCCCGCTTCCGGATCTCCGGGTACAGGTCGTTGCCCTCTTTATCGCGCACATCCAGAAGCCAGGCCATGTGGTTGATGCCCGCGATGAAATCCGTCGCGCCCTCCAGCTTGTCCTCCATGCCGAGCCCTTTCAGAAGCCCCTCGGTGCAGACCTGAACGCTGTGGCACAGGCCCACTGTGCGGATCTTCGTATATCTCTGCATATAGCCCGTGAGGATTGCCATGGGATTGGTATAATTCAGGAACAGCGTGTTGGGGCACACCTCTTCCATGTCCCGGGCGAAATCCGCCATCACCGGAATGGTGCGCAGACCCCGCATGATGCCGCCGATTCCCAGCGTGTCCCCGATGGTTTGCCGCAGGCCGTATTTCTTCGGGATCTCAAAATCCGTCACCGTACAGGGCTCGTAGCCGCCCACCTGGATGGCGTTCACCACAAAGTCCGCATCCTTCAGCGCCGCTTTCCGGTTCTCCACCCCCAGGTAGGTGGCGATCTGCGCGCGCCCCTCGTTCACGTTGTTGTTGATGGCACGCAGAATGATCTCCGACTCCTCCAGACGCTTTGCGTCAATGTCGTACAGCGCGATCTCCGCGTCCCGCAGCGCCGGCGTACACATGCAGTCCCCCAGCACATTCCGGGCAAATACCGTGCTGCCCGCGCCCAAAAATGTAATTTTTACCATAGCCGCCTCCTGTTCTGTTTGCGTCCGTCTTGCATTTGCTTTTTGATTCCATTAAAATGGATTTGGTACTTCTGATTGTAGTGATTTCAGGATTTACATGCTATGTGTTTTGTTTCGTGTGATTGTATTTTTGTTTTCTTTTGCATCTCATGCAGCCGCCGGAAAAGAAAGGGATGAGAGCTTGTGAAGGGCAGCGTTCAGGCACAGAGGGGATTTCCCCGGGAGAGGCACAGGCAGCTGACCGAACCGGAATCTGAAAGCGCGATCCGCCTGTATTACTGCGGCAGCGAATCCTGCGCGCCGGGGCATTTTTTCGGCCCCGCAGTGCGGCCTCATTATCTGATTCATTTCATCCGAAATGGAAAGGGAACCTATTTGCGGAAGGACGCGGTTCACCAACTGTCCCGGGGAGATACCTTTCTGATCCGTCCCGGAGAGACGACCAAGTATATCGCGGATGAGCATGACCCCTGGGACTATACCTGGGTGGCCTTTGGGGGAACGAACGCCGAGGCGTTGCTGCGCTGCTGCGGCTTCCTGTCCGGAAATCTGGTCTACCGCTCGCCGGACGAAGAGGCGCGGCTGCGGCTGCTGCGGCAGACCGACGTCTTTGAAAGCTGCTTTCAGGATGAAAAGCGAAATGTGCTGGAGCTTCTGGGCAATTTCTACCTGTTGCTCTCCTGCATGCATCCGGAGGGCAGCGGACAGGACAACTTTTCAGAAATGAGTCTCTATATGGAGGGGAATGCAAGTGTCCGCCGGCCGGATGCCGAGGCCCCCTCCGGACAGGAGCTGTATTTTACGCAGGCCGTTTCCTATCTGCGCAACAACTTCAGCTATCCTGTTCGGGTGGAGCAGCTCGCCCGCCAGATCGGAGTGAGCCGTTCCTATCTGTACAAAGCCTTCCTGAATTGCAGCGGAAAAAGCATCCAGCAGTATTTGCAGGATCTGCGGCTGGAAGAAGCCTGCTGCCTGCTGGCCGATACCCGGCGGACGGTCACGGACATCGCCTATTCCTGCGGGTTCCCGGACTCGCCGTCCTTCTGCCGGGTCTTCCGGAAGCGATACGGCAGAACGCCCCTGGAGTTCCGGCGGTGGATGGCAAAGGGAAGCGCCGGTCCGGCTGGCGAGACAATGGGGGCAGGGGATTCGAATCCCCGCCTGTGATGGGCAGGCCGAATCTTCCTTGCCTGTGGGTGTGAAAAAGGGCAGTCGATTTCTCGGCTGCCCTTGTGCGTTTTTTCTCCCTTATGTGTCCAGCTCGCAAAAATACAGCGTATTCGTATCTGTATCATATAGTCCAACTGTAAAATGAAAGGAAGCCCGTTCTAAAATATCCGTCTGATCTGATTGATGGTCAATGAGGAGATAGAAGCCATTCTGTATTTCCGGCACCAATGGATTGCCGGATTCATCGGACAAGAAAGGACCTGTTTTGCTTGTTTCATCCTCTATGCCATAGACCAACGTTTGAACTGTTTCATCTAAGGGGAAGGAACGCCAGCTGTCAGTTTCTTTCAGCTGTTCCACCATGGTGTCATCTTCGAATTTGAGAGCAATATATGTTGTCCCGTCGCCGTGAAATCCTCCATGGCTATCCGTGTACGAGAGCTCTTCGGCATTCGATACATCAAGGTTCAACGACCTTGCAACAACATCCGTTGCACGTTCCGCGCCGCAAGCACTGAAACAAATGACAAGGAGCAAGGCGATCATAGACATGGGAATGTTAATCGCTCGTTTCATCTTGTTCATCCCTTCTGTACTCCAAAAGATCGCCAGGCTGACAATCCAACGCTTCACACAATTTTGTAAGAGTGGATAGTTTCAGCGCCTTCGCC
The DNA here is from genome assembly GCA_964456525.1 of uncultured Oscillospiraceae bacterium. GTDB lineage: Bacteria > Bacillota > Clostridia > Oscillospirales > Oscillospiraceae > Onthomonas. Next base: position 14,206 of record CAYWAP010000042.1, read on the forward strand.
TTGCCGTTTTTTAAGATGGATACGTTCGCAATGGTGATCCCCACACGTTCGGCGAGCTCGGTGACACTCATTTTTCTCTTGGCAAGCATTACATCTATGTTGAAAATAATTTTTCCGTCCACAGTGCCGCCCCCTATATCGTCAAGTCACTTTGCTCCTGCAATACCGCGGCCCTGTTCACCAAATAGGACAGCGCAGCGGCCCCCACAGCAACCGCAACCCCTACAAATACCACGCCAAAAGACGCCAGCACAACGCCCGGGTGGCTCAGGTCAAGCAGAAGGAGAAGAACATTTCCAACGAAAAAGAACCCGGCATCTCCAGCTGCTAAGGTGGAAGTCCATTTCAGAAATCTGGCGTTTTGCCGGGAGAAGGACTGGTCGTTTCCGATGTTCGTCGCTATTTTCCAGGCCAAAACAAGTACCATAAAGCAGGGGACGCCGGAAATCTAGAGAAACATGAGCCAGGGAAGAAAACGGTTAGAAAACTCCGGGTACAGATTTCGCATGTAATCGCCAAACATGGGAATCATAGCGAGGCCAATCACTCCGCAAATACCCACAATGGCGAAAATGCACTTTAACCATCTGGAAAAATTTTTTTGAGTCATAGGATCACTCCCTCTTTGATTTTCTTGAGTGTATCATGGCAAGATGGAAATGCCAATAAAAATTTATTGCGTTACGATAAAATTTTAAGGGGATGTTCCTGATCCGATGTAGGGGGATCGCCGCCTCACCGGCTGGCTCGTCCAGGCAAGCTGGAAGATCCTGTTATTTCCTGGGACAGCATGACAATCAGTTCCGGCACAAGGTTCTCTGGGAAGCTGCCCCCGCTTGCAGAGCCGATGGGTTCTCGCCCTGCGTTCCTCGGCGCCTCTGTT
>CAYWAP010000043.1:0-13522 GCA_964456525.1 uncultured Oscillospiraceae bacterium
TCCGGGCGGGAACGCCGGAGGGCGATCAGCGCCGGGCATTTTGCCGCTTGTGCTTGCGATTGCGGTGGCGCTTCTTCGGCATTTTGGGCGCCAGAATGGGGATTCCACCGGCCTTGCAGAGATAAAACAACTCAGAGGAAAAGTGGTCTGCTGCGTAGACCCGCATTTCGCCGGTCCAAAGGCCTAGATGCTCCCTCATTTGCAGGCAGGAATAATAGCGTCCATGCTCCACGCAACGGCTGCGGGCGATATAATACTCTCCCACCTGATACCAGTTGCCATTGCACAGCCGGTTTTCACATTTGGGACAGCGATAGACCCGGGCGTTGCGGCACTTCGGGCCATCCTCCCGGCTTTTGAAAAGGCCGATGCTGCGGTGGGAGGCGGGGGCTTCCCCGCATTCCAGCAGGTTGGAAAGGGCCGCATTTGCCGCCTGTGCCGCCTGTTCCCGCCTTTCACGGCGGAGATCTTCCTCAGCGGCCTGCAATTGCTCCTCTGTGGGCAGCGCGCCCAGACGGCGCACCATCTCCGCAGCGATTCGCGCAGTATAATAGGCGTCATTTCCCGCGTCGTGATACTCCAGGTCATTGTCCAGGTGCAGATACGCCACCGCATCTTTTAAAGCGGCCTGTTGATCCGTATGGGCGATAATCACATCGTAGGCCCGCTGGAGGTCATAGATCTCAATGTCCAGATACTCCTCCAGACCATACCAGCACAAGTTCGTGTCCAGTACCCTGGCATCACAGCTTCCCCAGGTAAAGAACACGGGGTCCTCACCGCACCAGCGGAAAAACTCCTGAATGACCCGGCGAAAGGGCTGCGCCCTCTCCAAATCGGACTGGGTCAATGGCAGCATTTTCTTGACGCGGTGGTGCAGCTTCTTGTGGATCGACGGACGCACATAAGAGGTAAAAGGCGTTCCCTCATCTTCCCATGTATCCATCCGATAGGCACCAATTTGGATAATTTCGTCAAATCTACTGGCATCCCTGCGGGGATAGCCCTGATTCCATTCTAAGTCAAAAAAGACGTAACTCATACATGCACCTGATTTACTGTTTCTACACGCAGGCAAAACAAACCCATGATATATTAAGTATTGACCAGTTTCCCTTTTTTGTCAATGGGCTTCCGGTGAAAATTTCGTATTTCATTTCCCCCTTTGGCAAATGTTTCCCGGGCGCTCGCCGGAATTTTTCTTAAAATTTTTTATTTTCCGAAAATAGGTATTGACAATTTGGGACTGAGGATTTATAATAACCATCGTTGTGAGAATCACAATTTGGCGGCGTAGCTCAGTTGGCTAGAGCATGCGGTTCATACCCGCAGTGTCACCGGTTCAAATCCAGTCGCCGCTACCATTCCTGCCGATCATTGATGACCGGCAGGAATCCTAAACAAAGTGTTTGGCCCGTTGGTCAAGTGGTTAAGACACAGCCCTTTCACGGCTGTAACATGGGTTCGAATCCCGTACGGGTCACCACATTCGGAGGCTTAGCTCAGCTGGCTAGAGCGCCTGCTTCACACGCAGGAGGTCGAGAGTTCGAGTCTCCCAGTCTCCACCAGAAGAACGCCTGAAACTTCAATGAGTTCAGGCGTTCTTCTTTTTTGCTTTGACACGGCAGGTCGAGATATAGCCGCGGAAAGGGCAAGGCCGCGGAGAAATTTGCGTCTCCGGGGCCTTGTGCCGCGCCCTTCTCGCTCTGGCGCGGACCGGAAGGTTTCCGCCCTCAACGCCAAAGGACCGTTGAGGCAACGGCCGTTTTACACAACGCCCAGCAGCAGGCAGATCATCCCCATGACGCCGCAGCCCAGGGCAAACCATGCCCACCAGGGCAGGGACTCCGGCCGGGCGTACTCACGATGGCCGCCCTCTGTATTGCGCCGCATGTAACCCGCAGCCACCTGCCGGGCCTCCGCCACCACCTGATCGGCAGTGACGCCGTCTGCATTCAACGCGTCCTCCTTCATCAAAAAAATGGCCTGCTCAAAAAAACGGGGGTCCGGAGAACGGACCACAATTACCCGCCGGGAAACACCTTTCACCATTTGGAAATCACCTCACTCTGATACGCCGGGACGGCGCCCAATTTCTTCCAAAAAAAGTTTAACCGGAAAAGGGGAAAGTATACGTGTCGGGGGCAGATTGCTCCCATATCTGCTGGAAAGCCCATCCTATCCCCGCTGGGAAATGCGGACGACGATGACCGTCCGGTCGTCGTTTCTGCTGCCCATGGACAGAATGGTTCGGGCAAGCTCCCGGGGACTTTCGCCGTGGAAGGCGGAAAAGGCGCTTCGAATCTCCGCGTCCCCGTCTCCGTCGGTGACGCCATCGCTGAGCAACACGACAAAATCCCCCGGGCTCAGCCGGAAACGGCTGTGATCCGGCTTGCTTTCCCGGTCCAGCTCCAGACCGGCGGGCAGGGCGGAGCCGGTCATGCGGCTGACCACGTCTTTGCGCCGCAGGTAGGTGGGCGCGCCGCCCAGCTTGAACAGCTCTGCGCTGCCGGAGAAGAGATCCACAGACAGCAGATCCACCGTGGTAAAACCGCCGTTCACCTCGCCACGCAGGGCAAGGGCACCGGCCAAAGTGGTCAGCGCGGCAGTGGGATCGACCCCCGCGTGGAGAAAATCCTCCAGCAGCGTCATCATCAGGCGGCTGTCGCTGGCGGCGTCTTTGCCGCTTCCCATGCCGTCACAGAGCATGACCCAGAGATAGCCGTTTTCGTCCCGAAACCAGGTGCCGGTGTCCCCGCTGACGGCTTGGCCGTCCTTTTGCACGGCGCTGGCGGCCACGGTGGCCAGCAACGGCGGGGACTCCCGGAACACCAGCAGCTGCCCCTGCCGGATTCGGGACACGTCGGAAGGCTCCAGCCTGGCCCCCAGAATCCGGCTGACGGCGGCGCTGCCCTCCTCGCTGTTCAGCCCGTTGAGATTTTTTCCCCGCAGCTCCAGGGTTCTGCGCCGCCGGTGGTCCAGCCGGACGTCGGCCTGGACGGCAAAGCCCAACCGGCTCAGACCCCGCTCCACTGCGGCGGCGCCGGCGCTGTCCACCTCCCGGAGTTCTCCCACATCGGCTGCCGCTGCGTCCAGCAGCCGGGAGAGCTGGAGATATTGTCCGCAGACAGCTAGGCGGCTGGAGCGAATCCGCTCGTTGTACATCTGGCGGTTCCGGTAAAACCGGAGTTCTTCGTTGCTCACGCGGATAAATTCGTCCAAATTCAGGCACCGGGACCGAAATTTTCCGTGATAATCTGATTTTTCCGCCCGCCCCTGATCGGACATCACGGCGAGAACTGCCGTCAGCGTCTCCTTTGTGCCGCTGTAGTCCCGTTTCCAGCAGATCGGGTACAGGGAGCAGCTGGCGCACACCCGGCGGGCAGTGCACTCAAACACCGCCGCCAGAGGTTCCGGCCTGTTGTTATGTTTCAAACTCTCTGCAATGCGGTCGTGAAGGCTTCGAAAGGCCCCGGCCTGCTCCTCCAATCGGTACCGGATGCGCCGGTTGGCCGGGCTGGAGACGGGCTGAAAGACGGGGATAGCCTGGGCACGGCTCACCAGAAGGGTGTCCACCCGGCACAGCAGGGCGGTGGGAAGGCTCATGGCAATCAACCCACCGGCGGCGACCTGCAGTGCCATGGATCCGCTCCCGTGTACCCAAACCGTCCCCAGAAGGCCGAAAAACAGAAAAACGCTGCCGCTTAGCAGGCGGTTTTGGGGAGAGGTGCTCCCGCACAGCGCCCCCGCCAAAGCCAGCACGGCGGACAAAAGAGGGCTTCCGGCCTCCGTCAGGCCCACAGTCAGGCCGAGCACCGCACCGGCGATGGCGCCGGGGCCGGACCCTGCCCGGGCAGAGAGGGCCGTGCCAAAGGCGGCCAGCGTTCCTGCCGGAAACATGCCCAGCTGCGCCAGACTGGCGGACAGTCCGGCAAACAGCAGCAACAGGCCGCCGCGCCCCGGTTTTTCCAAATCCAGATCCCGAAACAGCAGGGCGGACAGCCCGATCAGCACCACTTCGGACAAAAAATCCCGGATGTTTTCCGTGGACCAGCCCGCCCCGGACAAATAGGCAAAGCCGGTGATGGCGCCCACGGCGGCGGCGCAGGCCCCCATGAACCAGGGCTTCCGGTAAATGGGGAGATCAAAAAAGCCAAACGCGATGGAGTAGATCAGGATGGCCGCCGCCGCGTATCGCAGGGCGCCGGAAAAGCCCATGCCCAGCAAATAGCCGATGACGGCCCCGCACAGGGCGGCAAACCCCTCCGCGCCGGAGCCGGAGGCGGCCACAAAGCCCAGGGCAAAGGGGGCATAGCTGCCCAGAAGAACCGCCCGGCTGAGCAGGGCGGAACATACAAAGCGAAAGAATAAGGCGTTTGCCCCTTTCCATTGCCAGAAACGGGGCAGATGAAAGACGGGCGGGGAGCCGTTTTTTTCCTTGGTGCGCATAGGACTTTCCTCCTGAATACCGATGAACCATCGCAAGGGTGGGATTACCATCAGTATAGAAAGGAAAAGCAGTGAAGCACGTCGGGAAATGAAATGGAGGGGGCAGAAATTCAGGCAGCTCCCCGGGCGGCAAAAAGAAACTCTCCCGGGTCAGTCCGGTGAAAGACAGACACAGGAGAGGTTTGTTGTCATAGTTTTCGCTCTAAAATAATGGCGATGGGGAGACCCCGGCGGTGCCGCCACCAGACATAATTGAACACGTTGCCCAGCACCACGATATTCCCGCACAGGTACAGCCACAGCATCAGGATGATCACCGATGCCAGGGAACCGTAGACCACGGAATAGCGGGAAGAGGCGCTGATCATGGCGGAAAAGGCCGAGCTGAGCAGGGTAAGCAGCGTGGCGGTCAGAAACGCGCCCCAGAAAACCGGGGGATGGATGGTGCCGCCGGGGGCCGTGATGCGGTAGAGCAGCATCAAAAACAGCATAGCCAGTGCAAACAAAACCAGAAGGCGCAGGGCGGGCCAGTAGCTGGGAATTTTTTGCAGGGGAAGGTATTGCTGGACGATGCGCATAAACCAGCTGCCGGTCAGCACCACCACCATGGAGGCGTAAATCATCACAATCAGCAGCAGGGAAAACAGGATGGAGGACATCCAATACCAGATGCCCCGGAACGCGCGCCGCCCGTAGATCTCGCCGGAGATGCAGATCAGGCCGCGAAAGGCCGCAGACGCGACCGTCAGGGTGGTAATCAGGCCGGCGGCAAACAGACCTCTGCTCTGGTTGAGCAGAACATAGGTGACATACTCCGCAATCAGATTCGAGGAAGGGGTGGGGAGCAGCTTCTCGATAAAGGACATGACGTCTTCCGCCTCAATGGGGAGAAGGCCCACAATGCCCACAATCATGATAATCATGGGGAAGATGGTCAGCAGGAGGTAATAGGCCAGCTCCGCTGCGCTGCGGGTCACGCGCCGGTCCAGAAAGACCCAGATCACATCCCGGATAAAGGCGGCCGCGGAAGAGCGGCGGCAAAATGCATCCAGAAAATTGCGCCATTGATTCAAAATACCCTCCCCTTTCTGGTTAAAATGCGACAAAAAGTGGGCTTGTAAAGCAAAAAACCGCCTGCTGTGCAGACGGCTTATGCAAACCTGTTTTCTCACTCAGCGTTCAGCGCGTTGAGCTTGATGGTCATCTGGCTCTTCTTGTGAGCAGCCTTATTCTTGTGAATCAGGCCGGAAGCAGCGGACTGATCGACGATCTTAACAGCCGCTTTATAGGCGCTATTAGCCTCGCTGCGGTTGCCCTCAGCCACCGTGGTGTCAAACTTCTTCAGAGCAGTCTTCATAGCGGAACGGGCGGCCTTGTTGCGAGCAGCCTTCGTTGCATTTACCAGGACACGCTTTTTAGCAGACTTAATATTCGGCAAACCAAACACCTCCTCTAACAGCATTTGCGCAGAGCATTCCCAACTGTGCGGTTCTACATTATAGCATCGATCGAAGCACTTTGCAACACCGAAATCAAAAATTTTTGAGACAAATTTCCGCCCCAATCCGGCTGTGGGATGGAAAATCTGCGTATAGCGGATTCAAAATGTGGAAAACTGATGGAAATGCTGTGTGGGGTGTGGAATATGAATCTTGAAACGGATCTGACGCTGGAGGCAACGGAGCTGCTGCAAAAAACACAGGGAGATCCGGGCCGGCTGCCCGGCGTCGCCACGCGGGAATACCAGATCCGGGGATTTCACGTGGCCGAGGTGCGGATCCTAAACGAGAAGGGAGCCGAGAAGGTGGGGAAGCCTGTGGGAACCTACCTGACGCTGACCATGGAACAGAGCGGCGATTTGGAGCGCACCCGGTTTTGCCAGGCGGCAGAGGCGGTGGCGGAGAGTCTGCAACGGCTGCTGGAGCTGAAGCTGTCCAAAGGGGTGCTGGTGGTGGGGCTGGGAAACCGGGCCATCACGGCGGACGCCCTGGGGCCTCTGACTGTGGACAACACGGTGGTCACCCGGCATCTGGTGACCCATCTGCCGGAGACCTTTGGGGAATTTCGGCCGGTGGCGGCGGTCTCCACCGGCGTGCTGGGAACCACCGGGTTGGAGAGCGGCGAGCTGGTGGGCGCCCTGTGCCGCCAGATGCATCCGGCGGCGGTGATCGCGGTGGACGCCCTGGCGGCCCGGTCCGCCTCCCGGCTGGGGTGTACCATCCAGCTGTCGGACAGCGGCATTGTGCCCGGCTCCGGGGTGGGCAATGCCCGGCAGGCGCTCAACCGGGAACATCTGGGCATTCCGGTGATTGCCGTTGGCGTCCCCACCGTCATCCGGGCGTCGGCGCTGTGCGCCGACCTGGGGGGCGAGGAAGAGGAACAGCAGCGGCTCCGGGAGCTGGTGGTGACGCCGAAGGAAGTGGACCGGATGGTCGCCTCCCTGTCCCGGACGGTGGGAATTGGCATCTCCCTTGCCCTACAGGAGGGGCTGTCCGTGGAGGACGTGGAAATGCTGCTCGCCTAGGTCCTGTTTGAAGATCAGAAATGCGGCCAATGACGGGGAATTTTTCGCCAGACAAGGGGATTTGACGCCCCAATCCTTTGTGGATTGCAGGGAAACCCAACCCAGTATGGTGGAGAAAGGCCCGGCATTGGGGCATGTTGTCTTTTTCAAGCAGGGCCTGAGGAAGGGTTTGCAATCCGAACCCATTTGCAGTATACTCAAGTCACTGCACATTGTATATGAGGAGCGATTTGAACCATGGCAATTCCTGAACGTAAGGACGTAGATGTGAAAGACACCTGGGCGCTGGAGGATCTGTTTCCCTCGGACGAGGCCTGGTATGAAGAGCTGGAGCGGGCCAAGGCCTATCCGGCCAAAGTGGCCGCCTACGAGGGGCGTCTGGGGGAGTGTGCCGCCGTGCTGCTGGAATATGTCCGGCTGAACGATGAGATGTCCCTGTGCTTTGACTCACTGATTCAGTACGCCTTCCGCAGGGCGGATGAGGACACCCGCGTGGCCAAATATCAGAGCATGGACGCGCAGCTCATGAATCTGATCACGCAGATCAACGCCGCCGGCAGCTTTGAAACCAATGAACTGCTGGCGATCCCCGATTCCAAATGGGAGGCGTTTTACCGGGAGGAGCCGGAACTGGCCCTGTACCGCCGCCATTTTGAGGAGATTCTCCGGAAACGGGACCACGTTCTCTCCCCGGCAGAGGAAAAGCTGCTGGCCCAGGCGGGGAGAATGTCCGAGTCCCCGGACACCATCTTCTCCATGCTGAACGATGCGGACATGAAGTTTCCGGACGCTGTGGATGGCCAGGGTGAGCGCCATACCGTCAGCCACGGAAGCTACATCCCCATGATGATGTCGGAGGACCGGGCTTTGCGCAAGTCCGCCTTTGAGAGCCTGTACTCCGTTTACGGCCAGTTCCGCAACACGGCCGCCGCCCTTCTGGGGGCCCAGGCCAAGCAGCTCTGGTTTTTTGCCGAGGCACGGCACTACCCCTCTGCCCGGGCGGCGGCATTGGACGCGACGGAAGTTCCGGAGAGCGTGTATGATAATCTGATCGAGGCGGTTCACCAGAATTTCCCGGCGATGCACCGCTACACGGCCCTGCGGAAGGAGCTGCTGGGGGTAGAGGAGCTGCACTTTTATGACCTCTATGCGCCTATGGTCAGCGACACCGACTTCCATTACACCTTTGAAGAGGCCAAGGAGATTGTGCTGAAAGCGCTGGAGCCCATGGGAGAGGAATACTGTTCCATCGTGCGGGAGGGGTTTGAAAACCGCTGGATCGACGTCTACGAGAATGTGGGAAAGCGGTCCGGGGCCTACTCGGCTGGGGCCAAGGTTCACCCCTATGTGCTGCTGAATTTCCAGGGGACGCTGAACGATGTCTTTACCCTGATCCATGAGATGGGGCACAGCCTCCACTCCTATTACTCCAATCAATACCAGCCCACGGTCTATTCCGACTATGTCATCTTTGTGGCAGAGGTGGCTTCCACCTGCAACGAGGCGCTGTTGATGGAGTATTTGCTCAAGACCACCACAGACCGCCGCAAGCGGGCCTACCTCATCAACTACTTTTTGGAGCAGTTCCGGACAACGCTTTACCGGCAAACCATGTTTGCCGAATTTGAGCTGAAGTTCAACCAGCTGGCCCAGTCCGGCGAGGGAGTTACGGCGGATAAGTGCTGCGAAATTTACCGCCAGCTGAATCAGGATTACTTTGGCGATGCCATTGTTGTGGACGAGGAAATTGCCCTGGAATGGGCGCGAATCCCCCATTTTTACTACAATTACTATGTCTATCAGTACGCCACGGGCTATGCTGCCGCCATTGCCCTGTCCCAGCGCATCCTGCATGGGGGCAAAGAGGCGGTGGAGGCGTATCTGGGCTTCCTGAAAGGCGGCTGCTCCAAAACGCCCATTGAGCTGCTGAAAGGGGCGGGCGTGGATATGTCCACCCCCGAACCCATTCACGACGCGCTGAAGGTGTTTGACGATCTGATTAACGAGATGAGGGCCTTGATGGGGTGATGCAGATGACACTGGCTCAGGAAGTTTTGCACTTGCTGCAAAGGCACCACAAGACCCTTGCCACGGCGGAGAGCTGCACCGGCGGAATGATTGCGGCGGCCATAACGGATTTGCCCGGATCCTCCTCGGTGTTCAAAGGGGGCGTGGTGTCCTATTGGACCCAGGTCAAGCACGATGTCCTGGGGGTAAAGCAGTCCACATTGGACGCGGTGGGCGCCGTCGCGCCGGAGACGGCCAGGGAAATGGCTGAGGGCGCCCGAGCGGTTGTCGGCAGTGATTTGGCGGTGTCCGTCACCGGCGTGGCCGGGCCGGACTCCGACGAGCGGGGGAACCCGGTGGGATGCGTATACCTTGCGCTGACGGACGGGACCCATACCGTGGTTCACAAGCCGGAGGGGCTGGGCCATGAGCGCTCGGAGATCCGCCGCGGCGCGGTACAGTACGCCCTTGGCATGCTGAAGAAATATTTGACGGACCTGGAACAACAGGAACAGATCGTTTGAGGGAGAAATCCTCCCGAACCTTCACCCCCAGCTGCGGCTTGCAGGCAGCTGGGGGGCTTATTTTTTCAAAGGGGGCGCAGAACCCGCCCGGCACGCCATTCTTAGCAAATTTTGGAGGTTTTTACTAACAAACAGGTGGTTAGTCTAAACTTACCAAAGCATTTTGCCTACTTTTTCACAAAGTTCTTATTTACAATTGGATAAAAAACTGGTATCATTAATCCGTTAGAATAGCCTTCCCCAACAGGGATTCTAATAATGTTAAGGAGGAAACGAACAATCATGGTAGTTAGAAAACAGAAATCCATGGATGCTAACAATGCGGCTGCATGGGTCTCCTATGCATTTACCGAAGTTGCCGGCATCTACCCCATCACTCCCTCCAGCCCCATGGCAGACTATGTCGATCAGTGGGCTGCGCACGGCCAAAAGAATGTTTTTGGCAATCCCGTCAAGGTCGTTGAGATGCAGTCTGAGGCCGGTGCGGCAGGTACCGTCCACGGCTCTCTGGCCGCCGGCGCCCTGACCACCACCTACACCGCCTCTCAGGGCCTGCTGCTGATGATCCCCAATATGTACAAGATCGCAGGCGAGCTGCTGCCCGGCGTGCTGCACGTGGCCGCCCGTGCCCTGACCACTCAGGCGCTGAACATTTTTGGCGATCACGAGGACGTCATGGCCTGCCGTCAGACCGGCTTTGCCATGCTGGCCGAGGCCAATCCTCAGGAGGTTATGGACCTGGCTCCGGTGGCCCATCTGGCTGCCATTGAAGGCCGCGTTCCTTTCCTGAACTTCTTCGACGGCTTCCGCACCTCTCATGAGATCCAGAAGCTGTCCGTTTGGGATTATAAGGATCTGGCTGACATGGTGAACATGGACGCGGTTCAGGCCTTCCGCGACCACGCTTTGAATCCCGCCCACGGCGTCACCCGCGGCTCTCACGAGAACGACGACATCTTCTTCCAGCACCGTGAGGCCTGCAACAAGTTCTATGACGCAGTTCCCGACATTGTCGAGAAGTACATGAACAAGATCAACGAGAAGCTGGGCACCGACTATAAGCTCTTCAACTATTACGGCGCTCCCGATGCGGAAAACGTCATCATCGCCATCGGCTCCTTTAACGACGTCATGAGCGAAGTGGTCGATTACAAGGTTGCACGGGGCGAAAAGGTCGGCATGATTAACGTCCATCTGTATCGTCCCTTCTCCGCCAAGCACCTGCTCGCCGCCATTCCCGAGACGGTGAAGAAGATCGCCGTTATGGACCGCACCAAGGAGCCTGGCTCTCTGGGTGAGCCTCTGTATCTGGACGTTGTCGCTGCCCTGTCCAAGGCCGGCAGAACGGATGTCAAGGTGGTCGGCGGCCGTTACGGCCTGGGCTCCAAGGATACCCCTCCCTCCTCCGTCTTTGCCATTTACAAGGAGCTGGAGAAGGACGAGCCCAAGGAGCACTTCACCGTCGGCATCAACGACGACGTCACGTATCTGTCCCTGCCGGAGGAACCCTCGCCCAACACCGCTGCGGAAGGCACGGTTGAGGTCAAGTTCTGGGGCCTGGGCGGCGACGGCACGGTGGGTGCAAACAAGAACTCCATCAAGATCATCGGCGACCACACGGATAAGTATGTCCAGGCATACTTCCAGTATGACTCCAAGAAGACCGGCGGCGTGACGGTTTCCCACCTGCGTTTTGGCGATAAGCCCATCCGCTCTCCCTACTACATCAACAAGGCAGACTTTGTGGCCTGCCACAACCCCTCTTATATCACCAAGCATTTCCCCATTGTCAACGACATCAAGGACGGCGGTACCTTCCTGATCAACAGCCAGTGGGACTTTGCCGAGCTGGAAAAGCAGATGTCTGCTGACGCCAAGAAGTACATCTACGATCACAAGATCAACGTGTACATGATCAACGCCATTGACCTGGCCGCCAAGGTTGGCATGGGCAAGCGCACCAACACCGTGCTGCAGTCCGCTTTCTTCGCCCTGGCCAAGGTGCTGCCCGCAGAGGACGCCATCAAGTACATGAAGGACGCCGCTGAGCACTCCTACCTGAAGAAGGGCCGGGACGTCGTCCAGAAGAACTGGGACGCCATTGACGCCGGTGCTACCGCCTTCGTCAAGTGCGAGATCCCCGAGTCCTGGGCCAATCCCGAACCCGATGCTCCCGCGCCGGAACTGACGGGCCGTCCCGATACCGTGAAGCTGGTTAAGGAAGTGATGGAGCCTGTCAACGCGATGAATGGCTACAGCCTGCCTGTCTCCACGTTTGAGGCCATGGCGGACGGTACCTTCCCCAACGGCGCTTCCGCCTACGAGAAGCGCGGCGTGGCGGTCAACGTGGTCGAGTGGACGCCGGATAAGTGTGTTGCCTGTAACCAGTGCACCTTCTGCTGCCCCCATGCCACGATCCGTGCCTATGCTCTGGATGGGGCCGAGCAGGCAGCGGCTCCCGACAACACCAAGATGATCGACTTTAAGGTCGGCGCCGGTAAGGGCAAGTACAAGTTTGCTCTGGCCGTCTCCCCGCTGGACTGCATGGGCTGCGGCGTGTGCGTTGGCGCCTGCCCCACCAAGAGCCTGAAGATGGTGCCTCTGGCCTCCCAGCTGGATCAGCAGCCCGTTTTCGACTACTGCGTGGACAAGGTTTCCGTCAAGGAAGAGCTGGTGGATACCACGGTCAAGGGTTCCCAGTTCAACACGCCTCTGCTTGAGTTCTCCGGCTCCTGCGCTGGATGTGCCGAGTCCACTTATGCCCGCGTGCTGACGCAGCTCTTCGGCGATTGCATGTATATTTCCAATGCTACCGGCTGTTCCTCGATCTGGGGCGGCACCGGCGCAACCTCTCCCTACACGGTTAACAAAGAGGGGAAGGGTCCGGCATGGGCAAACTCCCTGTTTGAGGACAACGCAGAGCACGGCTTTGGTATCTACACCGGCCAGAAGGTCATCCGCGATTCGCTGCGGGCAAAGGTCGAGGCGCTGGCTGAGACGAATGCCGATGTCAAGGCGGCTGCCCAGGCATGGCTGGAGACCTACAACTCCTCCACTAAGAACCAGGCGCCCACCAAGGCCCTGATCGCAGCGCTGGAAGCCGCAGGAGCAGACGATATCCTGGCACAGAAGGACTATCTGAACAAGAAGTCCTGCTGGATCTTCGGCGGCGACGGCTGGGCATACGACATCGGATACGGCGGTGTTGACCATGTTCTGGCTTCTGGCGAGGACATCAACATCTTCGTCTTCGACACGGAGGTCTACTCCAACACCGGCGGTCAGGCTTCCAAGTCCACCAATATCGGCGCTGTGGCTCAGTTTGCGGCTGCTGGCAAGGAAATTGCCAAGAAGTCCCTGTCTGAGATTCAGATGCAGTATGGTTACGTCTATGTGGCCCAGGTTGCCATGGGTGCGAACCCCGCGCAGTGCATTAAGGCAATGGTCGAGGCCGAGGAATATCCCGGTCCCTCTCTGATCATTGGCTACAGCCCCTGCGAGCTGCACTCCATCAAGGGCGGCATGACCAACTGCCAGCAGGAGATGAAGAAGGCTGTGACCTGCGGCTACTGGAACCTGTTCCGCTTCAACCCCGCTGCTGAGAAGCCCTTCACGCTGGACTCCAAGGAGCCCAAGCCGGGTTATCGTGACTTCATGATGGGCGAGGCCCGCTTCTCCGGCCTGACCCGCAGCTTCCCCGAGCGCGCTGAAAAGCTGTTCGAGAAGTCCGAAGCCACTGCAAAGGCCCGCTATGAGCATCTGACGAAGTTGGGCGCTTTGTATAACGAGAAGTAATTTTCTCACAGGAAAATACGAGGAGGCCCCCGACTCTTTGCGGTCGGGGGCCTCTGTTTGTTGAAAAAGTGATTTTGTCAAGATTCATCCGTGGTCATGGTTTCCGTATCATGACGGGCATAGGGGAGTTCGAATTTCATCTTCGCCCATATGCTTTCACAACGGGCTTTATCATGGCATCTGCCTTCTGCACTGTTCATGCTTTGCTATATGCCATACTGAC
>CAYWAP010000044.1:0-12936 GCA_964456525.1 uncultured Oscillospiraceae bacterium
CCTTTTTCCCATTTATTAACCGCAGGAGCAGTGACGCCCAAATAATTTGCAACTTGTTCTTGTGTAAAACTTTTAGCTAAGCGGCGTTCGCGAATCCTCTCATGTATTTTCATATATTTCGATCTCCCTTGCAGTTCATCTCTATCATCATTGTAGCAATAGGAACGGTACTTTTCTATTGACCGTTTTTTAACTTTTAAGGGAAAAATTTAACTGTGATTCAACGGATTCTTTTTTGAATATCAGCTTTGCTGCCCGCGCCCCCGGCCCTGCACACTTAACCATCCACGTATCCCCAAAGGCCGCGGACGCTGACCTCACCTGAGCAGATTTTCTCCAAGTGGCCGTCTGGGTGACGGACAATCAGTCCAAAATCGTCGTCAATGCCCTCGGCGAAGGCTTCGTCCACCGCGCCGTCTGCCCGGAGGAGCTTCACATCCCGGCCCACCGTCAGGCAGGCGCTGCGGTAGCGCTCCAGATAGTCGCCGCCGCCCCGGAGCCAGTCGCGATACATGCGATCCAGGGCGTTGATGAGTTCTGCCGCCAAACGTCCCCGGTGAACCCTCTGCCCGGCCACCATTGCCAGGGAACCGGCAATGGTGCGGATGTCCTCCGGGAAGTCGTCCTCCTGCTGGTTCACGTTGACGCCGATGCCGGTGACAATGGATTGCAGCAGGCCGCTCTCGCCCTCTATGGACATTTCTGTCAAAATTCCACATACTTTTTTGCCACCCAGCACAATGTCGTTGGTCCACTTGATGCCGGGTTTCAGCCCCGTTGCCGCCTCGATTCCCTCGCAGATGGCCACTGCGACATAGGCGGTGAAGTCCAGCGCCTCCGCCGGGGACCGGTTGGGGCGCACAAGGGCGCTCATATAGATGCCAGTGTCCTTCGGGGACTGGAAGGTGCGCCCCCGGCGTCCGCGCCCGCCGGTCTGCTCGTTGGCCACCACGACGGCGCCGTCCGAAACGCTGGCAGCATGGCTTTTCAGGTAATTATTGGTGGAGTCAATGGTCTGAAACACCTGCAGATCCCGGCCCACAAGATCTGTGTGGAGCCAGGGGCGGATTTCCCCCTCCGTCAGGCGGTCGGGGGAGGCAACCAGCCGGTAGCCCCGTTTGGGCGCGGCGTCAATTTGATATCCATCCTGACGCAAGCGGTTCACCGCCTTGGAGATGGCGGTGCGGCTGATGCCGAGGGATTGACTCATCACTTCTCCGGAGAGCCCCGATTCCCCCGATTGCCGCAGCATGGACAGAACTTTCTGTTTACTCATAACAGGGGGCGCTTCCTTTCACAATCCGATGTCCATATTTGCGTAACCGTTCAAATCCATTCCGGCGCGCCGCCCGGCCAGGTATTCGTAATAGCCCTGGCAGCCAATCATGGAGCCGTTATCCCCGCAAAGAGAGAGTTCTGGCAGAAAAAGCCGGTCGCCGCTCTGTTCGCAGGCCCGTTCCAGGTCCCGGCGGATGGTGGAGTTGGCCGCCACACCCCCTGCCGCCGCCACTTTGCCGTAACCCAGGGCCTTTGCGGCGGCCATGGTTCGCGGCACCAGCTCATCCGACACCGCCTGGGCAAAGCTGGCGGCAAATGAAGGCAGCTCCAGCGCTTCCCCTTTCTGCTGGGCGTTGTGAATCAGGTTCAGCGCGGCGGTTTTCAGGCCGGAGAACGACATATCCAGGGGCGCGCCGCTGACGCTGGAGCGGGGAAGGGGATATCGAGCGGGGTCTCCCCCCTGACTCAGACGGTCCATCGGGCCGCCCCCCGGATACCCGATTCCCAACACACGGGCCACTTTGTCAAAGCATTCTCCGGCTGCGTCGTCCCGGGTGGCGCCCAGCAGGTGAAACTCGGTATAGTCCCGAACGTCCACGATTAACGTATTTCCGCCGGAGACGCACAGGCACAGGAAAGGCGGCTCCAGATCGGGGTGGGTGATGTAGTTGGCGGCAATGTGTCCCCGGACATGGTGTACCGGAATCAGGGGGACACCCAGGCCATAGGACAGGCCCTTGGCGAAATTGACACCCACCAGCACGGCCCCAATCAGCCCGGGGGCATAGGTACAGGCCACGGCGTCAATCTCGCTGCGGGTAATGCCCGCCTCTGCAATGGCCTGATCCGTCAGGGCATAAATGGCTTCCAGATGCTTTCGGGAGGCGATTTCCGGCACGACGCCGCCGTAAATAGTGTGCATGTCAATTTGGGATGCAATGGCATCGGACAGGACGGTTCGGCCATCCCGAACCACGGCCACCGCCGTTTCGTCGCAGGAGGTTTCAACAGCAAGTATAATCAAGTGTTTTCACTCCCGTCTGTATTGGATTCAAAGGTGCAAGTCATGAGGATGGCGTCCTCTTTCGGGTTGTCGTAATAGTCTTTTCGGCGGCCCACTTGGGCAAAGCCGTGCTTCATGTAGAGCTGCTTGGCCGGGGTGTTGGATGCGCGGACCTCCAGCGTGATAAACGCCAGTTGATGGGCCCTGGCAAAGCGGAGAAATACCTCCAGAAGCTGGGAAGCGATGCCCTGCCGGCGGTACTCCTGCCGGACCGCTACATTGTTGATGTAGCCCTCGCCTGCTACGACGGTAATTCCGGCATAACCCATGACCACGCCGTTTTCTCCCAGGGCACAGATGTAGGAAGTCAGCATATCATCCAGCGCGTCCTGAAGCATCGGCAGGGTCCAGGGGTGGGAAAAATTCTGTTTTTCAATTTCTGCCACCTGGACGGCCAGCTCCCGATCCATGGGAACCAGCCGGTATGCTACGGGCTCTTTTTTCGCAATGGTGGCGTTGTAGGGTACAAAATTCATAATTGGCTCCTCAAATCGCAAATAAAGTCTTTCACGTGGGATGAAAGTGGTGGAGGGAACGAGCGGCCGCTGTGCCCGTCCTCCCGCTTAATGGGCGTCCGACCAGCTGTGTCCCACCTTGGCCTCTGCGATGAGAGGGACGCGCAGTTGGATGACGTTTTCCATCTCCTCCTCCAGCAGCTTGGCGACGGCTTCCCCCTCCGACTCCGGACATTCAACGATCAGCTCGTCGTGAACCTGAAGCACCAGACGGCCCTGAAAGCCCTCCCGGATCAGGCGCTCCTGCACCCGGATCATGGCCAGCTTGATAATGTCGGCGGCAGTGCCCTGAATGGGCATGTTCATGGCCATGCGCTCGCCAGAGGTCCGAACGGCGTATTTGCTGCTCTTCAATTCGGGCAGCCAGCGGCGGCGGCCCATCAGGGTGGAGACGTAGCCATCCTCTTTGGCCTGCTCCACCACCTGTTTCTGATAGGCCCGGATGCCGGGGTAACGGGCGAAATACCGCTCCATATAGGCCTTGGCCTCCGGGCGGCTGACCCCAATATCCTGCGCCAGGGAGAACTCGGAAATGCCATAAACGATGCCGAAGTTCACCGCCTTACAGGAGGAACGCATTTGTTTGGTCACCATTTCAATGGGGACGCCGAAAATCTGGGAGGCGGTCAGGGCGTGAATATCCGCACCGGACTGGAAGCCCGCAATCATATTCTCATCGCCGGCGATGTGGGCCAACAGCCGCAATTCGATCTGGGAGTAGTCGGCGTCCACCAGCACGTTTCCCGGGCCGGCGATGAACATTTTTCGCATCTGCGCACCCAGTTCGGTGCGGACCGGGATATTTTGCAGGTTTGGCTCCGCCGAGGAAAGACGCCCTGTGGCGGTGACCGTGTTTTGGAAGCTGGTGTGAATCCGGCCGTCTGGCCCGATGACTTTGCTCAGGCCGTCCACATAGGTGGATTTCAGCTTGGTCAGCTTACGGTACTCCAGAATCCGCGCCACAATGGGGTGATGGCCGCTGAGTTTTTCCAACACCTCCGCGTTGGTGGAGTAGCCCCGCTTGGTCTTTTTATAGGCGGGAAGCCCCAGTTTTTCAAAGAGAATGTGGCCCAGCTGCTGGGTGGAATTGATGTTGAATTCCTCGCCCGCGTAGGCGAAGATGTCCTTCTGGGCGAGGGCAATGCCCTCCGCCAGCATGGCGCCAAATTCGCGCAGCGCGTCCTGGTCAATCCGAAAACCGGCCTGTTCCATCTCCGCCAGCACCGGGCACAGGGGCAGATCGACCTGCTGAAACACCTGCATCAGCCCGTATTCCTCCAACTGGGGGGTCAGCTCTTCCCGCAGAGCCTCAATGAGGGAGGTGGACTCGTACCAGGCTACCCGGGCCTTTTGGCCCTCTAGCAGGGCCTTGTAATCGTCCTGCTGCTTGAGATGGGTGTTTGCCTCCATGTCCTTTTGGAAATAGTGCATGGCCAGCTTATCCAGATCATAGCTGCCCGCAGCTGGTTCCAGCAGATAGGCGGCGATGGCTGTGTCAAAGACAAAACCCTCTGTGGGAAGGCCCCGCTCCAACAGGGAGCGGCACAGCTCCTTGACGCAGTGCGCGTTTTTCTTCACCTTATCCGAGAACAGATGGCGGAGAACCTCATCATAATCTCCCGTATAGCGGTCCCTCCGGATGTCGTAGAGCCATTCGGTTTCCCCCTCCTCCACGCTGACGGCGACGCCGCTCAAATCGGGTAAGGGCAACACGGTGACGCATTCCGCGCTCTCCCACTTGTCATAGATCAGCTCCATCTGAAGGGAGGACACCACCTCTACGAGTTCCACCTGTGAGGACGGTTCCTCCTGCTGGGGCAAAACCTCCTCCGTAGAGGGGCGCAGGTCAAATTTATCGATCATTTTGGAAAATTCCAGTTTTAAAAACAGGTCATACAGCTCCGCTTTCTTAATGTCCTGGCGGCGGTTATCCGCCGGGTCGAAATCTATGGGCGCGTCGCAGCGGATGGTGGCCAGATCATAGCTCAGTTTGGCGTCCTCCCGCCCCTCGTCCAGCTTTTTGCGCTGGGCTGGCTTCAGGGGGATGTCGCCAAAGTGTTCGTAAATCTCCTCCACAGAGCCGTAGTTCTGAATCAGCATTTTGGCGGTCTTTTCTCCAATGCCCTTCACCCCCGGGTAGTTGTCAGAGCTGTCCCCCATCAGGGCCTTCAGGTCGATGAGGTTCTTTGGCGCAAAGCCGTACTCCGCCTGAAACACCGCCGGGGTGACGTCTTTGGCGTCCGTTTGGCCCTTGCGGGAGGTGATGAGTTTGACGGTGGTCTGGTCGGTCACCAGTTGGAGGGAATCCTTGTCCCCGGTGACGATGACGCAGGTCCAGCCCGCCCCCTCGCAGGTTCGGGAAATGGTGCCGATCAGGTCGTCGGCCTCCCAGCCGTCCAGTTCATAGCGGGGGATGCGCATGGCGTCCAGAACCTCTTTGAGAATGGGCATCTGCTGAGCCAGCTCCTCCGGCATACCGTGGCGATTGGCTTTGTACTGGTCATAGATCTGATGGCGGAAGGTGGGGGCCTTGCGGTCAAAGGTGACGCACAGGCTGTCCGGCTGTTCCTCGTCCAGTAACTTGGTCAGAATGTTCAGAAATCCAAAAATCGCGTTGGTGTAAAGGCCGTCCCGGGTCGTCAGGGGTTTGACGCCGTAAAAGGCGCGGTTGACAAGGGAGTTGCCGTCAAGAACCATCAGTTTCATATCATCATTCTCCTTTGGAATGGAACGCAGGGGGAGAGACGCCCCTCACAGCAGGGGCGCGAGAATGCGCAGGATGGATCGATAGAGCTGCTTCAGCGCGCCGATCGGGCGGCTGGCCTCCTCCAGATGAACCTCCTGACAAACCTCCAGCGTCTGGAGAAAATCGTCGCGCACAGCCTGAATGGCGCTGCTTCGATACATCCAGACACCGTCTTCAAAATGCAGGTACAAGCTGCGGTAATCCAGATTAATGGTGCCCACCACGCCGTATTCATCGTCCACCGCAAAGGTTTTGGCGTGAATAAAGCCCGGGGTATATTCGTAAATGCGGACACCCGCCTCCAGAAGGGGCCGGTAATTTGCCCGCGTCAGCTCAAACACATAGCGCTTGTCCGGGATATGGGGGGTGATGATACGCACATCTACGCCGCTGAGGGCGGCCCGGCAAAAGGCGTTCATCATCGCGTCGTCCAGAACCAGGTAGGGCGTCGTCACATAGAGATAGCGTTTGGCGTGGTTGATGAGGTTCATATACACGCCCACGCCCACCGGTTCCTCCGCCAAAGGACTGGCGTCATAGGGCTGCACGATGCCGTCCGAGGGGATGTGCTCCATCCACCCCCCTGTGGGGAGGAAGGTCTCAAAATTCTCATCCACCCCAGTGGCAAAGTCCCACATGGACAGGAACATAATGACAAAATTCTGAACCGCGGCCCCCTCCAGCAAAATGCCGGTATCCTTCCAGTGGCCGAAGCGCTCCCACTGGTTGATATATTCATCTGAGAGGTTCAAACCGCCGGTGAAGCCCACCTTGCCGTCAATGATGCACAGCTTCCGGTGGTCCCGGTTATTCAGGCGCAGATTCACCACCGGCACAAAGGGGTTAAAGACCGCGCAGGCAATCCCCCGGGCCTCCAGGGTTTTGGCGTAGCGCTTGGGAAGGGTGAACAGGCATCCGATGTCGTCATAGAGGACCCGCACATCCACACCGGCCTTCGCCTTTTCCTCCAGAAGGTCCAAAACGGTGTTCCACATGACCCCTTCTTTTAAGATGAAGTACTCCAGAAAGATATAACGCTCCGCCTTTTGCAGTTCCTCCAGCATGCGGCGGAAGTAGATCTCCCCCGTGGGCAGATATTCCGTCCGGGTGTGTACATAGGGCGGGCAGTTGCTGGTGCGCAGCAGATAGCGGGCCTGGTTGCCCGCCGACACGTGGGCGCGGCTCAGGCCGTTGACCATCTGCTCGTTTTCTTTCTGCCGCTGGGGGATTAATTCGGCAATTCGGGCCAGACGCTTTCGCTCCCGACGGGTGATCCGGCTGCCGCCGAAGAAGACGTAAAACAGGCTGCCGAACACCGGCATGGCCATGATTGCCAGAAGCCAACCGGTGCGGTAATCCGGGTGGCTGCGCTTGGAGGCAATGCCCAGCACCACAAAGATGGACAAGACGCCCAGCGCAAGATAAATATGCACAAAATACCGCTGGAAAAAGAGCAGAACCAGCACATAGAATGCCAGTTGGATTCCCAGCATAATCAGACCCAGACTCAGCCGGTGGGTCAGGATTTTGGCAATCCGCTTAAAGACGCTTTCTTTGGGACGTTGGAGTTTTTCTTTTGTCGCTTGAAGGTGTTGATTCAGTTTTTCATTCATAAGTTTTCCATGTCGATCTCAGATGTGGGGGAAAAGAGGTTTGAAAGGCCCTTCCCGGCTGTTTCCGGGCGGCGCTGGCCTCTTTGGAAACGGCTGTGGGCATAAGTTATTTTTATTTTACCACCACACAGCCCTCTCCTAACAATTTTTTCAGCGCCTGAACCAGCGAGGGGTGAATCCAGCAGGGGATGCCAAAGCGCTTTTTCGTGTCCGCGCAGCAGACGACCAGCTGCTGGCTGCCGGGGAACATGATCAGGTACTGCCGGATTTTTTTCACCTTTGCGTCGTCCAGGGACGGCACCTGCACATAAATCCGGCTGGCCTGGGGCGCTTCCGGCGGGGGTGCAGCGGTCCGGGCGCCGTTGCCGGGGAGCGCGCCCCTTTGCATGGGGGCCACGGGGGTGGTCAGGGAGAACAGGCGGTCCACCATCAGCTGGGGGTCCTTTTCATCCCGGACGGAGATGCGGCCCTCGGCCAGAACCGGGGTTCCCTCCAGGAGGAGGTTTCCCGAGTCGCTCAGCGTCCGGGAGAAGCAGAGCATTTCCATGGAGCCGGTGTCGTCCTCCAGGGTGACGTAGGCCATGAGGGAGTTGTTTTTGGTGGTCTTGCGGCGCACAGTGGTGACGATACCGGCGAGGCGAATGCGCTGCTCGTCGTGGTATTGGGCCGGGCCGCCCTCCTGGGAAAAGTCGCCGATCACCGCGCCAATGGGGGCGGCGCCGCTCTTCTTAGCATAGGAGCGGTATTCATCCATGGGATGCCCGGTGAGATACAGGCCGGTCGTCTCCCGCTCCATGGCCATCAGCTCCTGCTTGGAAAATTCGGGAAGATTTGGCATGGGAACCTCGGGAACCCCTTCCGACTCCTCCATGCCGCCAAACAGGTCAAACTGGCCCTCCAGATTGCGTTTTCTGGCGTTGGCAATGCCATCCATGACAGGCCCCATGACGTGAACCAGCTGGCTTCGGCGGTGGTGCATACGGTCAAAAGCGCCGCAGCGAATCAGGTTTTCCAGGGCGCGGCGATTCAGATCTTTGTCAAACATACGCTCACAAAAGTCCTGAAAGCCTGTGAACGGGCCGTGTTCCGTCCGCTCTGCCACCAGTTTTTCGATCAGCCCCCGGCCAACCCCTTTCACGGCAACCAGACCGAAGCGGATGCCGTCTTCCACCACGGTGAAGTCCGCGCCGGACTCGTTTACATCCGGAGGCAGCAGCTGGATGCCCATATCCTTACATTCCGCGATATATTCTGCCACTTTTCCGGAAGAATCCAGCACGCTGGTCAGCAGCGCCGCCATGTACTCCCTGGGATAGTGACACTTGAAATACGCCGTTTGGTAGGCCACGATGGCGTAGCAGACCGCATGGGCCTTGTTAAAGGCGTAGTTAGCGAAGTCGTAAATGTCGTTGTAAATGGCCTGAGCGGTGGCCTCGGGAATGCCGTTGGCCACGCAGCCCTTGATGCCCCGGGACGCATCGCCATAGATAAAGGCGTTGCGCTCCTGTTCGATCTGCTTGGCTTTCTTTTTTGAGATGGCCCGGCGCACCATGTCCGCGCCCCCCAGAGAGTACCCCGCCAGCTGCTGAAAGATCATCATCACCTGTTCCTGATAGACGATGCAGCCATAGGTGACGGACAGGATCGGCTCCAGAGAGGGGTGCAGATAGGTAACTTTTTTAGGGTCCAGCTTACTGGCGATGAATTTGGGGATGGATTCCATGGGGCCGGGGCGGTACAGCGCCACAATCGCGGTCAGATCCTCAATGCTGGATGCCTTCATCTGAACACACACGTTGGTCATGCCGGCAGATTCCATCTGAAACACGCCGGCGGTGCGGCCGTCCTGAAGCATCTTGAAGACGTCTGCGTCGTCCTCCGGAATCCTGTGGATGTCAAAATCCGGCTCCCGCAGACGGATCAGCTTTTGGGCGTCGTCCAGGATGGTCAGGTTCCGCAGGCCCAAAAAGTCCATCTTCAGCAGGCCCAGCTCCTCCAGGGTGGTCATAATATACTGGGTGACAATGCTCTCATCGTTGCGGGCCAGCGGCACATAATCGTATACCGGCCGGCGGGTGATGACCACGCCTGCGGCGTGTTTGGAGGCGTGGCGGGGCATGCCCTCGATCTTTTTACAGATGTCGATCAGCTCGTGAATCCGCGGGTCGTTTTCGTATTTTTCCCGCAGTTCGGAGGAGATTTTCAGCGCGTCGTCCAGCGTGATGTGCAGCGTGTTGGGCACCAGCTTGGCAATCTGATCCATCTCCGCGTAGGGGAAGCCCATCACCCGGCCTACGTCCCGGATGACGCCTTTGGCCAGCATGGTGCCAAAGGTAACGATCTGGGCGACATGGTCGGCGCCGTACTTGCGCTGGACGTATTCAATGACTTCCGAGCGGCGGCGGTAGCAGAAATCCATATCAATATCGGGCATGGTGACCCGTTCCGGGTTGAGAAAGCGCTCAAAGTATAAGCCGTACTGCATGGGGTCCACATCGGTGATTTCCAGGCAGTAAGCCACCATAGATCCGGCGGCGCTGCCCCGCCCGGGCCCGACGGGAATGTCCACGCTTTTGGCGTAGCCCACAAAATCCGCCACAATGAGGAAGTAATCCACAAACCCCAGGGACTTAATCATGTCCATCTCATAGACCAGACGGTCATGATACCCCTCGGGGTTGTGGGGATAGCGCTTCTGATAGCCGTTCTCGCAGAGAGTATGGAACAGGCTGTC
This sequence comes from uncultured Oscillospiraceae bacterium, assembly GCA_964456525.1. Classification (GTDB taxonomy): domain Bacteria; phylum Bacillota; class Clostridia; order Oscillospirales; family Oscillospiraceae; genus Onthomonas. The sequence goes on from CAYWAP010000044.1 coordinate 9,950, forward strand.
CGCGTCATACCCCTCAGGATATTGGAATTCCGGCAGGTGGTAATGGCCGAATTCAAATTCCACATTGCAGCGCTCGGCGATGGCGGCTGTGTTCTCCAGCGCCTCGGGGTGATCGGGAAACAGGGCGGCCATCTCCGCCTCGCTCTTGATATAAAACTGGTCTGTCTCAAAGCGCATCCGGTTCGGGTCATCCAGAGTTTTGCCCATCTGGACGCACATCAGCACGTCCTGAGCCTGTGCGTCCTCCCGGGTCAGGTAGTGGGCGTCGTTCGTCACCACCAGCGGCAGGCCGGTTTCCCGGTGAAGGCGCAAAATCCCGGCGTTGACCTCCTGCTCAATGCCAATGCCCTGATCCTGCATCTCCAGATAGTAATGATCTTCTCCCATGATCTCGGCCATCATCAGGGCGTGGGCCTTCGCTCCCTCATAGTCGCCCTTTCGCAGACGCCGGGGAATTTCACCAGCCAGACAGGCGGACAGGGCGATGATGCCCTCGTGATACTGCCGCAGGAGATCCAAATCAATCCGGGGGCGGTTGTAAAACCCCTCTATATTGGCCTGGGAGACCAGATAGGACAGGTTGCGGTAGCCCTGCTCGTTTTCGCACAGCAGAACCAGATGGCGGGCGTCCCCATCCAGTTCGCGGACCTTGTCAAAGCGGGTTCTGGGCGCCACATAGACTTCACAGCCGATAATGGGCTTGATGCCCTCGGCCTTGCAGGCTCTGTAAAAATCGACCACGCCATACATGTTGCCGTGGTCGGTGATGGCGACGGCGGTCTGTCCCAACTCCTTTACCCGTTTTACCAGTCCGGAGATCCGGCACGCGCCGTCCAAAAGGGAGTATTCACTATGCACATGGAGATGGACAAAGGCCATATGATCGCCACCTTTCCGCCGGTTTTCATGGGGCTGCGGCCAGACCTGCCGGAGCTGTCATAAAATCGGAATTTGTCAAATAAGCCGCCCATTGTTCGTGCTTATTATACTACACAGCCCTTTAAATGACAAGAACAAGCCGGAGGCCGCCTCTCTCCGGTTTGGCAGGGTGTGAGGGGGTATGCTGCGGGTTCTTAGAACGATTTCCCACATCCCGCAGCCTGTTTCTGTTGGGGGGCTTCCCGTACTGGCGGGATAGACTGCCTGCCGGCATCGGAGCGGCAACCCATCAGGCCCCTTTCCCCTGTGTCTGGAAGTGGGTACACCACTCGCAAAGGGGGCAGATTTCACATTTGGCCCGTCTGGCCGTGCAGACATCCCGGCCGTGGAGCACCATGCGATGACAGAAATTGTTGGATTCCTCCGGCGGCAAAATGGCCCGCAGCTGGGGTTCCAGTTTGGCGGGATCTTTGGTGCCGTCGCTCAGGCCAAGACGGCCGGTGATCCGGATGCAGTGGGTGTCACAGACCACGCTGCCCGGCGCGTTGAAAATGTCCCCGCGGATCAGGTTGGCCGTCTTTCGGCCAACGCCTGGAAGACGGAGCAGATCATCCATTGCGCTGGGAACCCTGCCGCCGTAATCCCGGAGAAGCATTTGGGCGCAGCCGACCAGATCCCGGCTTTTTCCGTTGTAAAAACCGCAGGAATGGATGTATTGGGCCACTTCGGCGGGATCCGCCTGGGCAAAGGCCTCCAGCGTGGGAAAGCGTTCAAACAGGGCGGGGGTTACCTGGTTCACCCGGGCGTCGGTACACTGGGCGGATAAGCGAACGGCAAAGAGCAGTTCGTAGTCTTTCTCATATTGTAGGGAACAAAGGGCGTCTGGATACAGTTCTTTCAATGCGCGGATGATATTCCAGACCTCTTCCGGTGTTTTCATGGAAGTCAACTCCTGTTGCAATTTGTCCCATTTTAGCATAAAAACGTACCCTTGGGAAGATGGGGACCAGGGAAACGGGGGGAAGGGAGCCGCCTGACTGGGCGGCTCCGGGGCCTGGGAATAGAGGGATGCGTCGGCAGCTCGGAAATTTGAAAAAATCGAAAGTGAGCTATCAAGAGAAAAACGGAGAAAATAAAAGGATACGAGAGTAATTGTCCAGCTAAATTAAATTTTGTGTTGACACTTCCCGAGGGATGTGCTATAAATAAGCCTGCGCGGATTTGTGCCCTCCCACTCGCAAAGCGCGCACGTATTTTACAGCATTCGTTTTTGAAGTTATCATTTTGGAGGTTTGAATATGTCCACTTATATGGCTAAAAAGGAGGACGTTGTACGCAAGTGGTACGTCCTGGATGCAGCTGGCAAACCCCTGGGCAAGACCGCTGTGAAGGCTGCTGACCTTCTCCGCGGCAAGGGCAAGAGTGATTTCACGCCCCACGTTGACTGCGGTGACTTTGTCATTGTCATCAACGCGGACAAGGCGGTTCTGACCGGCAAGAAGCTGACGCAGAAGTATTATCGTCATCACTCCGGCTGGCCCGGCGGCCTGAAGGAGATCCAGTATGGCACCCTGATGGCCAAGCGCCCTGAGTTTGCCATGGAGATCGCTGTCAAGGGCATGCTGCCCAAGAACAGCATCGGCGCTTCCTGCCTGACCCGCCTGCGCGTTTATAAGGGCGCCGAGCACAAGCATGCAGCACAGCAGCCCATCGTCGTTGACTAATCGGAGGTAAATGAATATGTATCAGAGCAAGAAGCCTTATCTTTACGGCACTGGCCGCCGTAAATCTTCCACTGCCCGTGTCCGCGTCTACGAGGGCGGCACCGGCGCCATTACCATCAATGGCCGCAACATTGATGACTATTTTGGTCTGGAGACGCTGAAGCTGATCGTTCGTCAGCCCCTGGTTGCCACGGATAACGTCGAGAAGGTAGACGTGATTGCCAACGTGAAGGGCGGCGGCGTTACCGGTCAGGCCGGCGCCATTCGCCACGGAATCTCCCGTGCCCTCCTGGGTATGAACCCTGAGTATCGCGTCATCCTGAAGAAGGCCGGATTCCTGACCCGCGATCCTCGCATGAAAGAGCGTAAGAAGTACGGTCTCAA
>CAYWAP010000045.1:0-12823 GCA_964456525.1 uncultured Oscillospiraceae bacterium
TATCCGAAGATTTGGAGACGCGGGGCACATATTGCGCTGCCCGGGCGGCGCAGCACCATGTGCTTTGAGGGCATGGGGAAAATGTCAAAAACCATCTCTCAACAACAAATCATTTTAACGGAAAACGCCAATTTTGTCAATGGAGACTCTAAAATGGTTGAACTTTCCTTCGGAGCGTATATAATACTATCTGTGAAATCATGTAAAATACGGATGCAAGAAGATAAAGTGAGGCAATCACCAATGCAACAGATAAATTTGAGGAATGTGGCTATTATCGCCCATGTTGACCATGGCAAGACGACGCTGGTGGACGCGATGCTCCAGCAGAGCGGCGTTTATCGTGAGAACCAGGAGGTCGTTGAACGGGTCATGGATTCCGGCGACCTGGAGCGTGAGCGCGGCATTACCATTCTGGCCAAAAACACCGCAGTTCACTACAACGACGTGAAAATCAACATTGTTGACACCCCGGGCCATGCGGATTTTGGCGGTGAAGTGGAACGTATCCTGAAAATGGTCAACGGCGTCATCCTGCTGGTGGACGCCGCGGAGGGGCCCATGCCGCAGACCCGCTTCGTTTTGTCCCGGGCGCTGGAGCTGGGCCATCGAGTGATCGTTGTGGTCAATAAAATCGACCGGCCAGACCAGCGCACCCATGAGGTTGTGGACGAGGTGCTGGAGCTGTTTATGGATCTGGACGCTACGGATGAGCAGCTGGACTCTCCTTTCCTGTTCTGCTCCGCCCGTTCCGGCATCGCCTCGGAGGATCCGGACGTCCCGGGCACCAGCCTGAAACCCCTGTTTGACACCATTTTGGACTATATTCCCGCGCCCGATGTGGAAATAGACAAGCCGTTCCAGATGCTGGTATCTTCCATTGACTATAATGAGTTTGTGGGCCGCATTGCCATTGGCCGCATTGAGCGGGGCGTCCTGAATCAGAATGATGAGATTCAGGTCTGTAACTTCCACGACCCCGAACAGGTTTCCAAGAAGTTTAAGGCCACCGCCATGTTTGAGTACGATGGGCTGAGCCGGGTTCCCTGCCGCCGGGCAGAGGCCGGAAATATCATTGCCCTCTCCGGGATTGGGGACATTACCATTGGAGACACCATCTGTTCTCCGGCTGCCATTGAGCCGCTGGAGTTTGTCAAGGTGTCCGCCCCCACCATGGAGATCACCTTCTCCGTCAACGATTCGCCCTATGCAGGACGTGACGGGAAATATGTCACCTCCCGGCAAATTCGGGACCGCCTGTATCGGGAGACGTTGAAGGACGTGTCTCTGCGGGTCAGCGACATGGAGGACTCCACCGATTCCTTCCGTGTGGCGGGCCGCGGGGAAATGCACCTGGGAATTCTGATTGAGACCATGCGCCGTGAGGGCTTTGAGTTCCAGGTATCTCCTCCCCGGGTTCTGTATCAGAAGATTGACGGCGTGCTGTGTGAGCCTGTCGAGCGGGTCGTCATTGACGCCCCCGCAGACTACGTCGGCTCCATCATTGAGCAGCTGAGCCAGCGCAAGGGCGATATGCTGGATATGAACCCTGTGGGCGACCGTATGAAGTTGAACTTCCTGGTTCCCACCCGGGGCCTGTTCGGCTATCGGAACGAGTTCCTGACCGCAACCAAGGGCGAGGGCATTATGGCATCCGTATTTGACTCCTATGCCCCCTTCAAGGGCGAACTGGAGCGCCGCAACATCGGCTCCCTGATCGCCTCGGAGACAGGCGTTTCCATCACCTATGGCCTGTACAACGGTCAGCAGCGGGGAACGCTGTTCATTGGTGCTGGCGTGGATGTCTATGAGGGCATGATTGTCGGCTGCACGCCCAAGAACGAGGACATTGTGATTAACGTCTGCAAACGGAAGCAGCTGACCAATACCCGGGCCTCCGGTTCGGACGATGCGCTGCGCCTGACGCCGCCCAAACAGATGAGTCTGGAGCAATGTCTGGAGTTCCTGGCGGACGACGAGTTGCTGGAGGTCACCCCCCACCACCTGCGTCTCCGCAAGAGTATCCTCTCCAACGACCAGCGTATGAAGTCCCTCCACAGTAAAAAGAGATAAATTCCATCTGGTCTGAAAACACCGACCTCCCGGCCAAGCCGGAGAACCAGATGGGCAAGAGAGCCGGCTGCGCAATGGGCGCGGCCGGCTCTTTTCAATCTCACCGTGTGGAGGCAAGGGGCAAATATTCGGGCGGCTGCAATCCCCTGGCGGTTCCTCTTGCCTGCCGCCCCCGATCCATGGGCCGGGCAAACAAGGGGGAAACAGGGGGAAACCTCCGCGTTTTTATATCTCCCGCAGCATATCCAGCACCTGCTGGATATTTTTTCGTCCAAAGGACACCCGCTCCTCGTTGATGACCAGACAGGGAACGCTCACGACCTGATAGCGAGTTTTCAGGCCCTGAAAATGGTGGACATCGTATACCTCAGCGGACACATGGGGGTTTTCCGCCGCGATGTGTTGGGCGGCCACGACCAGATCGGGGCACATGGTACACGCCAGGGAAACCAAAATTTTAACGTTGACCGGTTTTTGGATTGCTTCGATCTCACGGTGAATCTGCTCATCCAATGCCTGTCCGGGGCCGGATGCGTTGTAAAGCCCCAGCACAAAGGAGGTAAACTCGTGGCCGCCCGGAACGCCGTGGAAGGCCAGCCCGGTCTCCTGACCGTCTGCCAGACAGATCTTCACACAGGGAGCGGTTTCCGAGGACGCCTGACGGTCCGCGATCTGAACCGAAATTTTGTCAGACAGTCTGGCCAGCGCCTCCATATACCCTTCCAACTCCCGGGAGACCGGGCGGTCATCCAGATATAGCTTCAGCAGCAGAGGCCGGTCCATTTTCTCAAAAACCGTCTCCAGCTGGGCCCTCACGTCGTGGGTGAGGAGATCGCCGGAGTCGGTTGGCGCCTCTGCCAGAGGCGTTGCGGACGGCTTTTTGTGGGCCTTGGGCTTGGGAGGGATGGGGTGCAGGCCGGTTTTTCGCTGCATAGCTGCGGCGTATTTTTCCAGCTCGGTGGCGGCCAAGGCCCCGTCTCCGGTGGCGGTGACCACCTGCCGCAGGGGTTTGATACACACGTCTCCCGCCGCGTACAGGCCGTCTACACTGGTTTTCTGGGTCGCGTCGGTGATCACATAGCCCTGCTCGTTCCGCTCCACCAGCCCCTTGACCAGCTCGGTAGCGGGGTCGTAGCCCACAAACACGAATACGCCAAACGCATCCCCATTCTCAGATCGGTATTCCGTCACCTCACCGGTGGCGGTATTTCGATAGCGGATATAATTCAAGCCCCTTTCACCGGCCACCTCTTCTACAACCGTATTGGTGAGGACGGTGATTTTTTCGTGTTTTTTTGCCTTATCCGCAACGGATGCGGCGCAGGAGAAGTCTTCACTGCGCACCAGAATGGTCACATGGCGGGCAAATTTGGTCAGGAACACGCTCTCCTCTGCGGCGGCGTAGCCGCCGCCCACCACGAACACTTCTTTCCCCGTGAAGAACTCTCCATCGCAGGTGGCGCAATAGGCCACGCCCCGGCCCTTATAGGTCTCCTCGCCCTGGAAGCCAACGGGTCTGGGATGGGCGCCGGTGGCCAACAGGATGCCAAAGCACTGGTAGTCCCCCCGGTTTGTGTGAACGGTTTTCACATCCCCCGTCAGGTGGAACGCCTCCGCCTCAGCCATGAGAAACTCCGCGCCGAAGTTCTCCGCCTGACGGCGCATGGTCTCGGTCAGTTCCTTGCCGCTGGCGCTCTCCACGCCGGGATAGTTCACCACCTCATGGGTGATGGTAATCTGCCCGCCAAACTGCTCTTTTTCCAGAACAAGCACCCGGTATTTGGCCCGGGCCAGATAGAGCGCGGCGGTCAGCCCGGCGGGGCCGCCCCCCACCACAAGGACATCGTACAGCCTGTCCCGGCTGGAATCCATTGACGCCTTCATCACAGCTGACCGACCAGATCCAGGCTGGGCTTCAGGGTTTCCGCGCCGGGCTTCCAGTTGGCGGGGCAGACCTGATCGCCGTGGGCGTGGACGAACTGACATGCCTGCACCTTGCGGAGCAGTTCCTCCGCGTTGCGCCCCACGTTGCCGGCGGTCACTTCGTAGCCCACGATCTTGCCATCAGGGTTCACGATAAAGGTGCCCCGCTCGGCCAGCCCGTCCGAGGGGATGAGTACCTCGAAATCACGGGAGAGCTTGTGGGTGGGGTCCGCTAACATGGGATACTGGATTTTCCGGATGCGCTCGGAGGCGTCATGCCATGCCTTGTGAACAAAGTGGGTATCGGTGGACACGGCATAGATCTCACAGCCCACAGCCTGGAACGCCTGATACCGATCCGCCAGATCTTCCAGCTCCGTGGGGCATACAAAGCTGAAATCCGCCGGATAGAAGAAAAACACGCTCCATTTTCCCAGAACATCCTCCTTGGAGACAAACTTAAAATCGTTGTCGTGGAACGCATATACCTTAAAGTCGGAAACTTCTTTGTTGATGATAGACACAATAATCCTTCCTTTCGCTTGTGCGTGCTGACAGTTCTCAAACAAAACCTAAGCCTTCCAGAGGCTATGCAAATTACAAAACGCATACACAGCTTCCACCTCGTCCCCCTCGCACAGGGCAAAGCAGGCCTGGGGCGGATCGCCGGGCTTCAGCCGTTTGTGCTGGCTGCCCTGACTGGTCTGAAGGCAGACCCACTCGATATAGTGTTCCTGGGTCATGGGGTGCTCCACGGCGCCAACGCGCACCGTCACCCGATTGCCCTGAACGCGGCAGACGGGAACGTGCTTTTCCTGGGCCGCGTCCGTGGTTCCCGGTTCCACCTTCTGCATGTTTTCGCCGCAACAGCGCACGGGAACGCCGCAGTCGCGAATCATGGAGATCAGGTTGCCGCAGTGCCGGCAGATGAAAAAGGTTTGATTCATAGCATGCCCTCCTTGTACGTAAAGTGTGCCCCAAAAAGCATAAATAATACGCCTGACGAAGGGCATACTATGCCTAAGCCCGAAAATAAAAAATTCAGGAGGTAGGCCATGGAGAAACATCCGAAATCCTATATGCAGGGATTTATCCCCTATGCCTTCGCGGCCTTTCTGGTGGGGATCGTGGGCGGCTTTTCAACTGTGCTGGGGCCGGCTGTTGTGCAGGACATCGGCATTGCCTACAACAACACAACCTGGACCGCCCTGTCCCAAGCCATGTCCACGGCGGCCTGCGCGCCCATTCTGGGAAAACTGGGCGATGTGATCGGCCGCCGCACCACCCTGCTGCTGGGGATCGCCATTTACACGCTGGGAAATGTGCTCACCGCACTGGCAGCGTCTTTGTTGTTTATGATGGTGGCCCGGTTTATCGTCGGAGTGGGAAGCGCCGCCATTGCCCCTGTTGTGTTATCCTATATCGTCACGGAATTTCCCCCCAATGCCGTGGCCAAGGGGTTTTCCCTCTATATGCTCCTCTCCAGCGCGGCTGTGATCGTTGGCCCCACGCTGGGCGGGCTGATCATCGCCTCCTACGGTTGGAGGGCTATGATCTGGGTATGCGTTGCCATCGCCCTGCCGGTTTTTCTGGTATGCCTGCTCCGCCGGGGCGAAAACCAGTCCGCCCGCGGCTCTCTGGCGGGGTTTGACGGAACCGGCGCCGTTCTGGTGCTGATCTTCTTCAGCCTTGTCCTGTGCGTTCCCTCGTTTGGGCAAAATCTGGGGTGGACTTCCACCGCCTTTCTGGGGGCCGTCCTCGCCGCCGCCCTCTCGTTTATCGGGCTTGTTCTGGTGGAGAGAAAAGCGGCCCATCCCATTTTGCCGGGGAACTTTATGCGCCGGCGGGCCTTTGTGCTGCCCGTTCTGGCCCTTTTCCTCACCCAGGGGCTGATGCAGGCCAACATGACCAATCTGATTGTGTTTGTGAACTACACCCAGCCGCAAAACACCGTCATTTCCGGTTACGCCATCTCGATTATGTACCTGGGCATGTCCCTTGGAGCGGTGATTTTGGGGCCGCTGGCTGACCGGTGGGAGCCGAAGGCGGTGCTGACCGGCTCCTTTGCCCTGACGGGAATCGGCTGCGCCATTATGCTGCTCTTTTCGGCGGACACCTCCGTCCTGATGATGGCCCTTTCCCTCGGCATTCTGGGCTTTGGTCTGGGGGGAAACAGCACCATTTTTATGAAGGTGGCCCTCTCGGATGCCCCGGCCGGTCAGGCCGGCGCCGGAACGGGAACCTATGGCCTGTTTCGCGATTTGGCGGCCCCCTTTGGGGTGGCTGTTTTTGTGCCCATGTTCACCAACCGGATCACGCGTCTCGTTGCCGATGGAACAGCAGCCGCCACCGCCGCCGTCCGCTCCATGGAGTCCTTAGCGATCGTTGAAATTTTTTGCGTCGTTGCCGGCATAGCCATTGTGCGCATGCTTCCAAACATTCATAAAAAGGAGAGGAGTTTTCCCCATGAGATTGAAGGATAAGGTCATTTTAATCACCGCCTCCACCAGAGGCATCGGTTTGGCCGCCGTCAAAGCCTGCGCCCGGGAAGGGGCCGCGGTTTATATGGCGGCCCGAAACCTGAATCGTGCCCAGGAGGAGGCCGATCAACTGAACGCCGGGGGCGGACGGGTCAAGTGTGTATACAACGACGCCACGGAACCCGAGACCTTCGCCACCATGGTGGAGGAGGTTGTGGCGGACGCGGGGCGGCTGGATGTGCTTGTAAACAATTTCGGAACCTCCCATCCCGGAAAAGATCTGGACTTCGGGCACACAGACCCCCAGGTGTTTCTCGACACCGTCACCCTCAACCTGAGGAGCGTCTTTATCGCCGGTCAGGCGGCCGCCAAACAGATGGCCGCTCAGGGCGGCGGCAGCATTATCAACATCTCCTCTATCGGCGGGCTGGTGCCCGACATTTCACAGGTTGCCTATGGCACAAGCAAGGCGGCCATCAACTACCTGACAAAGCTGATCGCGGTGCAGGAGGCCGGGCACAACATCCGCTGCAATGCAGTTCTCCCCGGCATGACGGCCACCGACGCGGTGGAGAAAAAACTGACGGCGGAATTCAAGAACCTGTTTCTCCGGCACACGCCGCTGAACCGTATGGGAACGCCTCAGGAGGTGGCGGCAGCCGTGGTGTACTTCGCCAGCGACGAAGCCGCCTATGTCACCGGGCAAATTCTGGCCGTTTCCGGGGGCTTCGGTCTGGCGACGCCGGTTTACGGCGATTTATCCGGGGGCTCCGCCCGCCGGTAAGGGGCCGTCCCCGGCAAAAGCCCGCCCATGAACCGGGAGACAACAAACAAGGCCATCCGCCTCACATGGCGGATGACCTTGTACGCCGCCCCGGCACGGGGGCGGACAAATGGATCAAATACAACGGGACTCCGTGGGGAGTTAAGCCCTGCTGGAACCGCGAAAAAATGCACGATGGCGCGGATCTTAAACCTTCCGGCGGATTGCCGTATCCTGGAAGCAGAAGTAGTCCGGCTGGTGCCGGGACTGGGTATATTCAAACATGACGCCGTCCGCGTTAAAGGTCTGCCCGGTAATTACAGCCAGACAGTTGTAATTTCCCAAATCCAGATGCGCCGCGTCCCATTCTGTGGCGTGTTCCACGGTGATCTGCCGCTTGCTGGTGGCAATCTGCATCCCAAGCTCGTTTTCAATATATTGGTAAATGGACTGCTCCGCGATGTCCGGCGTCAGATTCGGCACGAGGCTGGAGAGAAACATATTGATGTCCAGAATCAGGGCTTTTCCATCCAAATAGCGGAGCCGCTGAATCTGGTACAACACGTCCCCCACCGCAAATCCCGTTTCCGCAGCCAACGCTTCGTCCGCCACAACCTGAGAGAACTGGATCACCTTTGTCTCCACGGACAGGTGGTTGCGCTTGGCAGTCTCCTGGAAGGACTCAATCCCCCCCACCGTAAACATCGCCCGCCCCACCTTTTGATAGAGGACCCGAACCCCTTTTCCGTGGATGGGCTGGACGTATCCCTCCTCAGCCAGACCTGCCAGAGCGCGCCGGATGGTGTTGCGGGAACATTGATACATGGTGATCAACGTGTTTTCAGAGGGAAGCAGTTCCCCATACGCATACTCACGGCCTTCGATTTTCTGTTTTAGATTCTGGTAAATGGCGTCATACTTCGCTTTCGGCACTGCGCATCGCTCCCGTCGTCTCTTTCTTGTTTAAACAAGATTATTATATGGTAATATGCGACAAAAATCAAGGGCATTTTTTTGTTGAAACGCCGAATTTAAAATTTGTTCAAACAAGTTGTTGACTTGTTTGAACAAGGATGATATAACATAGATAACGAACATGTTCAGACAAGTATCTGCCACCGCAAAAAGAACAAGGAGGTCCAACATGGGCAAGTATCAACAAGACGCGGCGCAATTGCTCCAACTGGTCGGAGGCAAGGAAAACATTGCAGCCGTATCCCACTGCATGACGAGAATGCGCTTTGTGCTAAACGACCCGGGCAACGCAGATATTCAGGGCATTGAGGCCATGAAAGCCGTCAAGGGGACATTTACACAGGCCGGACAATTTCAGGTCATCATTGGCAACACCGTCTCCGACTTTTACAACGACTTTGTGGCCGTGGCCGGAATCGAAGGGGTGTCCAAAGATCAGGTCAAAAAGGCCGCAAAGCAGAACCAGAATCCCCTGCAGCGCATCATGAGCGCGCTGGCGGAGATCTTTGCCCCGCTGATTCCGGCTCTGATTACCGGCGGCCTGATTCTGGGTTTCCGCAACTGCATTGACAGCCTGTATCTGTTTGAAAACGGCACCAAAACCCTCTGTGACCTGAGCCAGTTCTGGTCCGGCGTGGACAGCTTCCTCTGGCTGATTGGCGAGGCGGTGTTCCACCTGCTGCCGGTGGGAATCTGCTGGTCGGTGACGAAGAAGATGGGCACCACCGAAATGCTGGGCATTGTCCTGGGTCTGACGCTGGTGTCCGGTCAGCTGCTGAACGCCTACTCCGTGGCCAGCACCGCCGCTGCCGACATTCCCTATTGGGACTTTGGATTTTTCCGCGTCAACATGATCGGTTATCAGGCCCAGGTCATTCCCGCCATTCTGGCCGCGTTTTCACTGGTCTATCTGGAGAAATTCTTCCGGAAAATTTGTCCCCAGGTTGTCTCGATGATTGTCGTCCCCTTCTGCAGCCTGCTCCTGGCCGTCATTGCCGCCCACTTCATTCTGGGCCCCATTGGCTGGAAGATCGGCTCCGCGATCTCATCGGTTGTGTATGCCGGCATTTCCGGCTCCTTCAAGGTCGTCTTTGGTGCGATTTTCGGCTTTGCCTATGCCCCGCTGGTCATTACCGGTCTGCACCACATGTCCAACGCCATTGACATGCAGCTCATCGCCGATTTCGGCGGCACGATGCTATGGCCCATGATCGCGCTGTCCAACATCGCCCAGGGCTCTGCGGTTTTGGGTATGTGCTTCCTCCAGCGCAAGAACGCCGACGCACAGGAGGTAAACGTCCCCTCCTGCATCTCCTGCTACCTGGGTGTGACCGAGCCAGCCATGTTCGGCGTCAACTTGAAGTACACGTTCCCGTTCATCTGCGGCATGATTGGCTCTGCCTGCGCCGCCATTGTCTGTACCGCCACCAGCACCACCGCAAATGCCATCGGCGTGGGCGGTCTGCCCGGTATCCTGTCCATCCAGCCCGCCTATATGGGCACCTTCGCCATCTGCATGGTCATTGCCGTTGGGGTCTCCTTCGGCCTGACCGTAATCGTTGGCAAGAAAAAGGGATTGGGAGGCAAAGAGATCGCCGCAGATGTGGCGGAGACCACCTCTACCGAGGACGTGACCGACAATCAGCAGGCAGAGGACGTCACCGCCCTGAAAGCCTTCCTCTCCGGCAAGGTTATTGATATCACGGACGTACCCGACCAGGTCTTTTCCTCCAAAGCCCTGGGCGATGGACTGGCCATTGAGCCCACGGACAACACGCTGGTTGCCCCGGCGGACGGCGTCATTGCCGTGGTGATGGAGGGCAGCTATCACGCCTGCGGCATGAAGCTGGCAAACGGCATGGAAATTTTGATGCACATCGGCCTGGACACGGTGGATATGAACGGCGACGGATTCACCTGCTTTGTCCAGGAGGGGGATGTTGTACGCGCAGGGGACAAATTGATCACCTTTGACCCCGCCAGAATTCAGGCCGCTGGCCATCCCACCACCACGATCCTGGTCATCACCGAGGACGCAGGTCAAACCGCCCAGTTCCTGACCGGCCAGTCTGTACACGCAGGAGAAGACACGATTGTATCACTAGAGGGCTAACCATGGTTGATGTTAAGAACAAAGTTGTCTATCAGATTTACACAAAATCCTTCCGGGATTCCAACGGAGATGGTTTGGGAGACATTCGGGGAACCACCGAAAAACTGGACTATCTGAAAATGCTGGGCGTGGACTATATCTGGATGACTCCCTTTTTCAAATCTCCTCTGCGGGATAATGGCTATGATGTGGCGGATTATCTCTCCATTGACCCGACCTTTGGCACCATGGAAGATGTGGAGACGTTGATTGCGGAGGCTGACAAACGTCATATCGGCCTGATTTTTGATATGGTGTTTAACCACACCTCGACGGAGCACGAATGGTTCCAACGGGCCATGTCGGGTGACCGGACCTATCAGGACTACTATATCTTTCGAGAGGGGACGCCGGACAGGCCGCCCACCAACTGGGTTTCCAAGTTTGGCGGCAGCGCCTGGCAATATGTCCCCCACCTGAAAAAGTGGTATCTGCACCTCTTCGATCCCACCCAGGCCGATCTGAACTGGGAAAATCCGGCCGTTCGGGAGGAGTTGAAAAACGTCATCCGCTTCTGGAAAAAGAAGGGGGTGAAAGGGTTCCGCTTTGACGTGGTCAACCTGATCTCAAAACCGGCCGTCTTTGAGGATGATACCATGGGGGATGGCCGCCGCTTCTACACCGACGGTCCCCACGTCCATGAGTACCTGAAGGAGCTTGTGGCCGATACGGGGATCGGGGAGCTGATGACGGTGGGGGAAATGTCCTCCACCTCCCTGGATAACTGCGTCCGCTATACCCGGCCGGACGAAAAAGAGCTGTCTATGGTCTTTCACTTCCACCATCTGAAGGTGGACTACAAAGACGGCGACAAGTGGGAGCTGATGCCGCCGGATCTGGGCGCGCTGAAACGGCTGTTTACGACCTGGCAAGAGGAGATGCAGGCTCAGGACGGCTGGGACGCCACATTCTGGTGCAATCACGACCAGCCCCGGGCGATCTCCCGTTTTGGCGACGACACCCGCTACTGGAAAGAGTCGGCGAAAATGTTGGCCGCCTGCATTCACCTGATGCGGGGCACGCCCTATATCTTCCAGGGCGAGGAGCTGGGCATGACCAACGCATACTACACCTCCATCGATCAATATCGGGACGTGGAAAGCCTGAATTACTACGAAATTCTGCTGAAAAAAGGCAAGACGGAGGAAGAGGCGCTGGAAATTCTGGGGCAGCGTTCCCGGGACAACGGACGGACGCCCATGCAGTGGAGCGCCGCCCCCCACGCCGGCTTTACCGCGGGAAGGCCGTGGATTGATCCCCCAGACAATTACCACTGGATTAACGCCGAGGCAGAGATTGCGGATGAGGATTCCATTTTCCACTTCTATCGGAAACTCATCCAACTGCGAAAGGAACTGCCCGTCATTGCGGCGGGGAAGATTCAGTTCCTCTACCCGGAAGAGGACCGGGTCATCGCCTATCGGCGCTTTGACGGCAGCAATGAGCTGTTGGTGCTCTGCAATTTCACCCAGGACTCTCTGGAGCTGCGCCTGCCGGAATCGTTTGCCGGAAAACAGGTTTTGCTGGGAAATTATCGGGGCCCAGCGTTTTCGAAAACCATTGCGACCCTTCGGGCGTATGAGTGCCTTGTGCTGAAAAAATAATGCGGCCCTGTAACGGCGATGGAAACAAATGCAGCCGAGGGGACGGAAGCGGGCACGGTTAACGGCGCCGGCTTCTCTCCCCGGCTCCACAATCATTGACAAAAAACTCCCTTGGATCGGGGATGGCGCGTGCTGCGCAACCGATCCAGGGGAGCATTTTATAGAGATGTCATTTTCAGGGGGCGCAAGCTCTAAGCGGTTTCTCCGCCCGGCCCGATCGCCTTTTCTCGTTCCCTCACCGGATAAAATTGGTGTATACCTTTTTCTCTCCAACCGGAAAGTCCACTCCATTTTTCCGTCCGAGGTCGATGCACTTCAGGAGCCACGCCATATTATTTCCCAGCGTCCGCATGGTCTGCAAGCCCTCTAAATCCTGCCGGACGTCATCAGGGGTGGATCCGTGTACCTGATTCCAATATTGAGAGGTGACCACCGGCATGCTGTTCATCATAAAATACTTATTCAGCCGGTCAAAGGCGGCGGAGGCGCCGCCGCGGCGGCAGCTCACAACAGCGGCTCCCAGTTTTCCGTTGAATTTTCTACCGCCTTCGCCGCCGGCAAAGAAAGCCCTGTCAAGAAAAGCGGATAACTGGCCGCTGGCGCCGGCATAATAGACGGGGGAACCGACCACAATGCCGTCCAGTTCCGGCAGCTTGGCAAGAAACTCGTTTACCTGGTCGTCCACAAAGCACATTCCGGTTTTCCGGCAGCTTCCGCAGGCGATACATCCAGCGATCGGCTTGACTCCCAGATACATAAATTCGGTTTCGATTCCGTTCTTTTCCAACGTGTCCGCCACTTCTTTCAAAGCGACATAGGTACAGCCCTCTTTGTGGGGACTGCCGTTTATCAG
>CAYWAP010000046.1:0-12733 GCA_964456525.1 uncultured Oscillospiraceae bacterium
TCGGACAACGGCTCGATTTACGCCCTGCCCAAAGATCATGACACCATCGCCCTGTTGTACAACAAGGCCATCTTTGACGAGTACGGCCTGGACTATCCGGACGAGACCTGGACCTGGGAAGATGTGTATGAGGCGGCAGCCACCATCACCGAGGCCTCCGGCGGCGATGTCTATGGTTACGCTCTGAACACCTCCAACAACCAGGACGGCTGGTACAACATCGTCGAGGCTTATGGCGCTTCGATCATCACCGACGACCATACGGACACGGAGCTGGACTCTGACACGGCCAAGGAAGCCATGGAATTCGTCCGCAAGCTGCTGACGGTTTCCGCATCTCAGACCACTGTCGCAGAGACCGGCACGGAATCCCTGTTCACTTCCGGCAAGACTGCCATGATTACCCAGGGCTCCTGGATGATCAATTCCTTCTACACGGCTGAGAACTCGGACGATTACGCATGGGCGATCATGCCTTATGTGGACGTGAACGGCGACGGCGAGTGCCAGCAGGAAGAGCGCGTCTCCTGCTACAACGGCCTGGGCTGGGCGGCCTCCGCGGACACTGAGGATCCCGAAGCTGCGTGGAGCCTGATCTCCTGGTTCTGCTCCGAAGAGGCGCAGATCGAGCAGGCTGAGCTGGGCATCACCATGGCCGGCATCGAAGGCATCTCCGACTCCTTCGCCAACGCCTTTGAGGGCATGGACGTCTCCGCCTTCATCGACGTGGAAGAGGAAGGCACCCTGTTCTTCCGTCCTTACACCCGTAACACCACCGTCTGGGAAGACGCTATCCAGCAGGAAGGCGGTTTCCTGGATGCCTGGCAGAATCCGGACGACGCAGACGCCATGGTTACGGCCTGTGAGAACGCGGCTCAAATCATCCGAGACGCCATTGCGGCGGAATAAGATAAGATAAGAAAGGAAACAGGACATATGAAACTGAAAAAGCTTATTGCCCTGCTTCTGGCATTGGCGATGACGCTGGCCCTGGTTGCCTGCGGCAGCTCCAGCACCAGCGACTCCAGCGACAGCGATAGCGACGGCGGCACCACGACCACGGCTGGCGAGTATACCACCGATTCGCTCTCCGTCTACATCTGGGACTCCAACCAGCTGGCTGGCGTGCAGGAGATCGCGGACGATTGGACCGAGATCAGCGGCGTCACGGTTAACGTTGAGGTCGTTGACTGGGACAACTACTGGACGCTGCTGGAGGCCGGCGCTTCCGGCGGAACGCTGCCCGACGTGTTCTGGATGCACTCCAACACCTCCCAGATCTACATGGAAAATGACATGCTGCTGAATCTGGACGATTACATTGAGCGGGACGGCGTTGACACCTCCATCTACTATGAGGGCGTTCTGGATCTGTACACCCGTTCGGACAACGGCTCGATTTACGCCCTGCCCAAGGATCACGACACCATCGCCCTGCTCTACAACAAGGCCATCTTTGACGAGTGCGGTCTGGATTATCCGGACGAGACCTGGACCTGGGAAGACGTGTATGAGGCAGCAGCCGCCATCACCGAGGCCACTGCTGACGATGTCTATGGCTTCGCTATGAACAGCTCCAACGGCCAGGACGGCTGGTACAACATCGTTCAGTCCTATGGCGCTGAGGTCATCACCGAGGACCATTCGGACACGGAACTGGACTCTGACACGGCCAAGGAAGCCATGGAATTTGTCCGTCAGTTGCTGACGGTCTCCACCCCGCAGAGCGTTGTTTCGGAATCCGGCTCTGACTCCCTGTTCCTCTCCGGCAAGATCGGAATGTGCCTCATGGGCTCCTGGATGATCAGCACCTTCTATGAGGCTGATGACGCGGACGATTACGCATGGTCGATCATTCCCTATGTGGACGTGAACGGCGACGGCGAGTGCCAGCAGGAAGAGCGTGCCTCCTGCTACAACGGCCTGGGCTGGGCGGCCTCCGCAGACACTGAGGATCCGGAAGCTGCGTGGAGCCTGATCTCCTACTTCTGCTCCGAAGAGGCGCAGATTAAGCAGGCTGAGCTGGGCGTCACCATGGCTGGCGTGGAAGGCATCTCCGACGTATTTGCCGACGCCTTTGAGGGCATGGACGTCTCCGCCTTCATCGACGTGGAAGAGGAAGGCACCCTGTTCTTCCGTCCTTACACCCGTAACACCACCGTCTGGGAAGACGCTATGGTACAGGAAGGCGGCTTCCTGGATGCCTGGCAGAATCCGGACGACCCGGACGCCATGGTTACGGCCTGTGAGAACGCAGCACAGATCATCCGCGACGCTATCGCGGCGGAATAAGAAAGGTTCTCTATAGCTCCTAATTTACGCAATTAAAAACATCTTCAGGCGGGCCAGCAGCATGCCGGTTGGTCCGCCCTTTTTCAAAAGCAAAAATTTGTGAACTTTTTAAGAATATGCTTGGATTATGCTTGTAATTTGTAAGGAGGGAGAGCATGAAAAAGACAAAAAAGAAGATGACGGCGGCAGCAAAAAATGAGGCGATCTGGGGTCTTGCCTTTGTGGCGCCGACGATGCTGGGTCTGATCATCTTGAACTTTTATCCAGCGATCAATACCGTTTACCAATCCTTCTGCAAAACCGGCGACTTCGGCAAAGGCAACACCTTTATTGGCCTTGCCAATTACCAGACCGTGCTCACGTCCAGCGAGACTTGGCGCTCTCTGTGGAATACTATTAAATATGCGATTATCGAAGTGCCCTTTGGCGTGGTCATCGCCCTGATTCTGGCGGTGTTCCTGAACAAAAAGCTGGCGGGCACCTCTGCGTTCCGCACCATCTTCTTCCTGCCCATGGTCTGCGCGCCCGCCGCAGTGGCGATGGTCTGGAAGTGGCTGTATAACCAGCAGTTCGGCCTGATCAACAACATTCTGGGCCTCAACGTGGGCTGGATTTCCGACTCGCGAATCGCCTGGATTTCCGTGGCCGTGATCGGCGTGTGGTCCATCATCGGCTATAACATGGTTCTGTTTATCTCGGGCTTGCAGGAAATTCCCGGCGACTACTACGAGGCCGCGGAGATTGACGGCGCCACGGGGATTCGGCAGTTCTTTAACATCACCCTGCCCCTGCTCAGCCCCACCACCTTCTTTATCGTACAGACCCGTCTGATTGGCGCTCTCACCGTCTTTGACCTGATGTTCATGGTTATGGACAAGACCAATGCGGCACTGACCAGCGTCCAGTCCATGGTTTACGTCTTCTACACCTACAGCTTTACCAACGGCAACCGGGGCTACGGCGCCGCGGTGGTCATCGTGCTGGTGATTTTCATCATGATTGTCACCGCCATCCTGCAGGCTTGTGAGAAGAAATTCGTGTTCTACAACTGAGAAAGGGGGAAATGATTTATGGAAAGCGCCCGTACAAGAGCTCTTGTGAGTAAAGTTGTTATCTACATCATTTTGATCATTATGGCGTTTATCATGCTCGTCCCCTTTGCGTGGATGATTCTGACCGCCTTGAAGACCAATCAGGAGGCCATCTCCGTCAGCCCCTTCTACATTTTGCCGCAGAGCGGATGGCACTGGGAGACCTTCGCCACGGTTTGGAAAAGCTATAACTTCATCGTACTGTATAAGAATACCCTGCTGATGATTTTCTGGCGCGTGGTTTGCGCCTGCCTGACCGCCACCATGGCCGGTTACGCCTTTGGCCGTCTGCGCTTCCCCGGCAAGAAAATCCTCTTTGCCCTGGTTCTGATCCAGATGATGATCCCCTCTACGATCTTCATCATTCCCCAGTACGTCATGGTTTCCCAGCTGGGCTGGCTGAATACCACCGCCGGTCTGGTCTTCCCCGGCGTCGTCACGGCATTTGGCACCTACCTCCTGAAGACCGGTTATCAGAACCTGCCTAAGGACATGGAGGAGGCCGCCGGAATGGACGGCTGCAACATCGGCCAGAAGTTCCTGCTGATTATGATGCCGCTGACCCGTTCCTCCATGGTTTCGCTGGGCATCTTCACGGCCCTGTTCGCCTTTAAGGATCTGATGTGGCCCATGATCGTCTGCACCAGCACCTCGACGACCACGCTGGCGGCCGGTCTGGCAAAGGCCCAGGGACAGTATGGCAGCGATTACCCCGAGATGATGGCCTCGGCCTGTCTGGCGATCATCCCCATGGTGGTCATCTATCTGATTTTCCAGAAGCAGTTCGTGGAAGGCATTGCGACCTCCGGCGGCAAGCTGTAAGGAACTTCCTGTTTGCGTAAAAACGGGTGGATTTGACCCAAATGCAGAAGGCGCGGGGTCGTCAAAGGATGACCCCGCCCTTTTTCGCAAAAAGTGATATAGGTGATATAATATAATATGATGATTACAGGTCTGGATGGAGGATGCTTAGAAGATACGGGATTGGTTGGCAGCGGAAAGGGTATGGCAGTTCAGAGCGGTGCGGGAGGCGCACTGTTTTGAAGTGCCATGCCGGGAAAGACAAGGAATTGGGCTATGGATGATAAAACTTTTGACTTCTTCAAAACGAACCGGTATACCTGTATGCGCATGCGATACAGCCAGAAGCAGACGGAAGAAATTTATATGACCCTCTGCGGGGTGGAGCACTGCGTTGCCAATCAAACCTTTGGGCCGATTGTCCGGGAGGAATACCATCTCCACGCCATCCTCTCCGGCAAAGGGACGGTGGAGGTGGACGGAAAAACCCAGCAGATCCATAGAAAGCAGCTGTTCCTGGTCAAACCGGGGGAGATGACCAGCTACCAGGCGGACGAGGAAGACCCCTGGTGCTACTGCTGGCTGAGCTTCGCCGGCACCAACGCCAAATATTATATGGATGCCGCCGGGTTTACCAACGGCGTCAATGTCCGCAACTGCTATGTGGACCCCCAGGAGTTTTTAATTTTGATCCAACGCCTGCTGGAGTATACCGAGGTGAATGTGGCCTGCGATCTGCGCCGGCTGGGAATTTCCCTGGAATATCTCGCGCTGGCCGTGGAGTCCAACACCATGAATGAACATGCCATACACCACCATGCCTACTCGCCGGACGTCTATGTGCGCCACGCGCTGGACTTTATCCGGATGAATTACGAAACCGCCAAGGTCAATGACATTGCCAAATACATTGGAATCAACCGGAGTTACCTCACCAATATCTTTAAAAAGAAGATGGGGATCTCCCCCCAGGAGTATTTGCTGCAATACCGGTTGAACATGGGCCGCCAGCTGCTGCTGACGACGGACCTCTCCATTCAGGACGTGGCGCAGAAAATCGGCTATGAAAACCCATTGACCTTTTCCAAGATGTTCAAAAATGCCTACGGCGTCAGCCCCCGGAACTACCGCCTGCGGGAACGGGAGACGGACGGAGAGGGGAACCTCCTTCCGGCGGCGCTGGAGGAACCGGCCGCCGATGCTGAGGACGAAGCAGCAGAGACGGAGACATAAAGGACAATCAAACCGGATGGGAGCGTGTAAAACATGAGTATTCTTTACCAGGAAGAAAATCGCGTGCTGACCCTGAACACCAAACATGCCACGTATCAGATGCGGGTGGATCAGCACAATTTCCTCCACCATGTCTATTATGGGCGCAGAGTGGGGAACGCCGACCTGAGCTATAGCTACGCCAGCTATGACCGGGGCTTTTCCGGAAACCCCTATGCCCTGCAAGACGACCGTACTTTCTCCCTGGACACGATGCCCCAGGAGTATACCAGTTTCGGGGTGGGAGATTTCCGCGTCAACTGCCTGTCCGTCATCAACGGGGACGGCAGTTATGGCGCCGACTTCCGCTATGTCAGCCACAAAATCTATGACGGCAAGTACAGCATCCCCCAGATGCCCGCCGTCTATGACAACGGGGGAGAGGCTCAGACCCTGGAAATCACCATGATGGACCCGGTCACCCGCCTGGGCATCCGCCTGTATTACGGCGTGTTTGAGGAGCAGGACGTCATCACTCGGACCGTGGAGGTCTTCAACAGCGGACAGGAAACGGTCAAGCTGGAAAAAGCGGCTTCGCTGTGCATGGATATGCCCTTTGGCAAATGGGATATGGTTCATTTTCATGGCCGCCACTGCATGGAGCGGCAGATGGAGCGCACGCCGCTGATTCACTCCATCCAGACCATTGCCTCCAAGCGGGGGCAGAGCAGCCACCACCACAACCCCTTTATCATCCTCTGCGACCATGAGGCCAACGAGGACTTTGGGGATTGCTACGGCTTTATGTTCGTCTATTCCGGCAACCACAAGACGGAGATCGAGGTGGACCAGCTGGAGAATACCCGGGTTGTCATGGGCATTCATGACGCACAGTTTTTGTGGAAATTGGAGCCGGGGGAGAGCTTCCACGCCCCGGAGGTCATCCTGTCCTACAGCTATCAGGGCTTCACCGGGCTGAGCCACAATTATCACGATATTTTGCGCCACAACGTCTGCCGCGGCAAGTACAAGCTGGCGCGCCGGCCCATCCTGATTAACAACTGGGAGGCCACGTACTTCGACTTTAACACGGATAAGCTGCTCCAGATCGCCCGTCAGGCCGCAGAGCTGGGGGTGGAGATGCTGGTCATGGATGACGGCTGGTTTGGCAAGCGGGACAGCGACACCTCCGGTCTGGGCGACTGGTTTGTCAACGAAAAGAAGCTGCCCGGCGGCCTGTCCCCGCTGATTGAGCAGGTCAACGCCATGGGGCTGAAGTTCGGCATCTGGATTGAGCCGGAGATGGTCAGCGAAGATTCCGACCTGTACCGCGCACACCCGGACTGGGCCTATTCCGCACCCAACCGGGCCCCCATGGTGGGCAGAAACCAGCTGGTTCTGGATATGTCCCGGCAGGATGTCCGCGATTACCTCTATGACTGCATTTCGGAGCTGCTGAAAAACAATCACATTGAATATGTCAAGTGGGATATGAACCGCTCGCTCTCGGACGTCTACTCCTATTGCATGCCCCGGGAGCGCCAGGGGGAGATCAGCCACCGCTTTGTGCTCGGCAGTTATGAGCTGATGGAGCGGCTGACCACCAACTTCCCGGATGTCATGATCGAGGGCTGTGCGGGAGGCGGCGGCCGGTTTGACGCCGGTATCCTGTACTATTCCCCTCAGATCTGGTGCTCGGATGACACAGATCCCATTATGCGGATTAAAATCCAATACGGCACCTCTTTCGGCTATCCGGTTTCCAGTATGGGCGCGCACGTCTCCGCCTCCCCCAACCATCAGACGGGACGGACCACTTCCCTGCACACCCGGGGCGTTGTGGCCATGTCCGGCACCTTCGGCTATGAGTTGGATTTGAATACGCTGAGCGATAAGGAGAAAGAGGAAGTCAAGGGCCAGATTGCGGACTTCAAGAAATATTACTGGCTGATTCAGGACGGCCTGTATTACCGTCTGACCGACGCCATGGGGGAAAACTTCTATGACGCATGGCAATTTGTGGCCAGGGATGGGAGTGAAACCCTGGTGAATATGGTTGTCAACCGTCCCCAGCCCAACTCCGCGCTGGTTCATGTCCGCCTCAAGGGACTGGACCCAGACGGACTCTACCAGATCGACGGCAAGGGGAGACAATACCTGGGCGCTGCCCTGATGTATGGCGGCTATACGTTCCCGCTGCTCTGGGGAGACTATCCCAGCATGCAGGTACACTTTATCCGGGTCGGCGAGAAAAATTGAGAATCTCTGGGGTTCCCGTGCTCACCGGCTGAGCACGGGAATTTCTATGTATTTCGAAAAAAGGAGTAAATTGCTATGGGGCGGTTCAAGGAATTTTTCCACCGTGAGAGAGAAAAGATCAAAGATCTGAGCGTAAAGGCGAAGGCGGAGTATATCTGGCAGTATTATAAGCTCTGGATCATTGGCGTCGCCGCTGTGGTTCTGTTTGCCGCCTACGTCGTTGTACACCGGCTGACCGTACCCGCTGATAACTGGTTTTACGTGCTCTTTGCCAACACCTACGCCGATGTGACGGAGGGCTCGGAGCTTTGGGAAGGCTTTGTGGAGTATACAGGGTTTGACACCAGCGAAAAGAACGTCTATTTTAACAACAGCTGTTACTTTGATCCCTTTTCCACCGGTTACAGCGAATATTACATCTCTTTCGTCGCCTACGTGGAAGCGGGGACTCTGGATGTCGTCACGATGGAGACGGAGGACCTGGCGGAGCTGGGCCGCTACGGGTGGCTGCTGGATCTGTCGTCGGAGCAGGCGGAGGGGCTGGCGGAAAAGTACGCCGACCGGCTGATTTATGCCGTCCCCGACGATGAGGAAAACGGCACGGACCCAATCCCCATCGGGATTGACCTGAGCGACACCTGTCTGGTGACAAAATATCAGATCTATGAGGAGAGCTGTGCCGTGGGGATCTCAGCCAATGCGCCCCATATGGATGCCATTGAACTGTTTTTGGATTACATAATTGAGGAGGATACGGAATGAACTTAGGGGGATTTCTGGACAATGAAAGTGCGTTTGGGCGTCTCATGACCCGCTGCGGCATTATCATTGCCTGCAATGTGATGTTTGTCCTTTTGAGCGTCCCGCTGGTCACCATCGGCGCCGGCTATGCGGCGATGTATTACGCGCTCATGCGCACCCTTCGGGGAGACGGGGTGATCAATCCCTTTAAAGAGTTCTGGAAGGGACTCAAAATGAATTTCAAGCAGGCGACGATCGTATGGCTGGCCTTTCTGCTCCTGATCGGGTTCCTGGCGCTGGAGTGGTATTGGTGCGGGCAGATCGGCGGATTCCTGCTCACCTTCCGCTATGGGCTGGTGGCCATCGCCGCGTGTGCGCTGGTGCTGGTGCTCTACCTGTTTCCCACCATGGCCGCCTTCCGGGGAACGATTCCCCAGCTGCTGAAGGACAGCCTTTATTTTGCCTTTAAAAAGCCGCTGAACCTGATTGTCATTTTGTTTTTTAATATATTTCCCATGGTGCTGACCTACAGCGATTCACAGATGATGCCTCTCTATGCGTTTATCTGGGTCACCTGCGGGTTTGGCCTGATTGCGCTGCTGACCTCCACGCTGCTCCTGGAGGAGTTTAAGCCCTACCTGCCCATGGTGGATGCCTGCGGGGACATCATTGAGAACCCGGAGGACGAGGAACACTGGGCGGACAGCCCGGAAGGGACCCCAAGCGGAGGGGAAAAATCAGAAGCGGAGATCCTGGAGGAGATGAAAAAGCTGGGAATGTAAGGATAATAGCAAATAAATCCCCTATTAACGCCACAAAATCGCGGATTTTGTGGCGTTTTTCTGTGGAATGGGGCAGAGAAAAATTTTTTGTAAAATCGAGAACTTTTTTGAAATTGCCTCTTTACAAATCCCAAATGTGTGCTATAATGAGGCTGTAAACAAGAATCATTCTCATTAGAGAGGACATCATGCAGCGATACAGTAAAAAGAGACAGGCAATTCTTGACTGTCTGCGCGGTACGACCAGTCACCCCACTGCGGAATGGGTTTTTGAGCGTTTGCGGCCAAGCTATCCGGATCTGAGTCTGGCGACGGTTTATCGCAATCTGGGCCAGCTGAAGGCGGCGGGGATCATCTCCTCACGGGGCGTCATTGGCGGGCATGAGCACTTTGATGCGAGAACAGACCCGCACACCCATGCTGTTTGCAGCCAATGCGGCGCGATTGTCGACGTCGAGGACATGCCGGTTTCCGAGGAGCTGGTCCGCAGGGTGGAGCAGGAAACGGGCTATCAGATTTCAGAGGCCGCGTTGCAGTTCACCGGGATCTGTAAAAACTGCAGGATGAAAACAAGTTGATGAACGCGGAAACCCTTCCGTTTTCATAAATTCTGACACATTTTTTTGGAGGTTATCATTATGGCAAAGTATGTATGTACCGTATGCGGATATGTTTACGAAGGCAATGAGCTGCCTGCTGATTTTAAGTGCCCCCTGTGCAAAGCGCCCGCTTCTAAGTTCATGAAGCAGGAAGAGGGAATGGAGTGGGCCGCTGAGCATGTCGTCGGCGTGGCCAAGGGCGTCAGCGAGGACATTCTGGCTGATCTGCGCTCCAACTTCGAGGGCGAGTGCTCGGAGGTCGGTATGTATCTGGCGATGGCAAGAGTTGCCCATCGTGAGGGCTATCCCGAGATCGGTCTGTACTGGGAAAAGGCTGCCTATGAGGAGGCAGAGCACGCTGCCAAGTTTGCAGAACTGCTGGGCGAAGTTGTCACCGACAGCACCAAGAAGAACCTGGAGATGCGTGTTGAGGCTGAGAACGGCGCAACTGCCGGCAAGGTTGAGCTGGCAAAGAAGGCCAAGGAGCAGGGTCTGGATGCCATCCATGACACCGTGCATGAGATGGCCCGTGACGAGGCCCGTCATGGCCGTGCCTTCAAGGGCCTGCTGGAGCGTTACTTCGGCTAATCAGTCCAAGCGAGTTCGGAATGGGCGGGGGGATTTCCTCGCCCTTTTCGTTTAGGCATTTTGCCAATGCGGCGTTTCCCTTCCTGAGGACAGGGCGGGCCGCGAGAAGAATATCTAGGGAGGTAGTTCTATGGCGACCCAAAGTTCCGATACCCGGTTGAGTAAATTTATCAGCTTGATTCTCCGGCATGAGCCGGAGGTCATTGGCATTCAGTTAGACGGGCACGGCTGGGCAAAGGTGGACGACATGCTTGCCGGGATGTGCGCCGCGGGGCGTTCCATCGACCGGGAGACCCTGGAGCGCATTGTGCGCACAGATCAGAAGGGGCGGTATTCGTTCGATGAGGATCAGACCCACATCCGGGCCAATCAAGGGCATTCCATCCCCATTGATTTGGAGCTGACCCCTGTGATGCCGCCGGATACCCTGTACCATGGGACGGCGACGCGGTTCCTGAACAGCATCCGTCAGGAGGGAATTTGCCCCATGAGCCGGCAGTATGTCCACTTCTCCACCGATGTGGAGACAGCGGTCAAGGTGGGGAAGCGCCACGGAAAGCCGGTTGTTCTGGCGCTGGACGCAGGGCAGATGTACCGGGACGGCATCGAGCTGTATGTCTCGGCAAATCATATCTGGCTCACAAAATATGTGGACTGGAAATATGTAAAGGATGTGATTTCCGTATGAAAATCGTTATTTTGAATGGATCCGCGTGCAACCCGGGCGATCTGAGTTGGGACGGCATTGCCGCCCTGGGAGAGTTGACGATTTACGATTATACGCCCAATGAGCCGGACGTGATCCTCCAGCGCATTGGCGATGCAGAGGCCGCATTCATCAATAAAGAGATCATCACTGGGGCGATTATGGACGGCTGTCCCAACTTGAAATTCATCGGCGTCCTGGCGACGGGCTACAACGTTGTGGACACGGCAGCGGCCCGGGCGCGGGGCATTGTGGTCAGCAACATTCCGGCCTACAGCACGCCATCTGTGGCCCAGTTTACCTTTGCCCTGTTGCTGGAGCTGACCTGCCACGTTGGGCACCACGATCAGGCGGTCAAAGCGGGGCGCTGGTGTGCCAGCCGGGATTTCTGCTTCTGGGATATGCCCATCATAGAGCTGGAGGGCAAGACTTTGGGAATCATTGGCTTTGGCAACATTGGCCGGGCCGTGGGCCGCATTGGTCAGGCCCTTGGCATGAAGGTGCTGGCCGCAGGCTCCCGGCCCTGTCCGGAAGGGGAGGCGATTGGGACCTATGTGGACTATGACACCCTGTTTGCACAGTCGGATGTCATCAGCCTGCACTGCCCTCTGTTTCCGGAGACAAAGGAGATCATCCGCGCCGAGACGATCGCAAAGATGAAGGACGGCGTTTTCATTCTCAACGCGGCGCGGGGGCAGCTGATACACCAGCAGGATCTGGCAGATGCGCTGTCCTCGGGCAAAGTGGCTGGCGCGGCGCTGGACGTCGTGGAGACAGAGCCGATGCTGCCGGATAATCCGCTGTTGGGCGCACCCAATTGCATCATTACCCCCCACATTGCCTGGGCTTCGCTGGAGGCCCGCCGGCGGCTGATGGAGATTGCCGTGGAAAATTTGCGCTGTTTTCTCGCAGGGACGCCCCAAAATGTTGTGAGCTAGGACTTGTTTGAAACCTGTCAACAAGCCGGCGGGCCTTGTTTCGGCATAGGGTGTTGACTTTCCTCACCGTGGGTCATATTCCAATTTTTAAACAAGACCTCAGCTGGGCAGCGGAATGTCTGGGGCAGACCGGTGACGTATGTGTTTCCGGCTGCAGAGAGATTCCGTGGGTTTTTCCGGCCGGGAGCCTTCGGCAGCCGCTTCCCGCAGGCCGTATCTGCCCGGGAAATGGATCGCAGTTTCTCCCCTCACCCCCGCCTGAAGCGGTTTTGCACGGGGGTGAGGGGGATTTTGCCCCCATTGTGGGGTTCTGCCCAGAGGAGGGCTGGGTTTCCGGACAGATTCCCCAGGGAAAAACTTTCTTTTATGGTTGACAAACGGCGGAGGTAGCGATATAATAGACCTGCCTGTGAAACAGACCAATTGGAGAGATGTCCGAGCGGTTTATGGAGCTGGTCTTGAAAACCAGTGACTCTGTCAAAGAGCCGTGGGTTCGAATCCCACTCTCTCCGCCATTTCTTTCCTGACAATTGCATATGCCAACAGGTTCTACCTCATGCAGAAGTACTCAAGAGGTCGAAGAGGCTCCCCTGCTAAGGGAGTAGGGCGGGAGACCGTCGCGAGGGTTCAAATCCCTCCTTCTGCGCCAGAAAATCCACCGTATTTGTCGCAAATACAGTGGATTTTGTTCATTTTATGATGTTTTTCGGGAAGATGGGGGCTT
>CAYWAP010000047.1:0-12428 GCA_964456525.1 uncultured Oscillospiraceae bacterium
GAGATGGTTCAAATGCTGCTGGCAGAGGGTATTCTCCTGTGTGCCTTGTTTTGGGTTTTTTGCTGGCTGGGCACCGGGAGCGATGAGAAAAACATCCGTAATTTTTCTACTTACCCGGACGAGGTACAGAAGATTGTGAAAGCCCGTCCGGAGCTATCAGGAAATATTCGGCAGCGAGGCCCTGCGGCCATCTTCGCTGGAAATCTGCTTTTGTTTACTGTGCTCCTGTTTGCGCTGGGGCTTCTCACCCGGCAGGAATATTTTGCAGGCAACTTTTTGAGCACTCTGCTTTTAGGGCAGGCGCTGAACCTGTTTGATTTTTTGGTGATTGACCTTCTTTGGTGGCGGCACACAAAACGGGTGCGGTTTTCCGGCACCGAGGAAAATCCGGAATTATATGCGGACCCCCGCAAACACTTTCACGCTTTCCTGCGGGGAGTTCTTCTGTTTTTGGTTGTTGCATTGATTAACGGGTATCTGCTCACCTGGATCTGAGAGGAGTGGTTCCATGACACTTGCGGAATTTCGCCGGGATTATCCTGCTGCCACCTTCACGGTCAGCGGCGGGAAACCCTTTACCTATCGCTACTATCAAAATCCAAATGCAAAAGCCACGCTGGTTCTGCTCACGGGCGGCATCGGGCTGTCCGACCTGTTCTACAAGCACTTTGCCCGGTTTGCCAGGGATTTTTCTGTGCTGACCTTTGACTATCAGCTCCAGTTCGGGGACAACGGCGAGTTTGCCGACGCCGTGGCGGAGCTGCTCCGCTATCTGGATGAAACGGTCTGGCTGGTGGGCCAGTCCCTGGGCGGCGTGGTGGCCCAAGTCATCGCCTCCCGCCACCCGGACGTGGTGGAAGGGCTGGTCCTCTCCAACACCTGCTCCCTGTCCGGCAGCATGAGCGAGGCCGGGTATCAGGACCTGATGAAGATGATCGAGAGCCAGCGGAAGTTCAAGAAATGGCTTGCCTTCCTGCCGTTTCCGCTCATTAAGGGGATGATGCGGTGGGCGGTGATGAAAAAGAAAACCGATGGCTTTACGCCCCAGGAGAAGGCCGCTATGGAGGAACTGTGTGACGCCATGATGGAACTGCTCACCAAGCCCTATGAACGGCACATGATCGACTTCCTCTGTGACGCGGAGCGCTACTTTGGCATGTCCCGTGAGGATTTTGCCCCGTGGGAGGGGCGGGTGCTGCTGATCCTGTCCGAGGACGACACCACATTCTCCCCGGCCTGCAAGCGGGATCTGATTGACCTGATGCCAAGACCCACGGTGGTCACCGGCCTGACCGGCGGGCACCTGGCGCTGCTGGTGCGGCTGGATGAGTACGCGGATCTGGTGACGGACTTTATCAAAGGGCGGACAGAATGAAGAACACCGGCTGGGGATGGCCCGGCCGGTGTTCTCAATTTCTGTGATTGACTGTCAGCGCCCCGCGATCAGGGGGGAGACCATACGGGGACAGATCGTGCTGTCACAGCCGTGTGAACCGATTCTGGGCGACTGGTCAGCAGTCCGCCCAGTTGACAACGCTCTTATTTTTTACAAAATACTCGATGCCGGAATACAAGGTGGTCAAGACGATGACCCAGTTGCAGACCAGATCCAGCGTGGGAACGGTGGTGACGGCCAGCATCAAAATAATGCAGACCATGGTAGAGGCGGTCTTGACCTTGCCGGACCAGGCCGCCGCGATGACCTTTCCGCCGGAGGCGGCGATCTGACGCAGGGCCGCAATGGCGAACTCCCGAACCAGAACAATTAACAGCATCCAGGCCGCCATCCGCCCCTGCTCCACAAACATGCACATGGCGGCGGTGACCAGCATTTTATCGGCAATGGGATCCACAAATTTTCCAAAATCCGTGATCATGTTTTTGCGGCGGGCAATCTGTCCGTCTAAAAAATCGCTGAGACTGGCGATGACAAAGATAACCAGTGCAACCAGGTTGCAGTTTGCAAAGTCCAGATAAAGAACCAGGAGAAATACGGGGATGAGAATCACCCGCACCATGGTAATTTTATTGGCCAAGTTCATAGAAAAAACCTCCGGTGAACATCATGTTGCCTTCCCGTTGGGGAGCCGCCGCCCGGCGTTTGCTCCGGCGTCACGCCTCCTCAATTTCGCCCATCATATCACCGTCCACGGTATCCGTCAAGCGG
Source organism: uncultured Oscillospiraceae bacterium (assembly GCA_964456525.1). Taxonomy (GTDB): domain Bacteria; phylum Bacillota; class Clostridia; order Oscillospirales; family Oscillospiraceae; genus Onthomonas. Next base: position 2,168 of record CAYWAP010000047.1, read on the forward strand.
ACAGAGACAAAGGCGCCCTCCGGGATTTGACCGGCGGCGGTGAAGTAGACGTGGCCGTCCACATCGGGGGAGTCCGCATAGGTGCGTCCCTGCCAGCAGTCCATCTCGCGGCTGAAGCCCTCCACCAGCACTTCCACCGTCTCGCCCAAACGGGATTCGTTAAAGGCGTCCATGATGTCGCTTTGCAAATCCACCAACCGCTCCAGTCGGTGGGCGGCCGCCTCTGGCTCCACCTGGTTGGGCATGGCGGCGGCGCGGGTACCCTCCTCGGGGGAGTATTGGAACACGCCGGCCCGAACCAGCTTCTGCTCCCGAAGGAAGTCGCAAAGTTCCTCAAAGGCCTCCTCCGTCTCGCCGGGCAGCCCGGTGATCAGGGAGGTTCGGAAGACTACATCGGGTATTTTTTGTCTGATTTTATCCAGCAAGTTGATAATTTCCGCCTTGGTTCCCCGGCGGTGCATGACGGAAAGAAGTTCATCATTGCAGTGCTGGAGGGGAATATCCAGATAGTGGACAATTTTAGGTTCCTGGGCGATGACGTCGATCAGCTCGTCCGTCAGGTCGTCCGGATACAGATAGTGCAGGCGAATCCAGTGGAAGTCCAGCTTGCACAGCTCCCGGAGCAGGGCGGCCAGCTTGTGCTCGTGATAGAGGTCGGTGCCGTAGCGGGTGATGTCCTGGGCGATGACAATCAGCTCCTGCACGCCGATTTCCGAAAGGTGCTGGGCCTCCTCCAAAATGCTCTCCATGGTGCGGCTGCGGTAACGGCCCCGAATCCGGGGGATGGCGCAGAAGGCGCAGTTGTTGCTGCACCCCTCGGCAATTTTGATGTAGGCGCTGTAGGACGGGGTGGTCAGCACGCGCAGCCCGTCATCGTCCGTGACGTTGATATTTCCGTACAGCTCCGGCATGGGGGCGCCCTCCTGCATGACCGCCTCAATGGCGGAGACGATGTCGGTGTAGCTGCCGGTTCCCAGCAGGCCGTCCACCTCGGGCAGAGACTCCTTAATTTCCTCCCGGTAGCGCTGGCTCAGGCAGCCTGTGACCAGAATTTTGGTCAGATGACCGGCCTCCTTCAAGCGGGCCATTTCCAAAATATTGGCAATGCCCTCCTCCTTGGCCGCGTCGATAAAACCGCAGGTGTTGATGACGCAGACATCGGCGTCCACCGGATCCCAGGTAATTTCATGGCCTGCATCCTGGACCAGCTGGAGCATCTGTTCCAAATTGATGCGGTTCTTATCGCATCCCAGCGAGATAAAGGCAACTTTATATCGATTCATGTCGGTTCCTCCCAACGGTTTTGGTGCGAAATCAATGCCGCCGCGCTCCCGCGGCAGGTTCCGGAGACTGCACGTTCTGCAAGGCTCAGACATCCTCCCCATAGGGGAGGGACGTGTACCGTTCCAGCCCGTCCCGGACCTCGCTCCAGGAAAATCCGCGGCGCAGCAGGAAATTTTGCAGCTTGACCAGCTCCTTTGCATCCGGAGGGGCGGTCTTGCGGCGCAGCTTCTGGTGGATCAGGCGGTCTATGGTCTCCTGGGTGCCGGCGGCCTCCTGCATGGCCTGGGGCCAGTATTCCCGGGGGACTTTACGGCGGTAAAGCTCGCTCTCCAGCTTCTTTGGGCCGTAGCCCCGGCCCGAATAGTGCCGCACCACCAAGGCGGCATAGGCCGCGTCGTCCACCACGCCCAGCTCTTCCAGCCGGTCGGCGGCGGCCTCTGCGGCGGCGGGGTCTTCGCCCCGGGAGCGCAATTTTTGGATTAACTCCCCGCGGCTCATGGGTTTTGCGCCCATCAGCCGTGCGGCGGCGGCTTTGGCGCTGTTCAGCTGGCCTGCCCGGCGCAGCTCCAACACCTGTGTATCGGTCAGCTCCCGCCCCGGATACAGGGAAAAGGTGAGCAGCTCATCCTCCGTGACCTTCACCGGCTCCCCGCCCAAAAAGACGAGAAACCGCCCGTTCACATGTTTGGAGGGCTGGATTTTCAGCACCGTCTGCATCAGCCTTCAAAGTCCTCGGCGGAGATATCAATGCTTCCAAACGTGTCCAGCATAATGGGCTCGTCCTCCGCCGTCTCCTTTTCACTGCTCTTGGACGCCTCCCCGATGCTGCGCCCGGCGGCCCGGGCGGCAATCAGTGACTGCTTGCTCATCAGCTTATAGGCGTTGGCACGGATGGCGGCCTCCAGTTTGGCCGCTTCCTCTTCGTGATCCTTAAAATACTGCTTGGCTGCGTCCCGGCCCTGGCCCAAACGGATATCGCCCATGCTGAACCAGCTTCCGGACTTTTCCACCAGACCCAGCTGGACGCCCAGATCCACCAGTTCGCCGATCTTGGAGATGCCCTCGCCGTACATGATGTCGAACTCCGCTTCCCGGAAGGGGGGCGCCATCTTGTTTTTGACGACCTTTGCACGGGTGTGGTTGCCCACCATCTCGTCCCCGGATTTCAACGTGGAGACCCGGCGGACGTCGATACGGACCGAGGCGTAGAATTTCAAGGCCCGTCCGCCGGTGGTGACTTCCGGGTTGCCGTAAGCGATGCCGACCTTCTCCCGCAACTGGTTGATGAAGATCACCACACAGTTGGTCTTGGAGATGCAGCCGGCCAGTTTGCGCAGCGCCTGACTCATCAGGCGGGCGTGGAGGCCCACAAAACTGTCGCCCATTTCGCCCTCAATTTCCGCACGGGGAACCAGAGCGGCCACAGAGTCCACAACGACCACATCCAGAGCGCCGCTGCGGACCAGCTGCTCACAGATCTCCAGACCCTGTTCGCCGGTGTCCGGCTGAGAAATCAGCATGGAATCAATATCCACGCCCAAGGCCCGGGCGTAGCTGGGGTCCAACGCGTGTTCCGCGTCAATGTAGGCGACCTCGCCCCCCAGCTTTTGAGCCTGCGACACGCAGTGCAGCGCCAATGTGGTCTTGCCGGAGGACTCAGGGCCGTAGATTTCAACAATGCGCCCCCGGGGGAGTCCGCCAATGCCAAGGGCCAGATCCAGCCCCAGGGAGCCGGTGGGGATGGCTTCCACTTGCAGAGCGCTCTGGCTGCCCATGCGCATGATGGAGCCCTTGCCATAGGCCCGCTCGATTTGGGAGATGGCAGTCTCCAGAGCCTTTTTCTTATCGCTTGCCGGCGCCGCCGTTGGGACTGCATTCGATTTTTTTGCCATAGTTTCTATCGTCCTTTCCAAAGTGCTTATGCCTCTCAGTGCTTCTGATTGTACCGCTTTGGCAGTCCAATAAAACGGACTGTGGCGGCGCCTTCCGGGGGAATCCCTCAGCTGACGCTGCCCTCCACAGCCCGCCAATTGCCGAAAGCGTCCTGGTGGCGCTTGATGTTGCGATAGTTGTTTTCCGCCAGGATGCGCTCCACGTCATCGGCCTGATCGTAGCCGATTTCAAAGAGCAAGATACAGGTGGAGCGCATCGCCTTGCGCCAGTTTGCGGCGATATAGCGGTAGAAGGTCAGGCCGTCCTCCCCGCCGTCCAGCGCCAGATGGGGCTCAAAGCGCCGGACGGAGTCGTCCAGCCCGGACATGTCGCCGGTGCGGATGTAAGGCGGGTTGCAGACAATCAGGTTGTAGTCCCAGAGGGTGTCCGTGGGCGGCTGCAAGGCGTCCGCTTTCACGGTGGCCACGTTGACCCCCACGCGGTGGCTGTTTTTCCGGGCGATGGCCAGCGCGTCGGGCGAAATATCTGCCAGCACAACATGGCAGTTGGGGGCATACTTTGCCACGGCCAGCCCGATGCAGCCGGAGCCGGTGCAGAGATCCAGCACCCGGGCATGATCGCCCGAGCCTTTGGCAATTTCAATGGCCCGTTGGGCCACGATCTCGGTGTCCGGCCGGGGGATCAGCACCTGGGGGGTCACATATAGATCCATGCCGTAAAAGGACCACTCCCCCAGAATGTAGGCCAGCGGCTCGCCCTCCAGACGGCGCTTGAGCAGCCCCTCAATCCGCTCCTCCACGGCGTTGGCGGCGTAAAGCTGCATATCCCGGAAAAATGCCTCTCTGGTCTTGCCGGTGGCAAAACAGATCAGTTCCCTGGCCTCCAGCTGGGCCTCTTCCACCCCGGCGCGGCGCAGACGCCGCCGGGCATCTAAATAGATGGTGTTATATGTTTTTACCATAAAGGAATCTCACATCCTTGCGCGGGTCGATGAGAAATAGAGGATGTGCGGATGGCCGGCGTTACCAGCGGTCCTTTCCCTTCTCCTCGGGTATGACGGCCTCCATTGCGGCAATGGCGCACTCAATCATGGAGTCATCCGGTTCATTGGTGGTGAAGTTCTGCATCCACAGGCCGGGCGCGGCACAGATTCTGGAGAGCAGGTGGTCATGACGGCCCAGGTAGCGGTTGATCTCATAGGTGATGCCCACCACCACCGGGAGGAGCAGCAATTTCAAAAACAGCTGCAAGACCACGTTGCTCACCTGCACCACGGAGAAGATCAGGATGGCAATGACCATAACCACAAACATAAAACTGGTGCCGCAGCGGGGGTGGAGCCGGGGCTGCTTGCGCACGTTTTCCACCGTCAGGGGTAAACCGGCCTCATAGCAGAAGATCGTCTTATGCTCCGCGCCGTGATAGCAGAATACCCGGTGAATATCGCTCTGTTTGGAACAGAGAATCAGGTAGAGAAAGAAGATCAGGATGCGCACCCCGCCCTCAATCAGGTTGCGGAGAAAAAAGCTGGGGATCACATCCTGCAGCAGGCCGAACACCAGGGCGGGCAGCAAAATGAACAGCCCCACGGAAAAGGCGATGCCCAGAAACGCGGCAACGTAGATAATGATCTGGTTCAGCCGTTCACTGCCCAGCTTTTCCTCCAGCCAGATCTCCCACTTGGAGGGCGTGACGTCCTCCTCCTCTGGATAGAAGTCCGCGGAGTACATCAGGGCCTGAACGCCCTTGACCATGGAATCCACAAAGGTGATGATGCCGCGGATAAAGGGCCATCCCAGTATGGGATAGCGGTCCCGAATGAAGCGCAGGGGCTCCACCTTCAGTTCAATTCCGCCGTCGGGACGGCGGACTGCAATGGCCTGCTTTTCCGGCCCTCGCATGAGGATTCCTTCAATCAGTGCCTGACCGCCGATAGAGGTTCGAAAACGGGGGCAGTCAGACGGATGGGTGTTGTTTGACATAGCGTCTCCTTTAACATTTGAAATCTTATACACTTGTCTCTGTGTTGGGGCTGGCCATGGGCAGCGTAAAGGAAGCTGCGCAGCCGCCGCCTTCCGCGTTGGAGATGGTCAGCTCGCCCCCCAGCCGGGTGATGATCTCATCACAGACGGCCAATCCGATGCCGTTGCCCCGGGCCTTGGAGGCGCCTTTGTAGAACTTTTCCTTGACGTGGGGCAGGTCCTTTTCGGGGACGCCGGGGCCGTGGTCCCGGATACAGATGACGACCATGTCGCCGTCCCGAGACAAGGTGGCGTGGATGACCTGATTTTCCCCGCCGTGCTTGGCGGCGTTGTCCAGCAGGTTGGAAAACACCTGGCGCAGACGCTGCGGATCCCCGGGGATCGGCGGCAGCTCACCGGCCTCATCTTCATAGACCAGGTTGATATTTTTCTTCCGGTAGAACTGGCGGTAGGTGAAGATCGCGTCCTCAAATTCCGCCTGAATGTCTACCGGCTCAATATTCAACGTAAACCGGCCGTCCTCAATGCGGGAGAACTCCAAAAGCTCCTCCACCATCTTGGAAAGCCGTTTCCCCTCGTTGACGATAATGGTCAGCCCCTTCTTCATGCTCTCCGGGTCCGAGACCTCGCCGGAAAGCAGCGTCTCGCTCCAGCCGTTAATGGCGGTCAAAGGGGTGCGTAGCTCATGGGAAACCGAGGATATAAATTCCGACTTCGTCTTTTCACTCTGGTTGATTTTGCTGGACATGTCGTTGATGGCGTCGATCAAGTCGCCGATCTCATCCTGATAGCGCTTGTCGATTTGGATGCCATAGGTTCCGGCGGCGATGTGCTTTGCCGTCTCCGTGACGTTGGCCATGGGCTCGATGATGGACTTAATCAGATAAAAGTTGGTGAAGTACACCAGCGCCACAATGACCCCGCCCACCAGACAGGCGATACAGATGCAGACCAGAATGTACCGGTCTACAACGGATAGGCTGGTCACCAGCCGGATCAGCCCCTTGACCTCCCCGTTGACCACGATGGGGGAGGACACGGCCATAATGCGCTCCTGGGTATAGGGGTCCTTGCCCACCCAGGTGGCGATCTCCTGGGTGGAAATGGCGGTTTCAATGTCCTCGGTCTGGGGGCTGGTGCCCGAGATGACGTAGGAGGACAGCTGCACCACGCCGTTGGGGTTGACAAATTGCAGTTCCAGGGTGTCTGTATACTGGAAATCCTGGAGGTAATAACTCGCCATCTCCAGATACGTGCTCTCCGAGGTGGAGTAGCGGGAGATGAAGTCGGAGGCGGTGCTGACCTCAGATTGCAGACTGTCCCGCAGGCTGGAATAGCAGTAATTGACGAAGATGATAGAGAAGAAGATCAGGGCGACAATCACCAGCAGCAGAATGGAGCCGACGCTGTTCATCAGCCAGCGGCGCCGGATCCCGAGCCGGCGCTCCGGCGCGATCGGACTCCATTTCTCATGGTTCTTCTCTGTCTCGTCCGCCTTGTGCTTGGGGGCCTGTCCCCATTTGGGGAGCAATGAGCGCAGATAGAGATCCGGGCGATTGGGTTTTTCGGCCATGTGTACACCTCCTCCTTGCAAGAATTTGTAAAAGCGGGAGCGGCTCCCCTGGAGCGGAATCGACGGCGGTGAAGCCCCTTAAAAGCCCCACTTATAGCCGTATCCCCAAACTGTGGTGATATATGTGGGGTTGGTGGGGTCGTCCTCTACCTTCAAGCGCAGGCGGCGGATATTGACGTCCACGATCTTCAGCTCCCCATAGTAATCCCGGCCCCAAACGGCCTCCAGAATCTCCTCCCGGCTCAGGGCTTTGCCGGGGTTGTTCATAAACAGATTGATCACCGAGTACTCCACCTGCGTCAGCTTAATGCGCTGGCCGTTTTTCTCCAGCGTGCGGTTGCGGGTGTTCAGCAGGAAGGGCGGCTGGCTGATTTCGCCCTTTTGGGCGGAAGAAGCGGTCTGGCCGCCCAGACGCCGGTACAGCGCGTCCACACGGGCGGTGAGTTCGGCGGGGGAAAAGGGCTTGGTGACGTAGTCGTCCGCGCCGGTCATCAGGCCGGTTACCTTGTCCATCTCCTGGGTGCGGGCGGTGAGCATGATGATGCCCATCTTATTGTTGGTGGCCCGGATCCGGCGGCAGACCTCAAAGCCGTCGATGCCGGGCAGCATGACGTCCAGAAGGGCGATGCGGATGTCCGGGTTTTGTTTGAGCTGCTCCAGAGCCTCCTCGCCGCTGGCGGCCTCAATGGTGTCATAGCCGGCGCGTTTCAGGTTTAAGACAACAAAGGAGCGGATATTATCCTCGTCTTCCAAAACAAGAATTTTTCTCATGTGGATTTTCCTCCGTTAAAAGCATTCCACTGGGGCAAAGGCGCCGTTTTGTGAAATGGTGCAAATGTAAAGTCAGTCGTCGGACCAGGAGGTCACAATTTGATGGAAAGCGCTCAGCAGCCCGTCCGAGTCCAGCCCGCTGTCAAAATCCGCGTCATAGAGTTTGGCGGAGTAGGTGGCGTCCTGGGTGCTCAGCAGGAGTATGCGATTGTCCATCGTGGCACGGGTCTCCCGGTTGTTTCCGGTGTTTTTGTAGATGGCGAGGAACAGTTCCGGCTCCTGGCCATCCGCTTCGTAATAGAAGAAAACGCCCCGCTCGTTGGTCAGCCCCTCCGTCACGTCATTTCGGGCCAGGCTGAGGCCGTCCAGCCAGTCCTGGGGGATTTCCAGATACCAGCCGTCGGTGCTGTTATAATAAGTGGTTGTCAGCAAGGTGGTGGAGCCGTCCAGGGCATATTGAAACCAGTTGACGGCGTAGAAGGTGTCGCTGGAGCTGTCGCTCTGGGCGGGGATCTGCTCAAGGGAGGGAATTTCCCAGACGCCGTCGCCATTGATGTCCTGGTCCGGAGCCAGGTTATAGCGGGTGGTGGAAACGCTGTAGAACTCTGTGCTGTCCAAGGTGATATTGCTGAAGCTCCCGTCCCGCAGGGCCAAAATATCGGTGACAGCCTGTGTGCTGGTTCCGCTGGAGCTGTCGCTCTGGGTCAGTCCGGTGACATAGATGGCAGGGGTGCCGTCTGACAGGGTGCTGCTGTGCAGCTTGTCCACAGAGTCCATGGAGCTGGAGAGGCGCGCTGTGCCGCACTCCTCCAGATAGTTGTCTACCGCGTCAAAGTAATAGGCCAGGCTGGAGCCGCTGTCCGAGGTGTCCAGGATGATCAGTACCAGTTCATCCTCGCCGTCATCGTCCATGTCCCGAACCACATAGCGGGTATAGCTGGTGGAGGGCATCATTTCGGTGATGACATAAGAGCCGTCATACTGGGAAAAGGAGTAGGCCGACAGGGCGTAAACACCGCTGGAAATCTGCCAGCTGACCACCAGCTCCGACATGGAGTCCTCGTCCGTCGTGAAGTTGCAGGTCACGGCTGTGTTGATCGCCGCGCCTTCGCCGGAGATGGAGCCGGCGATCTGATAGGTGTTGTCCTCATCCTGTTCAAAAAAGTAAATTTTTAACGGGTTTCCCTCGCCGGAGGAATCTTTAAAAAAGGCGATCGCCTCATTCTCATCATCGTTGTCCAGGTCGACCAAGATCACCGGGCTGGTGTTTGTGCCGGAGATGGGGGAAGAATATTCCAGTCCTGTATCCAACAGGCTCTGAATGCAGCGTTGCAGGGACTGGTCGCTGCTGGAAATCTCCGGAAGGGAATAGAACTCGTCGCCGGATTTTATGCCGCACCCGGTCAGCAACACCAACAGCATTGATGTAAGCAGCGCAAAAGCCCGTTTCATATCCACCAGCCACCTCCTGTTCTCATTTCGGCCAAGGTTTGGATACACATTCAAATTCAGGTTACAGTATAGCACAAATCCGGGGGAAAGCCCACAATATTTTCAGCGGCAAATTTGAAAATTTTCTGTGTCCTCCCCCTGGAGGGGCGGTTTGACAGGATATTCCCCCGTTGCTATAATAAGCGGAACACTTTGGGAGGAGAACAAGATGGAACATACACGGGACATCACATTAGAGGAATGGCGGCTGCATCCCTCGGCCTATTACATGGTGGACACCCGGGACGAGGCCGCCTATGCCTATGGCCACATTCCCGGGGCGGAGCACCTGCCGCTGGAGCAGCTGTTAAAGGAACCGCCCGCCCTGCCCCAGGGGCAGAAGCTGCTGCTGTGCTGCAAAAGTGACGCGGAGGGCCGGGCCGCGGTGGAGCAGCTCGCGTCCCAAGGCTGTGAGGCATATCACTTTGGGCCGGGCTATGTGGGTTGGCTGCAGGACAGGCTGAAAACCACGTCCCGGCGGGCGGCGGACATCGAAACGAGCATCCGGAAAAAGTTCCACCGGGAGCTGTGGAGCAAGTTTGCCAAGGCCATTCGGACCTATGAGCTGGTAAAGCCCGGGGACAGCGTTGCGGTGTGCATCTCCGGGGGAAAAGATTCCATGCTGTTGGCAAAGCTGTTTCAGGAGCTGAAGCGGCACGACAAATTTCCCTTTGAGGTGAAGTTTTTGGTGATGGACCCGGGATACAGCCCCGCGAACCGGGAGATCATCGAGCGGAATCTGCGCACGTTGGAGATTCCGGCCCATATTTTCCAAAGCCCGATTTTTGAGAGCGTCTTTCATGTGGAAAAATCCCCGTGTTATCTGTGCGCCCGGATGCGACGGGGGTATCTCTACAAAGAAGCCCAGAGTCTGGGCTGCAACAAGATTGCGCTGGGGCATCATTTTGATGATGTCATTGAGACGACCCTGATGGGAATGCTCTTTGGCGGCCAGGTCCAGACGATGATGCCCAAGCTCCACAGCACCAACCATCCGGGCATGGAGCTGATCCGGCCGATGTATTTGATTCGGGAGGAGTCGGTCAAGCGCTGGCGGGATTATAACGGTCTGTATTTTCTGCAATGTGCCTGCAAATTTACGGAAACCTGCGCCGACAGCCACAGGGGAGGCGGCCACACCAACTCCAAACGTCAGGAGACAAAGGAGCTGATCCGGCAGCTGAGGAAGACGACGCCCCAGGTGGATTACAACATCTTCCACGCCATGGAAAATATCAATCTGGGCACTGCGCTGGGGTGGAAGGAC
>CAYWAP010000048.1:0-11338 GCA_964456525.1 uncultured Oscillospiraceae bacterium
TTTAAACCGGATTGACGGGACACGTTCCAAAGCCCTCCCCCGGAGAGGGGAGGGCGGCTGGAGGGAGCCGTTTTTTCCCGCCGCGCCGAAATTCCGAAAAAAACACTTGCAATTTCCAAAAAGCTGTGCTATACTGTGAAAGTCGTCAGGAGAACTGATTGACATGCGGGTGTAGCTCAGTTGGATAGAGTGTTTGGCTACGAACCAAAAGGTCGGGGGTTCGAATCCCTCCACCCGTACCAAAAAACCGGATGACGAATGCATCCGGTTTTTTGTTTTTTTATCTCTAAAATCAATGGCTGGAAGGGCGTTGCCGGTTTTTGGCGTCCCTTTTCGGTATCTATTTCATGGACGTGATCTTATGACAGATATTCGTATCAATCACCTTTACGACCTGACCCACACCATGGCGGCCGATTATCTCTCCCAGTTTACCTATCCCTGGGAGGCGCTGGAGGGCATCCGGGATCTCATTTTGGCGCTGGGGCCAACGCTGGATCCGGCGGAGTATGACCATCCGGCGGAGGGCGTCTGGGTGGCCAAAAGCGCTGTGGTGGCGCCCACCGCCTATCTGGGCGCGCCCTGCATCATCGGGAAAGAGACGGAAGTGCGCCACTGTGCCTTCATCCGCGGCAGCGCGCTGGTCGGGGACCACTGCGTGGTGGGCAACTCGGTGGAGCTGAAAAACGTCATTCTGTTCGATTACGTCCAGACCCCCCACTATAACTATGTGGGGGACAGCATCCTGGGCTACCGGTCCCATATGGGAGCAGGCTCCATCACCAGCAACGTCAAGAGCGATAAGTTGCCGGTGGTGGTCAAGTGCGGCGGAGAAACGATGGAAACTGGCAGAAAAAAGGTCGGTGCCATGCTGGGCGATGGGGTGGAAGTTGGCTGCAACAGCGTGCTGAACCCCGGCGTCGTGATCGGACGGGATAGCCAGGTCTATCCCACCTCCTGCGTCCGCGGGGTTGTGCCGGAAAAGAGCATTTGGAAGGATAACGGCGAAGTGATCGCCAAAAGAGGATAAATCCATCCCGCGTGGATGATAGAAGAACCGGGTGCAGCGGGGGAGCTGCACCCGGTTTTACTTATGTGGTCAATGTGTGTCAGCGCTGTTGCAGGTTCTCCAAAATGGCATCCAGCAGGCTGTCGGCGGCGGCAGCTTTGGTGAGCAGGGGGAGCTCGACGATGCGCTCTGGGGAAATCAGGGTCAAGACGTTGGTGTCCACGGCGAAACCGGCGCCGGCGACTTTGACGTTGTTGGCGGCAATCAAGTCCAGATGCTTTTTCTGCAGCTTGGCGCGGGAGTTTTCGATCAGATTCTGGGTTTCCATGGAGAAGCCGCAGAGGAACTGGCCGGGGCGCTTGTGTTCTCCCAGGAATTTCAGAATGTCCTGGGTGCGGGTCAGGGGGATGGAGAGATCGCCGTCCCCTTTTTTCACCTTGTTGTCCGCCACAGTGGCCGGCCGGTAATCCGCCACAGCAGCGGCCTTGATAATGATGTCCATCCCATCGGAACAGCTGGTGACGGCGTCATACATATCCTGGGCGGAAAGGACGTCCACGCGCTTCACGCCATAGGGGGCGGGAAGGTGGACGGGGCCGGAAACCAGCGTGACCTCTGCGCCGCGGGCGGCGGCGGCCTTTGCGATTGCGTAACCCATCTTGCCAGTAGACCGGTTGGTCAGGTAGCGAACCGGGTCAAGGGACTCCTGGGTGGGGCCGGCGGTGACGAGGACGCGCCTGCCCACCATGTCCTTTTCGTGGGACAGGAAGTGCAAACACACATCCAGCAGCTCTTCCGGTTCCGGCATCCGGCCGGGGCCGGATGTGCCGCAGGCCAGCTGGCCGTTGCCCGGCTCCAGTACCGTCCAGCCGTAGTGACGGAGCTTGTCCAGATTGTCCTGGGTGACGGGGTTCAGATACATTCTGGTGTTCATCGCCGGGGCGGCGACTTTGGGACAGTCACAGGCGAGAACAGTGGTCGTCAGCATATCGTCCGCCAGACCGTTGGCGCACTTGGCCAGGACGTTGGCCGTAGCCGGAGCCAGCAGCACCAAATCCGCCTGATCGGCGATGGAGATGTGCTCCACCTTGTGGGGGAAATTGCGGTCAAAGGTGTCCACGGCTACCGAATTTCCCGTCAACTGCTGAAAGGTCAGGGGGGTAATAAATTCGGTGGCGTTTTTCGTCATGACGACCAGGACGTTTGCGTGCTGTTTGACCAGAGCAGAGGCCAGCATGGCAGATTTATAGCAGGCAATGCCGCCGGTGACGCCCAGCAGAATGGTTTTCCCTTTAAGCATGATATCACCCGAAATCGGAATCAATTAAGAAAGCCAGACCTCCCGGCCTGACTCTGAACTGTGATCGTCCCATCCTGTCGTGAGGCAAGGCCGAAAAGGGGCTGCCCCGACGAAGCTGACAGTGTTGGAGCAGGTGACGGGAATCGAACCCGCGTATCCAGCTTGGGAAGCTGGTGTTCTACCATTGAACTACACCTGCGCGACGATGTTATTATACCAGCCTTTTCCGAAAAAGACAAGAGAAATTTTTCAGATTCCCGGAAAATCCCAGCAGAAAACAGCAGGGATGGCTCCGCAGGCTCTCAGCTCCGGCGGCTGTGCTGGTTTTTATGGTACAAAATCAACAGCCCCTTCAGCTGCAAATCCTGGTCTATGTGGATGTTCCTCAGGCAGTGGGGGACAACCAGACCGGCAAAGCCGCCGGTGGCGATGGCGGTGACGCCCCTGCCCAATTCCGCCTCCACTCTGGCGAGCAGACCGTCCACCATGGCGGCGTGGCCGTAGAGAGCGCCGCCCTGCATGGATTCCACGGTGTTTCGGCCGATGAGCCGGGGCGGGTCGGCCAACGTGATGGCGGGGAGCTGGGCGGCGGTGGCGGAGAGGGCGTCGGTAGACACCTTGATCCCGGGGACAATCATGCCGCCCAGATAGCATCCGGAGGCGTCCACCACCGAAACCGTCGTGGCCGTCCCCATGTCAAACACCACCAGAGGGGTGGGGTATGCCGCCACGGCGGCCACTGCATCCACCACCCGGTCGCTGCCAAGCTGATTGGGGTTTTCGGTGCGAATCTGAAGGCCGGTCTTAATGCCGCTGCCCACAAGGAGAAAGGTGCGGCCGGTGAGACGCTTCATGGCGTGGAAGAGAACCGTGCGCAAGGAGGGCACCACAGAGGAGATGATGCCGCCCTCCACCTGACCGGCTGCAAAACCGTAAAGGGACAAAATCCCCTGGACGGTCAGCGCGTATTCATCTTCAGTCTTGCGCAGATCACTGGCGCAGCGCCCCGTGAAGCAGATCTGACTGCCCTCACACAGGCCGAACACGATATTCGCGTTGCCGATGTCAATGGTCAGAATCATACGGATTTCCCCTTGATTTAAAGCTCCATATCCTTCTTGGAGGCCAAAAGCCGCCCGCCGTTTACAATCATGATGACGCCGACAGCGATACCCGTGATGATCGTGATCACACCGCAGACAATGCCGGCCGCACCGGCAGAAACGACTTTGTGATAAATCTTTTCCAGCATAATCGGAACTCCTTTTCATGAAAAAATAGTGGCAGGCATGTTGTCTTTTTTCAAACAAGGCCTAAACGCGGTAATCATAAAATAGCATAAATTGCCCAAATGAGCAAGGGAAAATCAGGTCTTTTTCTAGGCGTGCAGCCCCCGCCGAACCAGCCATACCAGGGCGGTGCACAGCGCCCAGGAGAGCAGCAGGCAGACGAAGGCCATCAGCAGGTATGCCGCAAGGCCCATGGTATGGGCGGGGTAGAGGTTGGCAAACAAAACACCAAATGCCACACAGCCCACAGCAAAGGCGACGGTGTTCTTGGGGTTGATGCACTCCTCCAACGTGAACGGGCGGCGGTCTGTCTCCGGAGAGAGCTGCTCCAGAACCTGAATATCATTTTGGGCGGCCAGCTCCCACGCCTCCTGGGACAGGGTGCAGTTCGTCACGATCATGGCCCCGTCACAGGAAGAGGCGTCCATATCAGAGAGGATTTCATCGACAGCGTCCTCCCCGATTTCCTCGGAGTAGAACTGGCAGTAAATGGCGTAGAGCTTTCGGTCTTTGATGGCGGTCAGGTCAGCGCCGGGGCAAAGGGCGGCCTTGGCGGGACGGATATGAAAAAATCGATGGCGCTTCAGGCAAAATTGGACAAACTGGATGTAGTCTGTGTGGGTGGTAATGGAGCGCCTCCATCCCAGCCCCATCACCCGGAAAATAAGAGCGATCACTTTGCCCAGAAGCCAGAAAACCAGATGCAAAAGCAACACAACGATCTTCAGGAGTAATTTGATGCTGCCCACCTCCCGCCGTGAATGATTTTGCACTATTATACCACATTTTTCCGCTGATAGACAACACGAAATGCAGGATTCTCACCCATCCCGGTTGAGGATGGTCACCCCGGCCGCCACAACCGCGCCGGTGAAAAAGAGCGTTTCATCTGTTCATATCTCATTCAAAATAATCAAAAAGGTCTGCTGCAAAAGGCAATGCGTCTGTTTGCAGCAGACCTGGCGGTATCTGGGACTTGTTTGAAACATGTTAACAGGCCCGAGTAACGGGTCTTTTTCCACCATTGGGGCGTCAAATCCCCTTGTCCGGCGAAAAAATTCCGCGCCGCTGGTTACATCCAATGTTCAAACAAGGTCCAAGGGGGGGAATTATTCGTACAGGGGGAATTGTTTGGTCAGCGCCAGGACGTTGGCGGCAATTTCGTCCTGTTTCTCCTCATAATGATAGATGCAATCGGCAATGCAGTTGGCAATGATCTTCATCTCTTCCACGCCCATGCCCCGGGTGGTGACAGCCGGGGTACCCAGCCGGACGCCGGAGGTGACAAAGGGACTGCGCGTCTCACCGGGAACGGTATTTTTGTTGGCGGTGATATGAACCTGATCCAGACGGGCCTCCAGATCTTTGCCGGTGCAGGATTCCTCGCGCAGGTCAATCAGCAGCAGGTGGTTGTCCGTGCCGCCGGAGACCAGCTTGACGCCCCGTGCCGTCAGCTGATCGGCCAGGGCCTGGGCGTTCTCCACGATTTTACGCGCATACTCCCGGAAAGCGGGCTTCAGCGCCTCGCCAAAGCAGATGGCCTTTGCGGCGATGACATGCTCCAGCGGGCCGCCCTGGGTGCCGGGGAAAACGGCGGAGTTGATGCGCTTGGCCAGAACGGCGTTGTTGGTCAAAATCAGACCGCCCCGGGGACCGCGGAGGGTTTTATGGGTGGTGGTGGTGACCACATCGGCATAGGGAACCGGGTTCTGATGCTGGCCGCCGGCAACCAGACCGGCAATGTGGGCCATGTCAACCATCAGATAAGCGCCGTAGCCATGGGCAATTTCCGCCATTTTTTCAAAATCAATGGCCCGGGGATAGGCCGAAGCGCCGGCCACAATCATCCGGGGACGGATCTTTTTCACCGCCAGCTCGAGCTGATGATAGTCGATGAGGCCGTCGTCGTTGACGCCGTAAGAGACGAAATGGTAGTTCTTGCCGGACATGTTGACGGGGGAGCCGTGGGTCAGGTGGCCGCCCTGGGACAGATCCATCCCCATCACCGTGTCACCCACGTCCAGCAGGGCGAAGTAGACGGCCAGATTGGCCTGCGCGCCGGAGTGGGGCTGGACATTGGCATATTTGGCACCGAACAGCTCACATGCGCGCCGGATGGCGATGTTTTCCACCTGGTCCACATAGACGCAGCCGCCATAATAGCGCTTGCCGGGCAGACCTTCGGCGTACTTGTTGGTCAGGACACTGCCCATGGCCGCCATGACAGCCGGGGAGACAATGTTCTCACTGGCGATCAGCTCAATGTTTTCCCGCTGGCGCGTCAGCTCACGGCCCATTGCCTCGGCAATTTCCGGATCGACCTCATGAACCAGTCCGATAGAATCCTGCATATTTTCGTACATGGGAATACCTCCTGCTAACGGTAAAATGCAATGTGGAGAGAGATCTCTGCACAACTGGGGGCGTATCTGAAAACGTTGGAGGTCTGATGCCGGCCCAGAAGGTTTTCAGAGACGTCTTGTATCTACCATCATAACAGAATTGCGCACATCCTACAATGGCGTAATCCGACAAACGGCTTGCTTTTTTGTGTAGAAGCGTTTAGAATAAATGATAAAATACGGTGGAAAATGGAAGTCAGAGGGAGAACAGATGACCGCAGATCAAAAACAAATCCAGCGAAAAGCGGGCATCCGGGGCCGGGAAGCCCTGGGTGTGTCAGAGCGGGCTGAGGCCAATCATCGGATTTGCCAGGCGGTGCTGGAACAGGAGGTCTTTCGGCGGGCAAGGCGGATTTTGGCCTATGCCGCCTTTCGGGGCGAGGTCGATCTGAGCGAACTGCTGGAGCGGGCACAGCAACTGGGAAAAGAAGTGGCCTGCCCGGTGTGTCTGCCGGACTGCCAGATGTTGGCAGCCTGCCCCAGAGGGGAAACGGGGTGGACCGTCGGGGCTTACGGGATTCGGACGCCGGTGGTGGAGCGCTCGGAGGTGTTTGCGCCTGAGACGTTGGATCTGGTGCTGGTTCCCTGCACGGCGTTTGACGAACACTGCCGGCGCATCGGCATGGGAAAGGGCTACTATGACCGCTATTTGCCCCGGTGTACCCACGCGTACACCATGGGGATTGCCTTTGAATGCCAGCGGGTGCAGGAAGCGGCGGCGGATCCATGGGACTGCCGGCTGGACGCCTGTGTGACGGAAAAGGGAATATACCGGCGGGAGGGCGGCACCCTGTGAAGCCGGAGGATGACACGGGAGGAAATCGTATGGAAAAGATGACGGAGAAAACCTGTGAGGCGTTTTTGGAAGCCCTTGCCTCGAAGGCGGCTGTCCCGGGCGGGGGCGGTGCCTCTGCGCTGGTGGGCGCGATCGGTGTTGCCCTGGGCAATATGGTGGGGAGCCTGACGGTGGGTAAGAAGAAATACGCCCCGGTGGAACCGGAGATTGTCAGCCTGAACGCCCAGGCCCAGGCGCTCCGGCGGGAACTGGAGCGGCTGGTCACAGCGGACGCGGAAGTGTTTGAGCCGCTGTCCAAAGCCTACAGCCTGCCAAAATCCACGCCGGAGGAGCTGGCCCACCGGGAGCAGGTCATGGCTGTGGTGCTGGAAGAGGCCTGCGCCGTGCCCATGGAGATCATGGAAGCCTGTGGCAAGGCGCTGGATCTGGTGGAGCGGTATGCTGCCATCGGCAGCGTGATGGCGGTTTCCGACGCGGGCTGTGCAGCGGTGTTCTGCAAGGCGGCGCTCCAGGCGGCCAGCCTGAATGTCTTCATCAACACCCAGAGCATGCCGGACAGGGCCCATGCGCTGGAGCTGAATGCAAGGGCTGAGGGGCTGATGGATGCGTCCATTGCCAAGGCGGACGCTGTTTTTGCCGCCGTGGCGGAAAAGCTGAAGATCAAAGGGTGACAGGAGAGGCCGCCATATGACGGAAAAAGGCCCGTCATTGGGGCATGTTAACTTTCTTCAAATAAGGACTGGTTTGGCGAGCTGACAGAAGGGATGGAAAGATGGCAACCATTTTAAAAGGCGCGCCGGTTGTGACGGCGATGAATGAGCAGTCCGCCGCACGGTGTGCTGCGCTGAGAGCAAAGGGAATTGTGCCCACGCTGGCGGTAATTCGTGTGGGCGAGCAGGCAGATGATCTGTCCTATGAGCGCGGCGTGGTCAAGCGCTGTGAAACGGTGGGCGTGGCGGTGAAACGATTTCTGCTCCCTGCCGACGCGGCGCAGGATGGGCTGTTGGACGTCATTGAGACGGTCAATCAGGATCCGGGGATTCATGGCTGCCTGCTGTTTCAGCCGCTGCCAAAGACCTTTGACGGTCAGGCGGTTCGTAGGGCGCTGGTACCCGAAAAGGACATTGACGGCATCACAGACCAGTCGCTGGCCGGGGTATTCACCAACACCCAGACCGGGTTTCCGCCCTGCACCGCCCAAGCCTGTGTGGAGATTTTAGATCATTATGGGGTGGAGCTTTCCGGAAAACGTGTGACCGTGGTGGGGCGCAGTTTGGTGGTGGGCCGGCCGGTTGCCATGATGCTGGACCGGAAAAACGCAACCGTCACCATGTGCCATTCCCGGACGAGGGATCTTCCGGCGGTCTGCCGGGAGGCGGATGTGGTTGTGGTGGCCATGGGCCGCATGGGCGCCATCGACGGCGCCTGTCTGAGAGCGGGCCAGGTGGTTGTGGACGTGGGCATCCACGTCAATGAGCAGGGAAAGCTCTGCGGAGACGTGAAGTTCGATGAGGCAGAGGCGGTGGTTGCAGCCATTACGCCGGTACCCGGCGGAGTGGGCACGGTGACCAACTCCGTGCTGGTCAAACACGTGGTGGAGGCGTCCGAAAGGCTGTGTCGTAATTGACAAAAGCAAAACAATGCTTTGGGGGGCAACGGCATTTGGTGGGAAATGCCGTTGCTCTTTGCCTCTGGGATATCTGTCCACAGGCATCCATAGGAAAAACAGGAAAAACCGGCGGGATAAAGAGAAATCACCGCCGGTTTTGTTATTGGTATGATGGGTGTGGGGTAGCGGAATCGATTCCTCCGGGAAGTTGGAGGGACGTTGTACTGCGCCTGCCAACGATAAACGCCAATCCGTCAGGTGTGGGACTGATTCAGCAGTTGTCTGGCGAATGTCATTCCCTGCTCTGCAAGATGCTCCCGCATTTCCTTTGTTATATGCCATTCCCATTTAGGGGCATCTGGTTTTAGAGGATGTATATCGGAAACCATCAGCAGCGCAGCCGCTCTTAATCCGAGATAACGGGCAATGCTAAAGACAGCCGATGTTTCCATATCTACGCCAACTGCGCCCTTTTCCCGCCACATCTGTTCCTTGCGAAATGTCTGGCGATAGACCGCGTCCGTAGATACGATCGGATCGGTGCGGGTATGAAACAGGGATGTGGCCGTGGTAAGCAAGCCGTCATCTGGAAAGGAAGCCTCAATGGATTCGTAATAGTGCAGGGAGGTCCCCTCTTCAACAAATGCTTTTCGGGGCGCGATGATCTCACCAACACGGATCTTTTCATCAAAAGCTCCACACATTCCCACCGCAATGATCGTTTGCACCCCCAGGGCGGCAAGGGTTTCCACCGTGTCTGCTGCTTGTGGCGCACCACGTCCTCCATCCAGAAAACACAGATTCCACTTCCTGATTTCCCATATGGGACAGCGATTCAGGAACCGTGGGAACGGCTCGGGCATTTTTTCCGCTTCATAGTGTTCCACAAGGTAATCCGTCCCCTTGCTCATAAAGAACACAAGTGCTGTCTCCGGCAGATGCAAATGGCACTTACGGTGCGCGCTATGTACCTGCTCAACCGCAGTGATAACCGCTTTTGAGTCATCGTGAGGGAAACACCACATATCATCACCTCCAATACGCCGGCTAAGACCTCTGTATCTTATTCAGCAGCCCTTGGCACCCTTCCAGGATGTCCCGCCAGGTTGTGTCAAAATCCCCGGTATACCACGGATCGTCCACCTCGCCGGGGCGATCTGTGAAATCCATCAGGAGATATAGCTTGCCCTCCGGATCTCCGCCGCAGATGCGGCGCATATTCCGAAGGTTGGCTCGATCCATACCAATCAGCAAGTCATATTTGTCATAATCCTTTTTCCGAAGCCAACGGGCCGTTTTCCCGGAACATTGGATGCCGTGCTCGGCCAGCTTGCGGCGAGCCGGCAGATAGACCGGATTGCCGATCTCCTCTGTGCTGGTGGCGGCGGACTCGATCAGCCATTCTCGTTCCAGTCCAGCCTTCTTTACGATATCCTTCATGATAAATTCCGCCATCGGGCTTCTGCATATATTGCCGTGGCACACGAAAAGTATTTTGATCATATTTTTATAACTCCTTATAAGTCCTGTATTTCTTATGTTTTCCCTGCGGGTGCAGTCAGGCCTTGTTTGAACATTGGAAATGTGACCAATGGCGGAAAAATGCCTGTCATTTGGGCATTTAACATCGTTCAAACAGAGCCTAAGTATGATTGGCATCGAAGGCACGCCTGCAAACAGGTAAGTGATTCTCAGCTTAATCTGGACAATATGCGTCCCGCCGCTACGAGCCCATCCGTCTTGTCCAGACACGTTCAAGCGCAAAAGAGAGCCAGACCTGCCCTCTTATCATAGCACAAATCTGGCCCTCCGCATAGCTTTGACACAAAAGATCGGCAATTTGTCATTTATCCTTATAAAAAGCCGTCACACAGCAGTCGCCTGATCTAGAGTCTGTTTTAAAACTGAGCACTTGTGTGCAGAATGTCGAAGTGGTAAACTATAAGTATAAAAAGGCATGAGTTAAGTGAAGCACAATGGAACAAGATAAAGGACTTGCTGCCCCCTGAGCGGAAATCACAGGGCGGCCGCCCTGCAAAGAGCAATCGAGAGATGCTTAATGCAATGGTGTACTGTCTGAATATGGGCATCCCGTGGCGGGATTTACCGGAGCGATTCGGCCCCTGCAAAGCGTATACAGTCGATTTCGTGCATGGACAAAAGCGGGGCGTATGGGAGGACGTACTGACAAAATTGATCCAGCAGGATATCGTTAACGAAACAACGCTTATATTGGACAACACAACCATCAAGGTGCATCAGTACGCCAGCGGAGTTAAAAAAAGGGCGACGACGAGTCCACCGGACGCAGTCAGGGAGGATTAACGACCAAGGTTCATAGGGTGACAGATGGACTTGGCAATCCATTACGCTTTTGGCTTTCCTGTGGCAATCAAAATGATATTTGTCTGGCCCAAGATCTATTGGAGCCATTTGAATTGTCAGGGAAGCAGGTTCTTGCGGACAAGGGATACGACAGCAGCAAGTTTGTCCGCTGGATAGAAACCCGTGGTGGTATCGTTGTCATTCCGAGCCGGGATACTGCAAGACATCCGAGAAAAACGGATTGGCATACCTATAGAGAACGGCATCTCATTGAAAATTTGTTTCTCAAACTCAAAAATCATCGGCGTTTTTCAACTCGATACGAGAAAAAGGCCGTCTACTTTCATGCGGTTGTTTCTCTTACCTGTATTCTGGTTTGGTTAATTTGATGGTTTTAAAACAGGCTCTAGTGATTGCCCTCCCTTGGTGATAGTTTTTAGGATATTCCATTCTACCACAGGAAGAAAGTCGCTATGGACTTCTTCGTTAGGTGTTCAACTTGATTTTACAATCTACCAACATAAAAATTTCAAAAATAAAGCCAGCAAAGGGTCTAGGCCTTGTTTGAAAAATAAAAGTTGCACAAACGGACAAGATATGTCAAACTC
>CAYWAP010000049.1:0-11141 GCA_964456525.1 uncultured Oscillospiraceae bacterium
CCGGAAAGGATGTGCTCCCACCAGGAGCGGTGATCCAGATACCACTGGATGGTCTTCTGGATGCCGTCGGCAAAATTCGTCTCCGGCAGCCATCCCAACTCGTTGTGAATCTTGGCGGGATCGATGGCATAGCGCATATCATGGCCCTTTCGGTCCGCCACGTGGACAATCAAGCTCTCCGGCTTGCCCAACGCCTTGCAGATTCCCTTGACAATGTCAATGTTCTTCATCTCGTTGTGGCCGCCCACGTTATAGACCTGTCCCACCCGGCCCTTTCGGACAATCAAGTCAATGGCCCGGCAGTGATCCTCGACGTAGAGCCAGTCACGGACGTTGATCCCTTCCCCGTAAACGGGCAGGGGCTTATCGCTTAGCGCGTTGGTAATCATCAGGGGAATCAGCTTCTCCGGGAAGTGATAGGGGCCGTAGTTGTTGGAGCACCGGCTGATCGTCACAGGCAGGCCGTAGGTGCGGTGATACGCCATCACCAGCAGATCGGCGCTGGCCTTGGAGGCGGAGTAGGGGCTGGAGGCGCGAATCGGCGTTTCCTCCGTGAAGAACAGGTCGGGGCGGTCCAGTGGCAGGTCGCCGTAGACCTCATCGGTGGAAACCTGATGGTAGCGCACCCCGCCGTACTGGTTGCAGGCGTCCAGCAACACGCCAGTTCCGATGACATTCGTCTCCAGAAAGATGGACGGGTTCTCGATGGAGCGGTCCACATGGCTTTCCGCCGCAAAGTTGACGATGATGTCGGGCCGCTCCTCCTCAAAAAGCCGGTTGACGGCGGCGCGGTCGGTGATAGAGGCCTTGACAAAGCGGAAATTCGGATGGCCCATCACCTCCGCCAGCGTCTCCAGATTGCCCGCATAGGTCAGGCAGTCCAGGCAGACAAGCCGCTCGTCCGGATGCTTCTCCAGCATATAGTGGACAAAGTTGCCGCCGATAAAACCGGCGCCGCCGGTGACAAGGATTGTTTTCGACATTTGGCTCACACCTCATTCCCAAAGAGCCGAAGGCAGCTCAATACAGCACTTTACCGGCGGCCACCCGGCGCAGATGCTTTCCATAGGGGGACTTGCCGTATCGCTCGGCCGCCTCCAACAGCTGATCTTTGCTGATCCAACGGTTGATGTAGGCAATTTCCTCCGGCGCGGAGATCTCAATCCCCTGCCGGGTCTGGACGGTTCGGATAAAATTGGTGGCCTCCGCCAGAGAATCTACCGTTCCGGTGTCCAGCCACGCATATCCCCGGCCCAGAATCTTGACGTTCAGGCATTCATTCATGAGATAGAGGCGGTTGAGATCGGTGATTTCCAGCTCGCCCCTGGAGGAGGGGCGAACCTCTTTGGCGAAATCTACCACCCGCTTGTCATAAAAGTACAGGCCAGTGATGCAGTAATTGCTCTTGGGGTGCTCCGGCTTTTCCTCGACGGAGATCACCTTGCCGGCCCGGTCAAACTCCACAATGCCAAAGCGCTGGGGGTCGTTGACATAATAGCCAAAGATGGAGGCCTCGCCCTTTTCGGCCTTGGCCGCCGCCCACCGCAGCATCCGGGCCATGCCCGCGCCGTAAAAAATATTGTCGCCCAGAATCAGCGCGCACGGCTCGCCCTGGATAAATTCCTCCCCTAGCAGGAATGCCTGAGCCAATCCATCCGGAGAGGGCTGCACCTGATAGGACAAATTCAGCCCGTACTGGCTGCCATCCCCCAGCAAGTGCTCGAAGTTGGGCAAATCGTGGGGGGTCGAAATAATCAAAATATCCCGAATCCCGGCCAGCATCAGTGTGGAGAGCGGATAAAAAATCATGGGCTTATCATAGACGGGCAGCAGCTGCTTACTGGTGACCATGGTCAGCGGATAAAGGCGGGTACCCGCACCGCCAGCGAGAATAATGCCTTTCATGAGAAGTCCTCCCATCGTATTTGTGCCAATCCAGGGGCAAGGCTCCGGCACAAAGGGGGCTGGCCCCGTTTTTCAGATAACAGATTCTAGCATACGGGGCCGTTTCCGTCAACCAAAGGCGCGGCGCGGCCGGCTATACCTTCTTGATAAATGCCACAACAGACACGCAGCCGCAGACAGCAGCCGGCAGCAGGTATGCGATTGCGTTTTCGGTGAAATCGCCGTTGCCGGTGATCATATTATAGGCAAAGTAAAACAGGGAGATCACCGCGAACAGGGCAAACAGCAGGTATACCGTCCCGAAAAACTTCCGCTTCTCGCCCTTTGCCTTCCCAGTGGCACTTTGGCTGCCGGGCTGACGAACCTGGTAGTTGCTGTTCTTTCGCGCCTTGCGTTTTTTATGTCTTGCCATCTTTCATCCCTCAGTGTTTAAAAGGTTGCGCCGCCGAACTCGGAGAGTTCCAGATTGCGCGCCTTATTTTTGTCCAGAACCCAGTTGATGGACCAGGGCGCGGAGAAGAGCAGCAGTTTTGCGCCGTGATAGTCCTCCACCAGCTTGACGTCCTGGCCGTCTCCAATCACCAGGTCATCCTCCAGACTGCCGTCAAAGCGGTCCACCCAACGCAGATACTCATAGGGCAGGTTCTCCATCACCAGATCCACTTTGTACTCATTTTTCAGGCGGTATTCAAAGACGTCAAACTGCAGGGTGCCCACGCAGCCGACAATCACTTCCTCCATGCCGGTGTAAGGGATCTTGAAGATCTGAATCCCGCCCTCCTGGGCGATCTGTTCCGTTCCCTTGATGAACTGCTTGCGCTTGAGGGTGTCCCGGGGCCGGACGCGGCGGAAATGTTCCGGGGCGAAGGTGGGAATGGGGTCAAATTGAAAACGCTTGCCCGGGGCGCAGAGCGTATCGCCGATGGAAAAGATCCCGGGGTCGAAAACGCCGATAATATCCCCGGCGTAGGCTTCCTCGATGATTTCCCGCTCTGCGGCCATCAGCTGCTGCGGCCGGGACAGCTTGACCTTGCGGTTTTGCTGGACCAGATAGACCTCCTTGTCGGCGTCAAAGCGGCCGGAGCAAACACGCACAAAGGCGATCCGGTCTCGGTGGGCCTTGTTCATATTGGCCTGAATTTTAAAGACAAAGCCGGAAAAATCGTCCTCAAAGGCGTCCACTGTGCCGATGTCCGCCTTGCGGGACAGGGGAGGGGTGGTCATGCGCAGGAAGGCCTCCAGGAAGGGTTCCACCCCAAAATTGGTCAGGGCAGAGCCGAAGAAGACGGGCGAGAGCTTGCCGTGGCGAACCCTGTCCATGTCAAAGGCCGACCCGGCGCCCTCCAGAAGCTCAATCTCGTCCACCAGCTGGTCGCGCTTGTCCGCCCCGATCAGCT
The DNA here is from genome assembly GCA_964456525.1 of uncultured Oscillospiraceae bacterium. Lineage (GTDB taxonomy): Bacteria > Bacillota > Clostridia > Oscillospirales > Oscillospiraceae > Onthomonas. Next base: position 3,303 of record CAYWAP010000049.1, read on the forward strand.
CCGCCAAAACCGGATCGTCCATGGCCACTTCCGTGGCGGTGGCGGCCTTGGCGTTGGTGTTGGACGTAAAGTGGATCATCTTGTGATCTTGCAGGTCGTAAACGCCCTGAAATTCCTTGCCGCAGCCGACCGGCCAGTTGATGGGGCAGGTCTCCACGCCCAGCTCGTGCTCAATCTCCTCGCACAGCTCAAAGGGGTCCCGCGCCTCCCGGTCCATTTTGTTGATAAAGGTGAAAATCGGGATGTCCCGCATGGCGCAGACCTTGAACAGCTTTCGCGTCTGGGGCTCCACGCCCTTTGCCGCGTCGATGACCATGACGGCGCTGTCCGCCGCCATCAGCGTCCGATAGGTGTCCTCCGAAAAGTCCTGATGTCCCGGGGTGTCCAGAATGTTGATGCAAAAGCCGTTATACTGAAACTGCATGACCGAAGAGGTCACGGAGATGCCGCGCTGCTTCTCGATTTCCATCCAGTCCGATGTGGCGGCCCGGGCGTGCTTTTTGCCCTTGACCACGCCTGCCTGATTGATGGCCCCGCCGTACAGCAGCAGCTTTTCGGTGAGGGTGGTCTTTCCCGCGTCGGGATGGGAGATAATGGCGAACGTGCGGCGGCGTTCAATCTCTCTGTCGAATTTATGAGCCATAAAAACCTCCAAAGTAGGTAAAGTTCTCTGTTTAGACGGGGCCGGGAGCTGCTCGCCTTTGGCGCCGGTTTTGCCTCCATACGCTGCATAGAATCCTTTCTCATGCACAAAATCAGCCCGCAACAATACAGTTTCCATTATAAAAAAGAAGCCCCTAAAAAGCAAGAGAAAAAGCGGGCAAACACGCCGCCGCTTTTTCCGTGGGAGCGTCTCCGGCCGGCACGCAGCCGTGGGGAGGCCAAGACCCCAGAACAGGAGCACCACAGGGGGCTGCGGTGCTCTGGTCGCCGTTATTCTCCTTTATATTTTCTTCTTGTGGCGATGCCGCCGCGGATATGCCGCTCGGCCTTGTTTTCGTCCAGCACCGCTCGCACCTGTTCATAAAGAGGCCGGTTAAACATGGGCAACCGGTCTTTCAGGTCTTTATGTACCGTAGACTTGGAGACGCCGAAGGTCTTGGCAGCTGCGCGCACGGTGGCTCTGTTTTCAATCACGTATTCCGCAAGGCGGCGGGCACGGTCTTCCATATCTGCATTCAAAGGCAACACTCCATTCAGAGGGGCGGAGAAACCCCGACTGCTGGAGTGTATGCGCCGTCTGCATGGGATAGACCAGGAACCCGTTCAGGCGGTCCGGTTTATGAAAGCTGTTTGATTTGCTGGATGATGTTCACCATCAATGCCGCCCGCTGGAAGGGCGTCATCAGATAGTAGCCGTCCACGTAGGGGGCGATCCGTTTGGCAATTTCTACCGATATGGTGACGGCCAGATCCTCGCACGCGGCTCTGTCCTTGTCTCTGTACAGCTCCTTGATCTCCTCCGAGACGTTGATCCCGTTGATCTCGCTGTCCATAAAGCAGGCGTTGCGGTAGCTGACCACCGGAAGGATGCCGCCCAGGATGTTGGCCTGCAAGGTCTCCCGGGCGAGCTGGAGATGTTCAAACGCGGCCTGGGTCAGCACCGGCTGGGTCAGGAAACCGGAGACGCCGTTTTCCACCTTCTCTTCCGCCCGCCGCAGCTCCATCTGGAAGTTCCGGGCGTTGAGATTCAGCGCGCCGAAAATCCGGAAGGGAGCGGTGAACTCGGCTTCGTTCAAATTCGAGATGAACTGCGCCAGTTTGCGGGAGTTGAAGTGGAACACACTGCGAACCTCATCGCGCTCCGCCGTGGGAAGGGGGTCGCCGGTGACCACCAGCACGTTGTTTACCCCCTCCACATTCAGCCCCAGCAGTAGGGCCTTAATGGCGTTCAGGTTGCGGTCCCGGCAGGTCATGTGGGGCAGGGCGTCCATGTTCAGCTCCCGGCGGAGCTTGCAGGCCAGCAGAGAGGCGTCCATGCGGGCCCGGCCGATGGGGCAGTCTGCAATGGTAATGGCGTCCGCCCCGGCGCCCTTCAGCATCCACGCGCCCGACATAAAGGTTCCCAGCTCCGCATTTTTGGGGGGATCCAGCTCCACTGCGATGACTTTTTTGCCCTGTTTCAGCTTGTTCCAAAAGGGGTTTTCCGGCTGCGCCTCAGGGGATTGAGCGGGCGCCACCGTGATGCGCTTGACGGGGCGTACCGTCTGGCCGGACAGCCGGGCGGCGACCTTGGAAATGTACTCGGGTGTGGTGCCGCAGCAGCCTCCCAGGATGCGGGCGCCCAGTCCGGCCAGCTCGGAGAGCTGGAGGGCGTAATAGTCCGGATTGCTGTCATAGAAGGTGCGGTTGTCTATGATGACGGGATAGCCGGCGTTGGGCATGGCGCAGAAGGTGACGCCGCCCAAATCCAGCTCCCTGACCATCCGGCACATGTGGTAGGCGCTGGAGGCGCAGTTCAGGCCCACGGCATCCACGCCGGGGGCCTTCGCCATAGAGGTGAGCAGCGCCTTGCCGCTGCGGCCCTCCCGGGTGTAGCCGTCGGGCTGCACGGCAAAGGAGATCAGGACAAATGCGTCAGCGTCATGCTCTTTGATGTAAGCTGCGCACCGGGCGAGGGATTCGTCGGAGCTGTGGGTTTCAAAGAGGAAGTGCTTTGCGCCGAGGCTGAGGAAGCAGTCGATGACTTCCCGATAGGCGTCCCAGTTTCCCGCCTCACCCAGCTGGGGAACGGGGCCGATGTCGGCAAACACAAAGGCCTCCCGGCCCTCCGCCGCCTGACAGGCCACCTTCCAGCTCGCCTCCAGTGCCGAGCGGAGCAGGCTGTGGCTGCCGTTCATCGTCACAATGTTCAGCGCGAAGGTGTTGGTGGTGATGGCCTTTGCCCCGGCGTCCAGATAGGCCCTGTGAATGGAGAGGACGCTTTCCGGGTCATACAGGCTGGCCAGATCGCAGATGAAATCGGCGTCGCGGTTGCGCTGCCTCCAATAGGTGCCCATGGCGCCGTCGAAGAGGAGCAGGTTGTCCTTTAAAAATGTTCGAATGTTCATGATATTTCCCTTATCTGGTAGGCTGTCGTGTAATGGTCCACGATGCGATCGCTCAACAGGTCCTTTTCAAACAGCAGATCCCACTCTCGAATCTTCAAACTGGGCGAGATGGCGGCCGGGGTGAATTTCACATAGCGATAGCCTTTTTTCGCATATTCAAAAATGATTTCCCGCGGTTCCTTTGGCCTTGTCCTGAGCCATTTGTCGAAACAGATCCGCACACGTTCATATTTCTTCATAGGGAATCCTCCCGTGATTCCGATGGGGTTGGAAGGGCTTCTGACGGCGCAAAGCGGGCGTGTCCCGTTTATCCCAGCACTTCTCTGGCGATGTCCACACTCTCTTTGGCGTCCTTGGCATAGTAGTCCGCGCCGATTTGGGCGGCGTACTCCGGCGTCAGAACAGCGCCGCCCACCCAAATTTTACAGGGATGGCCGCTCTTGCGAAGGGCCTCAATGGTCTCCGCCATGGAGGACACGGTGGTGGTCATCAGGGCAGAGAGGCCGATGAGATGCACATCATGCTCTATGGCAGCCTGCACCACCGTCTCCACCGGCACGTCCCGGCCCAAGTCGATGACAGAGTATCCATAATTTTCCAAAATGACCTTTACAATGTTTTTGCCGATGTCGTGAATGTCCCCCCGCACGGTGGCAACGATAATTTTCCCCTTGCTGACGCTGGCGCCGCCGCGCTGCAACAGCCGCTTTTTGATGACCTCAAAGGCCTCGCAGGAAGCGTTGGCGGCGTTGATGAGCTGGGGCAGGAAAATCTCACCCTTTTCATAGCGGTCCCCCACCTTGTCCAGCGCGGGGATCAGCAGTTCGTCGATGATCTCCATCTCCGTTTTGTGCTGTAAAAGCTGTTCGGTGATGCGGGCGCATTCCTCCTTCAGCCCTTTGGCGATGGCGGTGTCGATGTCCATGCCGGCGGAGCTGGGCGCGGCCGCTGACGGGGCGGGGGCCGCGCCGGCAAAGCGCGTGATGTAGGCGCTGGAGTCCCGGTCTTCCCCGGAGAGTACTTTGAAGCAGGCGATGGCGTCCATAATCTGTTTTTGGTTGGGGTTGACGATGGGCAAATCCAGGCCGCACTGCATGGCCTGCACCAGGAAGTTTTCCGTAATGCGGATCCGGCTTGGCAGGCCAAAGCTGATGTTGGAGACGCCGAGCACGGTGTGCAGCCCCATGACCTCGGTCACATAGCGGACCGCTTTCAGTGTCTCCGCCGCCTGGTCCTGCTGGGCGGAGACGGTCAAGGTCAGGCAGTCGATGAAGACGTCCTCTCTGGGAATCCCATAGGCAAGGGCGGCGTCCAGAATGCGCTGGGCGATGGCAATGCGTTCCTCCGCTGTCTGGGGGATGCCGTTCTCGTCCATGGCCAGCCCCACCACGGCAGCCCCGTACTTTTTGACGACGGGGAGGATGGCATCCAGAACCTCTTTTTTCCCGTTGACGGAGTTGACAATGGCCTTGCCGTTGCAGTAGCGCAGGCCCATTTCAATGGCTTTCGGGTCTGAGGAGTCGATTTGCAAGGGCAGGGAGACGACGCTCTGCAAGGCCTTGACCACATCGGTCATCATCTTCGGCTCATCCAGACCGGGCAGGCCCACGTTCACATCCAGAATGTCCGCGCCTGCGTCCTGCTGCTCAATGCCGCGCTCCAGGATGTAATTCAGATCGTGCTCACGCAAGGCCTGCTGAAAGCGCTTTTTCCCCGTGGGGTTGATGCGCTCCCCGATGACCCGGACGCCCTTCAGTTCGGCGATCTGGGAGGCGCAGCACACGCCGTGGCGTGTGGGTTCCGGGCGCTGGAGCGGGGCATGTTCGGCGAGCATCTTCGCCACGGCCTCGATAAAGGCTGGCGTGGTGCCGCAGCAGCCGCCCAAAATACGCACGCCCATTTCTGTGTAAGGGATCAGCTCCCGGGCGAAGGCCTCCGGCGTGATGGTGTAAAGGTTGGTGGCCGGATCGGGCAGGCCCGCGTTGGCCTTGACCACCAGGGGCAGGCCGGTCCACTGGGCCATCTCCTGCACCATGGGGAAAATTTCCTTTGGCCCCAGGGAGCAGTTGATCCCCATCGCGTCCACGCCTAGCCCCTCCATGGTCAGGGCCATCGCCCCAACCGTGGTTCCGGTGAAGGTGCGGTGATTCGCCTCAAAGGTCAGGGTGATGAGAATGGGCAGGGAGGTGTTTTCCTTCGCTGCGAGGACGGCGGCCTTGGCATCGTAGAGGTCGGTAAAGGTTTCAAACACCACCAGATCCGCTCCGGCATCCTCCCCGGCCAGCAGCATTTCCCTGTACAGGGCATAGGCGTCGTCGAATTTCAGGGAGCCCAGCGGCTCCAATAGCTCGCCAATGGGGCCGATGTCCAGAGCAACCAGCGTCCCGGTGTCCGCCGCCGCTTCTCGGGCCAGTTTTATGGCCTGGCGGACAACGGCGTCCACCGCATAGCCGGTTCCGGCCAGCTTGTGGCCATTTGCCTGAAAGGTATTTGCATAGATCACATCGCTGCCCGCCGCGATATAGCGGCGATGGACCGATTTCACCAGTTCCGGGTCGGTGAAACAAAGGGTCTCCGGGCGCTGGCCCAGGGGGAGGCCCGCCGCCTGGTATTCGGTGCCAGCAGCACCGTCTAACAGCAAATAGGGCTGGGTTTTCAGAAGATCTGTAAATTTCATGGGAAAACACCTCTTTCATCAAGGGCCGGTCTGGGCCTGGGGCTGGAGCAGGCTCTTATGACTCCGCCCCGCAATGTCCGCCGCCCCTTCGAATTTGACAGGTAAAAAACAGATTGCAGTTTGCACAACCGGAGGAGCGCCGTTTTCGCGGCGTGGGGGAGATCCCCATAATGGCGGTGACCGATTTTCGGGGGATGAGAATATCGGTGGCGGAAACGGACAGGCCGATCCGGCGCTGGGTGTCCAGCACCTCGCAAAAGCAGCGCTGCTGGGTGATGGGAAAATCGCCGTAGCCCGGGCTGAAGCGATCCGTCAGATACAGGCCCTCCCGGGCCGCCTCCGCACGCAGCTCTGCCTCCAGATTGTCGCAGACGTTTTCAATGGCGGTGCTGGCGCAGCTGTCCAGAAGGAGCGCCTGGGCCATGTCAAGCACCTGGGCGCGCATCAGGAGATGTTCCACTTCCGGGCCAAGGGTGGCGGCCATGCAAATGGCCTCCCGGCAGCCTGCCAGATGCCGTTGGATGTCCCGGCCCTCCAGCGTCAGCCGGGTGCCGGAGAGGCGGGTTCCGGCTTCTATGGGGAACCGCCGCCAGATGACCCGGGGCTGCGCGCTCCTGCGCACCGTCTCCGCCGCCCGGCGGATGTCCTCCTGCAGCGCTTCCTCCGGGGTGCCTCCCCTCCAGCCCAGATAGAGCAGCACTTCCTGCGGATTGATCTTCAACAGTTTTCCCTCGGGCACAGGGGCCTCCTTTCTGACCGATGGTCAAATTCCTGTTTTTCAAACAAGAACGCACTACAGATAGTACCAGTATACGCAAAATCCCAAAAAAGTAAATCCCGGTGTGCCAAATGCAACCGGGATTTTGTTTCCTTTGGGACGATTAAATTGGGTTTTCAACCGACAGTTTGGCTTCTTCCTCCAGCGTCCAGCGCTTGAAGGTGCCCGGGGAGACATGCAGCATCTGTGAGGCTGCCCGGGCGCTGATCTCTCCGGCCCGGTACATCCCATAGACGCTTTGGAACTTTCTGGGACGCTTTGCCGGGGGGCGGCCCAGGCGCACGCCGCGTTCCCGTGCATTTTTCAGCCCCTCGCTCTGGCGGCGCACCAGATCCTCATGACGCTGCTACCGCTCCTCTCCTCCTTTATTTTGGTGGATGTCAAAACTAGGATACCATATTTATTACAATATTATAATAACTTCGGCATTACTGTGTCGATGTCAGATATTTCTGTTTTAAATTAATCCCGAGTGGAAAAATTAAAAAAACACTTCCTATCAAAAAATATATCTTTACAGAAGCTATGTATGGTTGAAAGGCAGATAACATATATCCTATCAAATAAGCTAATGAAATCAGCGAGTTATACACCGAAACAATTTTAGATAGATTCCCGCCTTTATACTTTGCAATTAATACATTTTCAGAAAGCAATTGTCTAATAGCCATACCAGAACCAAGCAAAACCATCGAAATACAATATATATACGTGTTCGAATAAACGGACAGCATTAACAATCCACATGAAATAGCCATAGCCCCTATATTTATAATAAAATTATCTTTCGTAAATCTCTTAATGTATATATACGAAAACGACATTATCACCTGAAAAACTGCCATAATCGTATTGCCAATTGTGAAAAGTTTTTCACCATTCTCCGAAATATTAGTTGCATAGATAACAAGCAAAGGAATTGCCATTCCTTCTACTAAGGAACGAAAACATTCAGAAACCGTTAAATACCCAATTCCGGATCCTTTCAAAAACTTGTAATTACATAAGGTCTCACCTAAAAGTTCTTTTAAACTCGACTTCTTTGTTCTTCGTTCTATTTTCTTTGAATGAATATTTGATCCTAATAATGCCGATAGAATAAATATAGCAGCATTTACATAAAGGAAAATAAGACCACTAAATCCTCTTCCAATTATAAATGTCACGCATATTGGTGCTACAATGCTAACGATGTCATCAACCCCAAGGGATAATCCGAGTATTTTATTAAGGTTATCTGTCTCTGCATTGTCATTCAAAAGTGCTGAATACACCGAGGCACTAGGCCTTGTTTGAAAAATAAAAGTTGCACAATAGGACGCAATATGTAAAAC
>CAYWAP010000050.1:0-1487 GCA_964456525.1 uncultured Oscillospiraceae bacterium
AAGAGTAAAATGCGTAGTTTCCTATCGATGTTACGCTGTCCGGAAGCGTAATCGAGCTCAGACTGCTGCAGTTTCTAAATGCATAGTTTCCTATGGACGTTACGCCATCTTCAATCACAACTCTAGTAATATTTTCCCTCTCATCATACCAGGGTACGCTGGAAGAACTCGACCAGGAAGTCATCTTCCCCGTCCCGGAAATGGTCAATGTCCCGTCTTCGTTCAATTCCCAAGTCAGGTTATTGCCGCAGGTGCCGCTCGTTTGTACACTCTTGACGCTGCTCCAATCAGAATAGCTGACGACACCGTCCACCGTCTTATAAGCCCGAAGACGGACATAGTAGGTCTTCCCCGCAGTCAAGCCACTGATGGTGGTGGAAGTTGTCGTGCTGCTGGTGATTTCCACCCGGCTGTAGCTGGAAAAGCTGCTGGAGGTAGAGTAGTCAATCTGATACCCCTCTGCACCCGAGACGGCAGTCCACTGCACCGTCAACGTCCCATCTGACGAACTGCTGAGGCCGGAGATAGACGGCGTAGACAACGCAGACGTTGTAGACTCCACTTCCAGTGCGACATCCGCTGTGCCGTTGAGAGCCGTGGCTGTCAACACGGTGGAACCGGGCTGAATGCCTGAAACTTCATCCCCACTAATGGTGGCAATGCTGCTGTCCGCCACCGTCCAGCTGACATCGGCGGTGACCGCGCAGGCGATGCCCGGCCAGGTGTTCGTCATGATAATCGAAGTCGACACCGACGGCAGCGCCACCGATTTTCCACTCTCCACGGACAGGGAATTCGTGGAAGGGGTCAGGGTGGTGGTCGTGTCTGACAGCGCAATCTCCACAGAGACCGTTGTCAGCTCGTCATTCGCCGTTGTAGTTGCGGTAAACCCTTCAGTCGAGCCCGTGCCGGCAAACACCTGCACCCAATAATAATAGCCGTTGTAGTAAACGCAAGCGATGCCAATGGCATTAAAGCTACTGCTCAGCATATTGCGCCGGTGGCCCTGGCCGCTGTATGACGCATTTTTCTCCGCCCAGCCGTTGAACACAGCCTCAAACGATGAATAACCGGCAGCAATGTTTTCCCCCGCGGCATAATATTCATAGCCGAAGTCACTGTAGGCCGTCCAGGTGCTATCCCCATTCGGCCGCGTATGGCTGTACGACAGGGCGATTTCGGCGGCTCGCTGCATGGCCACCTTCTCTAAATTGTAATCATAGGTGAGCTCGCTCAAATCGGAGCAAACCGTCTTGGTGGTGTCATCGCTGTTCCAGTACCAGGCATCATCTCCAGTGCGCAGCTCATTGATCAACTCCAGCATGCTGCGGGCATTCGTCTGGTTGTAAGTAAGGTCAACCTGAACGGTTGCGGTGCTGTCACTGGATGTGTTCAGCACTGCTGTGGAATATGCATCTGTGTAAGCTGCCTCACCTAAGATTTCGTCAGCCGTCTGCTCTTCCTCTGCGTCCTCTGTGGTCTCCGTT
>CAYWAP010000050.1:1587-11036 GCA_964456525.1 uncultured Oscillospiraceae bacterium
ACCTAAGATTTCGTCAGCCGTCTGCTCTTCCTCTGCGTCCTCTGTGGTCTCCGTTTCCTCCAGACTCTCTTCCTCAACAACCGCATCTCCATCGGTCTCCTCGTTCAGAGTCACTTCCGCAGATTCCACATCCTCTGAAGCCCATGCCGTGGTGCCCAGCAGACTTAGGCACATGGACAGCGCTAATACCAGCGCCGTCAAGCGTTTGATTTTTTGCTTCAAGTCATTTCCTCCTCGCTCCATCATATTAAGACAATAAGACGAGATAAACTAGTCAAATATAGTATAGACGGGAATCATTCCCCTGTCAATTCGCCTAATTGACAAAGAGTGATAAAAACCGCCCCCGATACCGAGCCACTGGGTTGGGATACACCTTTCCAGCCATTGCCAAACACCTGCTGGACAGCAATAAAAAGCACCATCATTTGAGCATGTTGATATTTTTCAAACAAGGCCAAACACTACAATGGACAAGGACAACAGAAACAGGGAGGCCGCTCCTGCCCACTGAAAGGAACAGGAAATCGCGGCCTCCTCTGATTTAGAAAGCACTCGTCTACCTCTTACTTATTCAGTTTGATAAACAATCGCTCCGTCCTTGATGGTTTCCATGACCTGTATATCCCTGATCTCGATGGGGTCCACTGCAAAGGGGTCCCGATCCAGGATAATCATGTCAGCCTTCTTTCCCGGCTCCAGCGTTCCCTTGCTGTCTTCCTCGTGATAAGCGTATGCCCCGCCGTAGGAGGCGGCACGAAATGCCTCATAGACGCTGATTTTCTGGGATTCGCCCAATACCTTCCCCGAACGGGTGATCCGGTTCACGGCACACCATATGGAGTGCAGCATATCCGGGCGGGTTACGGGCATGTCCTGATGGAAGTTCACCGTCAGTCCCGCGTCCAGAGCCCACTGGCAGGGGCTGATATTCGCCCCGCGAATGGCGCCCAGATTCCTCCGGTGGACGTCGCCCCAGAAGTACACATGTCCGGTGAATATGGAGGCGATCATGCCGAGGGGTGCCATCTTCTCCAGCTGGTTTTTCCGCGCGGTCTGACAATGGATCATCACGGGGCGCAAATCCGCGCTCTTCTTTTCCGGATGCGTTTCCAGCGCCTTGTTATAACACTGCAGGAATTGATCTCCCGCCGCGTCACCATTGCAGTGCGCCAACACCTGTACCCCGTCTTCCACGGCTTCCTCCAGCCATGTTTCCACCAGTTCATCGGAATACTTGGGATAACCGCGGTAATCCCCGCTGTTTTCATAGGGCTGGGTCAACCATGCCGATTTACCCTGAGGGGAACCGTCCAGAATGATTTTGCAGCCCCCAATCTTCAAATGCCCGTGATACTTTCCCCGATACTCCGGGAACTTCCGGATGATTTCTCTCGCCTTCTCCTCAACCAGCGGATAGGCAACGACATCCACTGTGAGCTGGTTTCCCGCGTTAAACGCCATCAGGGCTGCGATAGACTGTTCGTTCGCGCCCCCTTCCTGCACGGTGGTGATACCGTGCGCAAGGTACATCTTCTCTGCTGTTGTCACAGAGGGAACCATCCCCGTGTCCAGGCGGCTCATAAGGGCGCCCAATCCCTGAAACATCGCGGCTTCCTCGAGGTATCCGCTGGGTTCCTTTCCCCCCGGCTCTCTTCCGATCTTGCCGCCGGGAGGATCTGGGGATTCACTCGTGATCCCCGCCAGCTTCAGCGTGAGCGTGTTCACGCATCCCATATGTCCCGACGTGTGTACGATGCACACCGGAACCGTCTGGGAGATCTGATCCAGAACGTGCCTGTCAGGGTGCTGCTCCCCGGGGAGAAAGTTATGGTCATATCCCCAGCCGATGGCCACGCCGCTTTCGGTGATCTTTCTGTCCTGAATAAATGTTTTCATGACAGAGACAATCTCCTCAAAGTTTGAGCAGCTGGCCAGGTCGGCCATCATACCGATCTGCATCGCCATCAGGAAATGGCTGTGTCCGTCTACAAAAGCCGGCATCAGGGTTTTTCCCAGCAGATCTGTCTCACAGGCGTCACTGTTTTCTGCCCGCAATGTCTCATAACTGCCGGCGGCCTTTATGACGCCGTCCTCCGTCAGAAGCGCTTCCACGCGCTCCCCTTCCTTTGCCATGGTATAAATATTGCCATTATAATACAGTTGCTTCAAAAAACCCTCCCCTTACATCTGTTACGGGCTGCCTTTTTGAGTCCGATTTCTCACTTGACAATTCCTGACATGTCGCCAATTCGCGGTTCCTCGCGCAAAAATCCTTTCAGATAAAGCAGATCACCCCAAAAAGCATATAGGTTCCTTTCATATCGCTGCAAATGGTTCCCGACGGTGGCCCCTGCCGGAGCGGCAATGCTGTCAGTGTAAAACGGTCTCCGTTCGTTTTTGTCAATCCGGCGCAGCGGCCGTTGACAGACCTTCCGGCTTACTCCTGGGCTGCAATCCCCCGGTGTTCCACAGCGGTAGAAAATACGATCAGCGTTTTGGTCCGTCCGAACCGCTGCAGTTCCCCGATAAACTGATCCAGCTCGACCGTGCTGGGAAACAGAACCTCCAGCACCATTGAATAATCCCCGGTGACACAGTTGCACTCGATGACATTCGGGCAGGATTTCACAAAGGGATAGAACTCTGCCTTATCCTCCGGCACAACTTCCAGGTTGATCAGCGCCTTAATATGATACCCCAACGCCACAGGATTTACCTGGGCGTAATAGCCCATAATAATCCCTTCCTTTTCCATCTTCTCAATTCTGGCCGAGACTGTGGGGACGGAAAGATACACCCGTCCCGCAATCTCTCTCAAGGGCGTCTTGGCGTTTTCCTGCAAAATATTCAAAATGATCCTGTCTGTCTTGTCAAGCTGTTCATGCCTCATGGGATGTCATCCTCCTGTCGTTTCCGGGGTTATTCGATGGAAATTTAAAAATTTTAATTGAGAGCGCTGTTTTTCTTACTATTTAAACCTTAGGTGCCGAAAAAATTTAAACATTCTTGAATCCGGCCCTTCCTGTTGACTTTGGCGTTCTCTCTCGCTACCATGTCACTCAGTTGATTCACATCAACAAAACTTGCAGCGGAGGAGAAGCAGCATGTCACATTCTTACAATCCATATACCAATGTGATTGATACCATGACACAGGCGATGGAACTGGGGCATATCGATCAGTCCATGTTTGAAATCCTGAAAAATCCGCAGCGGGAGACCAAAGTGTATCTTCCGGTTGAAATGGATGACGGCACCGTAAAAGTTTTTGAGGGATACCGCGTTCAGCATTCCAATATCCGCGGGCCGTTCAAAGGCGGCATTCGCTATCACCAGGATTGCGATCTGGACGAGGTAAAAGCACTGGCCATATGGATGACGTTGAAATGCGCCGTTGCCGATATTCCCTACGGCGGGGCGAAGGGCGGCATCAAGGTAGATCCCCATACCCTGTCTCCGCGGGAGCTGCGGGGACTGACCAGAAGATATACCTTCGCCATTGCGCCGGTCATTGGCGCGGATACGGATATTCCCGCGCCGGATGTCAATACGAATCCGCAGACCATGGCATGGCTTCTGGATACTTACAGCCAGCTGAAAGGGCATCCCTGCCCCGGCGTTGTAACGGGAAAGCCGGTGGAGCTGGGCGGCTCCCGGGGGAGAAATTCCGCCACGGGCCGCGGCGTTGTCATCAGCACAAAGCTGCTGCTGGCATTAAAGGGCCGCCAGCTGGCCGGAACCACCGTCGCGATACAGGGAATGGGAAATGTCGGCGCCAATGCCGCCAGAATCTACTATCACAGAGGCGTAAAAGTGGTTGCCATCAGCGATATTTCAGGGGGGCTGTACTGCGAAGACGGTCTGGATATTGACACCATTTCCGTTTTTCTGGAAAAGGAAGGCGCCCTTCTCAGGGATTACGACGCGCCCGGCATCCAGCATATTACCAACGATGAGGTTCTGACCTGCAAATGCGACGTGCTGGTGCCTGCCGCTTTGGAAAATCAGATCACCGCCGGCAACGCGGAAGATTTAAACTGTTCCTACATCATCGAAGCTGCCAACGGCCCGACCACCAAGGAGGCAGATGAAATTCTCGCAAAGCGCGGCATTACCCTGATTCCGGATATTTTCGCCAACAGCGGCGGCGTCATCGTCTCCTATTTTGAGTGGGTGCAGAACATACAGGAACTGACCTGGGAACGCAGCCAGGTCAATGAAATGCTGGAAAAACTGATGAGCAAATCCTTCCAGACCATCCTGGAGACAAGAGAGGAATGTCAGTGTTCATTCCGCATGGCCGCGTATATTGTGGCCCTTCGGAAACTGATCACGGCGGAGAAAATGAAGGGAATTTTCCCCTGATGAAGGCAGCATCAACTTCCCGGAAGGGAAGAGGACAGTTGCCGGCGGCGAAGTGCCGGAGCGGTTTCCGCTGTGTCTTCCTATCGACCTGACAACTCCGGTGAAATACAGCGGAAGCATTTAGGGACAATCAAAGTTTAGCACATGATCGCCATAATTGCACCTGTCATCTTGTATTTCTTCCCAAAAGTTGAAAAAGCCCGTCACTTGAGCATGTTGCCATGGTTCAAACAGGGCCTGGACCCCACTCCTGAAGAACGGTTCGGGAGTGGGATTCTTGATTTCTTTCCCTGTTTGCGCCTGTTTTATGCCTTGTGAAATCCAGGATGGTCAATTATAATAAGGATAGAGGCCAAAGGGTCAAAATCGGGAAAGGATAAAAGTATCGTGAATCACATTTTGATTATAGACGACGACAGAGAATTATGCGCTCTGCTGAAAAGGCAGCTCCAATCCGAGCAGATGCAGGCAGACTGCCGCTATTCCGGCAGAGAGGGCTTGGAGACCCTGTCCGAGGGCAGCTATCAGCTGGTGGTGCTGGACGTCATGATGCCGGGACTCAACGGCTTTGATGTGCTGGAAAAGATTCGAGAGGACAGCTCTGTTCCCGTTCTGATGCTGACGGCAAAGGATGATAACGCCAGCAAGGTGCGGGGCCTGCGCTCCGGGGCGGATGACTATCTGGCCAAACCCTTTGACATGGATGAGTTTTTGGCCAGAGTGACTTCCCTCATCCGGCGGTATACCGTGCTGAACGGAACAGACGCGCCCGGAGGCGTCCTCTCTTACACTGGCCTGACCATCAACCTGGATGAGCGCAGCGTGACCACCGGGCAGGGAACCTTTGAACTGCCGAACAAGGAATTTGAGCTTCTCCTGTATCTGGCCCATCATCAGGGCCGGATCATGACCAAGAAGCAGATCTACGAGGCGGTCTGGCAGGAGGAATATTGCTATGACGATGCCAACATTATGGTCATGATCAGCAAGCTGCGGAAAAAAGTGGAGCCGGATCCCGCTTCCCCTACGGTAATCCAAACGGTGAAGGGAATCGGCTACCGGTTCAATAAGGAGCTGTGAGACGGATGGAAAATGAGATAACAGTGGTGATCCTGTCTGCCGTGGGAATCGCGGCCGTCTGCGTGATTCTAGTTCTGGTGTTCCAGCTGCTGAGCGCAAAGGCCCGGCTGCGGGAGATGGAGGAGATCCTCTCGGAAATCCGGAAGGGGAACGGAAATCGGAAACTGCTGGCAAAGCCGGGGGATCGAACCGCCTCTATCGCCTATCAGATCAATCAGATCGTTGAGGGATATGAGGAGCAGCTCGCCGCTATGCGCCGAAATGATGAGATGAACCGGCAGCTCATGACGAGCCTTTCCCACGACGTGAGGACGCCGCTGACCACATTGATCGGCTATCTGGACGCCGCCTACCGGGGAATTGTGTCCGGGGAGGAACGCGAGCGCTACATCCGCACCGCCGGGAAGAAGGCCCACGACCTGAAGGACTACATTGACATCCTTTTTGACTGGTTCAAGTTAAATTCAGATGAATTTCTGCTTGCTATGGAACCGGTAGAGGTCACGGAGTTGACTAGAGAGGTTCTCAAGGACTGGATTCCCGTTCTGGAGGAACACGGCCTCGCCTTTGACATCTCCATATCGGAGGCTCCATGCATGGCCCGGCTGGACACGGAGGCATACCGGCGCGTCATCAACAATCTGATTCAAAATGTGATTGCGCACAGCCGCGCCAGTTGTATCGGCATTTCCCTGGAGGAAGATGGGCGGCAGATCTGCGTCTCTGTGTCGGATAACGGGGTCGGGATTTCCCCAGGCGACCTTGGGCACATTTTTGACCGGCTGTATAAATGCGATATGGGCCGCTCGGAGAAGGGAAGCGGGCTGGGCCTCTCCATCGCCAAGCAGATCGTGGAAAAGATGGGCGGCTCCATATCCGCAGAAAGTGTGCCAAACAAAGGAACCCGATTTACCGTTCAATTTCCTGTGTTTACCTCCGTTCCCCTGCCGTGACGGCAGGGGATTTTTCTTTTTTTAGGTTTTTGCAAGGTTCTGGTTAGGTTTAAGTTAGGTTGGCATGATAGGATACACAGGAAATCAAACAGAGGAGGAATCCATTGTGAGTGACTATATCATAGAAACCAAAAACCTGACCAAGCAGTACGATGAACCGAAAAGCGTGGCCAACCTGAATATCCATGTGAAGGCAGGGCGAATCTACGGCCTTCTCGGGCGCAACGGCGCCGGAAAGACGACGACGATGAAGATGCTGCTGGGCCTGACGGTTCCAACGGATGGGGAGGCCATCCTCTTCGGGGAAAATATTCAGACCAGTGCGAAGAAGATTCTTCCCCGGGTGGGGAGCCTGATTGAGTCCCCCGGCTTTTACCCGAACCTGACCGGGACGGAAAATCTCAATATTTTTGCCCGTCTGCGGGGCGTGCCGAAGCGAAATGCGGTGGCCGAAGCGCTGGAGGTGGTCGGGCTGCCGTATCGGGACAAAAAGCTGTATTCCCAGTATTCCCTTGGCATGAAGCAGCGGCTTGCCATTGCGCTGGCGATCATGCACGACCCGGAACTGCTCATCCTCGACGAACCCATCAACGGCCTTGACCCCATCGGCATTGCGGAGGTTCGGAAGTTTATCCGGGCTCTGTGCAATGAGCAGGGGAAAACCATCCTGATTTCCAGCCATATTCTCTCGGAGATCTCTCTGCTGGCGGATGATATTGGTATCATCGACCACGGGGTTCTGCTGGAGGAGGAGAGCCTGGCAGAGTTGGAGAAAAAGAACAGCAGATATATCCGTTTTGAGCTCTCTGACCCCGGGCAGGCTGCCCGGATTCTGGAGGAGAAGTTTCATACGGAAAACTTCAAGGTCATGGACGACCGGAGACTGGCCCTTTACGATGTGGCATTGCCAGTGGCCGCCATCAACCGGGTGCTGATCGAAAACGGCATTGATCTTTACGAATCCCATCTGTACGAGGCCACCTTGGAGGACTACTTCAAAAAGGTCACGGGAGGTGAAGGAATTGCTTGATCTGATTGTCTGCGAATTTCAGAAGTTAAAGCGAAAGAAATTTGTCCAGCTCACCGTTGGGGCGTCGGTTCTCTTTCCCATGGTTCTGACCCTTTTGATGTCCCGGGACAGCCAAACCTTCGACCAGCTTTTCCGTGCGGTCTTCCTCCTCGGCGATCTGCTGTTCCTGCCCTGCGTGCTGGGCGTGATTGCCACAATGCTGTTTTTGATGGAGCGGGACAACGATACCCTGAAAAATCTGCTGGTAATCCCCGTCTCCAAGGCGAAACTTCTGTTTGCCAAGTTGTGCGTGCTGCTGGGCCTGTCCGTGCTCTATTCCGTCTCCAGTCTGGGGGCCTCTCTGGTAGGCGGATTGATTGTTGGAAACGTAAATCATGTGCTGCTCCGCCTGGGTGTCAGTGTCTGTCTGGGAATTTTCGTCCTGATTGGCACTTTGCCCGTGATCATGGTCATCCTGATCGGCAATAAGAGTTATATTTTTTCCATTATCCTCTCCTTTGCCTATGCGGTGATCAACTTTGCAATTACGATGATGTTCGGCACCAGCCCGGCGTTGATGGATGGCCTGGCCTCCGTTTTGCCCATTCCGCTCATCGTGAAATGGTATCTGGGCGTCATGCCGGTGGAAGACGCACTTTCATACATCCTGCCCTATACCGAACCGACGGCATATATCATCGGCATCATGGCGGTGTATGCCTGTGTATTTTCGTTCCTGTCCATGTTCTTCTATCGGAAAAGCGAGACCTGAGGGGGGAGAGACATGATCAATATTGTGATTGGAGAATTTTATAAACTAAAACGGTACAGTATTCTGTGGGTCGGCATTCTTTCGGTGTTTTTTGTATTTGCGTTGGCCGTCTTCCAGACTTCCTTTGACAGCGAATCCGTCACCTATGCGACATTTGCCAGTAACGTCATCTGGAACAATTTCAGCCTGGGATTTCCCTTTGTCATTGCACTGACCGGCGGCTATATCATCAATCGTGAGTACACGGACAACACCTTAAAGTCCATGATAACCGTCCCGGTCTCGCAGAAGCAGCTCCTGACGGGAAAGCTGATCGTCACCGGACTGCTGACACTCCTGTTCGCCGGGTTCAGTTTCCTTTGCACACTGCTTGCCGGCGTGTTTGTCCTGCACTGTGAGCAGATAACCATGGCGGAAATCGTGCAGTCCCTGTTGCAGATCTGTGCAGTCGCCCTCTTTAATTTCGTGGCAGTTGCCCCCCTGATCGTGTGGTTTGGGAGAAAGCGGGATCGCTTCTTTGCGGGAACTGGAGTTGCCTTTTTCTATGGCTTTTGCGGAATCTTTGTTGCCGGCCGGAACCTGACCGATTTTTATCCGATTACCGCAGGGCTGGGGATCATCGGCTACGCTGGACAAGAAGGAGCCGCCTACAATCCCATCATTGGTTGCGGAGTTTTAATTCTGATGGTGGTGTTGACAGCGGTATTGATCGCAGGCTGCCCTTCCTATGACCAGGTCATGGCACCGACGAAGAACAAAAGGAAGCAGAACCAGAAAAAGGAAAACATGGAGGTGGAATAACAGGAATCAGCTTCCACCTGGTCAATCCGTTTTGCAAAATCAAAAGAGATGTTTTACTGTCTCATCTGTCCGCTGTAGCGCCAGCTTAAACAGCACCACCCTGATCTATCCCTTATATATGCGAAAAAGCCCAGCTCCCGCTGGACTTTTTCGACAAGCTGCCCCTCAGATTTTTCTGAGGGGTTCTTTTTTGTGTCTCCCTTTCACCAGCTCCACCATCGAAACCGGCTCGGGTTTGGAGGGCCGGTAAAGAACGGGCCGCCTCTCCCCTCCCCTTTCCGCTGGTTCCTGATAAAAATGGCAGCCACGCGCAAACGCTGTGGCTGCCACTTTCTGTTTTGTCAATCAGGATTTTGTCTCTTTCGTCTCAGTCTCGGAACCCTCTGCTTTTGCCGCTTCGCCGGCCTCCTGCACCTCGTCCGGCACATAGCGCTTGGCGCCATTCTGTCCGTGACACTTCTTGAACT
>CAYWAP010000051.1:0-10796 GCA_964456525.1 uncultured Oscillospiraceae bacterium
AATGGATCAAATCCGAATCGGCAAATTCATAGCCGAGACAAGAAAATCAAAGAACCTGACCCAAAAGCAGCTTGCCGAGGTGCTTTCCATTAGCGACAAAACGATCTCCAAGTGGGAGTGTGGAAGAGGACTTCCTGAAGTGTCGCTTATGCTCCCGCTGTGTGCGGCGCTGGATATGACTGTCAACGATTTGCTCTCGGGGGAAAAGGTTTCCTCAGGGGAGTATCAAAAGAAAGCGGAGGGAAACATGATCAACTTGATGAAGGAAGCGGACGAGAACAGGAAGAAAATGGCGTTGTCCGTGGTCACCGGCGCAATCACGATCATTGCCGTGTGCGCGCTCATTGTCATCACGTCCTGTATAGATTTGCCTGTGGTTGCGCGGATTCTGTTGATTGCGTTCTCTGGTATCGTGGCCATAGCAGGGATCGCGGCGGCCGCGATGCTCGACGTAGAAGCCGGTTATTTTGAATGTCCCTATTGTAAGGAATGTTTTGTTCCAAATATGGACGAATACGTAAAGGGTTACCACACGTTTACAAAACGCAGATTCACCTGTCCCAAGTGTGGAAAAACAGGGATGTGCAAACATCGTTTCAACAGGTAAAATGGACTGAGCCGGTTTACCTGCCCTTGAAAAAGACTTGCCTTTCAATATGCTACAGCCATTGGTTCTTTCCCGAGATAGAATGGCTCTGGGAAAGCGCCCGAGCACCAATTCTTTATTTTACTTGTCCTAAATAATAGTATATACTAAAAGCGCGCAGACCGGCGCTTGAGCCAAAATGCCAATTGGGCGTGGAAAGGAACATCGTAATGGGAGAAATGGTTCTAAAACAATATGTTGTTGACGCGTTTACCGATCGTGTTTTCAGTGGAAACCCGGCTGCGGTCTGTATTTTGGAGAGGTGGCTTTCTGACCCTGTGATGCAAGACATTACAAAAGAAAATAATCTGTCGGAGACAGCCTTTGCCGTAAAATATGGCGATGCGTATCAATTGCGTTGGTTTACGCCCGGGGGAGAGATTGACCTGTGTGGACATGCGACTCTGGCCTGCGCATATGTCCTGATGAATTATGAGGAAATGGGGCAGGAGAAGGTCACGTTTTCAACCCGCAGCGGGGAATTGACGGTGACAAGACGGGACGATCTTTATGAAATGGACTTCCCTGGATATGATTTGAAGCAAATTCCGGTGACCAGCGAACTGATTTCGGCCATTGGGGCAGAACCGGCGGAGGCCTATATTGGGCGGGATCTGCTGTGTGTCTTTGACAAGGCCTCCACGGTGAGAAATCTGAATCCGAATATGGAAGCGCTGAAACAGCTGGACGGACTGTTATTGCAAGCAACGGCGCCGGGCGACGATTCCTCTTTTGACTGCATCTCACGTTCGTTTGCGCCGAAATTGAATGTTCCTGAAGACCCGGTGTGTGGCTCCGGACATTGCCATATCATTCCTTATTGGAGCAGAAAAACGGGGAAAAGTGAATGGACGGCCTGTCAGGCCTCCCCCAGGGGCGGCGTCCTTTTCTGCCGGACAGACGGGGAGCGCGTGGTGATCGCGGGAAAGGCCGCTCTCTATTCCCGTGCGGAAATTCATATCCCAAGCGATGACGTCGAGGGGTGAGGAACCGTTGCACGATCGACCCATGTGATAGGAAGCGCGTTGAACACTGCAAATGAAAAAGGAGACAAAGCTGTGAACACAGAAAAATTGATTTGGACCCGGGAACCTTCCGTCTATCAAATCCAACCGGACAGGATTGAAATCCTGTCCGAACCACACACGGATTTATGGCAGAGAACCTATTACCATTTTCAAAATGACAACGCGCCTGTGCTTCAGATGGAGACGGAGGAGAAGTATTTTTCCTTCATCGTAAAGACGGATTTTTCAGAGAGCCATCATCGGTTTGATCAATGCGGAATTGTTATGTATCTCGACTCGGAAAACTGGCTGAAAGGATCCGTGGAATATGAAAATGAACGGTTTCAGCACCTGGGGTCCGTCGTAACCAATCACGGATACTCCGACTGGGCAACCACAGCCATTTCAGCGGAAATCAAGACCATGTGGTATCGGCTCAGCAGGCGGGAGGATGATTACCGGATTGAGTGCTCTCAGGATGGGAAAGACTACACGCAAATGCGCATTTGCCATATGTGGAAAGGGGCCGGGAAGATCAGATTTGGAATTTATGCCTGCAGCCCGGAGGAGTCGAGTTTCAGGGCTGTATTTACGAACATGGCGGTCACCGAGTGCGCATGGAAACCCCATGCCGGCCAGCAGCCTGACTGAAGGCTGCTTTGGCATAGAAACGAAAAAACCCAGCCGAAGCTGGGTTTTTTCAACCGTTTCGCAGCGCCCACCAAGGGGGAGGCTGCTTTACGGCTGCATTTGATTAATCTGCTACGTAAGGCAGCAGTGCGATCTGACGGGCGCGCTTGATGGCTACCGTCAGCTGACGCTGATGCATAGCGCAGGTGCCGGTGGTGCGGCGGGGCAGAATCTTGGCCCGCTCGGACATATACCGGCGCAGCTTGTTGGTGTCCTTATAGTCAATCTGCTGGACCTTATCCACACAGAAAGAGCAAACTTTTCTGCGCTTATGGCCGCGAGAACCTCTCTCAAAAGCCATGACAAAACCTCCTCGTTTTAGGAATGATGTCCTCTGACACTGTTAGAACGGCAGTTCGCCGTCATCGTCACTTAATTCTGCAAACTCATTTGCAGGAGCCTGTCCCATGCCGGATGGCGCATAGGCCTCAGGGGCGGCGTAGCTGGGCGCAGCCGGCTGGCCGGTATAGCCGCCGTAATTCCCAGCGGATGGGTACGGATTACCGCTGCCGCCGCTTTCGCGCTTGGAGGCCGCGAAGTGGACATTATCCACCACAACCTCTGCAATGGTGCGGCGGTTGTTCTCGCGATCGGTATAATCGCGAACCTGCAGCCGGCCATCCACCAGGATCATACTGCCCTTGGTGAAATAACGGGAGATAAACTCCGCCGTGTTGCGCCACGCCACAACGTTGATGAAGTCCACGTTCTGGGCGCCCTGATCTTTGCTCTTATAGTCGCGATCGCAGGCAATGCGGAAAGAAAGGACAGCTGTCCCGCTCTGGGTGCGGCGCAGCTCAGGGTCGGCCACCAGGCGGCCCTGTAAGATAACCTTGTTCAGCATATGGGCTCCTTATTCAGGCTGCTCGACCACGATAGAACGAATCACGCCGTCGGTGATGTTGTAGTTACGGGTCAGCTCAGCGGGGAAAGTGGGAGCGGAAGTAAAGGTCATCAGAACATAGTAGCCTTCCGTCTTGTGATCAATGGGATAGGCCAGACGGCGTTTACCCCATTCGTTCACTTCACCCAGCGTACCATTCTGTTCGATCAGGCCCTGGAACTTTGCCACCAGTGCAGCGATCTTCTCGTCGCTCAGAGCAGCGTCAGCCACGAAGATGGTCTCATACTTACCAGAAACTTTTGCCATGTGATTTGCACCTCCTTATGGACTAAATGGCCTTCGCCAGCTGGCAAAGGCAAGGATTGCATGGCATATGAATGCCATAGCCTATTTATTTTAGCAGAATTGATTTTTTTGTCAAGGATTTTCCTTCAATTTTTTTGCGCCAGCCCATACAGTTGGTCCGTCAGCGCCCCTTCACCGGCAGGGATAAAAAGGGGCTCTCGGGGATCACAAAGCGCCAGGGGTATGCCGCGGCCTCACCGGCGTAATCCACGCGGATACGGGGTGTGGCGGCAATGCTCTCCCCCGCCCTCAGAGCGCCCTCCTCCAGCCACAGTTCCTCCCCGCACAGGTCGATTCCATAGCAGCTCCGGTCAATGGCCATGGCTTCACACAGCTTTCCGGGGCCGCTGCACAGGTCGGTCAGGCGGGTCTTCTTCCGGCGCTGCTGCATCAGGGGAATGCCCTCCAAGGGCTCCAGCGCCCGCAAAAGCACAACCTCCGGGTGTGCAGCATCGTTTACCACCACATTCATGCAGCAGTGCATCCCATAAATCAGGAAAATATAGGCGTAGCCGCCAGGGCCGTATTGAATGCGGGTGCGGTTGGAGTTGCGGTTTCGATAGGAGTGGGCGGCGGCATCTGTGGGGCCCATGTAGGCCTCCGTCTCGACGATTCTGGCCCGGGTGATTCCCTCGGGCGTCCGGCGAACCAGAACGGTTCCCAGCAATGCTCTGGCGGCGCAGATGGCGTCCTGTTGATAAAATGTCCGGGGGATTTTTTGCATGTGTAACGTCCTTTCTTCCTGGCGGATGGCGTGCCCTTGCGGTTCGCGGGGCTTCAAGTGCATGCCGTTATGTGCATTATATCACACCTGCCCCGTGAGCGCCATCGGGCCAATTGGCCGCGCCAAATCCCTGCCCGGGGGTTTTCTCCCGCCTTGGGCAGAAATTTCTGTAAAAAAACAAAAGAACGTCTTGCGTTGGCAGGAGAATCTGGTAAAATATACATTAGCAAAATTGTTTTTTTGGAGGATTTTCTATGAAAGTGTTATATGCAGCAAGTGAGGCCGCGCCCTTTGCCAAATCCGGCGGTCTGGCCGATGTGGCCGGCGCCCTGCCGAAGGAACTGGTGCGAAACGGCGTGGACGCCCGCGTGGTCATGCCCCTGTACGGCAACATCCGATTCCGGGAGACGATCCAATATATGACCCACTTCAAGGTTCCTGTGGGCTGGCGTATGCAGCACTGCGGCCTGTTCTCCACGGTCCGGGACGGTGTCACCTTCTACTTCCTGGACAATGAGTACTATTTCAAGCGGGGGAACGCGCTGTATGGTTACTATGACGACGGCGAACGCTTTGCCTTCTTTGCGCGCGCCGTTTTGGAGATGCTGCGTTGCATTGATTTCATTCCCGACATTCTCAACTGCAACGACTGGGAGAGCGCGCTGGCCCCGCTGTACCTGAATCTTTACTATCGCCATGATCTGCGCTTTGCAAAGATCAAAACCGTTTTTTCCATTCACAACATCGCCTATCAGGGGCAGTATGGTCTGGACATTCTGGGGGATACCTGCGGCATTTACGGACAGGATGTCTCTCAGGCCGAATACCATGGCGACGCCAACTATATGAAAGCCGCCATCGTCTCCTGCGACGAGATTTCCACCGTCAGCCCCACCTATGCCGAGGAGATTCTCAGCCCCTGGTTTGGCCATAACCTGGACCCGCTGCTGCGGGAGTACAAACACAAACTCACAGGCATTCTGAACGGCATTGATGTTGATGTGAACAACCCCGCCACCGACCCCGTTCTTGCCAAGAATTATGACGCCGCTTCCGTCCATGACGGCAAGGCCGCCTGCAAGCAGGCGCTGCTGGAGCACTTTGAGCTGGAGAACGACGGCAGCCCCGTCATGGGCATGGTCACCCGTCTGGTGGGGCACAAGGGCCTGGATCTGGTCTGCGAAATTGGCGATCAACTGGTCCAGGAGGGAATCCAGCTGGTCATTCTCGGCACTGGCGAGGAGGAATTTGAGGCGTACTTCTCCGATCTGGCCCAGCGGCATCCCGGCCGGGTGGGGGTTTTGATCGGCTTTGATGTGGTCCTGGCCCAAAAGATTTATGCTGGCTGCGACCTGTTCCTGATGCCCTCCAGAAGCGAGCCCTGCGGACTGAGCCAGATGGTCGCCTGCCGGTATGGCACGCTGCCCGTCGTCCGGGAGACCGGCGGCCTGAAGGACTCCATCCACGACGGCGACAACGGCTTCTCCTTCAGCGATTACGACCCCAGCCTGCTGCTGGACGCCTGTCTGCGCGCCAAAAACACCTATGCAGACAAAGACGCCTGGGACGCACAGGTGCAGCGCGCCATGGCCTGTGACTTCAGCTGGAAGGCCGCTGCCAAGCAGTATATGGCGATGTATGAAGAGGTCGCCGCCCGCTGGTAATTTGCTGGTAATTCCCTGTCAGAGTTAAAAAGCCCCTCCTGCCGGTTTCAGGAGGGGCTGTGATACCGTTTGGGGACGAGTTTCCCATTCATCCCTCCGGAGGGACGCTGTTTTACAGCGCGATTTTTAAGAAGGAGTAACACCTATGTATCAGGAAACATCCAAAGGTCTTCTGGAATTTATCGAAAAAAGCCCCACTTGCTATCAGGTGGTTGCCAACGTTCAATCCCAGCTGGAAGGGTTTACGGAGCTGCGGGAGGAACAGCCCTGGACTTTGCAGCCCGGCGGCTCGTACTACGTCACCCGGAACGGCTCCTCGATCATCGCCTTCCGGCTGCCCCGGCAGAGCGCAAAGGGATTTCAGATCGCTGCCGCGCACAGCGATTCCCCGCTGTTCAAGGTGAAGCCAAATGGCGAGATCTGTGTGGAAAAGCACTATATCAAGCTGAATGTGGAGACCTACGGCGGTGCGCTGTACGCCCCCTGGCTGGACCGGCCCCTGTCCGTTGCCGGGCGTCTGGTGGTGCAGGAGCAGGGGAAGCTGGTCACCAAGCTGGTCAATGTGGAGCGGGATCTCCTGCTCATCCCCAGTCTGGCCATCCATATGAACCGGCAGGTCAACGACGGCTATTCCTATAACCCCCAGGTGGACCTGTCGCCCCTGTTTGCCGGCGGCGCTGCCGAGGGGCGGTTCCTGTCCGCTGTGGCGGATGCGGCGGGCGTTTCGGCGCAAGATATTCTGGGGGGCGACCTGTTCGTCTATAACCGCATGAAAGGCACGATCTGGGGGGCGGAAGAGGAATTCATCTCCAGCCGCTCGCTGGACGACCTTCAGTGCGCCTGGGCGCTGGTGCAGGGGCTTTTGTGCGCGCAGGAAAACGGCAGCCGGATCCCCATGTGCTGCATCTTTGACAACGAGGAGGTTGGCAGCGGCACCAAGCAGGGGGCGGCGTCCACCTTCCTCTATGACGTGCTGGTACGGATTTTTGCGTGTTTGGGCGGCGGCGTGCAGGAACTGCGTTCGGCCATTTCCAACAGCTTTATGGTGTCCGCGGACAACGTCCACGGGGTTCATCCCAACCATCCGGAAAAGGCGGACCCGACCAACCGCCCCTATCTGAACGGCGGGGTGGTCATCAAATACAACGCCAGACAAAGGTATACCACGGACGGGGTCTCGGAGGCCATTTTCAAGTCCTTCTGCAACCGGGCCGAGGTGCCCTATCAGACCTATGCCAACCGTTCGGACATCCCCGGCGGTTCCACACTGGGGAACCTGTCGAACCGGCGCGTCTCCCTGAACACCGTGGACGTCGGTCTGGCGCAGCTGGCCATGCATTCCCCCTATGAGACGGCGGGGATAAAGGACACGGCGTATCTTGTCCGGGGCATGAAAACCTTTTATGAATCCGCAGTCACCGCAGAGGGGGACGGGAGCTACCGTATCAGCTGAGGGAACCCGGCGCCGGCGGTTCTGATTCCCGATGAAGTGGGGGAGGAAACAGAAAAACGAAACCTCGACGAACCCCGCCCCCTTGTGCTATACTAAGTACCAATATGCTTAGACCTGGTTTGAAGCAGGGCAACGTGCCCAGGTGAGGGGATTTTTTCGCTCTCATATTCAAGTAAGGTCTAGCCAAGAGGAGGGGTTCTTTATGGGCGAACAGCGGGATGGAAAACCGATCAAGCGGATATGTGCAGGTCTGTTGGCCCATGTTGACGCGGGGAAAACCACACTTTCCGAGGGGATGCTGTACGTCAGCGGCGCGCTGAAGAAGTTGGGGCGGGTTGACCACAGGGATGCGTTTCTGGACACCGACCCCCAGGAGCGCCAGCGGGGCATTACCATCTTTTCCAAACAGGCGCGCCTGACGCTGGAGGGAATGGAGATCATTCTGCTGGATACGCCGGGACATGTGGACTTTTCCACAGAGATGGAACGGACGCTTCAGGTGCTGGATTACGCGATTCTGGTCATCAGCGGGACGGACGGCGTGCAGGGCCATACCGAGACCCTGTGGCAGCTGTTAAAGCGTTACCGGGTTCCCACCTTTCTCTTTATCAACAAAATGGATTTGGCCGGTTCGGACCGGGACGCCCGCATGGCGGAGCTGCGGGCGCGTCTGGATGGGCGGTGCGTGGATTTCAGTGCAGAGGAGGCGGTGTTTCAGGAAGAGGCCGCCACCGTAAACGAGACGCTGCTGGAGCGATTTTTGGACCGCGGGGAGCTGACACAGGCAGAGCTGGCCCAGGCCATCGCCCGGCGGGAGATTTTCCCCTGTTATTTTGGGTCTGCCCTGAAGCTGGAGGGAATTGACGGCTTTCTGGACACGCTGGAGCGCTATACCCTGACGCCGGTCTATCCGGATGCCTTTGGCGCAAAAATCTATAAAATTTCCCGGGACAACGGGGGAAACCGGCTGACCTGGATGAAGATCACCGGCGGCGGACTGCGCACCAAAGAACTGCTGACCAACGAAGGCGCCATGCAGCCAAATGGGCAAACGCCGCCCGAAGGGCAGATCTGGCGGGAAAAGGTGGAGCAAATCCGGCTGTATTCCGGCGCGAAGTTCAAACCGGTGCAGGCGGTTTCCGCGGGGGAAATCTGTGCGGTTACCGGCTTGACCAGGACCTGTGCCGGTCAGGTGCTGGGAGGGGAGCGGCCCTCCGCGCTGCCGTCTCTGGAGCCGGTCATGACCTATCAGGTTCAACTCCCCGGCGGCGCCGATGTCCATCTGGCGCTGAAAAAGCTCAAAGAGCTGGAAGAGGAGGACCCCCAGCTCCACGTGACGTGGCAGGAGGCGCTTCAGGAAATTCAGGTTCAGCTCATGGGAGAGGTTCAACTGCAAGTGCTGAGCAGCCTGATTCGGGAACGGTTCGGCATCACAGTCGCCTTTGCATCGGGCCGGGTGGTCTATAAGGAGACGATTGCGTCCCCCGTGGAGGGGGCGGGCCACTTTGAACCCTTGCGGCACTATGCGGAGGTACACCTGCTTCTGGAACCCGGCGAGCGGGGGAGCGGCCTTGTGGTGGACACCGTTTGCAGCGAGGACGTGCTGGACCGCAATTGGCAGAGGCTGATTTTAACCCATTTGGAGGAAAAAGAGCATGTGGGGGTGTTAACCGGCTCGCCGGTTACGGATATGCGCATCACGCTCCTCACGGGCCGCGCCCATCCGAAGCACACCGAAGGGGGCGATTTCCGTCAGGCCACGTATCGCGCCCTGCGGCAGGGGCTGATGAAGGCGGAATCCGTCTTGCTGGAGCCGTGGTATTCCTTCCGGCTGGAGGTTCCAAACGAGGCGGTGGGGCGCGCCATGGCAGACATCCAAAAGATGAACGGCCGGTTCGACGGCCCCCAGGTCACAGGAGAGCTGTCCGCACTGACGGGCAGCGCGCCGGTCTCAGCCATACAAAATTACGCGGAGACGGTCAGCGCGTACACGAAAGGGCGGGGTCGGTTTTTCTGTAGCTTTCAGGGCTATGAACCCTGTTCCCGTCAGGAAGAGGTGGTTCGCGAGATCGGATATTCTCCGGAAAAAGATCTGGACAACCCTGCCAGCTCTGTATTCTGCTCCCATGGAGCGGGGTTTCTGGTTCCCTGGGATCAGGCGGAGGACTATATGCATCAGTCCACCGGATGGCAGCCGGAGGGGGAGCCGGCAGAGGAGCCGGTGCCGGTTCGACGGCAACCCTCCCGCAGCACGGACCGCGTCTCGGACCGGGAGCTGGAGCAGATCTTTGAAAAAACCTATGGCCCCACCAGGCGGCGAGATTTTCGCCCTCAGAAGGAGGTGCGCAGGGAAGAGCTTCGGTCAGCCAAACCTTCCAAACCGGCCGCGCCCCCAGCGCCCCAGGAGGAATATCTGTTGGTGGACGGCTACAACATCATTTTCGCCTGGGACGATCTGAAAGAACTGGCGAAAGTGGATCTGGCCGCCGCGCGCCAATCCCTGATGGATACCCTCTGCAACTATCAAGGCTGGAAGGGCTGCCATGTCATTCTGGTCTATGACGCCTATAAAGTTCCCGGCGGCCGCCGCAGGGTGGACAAGTACCATAACATTCACGTGGTCTACACCCAGGAAGCCGAGACGGCGGACATGTATATTGAGAAGGTGACCTACGAAATCGGGAAAAAGCACCGCATCCGTGTGGCGACTTCCGACGGGCTGGAGCAGATGATTATTCTGGGCCATGGTTCCCTGCGGGTTTCCGCGCGGATGTTCCGACAGGAGGTGGAGGAGGCAAACGCGGCCATCGCCCGGTCGATTGAGGCCCACAACCAGCCCTTTCACACGGGCATCCGCCGCTCCAGCAAAAAGGGCAGCGGTGAGAAGAAAAAAGGGTGATTTGCAGCTCGCTGAAAAATGTTCGCAGATTCTTATTAAATCGTTCAAACTTTGTTCAACACATGGAGGCCGGGTTTTGCTAATATACTCCCAGCAGAGACAGAGCAACAGCTAATTTTTTCTCCTTTCTTTCCTTTCTTTTCTTTCTTCTCTCTATAAGGAATCCCCGCCGGGCGTAACCGGCGGGGTTTTCTTTTAAACGCATGGCGGTCAATCTGCGGGGAGGGCGGGGGAGTTTATCATTGGAAAAGGGACCCTCACCGATTCTCTGCCATAGAATTTTCCGGGAAACGTTCGTAAATTCTTATTAAATTGAATGGCGGATAAAAAGAGACATGGTTTGCTGTCTCCTTTCAGAATGGTGTGTCGTGACTTCATTCCACCAGAGTTCTGCAAACCATGTCTCTTCTTTTATCCTCTTTTCAATTTGCGCAACTTATCACCTTATCAGCCCTTTCACCTGTCTGGACGCTCCCAGCGCCCATCACCGCACCAGCCGGCGCATTTCCTCCCGGTTCAGCCGG
>CAYWAP010000052.1:0-10167 GCA_964456525.1 uncultured Oscillospiraceae bacterium
GAAATATGCCCCCTCTGATGACTCTTTAAAGAAAAAAGGGGTTGAAACATCACGTTTCAGCCCCTTGCATGGTCCGAGTGTTGAGATTCGAACTCAAGGCCTCTTGAACCCCATTCAAGCGCGATACCAAACTTCGCCACACCCGGATGTCGTTTAATCCTGACGACTGGTATATAATAGCACAACATTTTCAGAATTGCAAGAGCAAATTTTTATTTTTTGAAAAAAAGAGGGAAAATAGCGTGTGCGCCGGGCCGGGGGGCCTTCGCCCCTTGGGAAAACGGGCATCAAAACGGGAGACGCGCCCCACTCCCTGGGCGAACCGGCGATGTTGTTTTTTTCTGGAAGTATGCTATAATATGACCGTTATATCAACCGTCCTGCGGTTGAGGGGTGCGGCCGCTGCCGCACACACCGGTTCTATCTATACCATACACAAAGGAGAAACGCTCCCATGGATCCTATCATCAAAGCCCTTGCCGCCGAACTGAACCAGCCGGAAAAATATGTCGAAAATGTGGTGCAGCTGGTGGATGAGGGGAACACCATTCCCTTTATCGCCCGCTACCGCAAAGAGCTGCACGGCGGCATGGATGACAGCACGCTGCGGGACCTGTCCGACCGCCTGACCTACCTGCGGAATCTGGAGAATCGGAAGGAAGAGGTCAAAAAATCCATCGAGAACCAGGAAAAATTGACGCCGGAGCTGGCAAAGGCCATTGACGCCGCCGCCACACTGGCCGCAGTGGAGGATCTGTACCGGCCTTATAAGCAAAAACGGCGCACCCGCGCCACCATTGCCAAGGAGAAGGGTCTTGAGCCGCTGGCCGCAAAGATTTTGATGCAGCTGCCGGGGGCCGATCCCGAAACTCTGGCCGGGGATTATGTGGACGCCGAAAAAGGCGTGGACAGCGCGGCGGCGGCTCTGGCCGGGGCCAATGACATTCTGGCCGAGATGTTCTCCGACGATGCGGAGATTCGCGGCGAGCTGCGGGAAACCATGATGAAGCGGGGCGTCCTGACCTCCAAAGCCGCCCAGGAAGAGGACTCCGTTTACCGCCTTTACTACGATTTCTCCCAGAGTGTCGGCCGGATGCAGGGCCATCAGGTTCTGGCCATCAACCGGGGGGAAAAAGAGGGCTTTCTCAAGGTCACTGTGGCGCTGGATGAGGAGCTGGCGCTGCGGCTGATCGGCCGCCGTGCGGTGCGGCAGGAAAACGCCTGCTCGGCATTTGTCCGCGCCGCGGTGGAGGACAGCTATCACCGGCTGATTGCGCCCTCTCTGGAGCGCGAAGCCCGCAGCGCACTGACGGAGACCGCCAGCGAGGGCGCCATCAAAAACTTCGCCCTGAACCTGCGTCCCCTTTTGATGCAGCCCCCGGTCAAGGGCCATGTTACCATGGGGCTGGATCCCGGGTATCAGCACGGCTGTAAGGTGGCCGTCATCGACGGCAGCGGCAAGGTGTTGGATACCACCGTGGTCTATCCCACCTTTGGCGAGCGAAAAAAGCGGGAGGCCATTGCCGCGCTGAAAAGGCTGGTGGAAAAGGATCACGTGCAGCATCTGGCCATTGGCAACGGGACGGCCAGCCGGGAGACGGAGGCCATGGCGGTGGAACTGATTCATATGTGTGCCGGCGAGGGCATGAACCTCTCCTATATGATTGTCAACGAGGCGGGCGCTTCGGTCTATTCCGCCTCCAAGCTGGCCGCTGAGGAATTCCCCCAGTTCGACGTCAATTTGCGAAGCGCTGTTTCCATCGCCCGCCGCCTGCAGGATCCTCTGGCTGAACTGGTGAAAATCGATCCCAAGGCCATCGGCGTGGGACAGTATCAGCACGATATGCCCCAAAAACGCCTGGATGAGGCGCTCAACGGCGTGGTGGAGGACTGCGTCAACGCCGTTGGGGTGGACATCAACACCGCCTCTGCCCCCCTGCTCCAGCGTGTGGCGGGGTTGACAGCTGCCACAGCCAAGAATATTGTGGCCTATCGGGAGGAAAATGGCATTTTCACCAGCCGCAATCAGATTTTAAAGGTGCCCAAGCTGGGGCCGAAGGCGTTCCAGCAGTGCGCGGGCTTCCTGCGGGTGCCGGAGAGCCGGAACGTGCTGGACCATACCGGCGTCCATCCGGAATCCTACGGGGCGGCGGAAGCGCTGCTGAAGCTGTGCGGGTATACGCTGGAAGATGTGGCAAAGGGCGCGATCACCGCCTTACCCCTGAAGCTGAAGTCCCTCTCCATCGCTAGGGCAGCCGAGAAGTGCGGCGTGGGCGAGGCCACCTTGCAGGACATCGTCCAGGAGCTGCTGAAACCGGGCAGAGACCCCCGTGACGAATTGCCCAAGCCCATTCTCCGCACCGACGTGCTGGAGATGAAGGACCTGAAACCGGGCATGGAGCTCTCGGGCACTGTGCGCAACGTCATTGACTTTGGCGCCTTTGTGGATATTGGCGTCCATCAGGACGGCCTGGTTCATATCTCCCAGATTTCAGACCGATACCTGAAGCACCCCTCCGAGGTGCTGTCGGTGGGAGACGTGGTCAAGGTCGTGGTGTTGGATGTGGATGAAAAAAAGAAACGAATCTCCCTATCCATGAAGCAGGTCAAGCAAAAGACAACACCCTAACCGCCATGCGGCCGAAGATTCCCCCGGGCGGCGCAAATCCAGCTGACGGCCGGCTTGCTCCAAACGCCGGCGGCGGATGGAATGGGCAATCCGGCAGAATCTTCACACATTGGGCTTTGGAGATGATTTTTTGAAAACACTGATTAAATACTTAAAAGGATATGAAAAGGAGTGCTTTTTAGCCCCCTTTTTCAAGCTGCTGGAGGCGTGCATGGATCTGATTGTGCCCCTGGCCATGTCGGTCATCATCGATCAGGGCATTGAGAATCAGGATCTGGCCTTTATCCGCAACATGGCCATCTTGCTGGTCGTTCTGGCGGCGGTGGGTCTGCTGTGCGCCATTACCGCCCAGTTCTTTGCGGCAAAGGCCGCTGCGGGCTTTGGCAGAAAGCTGCGCTCGGCGCTGTTTCGCCACATTCAGTCCCTGTCTGCCGAGACCGTGGACGAGATTGGAACCTCTACGCTGGTCACGCGGATGACCAGCGATGTGAATACCGTGCAAAACGGCGTGAACCTGTGCCTGCGCCTGCTGCTGCGAAGCCCGATTGTGGTTTTCGGCGCCATGATCATGGCCCTGAGCCTGGATTGGAAGACGGCAATGGTCTTTGTGGTGGTGATCCCCCTGCTGCTGCTCTCCGTGTTCATCATCTCCGGCGTGACCATCCCGGGATACCGGCGCGTGCAGTCTGTACTGGACCGGGTTTTGGGGATCACCCATGAGAACCTGACCGGCGTCCGGGTCATTCGGGCCTTTCGGATGGAGCAGCGGGAAGTGCAGGAGTTCGACAGCGCCAATGCCGAACTGACCGCCCTGCAGCTGCGCATGGGCCGGATTTCCGTGCTGCTGAATCCCCTGACCTATCTGCTGATCAACCTGGGGGTTCTGGCAATCATCCAATTCGGCGGCGTCCGGGTGAACGTGGGCAGCCTGACCCAGGGGGAAGTGGTCGCCATGATGAACTATGCCGCGCAAATTCTGACCGAAGGGGTCAAACTGGCCAATTTCATCATCCTGATGGCGAAAATGTTCTCCAGCGCCGGGCGGATTCAGTCCGTTTTCCAGCGGAAAGCCGGAATGGAGCAGGGGAACGCCACGCCGGAAGAAGGCAGTGGGGCGCCGGTGGTGGAGCTGCGCGATGTCTCCCTGACCTATAAGGGCGCGGCTTATGCCAGCCTCTCCCACATCCATTTGAAGGTGACGCGGGGGGAGACCATCGGCATTATCGGCGGCACCGGCGCCGGCAAGACCAGTCTGATCTCCCTCCTCTCCCGGTTTTACGACGCGACGGAGGGCCAGGTGCTGGTGGACGGACTGGATGTCAAGGAGTACGCCCTGACCGATTTGCGCTCCAAAATTGGTCTGGTGCCCCAGAAGGCCCAGCTGTTTGCGGGAACCATCCGCTCCAACCTGCTTTGGGGCAACGAGAACGCCACAGAGGACGACCTGTGGCGGGCCTTGAAACTGGCCCAGGCGGATGAGATGGTCCGGGAAAAAGAGGGCGGACTGGACGCGGTGGTGACCCAAAACGGCAGAAACTTTTCCGGCGGCCAGCGCCAGCGCCTGACGATTGCCCGCGCACTGGTGCGCCGCCCGGAGATTCTGATTCTGGACGACAGCGCCTCCGCGCTGGATTACGCCACAGACGCCCGGTTGCGCATGGCCCTGAAATCCATTGCCGGGGAGACCACCACATTTATTGTCAGCCAGCGGGCTTCCAGCCTGCTCCACGCCGATCAGATTTTGGTGCTGGAGGACGGCGAGCCTGTGGGTCTGGGAACCAGTGAGGAACTGTTGAAAACCTGCCCGGTCTATCGGGAGATTTACGAGACGCAGTTCCAGAGCACAGAAAAGGAGGCGGCGTGCGAATGAAACGTTCTGCCCAGATGGCAACCCTGAAAAAGGTGCTGCGCGAGCTTGGAACGCTGAAGGGCTATCTGATTCTCTCCCTGCTCTTATCCGCGTTGACTGTGGCGTTGACGCTGTATCTGCCGGTGCTCACCGGCGATGCCGTGGATCTCCTGATTGGCCCCGGACAGGTGGACTTTGTGGGGATTGCCCGCTTAATCAAAATCGGCGTTGCGGTGGTCATTCTCACCGGCGTGTTCCAGTACCTGGGCAGCCTTTGCAACAACCGCCTGACCTATCAGCTGGTGCAGCGCCTGCGCAACAAGGCCATCCGCGCCATTCAGCGCTTGCCCCTGTCCTATCTGGACGGGCGGACCAGCGGCGAGATGGTCAGCCGCATGATTGCCGACGTGGACCAGATGGCGGACGGCCTGCTGCTGGGATTTTCCCAGCTGTTCACCGGCGTCATGACCATTCTCGGCACACTGTTCTTTATGCTCAGCGTCAACGTGAAAATCGCCGCCATTGTGGTCTGCCTGACCCCAATCAGCCTGCTGGTGGCGGCGTTCATCGCCAGCCGGACGTTTTCCATGTTCCAGCTGCAAAGTAGCATCCGGGGCGAACAGACCTCCCTGATCGACGAGTCCCTTTACGGCCAAAAGGTGGTTCAGGCCTTTGGCTATGAGGCGCGCGCCCAGGAACGGTTTGACGAGATCAACGAACGGCTGGAAAAGGCCAGCATCCGGGCCACCTTTTTCAGCTCCATTACCAACCCGTCCACCCGCTTTGTAAACAGTCTGGTCTATATGGGCGTGGGCGTGTTTGGGGCGCTGAGCTGCATCAGCGGCCAGCTGACGGTGGGGCAGCTGTCCTGTTTCCTCTCCTATGCCAACCAGTACACCAAGCCCTTTAACGACATTGCCGGGGTCATCACCGAACTGCAAAACGCCCTGGCCTGCGCCAGCCGGATTTTTGAGATCATTGAGGCCGAGCCGGAGATTCCGGACGCCCCCGACGCCAAAGTGCTGGGCCAGGCCCGGGGGGCCGTGACGCTGGAGGACGTGTCTTTCTCCTACACGCCGGAGCGCAAGCTCATTGAGCACTTCTGCCTGAACGTCAAGCCCGG
Source organism: uncultured Oscillospiraceae bacterium (assembly GCA_964456525.1). Classification (GTDB taxonomy): domain Bacteria; phylum Bacillota; class Clostridia; order Oscillospirales; family Oscillospiraceae; genus Onthomonas. Next base: position 5,602 of record CAYWAP010000052.1, read on the forward strand.
CCAGCGCATTGCCATCGTCGGCCCCACGGGCTGCGGCAAAACCACGGTCATCAACCTGCTCATGCGCTTTTACGAGGTCAACGGCGGCAAAATCACCGTGGACGGCGTCGATATTCGGCATATGACCCGGGAAAGCCTGCGCAGAAATTACGGCATGATTCTTCAGGAAACCTGGCTCAAGGGGGGGACTATTCGGGAAAATATCGCCATGGGCCGGCCGGAGGCCACGGAGGAGGAAGTCATTGCTGCGGCAAAGGCGAGCCATGCGGACAGCTTCATCCGCCGCCTTCCCAAGGGGTATGACACCGTCATCAGCGAAGACGGGGACGGCCTCTCCCAGGGGCAGAAGCAGCTCCTTTGCATCAGCCGGGTGATGCTGGCCATTCCGCCGATGCTGATTTTGGACGAGGCCACCTCCAGCATCGACACCCGCACCGAGCAAAAAATCCAGAACGCCTTCGCCAAGCTCATGGAGGGGCGCACCAGCTTCATTGTGGCCCACCGGCTGTCCACCATCCAGAACGCAGACCTGATTCTGGTGATGAAAGATGGCAGCATCATCGAACAGGGCACCCATTCCGAGCTGCTGCGCAAGGGCGGCTTTTACGCCCAGCTGTATCAGAGCCAGTTTGCAACCTGACCCTTCCCCCAGACAAAGCGACATCGGCCCCCCCCGGAAAGGGGATGGCCGATGTATTTTTTTGCCCCTCACGGGGCCGTTATAAACCTGTTCCGGTGGAGATGGGTCAATCGTCCTGCATGCCGTCATAGGCCACCTGGGCGGCGGAGGGCTCCTGATTGCAGCCCAGCCGGTAGAACTTCACCTGCTTGAGCAGAGCGTCCGCCAGCGACAGGGTCTTGATGAGCTTGTCCGCCCCAGCCGGGCGGTGAATCTGCTGGAGCAGCATGGGGCAGGCTTCTCCCCCGGAAATGGGCTGGATGTGATTGGTCTCTGAGCGCTCCAAAATGCAGATGGCCTTCAGCGGCACCGAAATATTCTCGCTCAGGTGGTGCTTTCCGTCCCACGGCGTCCCGTAGGCCAGGACGCCGCCCCCGGTCACTTTGAGCAGGGGCTTGTCGTCGTTGACCATGACCGCCCGGGAGCCGAACCGCTCCCGCCACAGCCGGGTATGGGTACTCTTCCCGGTCCCGCTCCGGGCGGTGAACAGGTAGCCCAGGCCGTCCACGGCGATGGTCGAGCCGTGGCACAGCAGCGTGTCATATTCCAGCAGGTTTTCCGCAATCTTCCGGTAGGCCGCCAGAGTCTCCAGATAGGCGTCGGAAAAACGGCGGGGCGGAATGCCCTCTATGGCGTCCTCCCGGGCGGCCTTCTCCCGCTCAAAGGCAATATCCTTTGCCTCAATGCGGATGGAAAAGGCTCCGGGGCCGTCCGTCAGGTAGTCCCGGCAGAAGCTCCGCAGACGCCGGGAAAATGGCTCAATTTTGATCACCTGCCCCGCAAGGCCGATGTGAAAGGGGGCGGGAACCCCTTCCCGGCCCCCTGTCTGCGAAGGCATCATTCCAAAATGCCCTCGCGGGAAAGGGCGTCCACAAACTGGCGCACACTCTCCCGGATTTCCTGCTCCGTGCCCTCATAGCGCTCCATCATGGCGGCCACAAGCTCCGATTCTGACATCTCATTTCGGAGCAGTTCAAACATCTCTTTCCCCGTCTGATTCATCCGAATCAGGCCGCTGAACTTGGCTGCGTCGTCCCCAACGGCCACCGCAACAAAGGCGTCCCCCACTTCCTGGACGACAAATTCATATTTCTGCTTCATCTTCAACACCCTCCTTCCTGGGGTTCCGTCCTCTCCTGCCCGGAGAGGAACCGCTGATACTCACTTCGCATGGCCTGCTCCAATTCCCAAGCCTTTAAATCCCTGGTTTCCGGGAAGCACTGCCTTCCATCTTCGTCGCATTTCTTTAAGCGAATGCACAGAGGATAAGAGACGCAGAAAGCGCATTCCTCCATGGGCGGGCACTGCTCCTTCCAGCTGGCAATCATCTCCTGATCCCGCTGGGAGCTGCTGATGTGCCCAATGAATTCGCTTTCGCTAAAATGCTCGCAGCGCCCCAGCTCGCCCCCGGGCAGGATGGTGACAGCGCCGTCATGATCCGCTATGCAGTGATTCAACCGCGGTTCCCGGCGCAGGGAATAATGGGCAAAGCCCTGCTCCACAAGGTACGCCTGCAGCGCCCGCTGCTTTTCATAGACCAGTGAACGCTGGTCCTCGCTGCGTCCCTTCCCATTTCCGATGGACTCCTCAAACAGGACGTGGGAATAGATGGTCAGCCCCTTTCTGCCCCGAAAACGGGGGGTCAGTTCCTCTACCAACTGGAATAAATTCTCCGCATTATACAGATCGAAATTCAACCGGATGGCAACCCTGATCTCCCGGTCCAGCAGCCCCTCAATGTTATCCACCACCCGGCGGTAGGGGCTTCCCTCCCGGTAGATAAAGGCTTTGCTGCGGTTATAGACCTCTTCCGTGCCGTCCAGCGTGATCTGGACGCGCTTGAGATGCCACAGCTCCACCGCCCTGGTCAGGAGTTCCTCGTCAAACAGGTATCCGTTGCTGGTCATGCGGGAGGTGTATTGAATTCCACCCTCCCCCAGCCCCTGACAGATCAGGTCGATGGCCTTGCTGTTATACAGCGGCTCCCCGCCAAACCAGTTGAGCTGCACCCTGTGGCCGCCGCAATTTTGCCGGATATATGCCACCACCTGGCGTGCGGTCTCCTCCCCCATGGGGATGCGGGAGCGCCCCTTTTCGAAGCAATAAAAGCATCTGGCGTTGCAGTCGGTGGTGGTGAAAATTGTATAGAACGTAATCCGCTTCTTTGCCGGCTGCATCATCTGCAGGGTCGCCTTCAGCTGGTCTGCCAGGCGCTGGTCGTCCTGATCCGACGGGACAAGGAACCAGTTCCGGATCAGTTCCTCATTGCGCCCCATTTGGGCCGCCTCCTCCGGATTCAGCAGGACGAAGGCATTGGTCATGGCATTGTAGAGCAGGAGTCCCTCGGGAACCGCCGCCTGGGCGCAATAGGTCAGCAGCCGGTATTCCACATCTTCCCGTCTCCGCTGGGTTCCCAAAACGGCCCGGATGGACTTTGCCCCGGGAAAGATCTCCTTCACTGTCCGTCACTCCTCTCTGGATGGTCGAAATTACCCCATCATCGTAAAACTGGCAGAAGACAATGGTTGTCCTCTGCCAGTTGTGTGTTCACGTCTGTGGATTCGGACCTATCCGATCCCCCATCGCGTTGTCTCCTTTGCTTTGCAATTTCGCAATTTTACTTAAATATCAGAGTCAGTCAATAATACAAGTGAATTCATCATCAGAACAAGTATCGCAAGGGATAACCGTCATTCCACCGCTGGCGGTGACAATGTCCTCATTTGCAAACCGAACCACTTCGACCTCGGCGTCCATAAACTTTTTCTTTACCATACGCTCATCTCCTCGTCCAATCATTTGTGCATCTTTGGCAGACAGGCAGACAACCCGAGGGCCAAAAACTATAACCGTGTTTATTATACAACTGGTTTTCCCATCCGTCAACACATTTTTTCCCAAAACAGGACAAAAATCACGCCGGAGGAATCCGATTGATCACTCCAGATCGACAAATTCCATATCCGACGTGTCGATCTCCTGGCTTTCATCCCCTTCGGCTGAATCATCGCCCAGGACGGCGTACTCAATCTCGTCCTCAGACTCCACGACGGTCATTCCGCCGCCTTCCTCGGCGTCCTCTACTGAAGCGTCGCCGTCCTCGGTCTCATCGGACTGGGCGGAGGTGTCCTCTGCCCCATCGGATTGGGCGGAACTGTCTTCTGCCCCATCGGACTGGGAAGCGTCCTCTGCCTCGCTGGAATAGGCGGAAGTGTCCGCCGTCTTCTGGGAGGACAGATTCAGCCGGGAGACGGCCACCGCCGCCAGAACCAGCACGCACAGGATGGCCGCCAGCCACTTCATTTGCTTCATTCTCGTCTCCTCCATCGGTGGGAAACGGGGGCGGGACTGTCCCCGCCCCCCCAACGTTGGGGAATGCCATCTACCGATTCGGAAAGGCAATCGGCACCCCCGTTGTCTTTTTAGCTCAGATAATCACTGAGGGTTAAGGTTGCCCCGGTGCCGGTGACTGTGGTTCCGTCCGCCGTGACCCACTTCGGTGTGATGGTCAGCGCAGTGTCAAACCATTTTTGGGAGACCCCCACGTTGTATGCGGCCAGATAAGCAGAATCGTCAGAGAAACTACTGGGTGTATATTTGCTCACAGACGTATAGGCATTCGAGGTGCTAAGAGAACTCAAAGTCTGCGTCACACCAGTCTCGTCAACATACGCGATGTCAAAGATCACCTCTTGATAGTTGGTGGAATCAATCGAGGTAATCAGCCGCAGGGTAACAGCGTCACCACTTGTGTTTACAGACATTTGAACTTTGAGCGTCAAGACCTTGGCATCCACAAACTTGGCGTAAGCCTCTCCGCTGGTCGTGCTGCTGCTGATGGATGTGGTATAGCCCTCATCCTTGTACCAGCCAGCAAAGATGTAACC
>CAYWAP010000053.1:0-9641 GCA_964456525.1 uncultured Oscillospiraceae bacterium
GCGGCATCTCCGTGGGTTCCCTGTTCACCGGCACCCATAAGTTCGTCGCCACCCTCCCCGCCTCTCAGGCCGGCACCTATGACACCGGCGTGGTCTATTACATGAAAAACGGCGTGGGCGTGGCGGACGACGGCAGCTACCATTGGTACAAGGGCAAGCTCTATTACTTCAGCGGCTCCTCCAGCCAGAAGGGCGGCATCTCCGTGGGCACCGCATACAGCGGCAACCATTACTGCGCCACCCTGCCCTCCAGCGTGACCAACTACACAGCCAAGCGATGGTACGTCTTTAAAAACGGCGTGGGCACCCTGCTCACCGGTTATCTCTCCTCTAAGTGCGCCTATTACAAAAACGGCGTGATCTACACAAGCCTGACCGGCTGGAAGACCATCAGCGGCAAGACCTACTATTTCAAGAAGGGCCGCGCCTGTACCGGCTGGAACTACCTGAAGCGCAATGGCAAGACCTATAAGTACTACTTCCGCAGTGACGGCTCTCTGGTGGAGGATCTGTACTCCTATTTCGGCAAAAGCTATTACTCCAAAAAGCAGCGGATCTACGTCAACCGATACAGCAACAACATCACCATTTATCAGTACAACTCCTCTACCAAAGATTACGACATTCCGCTGAAGACCATGGTCTGCTCCACCAGTAAGACCATGAACTTGAAATATGGCACCTATACGATCTCCCAGATGGCCCGTTGGTATCACAAGGGCAAATGGTATTGGCAGTACCTGACCTATATCGGCAGCACCGGAGCGCTGTTCCACTCCTGCCGCTATTACAGCAAGAACACCAACACCATGCAGGTCAGCAATTACAATTCCATGGGCAAGAGCAACTCGGACGGCTGTATCCGCGTGGCACTGGGCACAGCGCGCCTGATTTACAACCTGGTGGGCGCTCAATCCAAAGGCGCCATTACCTGTAAGTACTACTATTCCAAAGACTACGGCCCCTTTGGCCAGGCAACCGTTGCCAACACCACCGGCAAGCTCTCCGGCACCAAGGCCAAAGATCCCACTGAGTAACCCATCCCATTCATCGTTTTCCTTCCAAACTGCCGCAGACATTGCGGCAGTTTTTCTTTTCCAAAAAGTGTGGGAATACCATATTTAAATCAAAATTATATACTATCCTGTACCAAAATAAGGGAGGGAGATTGGGACGGCCTCTCATCTGCATTTTCCGGCAATATTTTTTTGAGAAATGGTACAACGCCCCTCTCTTGTGCTATAATACCACCATCACATCATTGCCGACCTGATCAAAGGCCATCCTCCTCTTGCGCAGCGCTACAAGCAATGGCAGCTGATCGCTTCGCCAGGATTGTGGAAACTTCTCCTGTTCTTGTCGGAGTGGTTTGATAGATATGTTAAAATTCAATTTTGGAGGTACGTGATGAACAAACTGAAACATGATCTGTTCAAACGAATCACAGCACTCATCATGGTCTTTGCCTTGCTTTTGAGTATATCCGGGATTTCGTTTGCAACAGACTCCTCCGTGGAAGCGGTGGATACTGATCTGACGGATACTGCCATCGTAACCTTGGATGATGAGGATATCGAGGAAGACGACACCGTGGAGGATGATACCACGGAGGAGGATACCACCGAGGAAGACGAGGATACCGATACCTTCGAAGAGGTTCCCGAAGTGGAAGAGAAGCAGACGTTGGTCGCTTCCTCTGTCGCAGGGTGGACATACACCAGCAAAGGGTTCCGGTATGCCTATCTGACGGAAGATGGCGCGTATGCCCTGGCAAAGGATACCTATCAGGAGGGCTATCGCTATCACGTGGCATTTGAAATTCCGGAGAGCACCGTCGTAGTGGGCACGGAAACAATCACCATCCCCGCAGGCATTTACTTCTTCGATTCCGACGGCTATTGTGTCCAGCCCTCTACCGTCCATGATATTGAAACCACCGGGGATCACGGTCTGGACCGCACCGTTTACAAGGTTCGGGACTACGATGAAACCACCGGTGTCACCGGCGCAACCAACACCGTAATGGGCGTGGACTTCACCCTGGATGAAACCACCGGGCTGTATGTTGGCGCCGCGTTTAACGGCGGCGTGGTCGGCGTTGACGGCAACTACTACTTCGCGCAGGAAGACGGCACCCTTCTGTCTACCACGGGCAGCTACCACTGGGTGGGCACCATTTTCTGCTACTTCAATTCCACCAACAGCTTGGGCGCTGTGGGCGCCCCTTACGGCAGCAGCTATAAGTTCAACAGCCTGCCGGGCAAGGGCACCGATTTCTACGAAGAGTACTCCGCTTTGAAGACCGGCGTCATCTACTTCTTTGTGGACGGCGTTGTCCAGAGCTGTGACGATTCTTACCACTGGTATAAGGATAAATCGGACGGCAAAACCAAGTTGTGCTATTTCGATAACTCCTCCAGCTACGGCGGCTACTCGGTGGGCAAAATCTACAGCGGCGGCAAGAAACTGGGGTCCCTGCCCTCCTCGTTGAAGAACGTCTATGAGACGGGCGTTGTCTACTACTTCTCCAACGGCCAGCCCACCAAGTGCGACGGCACCTATCACTGGTACGGCAAGGGACTTTACTACTTCAGCAACGCCTCCTCGCACAAGGGCTACTCGGTGGGCACCGGATATACCGGCGTTCGTGCCATCACCACCCTGCCGTCTTCTCTGAAGGGGGTCTACACACAGGGGGTCTACACCTTTAAGAATGGTATTCCCAGCTCCTATACCGGCGCTTATAAGACCAGCACCGCAACGGGCATGGAATACTACAAGAACAGCGTGAAGACCAAATACACCGGCTGGGCCAAGTACAACGGGAAGTATTACTACTTTAACAACAGCACGTTGGCATACAACGCCGGCAAGTCCTCTGTGGCGACGAAGTACATCAAGGGCATTGGCGCGACCAGTACAACCTATAAGTACACCTTTAAAACAGACGGCTCACTGATCACCAACCTGTTTTCCTACAAGAGTTCGTACAAGGCCTCGAAGATGCGCATTAAGGTTGACAACACCACCCACAACGCCATCTTCCTGCTCTACGATTCCAGCAAAAAAGCATATGATATTGCAGCTTTGCAGGTCATCTGTTCCACGCCGAAAAAACGCGGCGGCACCAACGGCCTTGCCTACGGCACCTATTATCTGAGTACCACCCGTTATTGGTCCTGGCTGCGCAACACGAACCAGAACCGTGCATACTGCTACAACACGGAGATTGTCAAGTACAACTCCAGTACAAAGACCTTCTCCTCCAGCGGCGGGTGGCTATTCCACAGTCCCCAGTACTACAGCGACGCTTACACCTCCCACAGTTACTACCGGCTGGTGACGTCCAACTACAACACCCTCGGCTCCAGCAATACCGGCGGATGCATCCGATTGCAGACCGGTTACGCCGCGCTGGTCCAACAGATTGCCAAGAAGAACAAGGCGGGCAACGTTCAGGTCTGCTTCAACGCCTACAATGACAAGGGGCCATTTGGTCAGGTGAAGACGGCGGACATCAAGATCTCCTCCTCCCAGACTTACGACCCGACCATCGACCTCATATAACCCGGCTGACCCCTTTCGGCAAACTGTAAAATCCGCATAAATCCATAAAAAATCCCATCCGATGCAAACAATCGGATGGGATTTTGATTTGGTTCGGGCCCTGTTTGCCCATCGGAAACGCAGCCAATGGCGGGGAATGTTTTTCGCCAGACAGGGCGCGGAGAGGCTCCCCAACGGTTTCCCTTCCTCACGCCTTCAACAGGCACAGAATGAACCCGTACACCACGCTGCTGCCGATTCCAAACACCAGCACCGGCCCGGCGATCACGAACATCTTCGCCGCCATGCCGCTGATAAGCCCCTCGCTTTTAAACTCCATGGCCGGAGAGACGACGGAGTTGGCAAAGCCCGTCACCGGCACCAGCGTCCCGGCTCCGGCGTGCTTTGCCAGATCGTCGTAAACATTCAACCCGGTAAACAGCGCGGAGAGGAAGATCAGAGTCACCGTCACAGCCGTTCCGGCGTCATCCTGGGCCAGACCGAAGTGCTCATACATCATTTGCAGAGCCTGTCCCACGCAGCAGATTCCACCGCCCACGCAGAAGGCCCACACCAGATTCTTTTTGACGTTGGAGGGCTTGCTCAGACTGTTGACCAGTTCTGCGTATTTTTGATTTGTCATATCCATCCTATCTGCCCCTTTCAAGGACAGTATGGACGGAAAACCGGAACATTATTCCGAGGTCGTCTCCTCTTTTTTCCGCTTCAAATAGGCCACAGTGTTCTCCAAGGTAGCCCGCTCCTGCACCTCCAGCAGCTGACCAATCAACTGGTTGGACAGCAGGAATCCCTCCGGCGTAAAGTGCCATGCGCCGTCCTCTTCCACGGCCCAGCCGTGCCCGGCAAACTCCCGCAGCTTTTCCTCAATGGGCGCCCAGTTCATCCGGTATTGGCTTCGGTAAACCTGCTCTTCTATGCCGTAAATGGTGCGCATACGGAAAATCAGATATTCCCGTCCCCGCTCCTGGGGCAGAATCTGGTTGGACTCCTCCACAACCTGTCCTCCGGCGGTCATGGCCTGAATATACCCCTTCAAATCCCGGATGTAGCTGTAACGGCATCCCCCCACGTACGAGTGGGCGCCGGGGCCAAAGCCCACATATTCCTCACCCATCCAGTATTTCAGGTTATGGCGGGACGTATATCCCTCTTTTGCGAAGTTGGAGATCTCATACTGGCGGTAATTTTGCCGGGAGAGGTACTCCACCGCCCACAGATACCGATCCGCCTGTTCATCGTTGTCCGCCATGGGCGTCACCTGCCGCTGGTTCCAAAGCGGCGTCCCCTCTTCCAGCGTCAGGGCGTAGAGGGAGAGATGTTCCGGCTGCAGGGCGACGGCGGCCTCCACGCTCTTTTGCCAGTCCTCCATGGATTGTTTCGGCAGGCCGTAGATCAGATCCAGAGACAGATTTTTGATCTTGCCCTTGCGAATCAGCTCCACCGCCGCCTTGGCCTGCTCAAAATTGTGGGGACGGCCCACTGCGGCCAGCTCATCGTCCTGGGCGGACTGCACGCCCAGAGAAATGCGGTTTACCCCGCCTTTGACCAGGGTCTTGATGAGATGCTTGGTCACACTGTCCGGATTGCACTCCACCGTGAACTCCACCTGTTTATCCAGGGAAAAGGTCTTGTTCACCCGCTTCAGCAGCTCCTTCAGCCGTTTCTCCCCAAAATAGCTGGGGGTTCCCCCGCCGATATAAACCGTGTCCACCGTCATCCCCTCCACGCTGGGGGCCACCTCATCAATTTGAGCCAGCAGGGCGCGCAAATAGGCGTCCATCTGGCTTTCGGCATGGGGAACGGAGTAGAAATCACAGTAGGTGCATTTGCTCTTGCAGAACGGGATGTGAATGTACACGCCCAGGTGCTTCTTTCTGCGCTCCCGTTCCAGCTGGCGGATCCGCTGCTCCTGCCGTTTCTGATGCTGTTTGACATTTTTCAAATCCACTGGCGCTTTACGCTGCTTGGGTTTAGGCGCCTTGGCCATATGGTTTTTCGTTTTCTTTCCCACTAGCACAGGGTAATCCCTCCCGAAAAAATCAGTTGATCTGGGCCAATTTACACACAAACAGGCCGCTTTACAGCAAGTTGCCGTGTCTATTATAGCGGTTTCTCCCCCGTTTGAAAAGGGGGAACCGCCTTTCCCCATCCCTTGCGCGGCTCCAATCCCCTGTTATATAATAAAAAAGAACCGGGTTGACCGGCAGAGACCACCCTAAGGACAGCCCCGGCGGCCCCAAGTTTCATTACAATCTGTAATAAAGTTATAAAATATTCCCATTTGAGATGGAGGTGTCCCCCTGATGCCCATCTATCTGACCTGTCAGGTGTCCGACGCGCTGGACGGCGCAACCGTCTCCACGCTGCTGCGGCAGGCGCTGGGCTGCTCCGGCACGCTGATCAAGCAGGTAAAGTTCGGCGGCCTGTGGCTGGACGGCGTCCAAGTCATCCTATCGGACCGGGCAGCGGCAGGCAGTGTGCTCCGGGTTCGTCTCCCCGAAGATCCCCCTTCCCAGCTCGTCCCGGTTGCCCATCCACTGGACATCCCCTTTGAGGACGAGCACCTGCTGATTGTGAACAAGCCCCCCTATGTCCCGGTGCATCCCGGCCCCAACCACCGGACGGACACCCTGGGCAATTTCATCACCGCCCACTACCAGTCCTCGGGCCAGTCCCACCTCTTCCGGCCGGTCAACCGTCTGGATCGGGGAACCAGCGGCCTGATGGTCATTGCCAAGCACCGCTACTCCCAGGAACGGCTCCAGATGCAACTTCACAGCAACTCCTTTCGCCGAAGCTACCTGGCCATTTGTGACGGCGTTCCCGAGCCGGCCTGTGGCGCCATTTCCGCCCCCATCGGGCGGCTGGAAGGCTCGGTCATCGCCCGAACCGTTCGCCCTGACGGGGCAAAGGCGGTCACCCACTACCGGACCTTGGCCGGGCACGGCCCCCGGGCGCTGATTCAGCTGGAGCTGGAGACGGGGCGCACCCACCAGATTCGCGTCCACATGGCCCACATCGGCTGTCCGTTGACCGGCGACTTCCTCTATGGGACGGAGCAGCCGGAGGTCATCCCCCGCCCGGCACTGCACTCTGCGGCGCTGTCGCTGGTTCACCCGGTGACCGGACAGCCCCTTTCCTTTTCCTGCCCCATGCCCGAGGATATGAACAACCTGCTGTAAACGCCATCGCCCACAGCAGGTTGCTTTTCTCAGCTTATGTAGTTATCCGCCGATCAGCCAGGACAGCCCTCCCGTCGCCGCCAGGAAGATCAGCAACAGGATGGCGGCGAAAATCGCCAGCTTGACCAGCCTCTTTGCCAGGCCGATGACCAGACCCAGCAGACAAAATGCGAAAAACAACCCCAAAAGCATTTCCATGGTAGATCCTTCTTTCTGTAAAAACGGTAAAATCAGCGGCCAGGAGGCAGACAGGCCGGGGCCTTTGGCCACGGATTTCTGTCAGAGGGTCAGCGTCCCCATCTGGCAGAAATCCGGCAGCCATCCGCAGGATGGCCATTTCAGACAGCCCCTCTATCCAAAACCGTTTTGCACGCAGATCTGCGGCATTGCCGCACCCATTTTTTACCTGCCTGCAAGGATGTCCGCGATCAGCTCGCGCTCGTCCATATGGTGTTTGACGCCGTTGATCTCCTGATAGTCCTCATGGCCTTTGCCCGCCAGAATGATGACGTCCCCTTCCTTGCCATGATTCATGCAGTAGGCAATGGCCTCCTTCCGATCGGGGATGGTGACATATTCGCCGCCAGACCGGGCCACGCCCACCAAAATGTCCTGAATGATGTCCATGGGCTCCTCAAAACGGGGGTTATCGCTGGTGACGACGGTCAAATCCGCCAGTCTGGCAGAAACTTCGCCCATTTCATAACGGCGGCTCTTGGAACGGTTGCCCCCGCAGCCGAACAGGCAGATGATCCGCTTGGGACCATAGGCCCGGATGCTCTTCAGCAGCGCCTCCAGACTCATGGCGTTGTGCGCATAGTCAATCATCAGGGTGTAGTCCCCCGGCGTGGGATAGACCTCCAGGCGGCCCTTGACCTGAATGGTGTCCAGCGCCTGCAAAATGGCCTCCCGGGACACACCCAGATGGCGGCACAGCGCAATGGCGGCCAGCGAATTGTAAACGGTGAAATCGCCGGGGATATCCACCCGCACATGGTATTCTTCCAAGCCGGTTAAATCGTAGGAGACGCCCAGGTATCCCGGCTCGTGAATCCGCTGGACGTTCACCGCCCGCAGGTCGGCGCCCTCTCCCATGCCGTAAGTCTCCAGCTCACAGGTATGGTCCTTCATGACCTGTTCCAGATAATCGGCGTCGGCGTTGGCAATGCCCACCTTGCAGCGCTTGAACAGCAGGCCCTTGCAGGCGATATACTCATCCATATCGGCGTGTTCGCTCGGGCCGATGTGGTCAGGCTCCAGATTGGTAAAGATTCCGTAATCATAGGTAAAGCCGGAAACTCGATCCAGCTTCAGCGCCTGGGAGGAGACTTCCATGACCACATACCGAATCCCGGCGTCCACCATTCTGGCAAAATATTCCTGCACCAGATAGGACTCCGGCGTGGTATTAACGGCGTGGATGTGCTCGTCGCCAATGACGACCTCAATGGTGCCCAGGAGACCGGTGGGCAGACCGGCCTTCTCCAGAATTTCCTTAATCATATAGGTGGTGGTGGTCTTGCCCTTGGTGCCGGTGACCCCGATGGTGGTCAGCTTTTCAGCCGGATGGCCATACCAGGCCGCAGCCAGCTCGGCCAGCGCGAGCCGGGCGTTTTCAACCTGAATCACGGCGATATGTTCGGGAACCTCCACATCGCGTTCCACCACCACGGCCACCGCGCCCTTTTCAATCACATCGGGAATGTACTTGTGTCCGTCGGTGACCGCGCCGGGCATGCAGACAAAAATGCAGTCCTTCTTCGCCATTCTGGAATCATAGATAACGCCGGAAATCTCCTGATCCATCGTGCCTTGGATCAGGGTATAGTTCATACGGAACACCAGATCAATCAGTTTCATGTTGTGCGCTTCTCCTTCTCTTATCAAACTTCGCCCTCAAACACTGTGGTTGCCGGGCCCGTCATAAACACCGTATCCTCTGTGACCTCGATCTCCAGATCGCCCCCCAGCAGGTGGACGGTGACATTCCGCTCGGTCAGGCCATTCAGACAGCAGGCAACCGCCGTGGCGCAGGCCCCCGTACCGCAGGCCCAGGTCTCCCCGGCGCCCCGCTCCCAGACCCGCATCTGCACGTTTTGACGGTCCAAAATCCGGACAAATTCGGTGTTTACATGGTCAGGGAACATGGGGTGGTCGTGGAAACAGGGGCCAATCTTCTCAATATCCAGATTGGTCACGTCGTCGCACCAGACGACTGCATGGGGGTTGCCCATGGACACGCAGGTCATGGTCCAGTCCCTTCCGCCCACATGGACGGTTTTGCCGATGACCTCGTCCCCCAGGCCAACCACGGGAAGATCCACCGCCTTGGTAGAGGGCGCGCCCATATCCACCCGGGCCTTGGTCACCTTGCCTTGGTCCACCGTCATTTGAATGTACTTGATTCCCGCCTTCGTCTCAATGGCGATCTCCGTCCGGTCGGTCAGCCCCTTATCGTAGCAGAACTTCGCCACGCAGCGGATGCCGTTTCCGCACATGGCCCCTTCGCTGCCGTCTGAGTTGTACATTGCCATGCGGAAGTCCGCCACTGCGGAGGGGCAGATCAGAATCAGCCCATCGGAGCCGATGCCAAAATGGCGGTCGCTCAGCTGCCGCGCCGCCGTACCAGGGTCGCTTAACATTTCCTTCGTACAGTCCACATAGATATAGTCGTTGCCGCAGCCGTGCATTTTTGTAAATTTCATAAACGGTTTCCTCCCGGTTCTCACAAAATCTGCGGATGGGCCTTGTTTTGAACCGATGTGCCCATTGGCGGGAAGAGGCCCGTCATTGGGGTGTATTGACATGTTTCAAACAAGGCCTGAAACACTGCCTGTTCATCTTTTCATTATAAGGATTTTTTCCGGTCTGTAAACAGAAAAAATCTAAATT
>CAYWAP010000054.1:0-8951 GCA_964456525.1 uncultured Oscillospiraceae bacterium
GCCTATGAACAATCCAGGCGGTAAGCCCGAAAACGGCTTGCCGCCCATTTCATGTAAGGGGGTGTCCATCCCTCAGAACCCGCCTTGACTTTGCACCGCGATTCCCATATACTGAACCCGATCCATATCAAAGGAGTTTTCACACCATGATCGATAAGGAAATCGCTGAACTGCGCCGCCAACTCAAGCCCGAGCTTGCCGGCATTCAAAAGATTCACGGCTGCTATGTCAACGCCAACCGGGAGATCATCTCCACGTTTACCCAGTCCCCCGGCCTGCTGACGGAAGAGGAAAACGCCATGTATATGAAGCTCCTGAAAAGGAGCCTGTCCGGACGGCTGGGCCGGAATCTGATTGACCTGGAGTTCTCCACCGATGAGGTGGTCAACGGCGCGCAGCATAGGCTGTTGATGCAGCTGCGGGAAACCCAATTGGAAGATGGCGCGCTGCTCCAAACCTTCTATCAGCACATCATCGATGCGGTGGATTTCGAGGACAATTATCTGATTCTCATGGCCTACAACCGCTATGACGTCCCCTTCCGCAGCCGGGACGGCGAATCGCAGAGCGACGCCTCCAGCGAGGTGTTCACATACCTGCTGTGCAGCATTTGCCCGGTGAAGCAGGCCAAATCCGGTTTGGGGTATGACCATGAGGCCAGAGCGTTCCACACCAGCGCAGGGGACTGGCTGGCCGCCGCCCCGCAATGCGGCTTCCTGTTCCCCGCCTTTGACCACCGGAGCACAAACATCTATCACGCGCTTTACTATACCAAAAACGCCCTGATCGACAGGGACTTGATCGACGCCATCTTTCACGCGGAAATCCCCATGTCCGCGCCGGAACAGCGCGAGACGTTTGAAGAGGTTCTCACCGCTCTGGAAGAGGACTGCAATCTGGCGCTGGTGCAGACGGTCACGGACCAGCTGCGGGAAATGATCGACGCCCACAAGGAGGCCAAAATTGCCCAGCCGCTGGAAATTTCCCGCCAGGATATTGAGGGCATTCTGGAGGATTGCAACGTCAGCGAGCAGCATCTGGCCGACTTTGCGGATCAGTTTGACCACGCCTTCGGCAGCGAACAGACCGTTTCCCCGGCAAACCTCATCGAGCCAAAGCACTTTGAGGTGAAGACCCCGGAGGTCACCATCCGAACCTCGGGGGATTCCAGCTTAATTCAAACCCGTGTACTGGACGGCGTGAAGTACATCCTGATTCGGGCGGACAGCGACGTAACCGTCAACGGTGTGCCCATCACCCTTTGAGACAAAAAGCAACCGCAGCCGCCGGGGCACGTCCTGGCTGCTGCGGTGTTCCTATGATAAAATTCCCCGCGGAACGTCACGGGATGGGGCTGATTTGACCCTCATTGGCGACGGTTTTGAACCGCTGTTCCCGGTCATAGGCCTGGTTGACCAACAGGATGCTTCTGATTTTTTGCGAGATAATATCAAACGCCACATCATTCAATCCGCTGTTGATGACAATATCGGCCAGCGCTTTGGTTGGCTCTACATAGACATAGTGCATGGGTTTCACGGTGGTCAGGTACTGCTGAATGATACCGTCCAAATCCCGCCCGCGCTGCTGCACGTCCCGCTTCACACGGCGGAGAATGCGCTCATCGGCATCGGCCTCAACGAAAATTTTGATGTCCATCTGCCGGCGCAGCTCTGGGTCGTGCAGCGCCAAAATGCCCTCCAGCAGGATGATCGCCCGGGGCTCCACAAGGGTGGTCTCTTTGGAGCGGGTGTGCCGTTTGTAGTCATAGACCGGGCACGCAATGGTTTTGCCTTCCCGCAGCTCTCGCAGATGCTGAACCAGAAGATCGGTTTCCAACGCGTCCGGGTGGTCATAGTTCGTCTTCTTTCGCTCCTCAAAGGAGATGTCGTCCTGCGCCTTATAGTAGTTATCATGGTAGATAACTGCCACCTCGTCGGGAAAGGCATTGCGCAGACGGTTGGTAAACGTCGATTTACCGGAGCCGGTGCCGCCGGCAATCCCAATTATAATACTCTCCATGAAAAATCACCCTGTTTCATCCGTTGTTCCGACCTGCATATACAAAACCTGTTATTTCCTATATTTTACCTTATCATAGCGCTCTATGTTTGTCAATCCTCGGTAAAATCGCCCCGTCAGGCGCCGTTGGCGCTCCTGCCGAATCCAGATCTTCTCTTTACATTTTTTACACTTTCGGTTAAAATAGATTTGATCTGCCCCCCAAACAGCCGGGGCAGAGTTGGGATATTTGCCGCAGGTTTGCGGCCGGGAGGAATGACACTGTGCAAAACAAAATTGAATCCGTGGATCCCCGTTCCCCCGCCGAACGCGCCGGCATTCGTCCCGGGGAAAGCCTGTTGGAAGTCAACGGAAACCCCATTGTGGACGTTCTGGACTATAAATTTTACACCTATGACCCCACGCTGAAGCTGGTTCTGGGGGATGAGACCGGCGCTCGGCGAACTCTCCGCATCCGAAAACAGGCCGGGCAGGAGCTGGGCCTGAACTTTAAAACCTATCTCATCGATCGCGCCCATCGCTGCACCAACAATTGTATTTTTTGCTTTGTGGATCAGATGCCCGGCGGGCTGCGCGACACCCTGTATTTTAAGGACGACGATGAGCGGCTCAGCTTCCTGATGGGAAACTATGTCACCCTGACGAACCTCTCCCCCCGGGAGATTCAGCGCATCATTGACTTGCGCATTTCCCCCATCAACATCTCCGTCCACACGACGGATCCGGAGCTGCGGGTGAAAATGATGGGAAACCGGTTTGCAGGCCGGTCCATCGATGTGATGAAGCAACTGGCCGAGGCCGGTATTCAGATGAACTGTCAGGTGGTGGCCTGTCCCGGCATCAACGACGGGCCGGCCCTGATGCGCACCATGACCGATCTGGTGGAAATGCGCAAAGGGGTTTCCAGCTGCGCCATCGTCCCTGTGGGGTTGACCAAATACCGGAAGGGGCTTTTCCCCCTGCGTTCCTACACCCGGGAGGAGGCCGCTGCCGTCATTGACATGGTGGAGGAATTTGGCCAGAGCTGTCTGGAGCGCTTCGGCCGGAGAATGTTCTGGTGCAGCGACGAATTCTATCTGCTGGCCGGGCGGGAACTCCCCTCCGACGCTTTTTATGAGGACTATTGCCAGCTGGAAAACGGGGTCGGCATGCTCCGCCTTCTACAGGTGGAGTTCACCGGCGCCCTAAAGGTTTTAAAGGGGGAAGCGGTGGACGTGCGCCCCTTCTCTCTGGCCACAGGTCAAGCCGCCGCCCCCCTGATCACCCAGCTGGCCGCGGAAGCGGTGAGCGCCTTTGGCGGCGAGAGCCATATTTATGCAATCCGCAACGACTTTTTTGGCCCCGAGATCACCGTGGCCGGTCTGATTACCGGTCAGGATCTGATTGCCCAGCTGAAGGGCAAAGATCTGGGGGAACGGCTGCTGCTGCCGGACTGCATGCTCCGCTACCACCAAAATGTTTTTCTGGACGACTACACCGTCGAACAGGTTCAGGACGCCCTGAACGTTCCCATTACCTTTGCCCCCTCCGATGGCTTTCAGCTGCTGGAGGCCATGTTAGGTCTTTCGGGGGAAGACGCCTCCGCTGTCGAAAACGAGGATTTCTTCCCGGAGGACGACTCCTATTTCCGCTACAACCCCGGTGCGAACTAGGAACAAATCAAGGGCAAACAAACGCATACAGATCCGGGCAAACCCCGGAAAGAAACGTGATATGAGGAAGTGATACGATGTCGAAACCCATGATTGCGATTGTGGGCCGCCCCAATGTGGGCAAATCCATGTTATTTAATAAGCTGGCTGGGGCCCGCCTTTCCATCGTGGAGGACACCCCCGGCGTCACCCGGGATCGGTTATATGCCGATTGCGAGTGGTGCGGCCGGGAATTTACCATTGTGGACACCGGCGGCATAGAGCCGCGGAGTGATAACGAGATTTTGCGCTTTATGCGCGCCCAGGCCGAGCTGGCCATCGAGCACGCAGACGTGATTGTTCTGGTCTGCGACATTCGCACCGGCGTCACCGCCGCCGATGAGGACGTGGCCAACCTGTTGCTGCGCTCCAAAAAGCCCATTGTCCTGGCCGTCAACAAGGCGGATTCCACCGGCCCCAAGGCATTTAGCCAGGATATTTACGAATTTTATAACCTGGGTCTGGGCGATCCCTTCCCCATCTCCGCCATCCACGGCACCGGTCTGGATGAGATGCTGGAGGAATGCGCCAAGTATTTTCCCCAGGGCGAGGCGGAGCCGGAGGATGAGGACATTGTAAAAGTGGCCATCATCGGCAAGCCCAACGTGGGCAAATCCTCGCTGACCAATCGAATCCTGGGCGAGGAGCGCGTCATTGTCAGCGATGTGGCCGGAACAACCCGCGACGCCGTCGACAGCTACTTTGAAAATGAATTTGGCCGTTTCTGCTTCATTGACACCGCCGGTATCCGCAAAAAAGCCAAGGTTCATGACCGGGTGGAGCAATTTTCCGTCCTCCGCGCCACCATGGCCATTAACCGGGCGGATGTGTGTCTGATTCTGATTGATGCAAATGAGGGCGTCACCGAACAGGACACCAAAGTGGCCGGGCTGGCTCATGACGCCGGAAAGGCCTGCATTATTGTGGTCAACAAGTGGGATACTGTGGAAAAAGACGACAAGACCATGAAGATCAAAACGGAGGAAATCCGCCGGGATCTTGCCTATATGCCCTACGCGCCTATCCTCTTTATCTCCGCTTTGACCGGGCAGCGCGTCAACAAGCTCTTTGAGCTGATTAACCGCGTCTACGAGATGAGTATGCTCCGGATTAAGACCGGCGTCCTGAACTCCGTGCTGGCCGAAGCGACCACCCGGGTTCAGCCCCCCACCGACCGGGGACGCCGTCTGAAGATATACTACATGACTCAGACCGGCATCAAACCGCCCCACTTTGTCGTCTTCTGCAACGCAAAGAAGCTGTTTCACTTTTCGTATCAGCGCTATCTGGAAAACCAAATCCGCAGCACCTTTGGTCTGGAGGGCACCCCGATCCGAATGACAATCCGTGAAAAAGGGGAAAAGGAGGACTAGATATGTCGCTATTGACCATTTTTTCAATTCTGGTAACCGCGCTTGCCGCTTACTTTCTCGGCTGCTGCAACTCGGCTCTCATCATCTCCAAGTATATTTTGCACGATGATGTGAGAACCCACGGCAGCGGCAACGCCGGTCTGACCAACTTTTATCGCGTTTTCGGCAAGAAGATGGTTGTCTTTGTTATTTTAGTCGATCTGGCAAAGGCTGTCGTCTCCTGCCTGCTGGGCAGTTTTCTCATTGGCTATATGGCCCTTGGCGGCGGTGCGGTTGACATCGCCCTCGGCAAGCTGATCGGCGGAATCTTCTGCATTCTGGGCCACTCCTTTCCCTGTATGTTTGGGTTTAAAGGGGGGAAAGGCGTCCTCTGCGGCGCCGGCGTAATCCTGACGATGGATTGGCGCATTGCCCTGATCTGCCTGGGTGTGTTCCTGGTTTTGGTCGCCCTGACCAAAATGGTTTCCCTTGGCTCCATGGTTGCCGCCGCCCTGTTCCCCATTACGTGCGGAATTCTCTATCGGAATGCCGTTGTGGTGGTGCTGGCCTGTGTGGCTGGCGTGCTGATTGTCTGGCGCCACCGGGAAAACGCCAAGCGAATTCTGTCCGGCAACGAAAACAAATTTGAGTTCAAAAAATAATGAATTGAGGATTTTATGATGAAAATTTCTGTATTAGGTTCCGGCGCCTGGGGAACCGCTCTGGCGCTGCTGCTTCTGGAAAACGGAAATGAGGTCACCCTCTGGTCCTACTGCCAGGAGGAAAGCGACCGGATTCTGGAAAACCGGGAAAACCCCATGCTGAAAGGGGTTCCCATCCCGGATGAACTGGCACTGACGACCGACATTCACTGTGTGGACGAGGCCGACGTGGTCGTCCTGGCCACCCCCTCCTTTGCCGTGCGCTCCACCGTGGCGCAGATTAAAGACATGGTCAGGGCAGGCACGCTTCTGGTCAGCGTGGGCAAGGGCTTTGAAAAGGGCACGGCCCTTCGGCTGAGCGAAGTGATTGAATCGGAGGTGGGCGACAAATGCCCTGTGGTCGTCCTCTGCGGCCCCACCCACGCCGAGGAAGTGGGCCGGGGTGTTCCCACCGCCATTGTGGCGGCATCTCTCAACCGGGCCGCCGCCGAGCAAGTGCAGGATTTGTTCATGAGCCCCCGGTTCCGGGTCTACACCTCCTCCGATGTCGTGGGGTGCGAAATTGGCGCGGCCCTGAAGAACGTGATCGCTTTGTGCGCAGGCGTCATTGACGGCATGGGCTTTGGCGACAACACACGTGCGATGCTGATGACCCGCGGACTGACTGAGATGGCCCGTCTGGGCATTGCCATGGGCGGCCATCAGAGGACCTTTGCCGGGCTGACCGGTGTGGGAGATTTGATTGTCACCTGCACATCAGTCCACTCCCGGAACCACCGGGCCGGTATCCTGATCGGCAAGGGGATGGAACCCCAGGAAGCGGTCAAACAGATCGGCGCCGTCGTCGAGGGCTACTACGCCGCCCAGATCAGCATAGAACTCGCCCGCAAATACAACGTGGAGATGCCCATCACCCAGGCGGCTTACGAGGTTCTGTATGAGGGCAAACGGGTTCAATATGTGTTCAACCGGCTGATGATGCGGGACAAAAATCACGAGGTGGAGGACGCCTGGGTGTAATATTCCCCAGTTCACACGGATTTCCTCTCTTTTTAGCATGGAATAATAGGTAACCAAAACGCCACCCAGGGAACCTTCCCGGGTGGCGTTTTTGGATGTTTGGGGCAGATATTCACTTCACCTGCCCCAATGACAGCGCTTTAGATTTCGTACACGCCCTGCTCACTCAGCGCGGCATTTGCATGGGAGTCCGGCTTGTACTGCAACTCCGGCTCCCGCATGCTGACGCGCATATGGGCCGGAACAGATTGGGTGATGAAGGCACTGCCGCCGATGATGCAGCCCTCCCCGATGACCGTCTCGCCGCCCAGAATCGAGGCGTTTGAGTAGATGGTCACGTCATTGCCAATGGTAGGATGGCGTTTTTTATTTCTCAGGCCCTGGCCGGCACGGGTGGACAGGCCGCCCAACGTCACGCCCTGATAGATCTTGACCCGGTCGCCAATAACGGTCGTCTCCCCGATGACAATTCCGGTGCCATGGTCAATGAAGAAGTGTTTTCCAATTGTGGCGCCCGGATGGATGTCCACGCCGGTCAAACTGTGGGCATGCTCCGTCATAATTCTGGGAATCAGGGGCACCTTCAGCAAATGCAGCTCATGGGCAATCCGATTGACCATGATCGCGTAAAAGCCGGGATAGGAAAAGATGATTTCATCCGTGTTATAGGCGGCCGGATCGCCGTCAAATGCAGCCTGCAGGTCCATCTGCAAATAGTCATAGATTTTGGGCAGGGTATCCAAAAAGGCTTCCGCCAGGACGGCGGCGTCCTCTTTGCGCTGCTTTTTAGTGCTCTTCTCATAATCCGGGCGGGCCAGCAGAGCCAGGCTGATCTGGTCGATCAAAATGGAATAGACCTCTTCCAGCAGGGAACCCAGCTGATATTTCACGGCAAAGTCGCTGACCTTTTTACTGCCGTAATGGGCCGGAAACAGGACGCTTTGCAGGCGATCCAGCACGCCGATCACCTCTTTTTTATCCGGCTGTAAATGAATCGACAGGTTTTTCATCTTGTGGCGTCTCTCCGCATCTGCGGAAATCAGATCCACAATCCCCGCGATCTTTTCTTCCATTTGAGCGTTCATTTCTGTACACCTCACATCAAGCCTCTCGCCGCGCAAACGCTACGTCTCCGCGGGAGGTCAAAATTTGATAACCGCTGCGCCGCACACAGCGCTCCAGATGATCACGGTACGCCGCCGCTTCCTCGCCAGTACCGATTTTGTTCTCATAAAGGGCATATTTTTCCCGTGTCCGCAGGGGGGAAAGGTTCGGCATAATGACATTGGCCCC
Source organism: uncultured Oscillospiraceae bacterium (assembly GCA_964456525.1). Classification (GTDB taxonomy): domain Bacteria; phylum Bacillota; class Clostridia; order Oscillospirales; family Oscillospiraceae; genus Onthomonas. The sequence goes on from CAYWAP010000054.1 coordinate 8,041, forward strand.
CGCCTGCAGGCCCAGCTCCCTCCCCTGGGGATGGATCGTCCCCAGAGCGGTCGTCGCGGGGAGCAGCGCATAGGGAAACATCAGCCGAAGAATCGAAAGCAGGCGGAGTGTCATCTGGAAGCTGCCATTGGGCTGGTCCCCAAAGGGGGTGTCCTTATGGGTCAAATAGGGACCGATGCCGATCATTTCCGGGCGCAGTTCCTGCAAAAACCGCAGATCCTCCACCAAATTGGCAGTGGTCTGGAAGGGCGACCCCACCATCATACCGGCGCCGACCTGATACCCCAACTCCTTCAGCGTATAAAGGCACTGTTTGCGGTGGGCAAGGCTCATGTTGGCCGGATGGAGTTTGCCATAATGCCCTTCGTTTGCCGTCTCATGCCGCAACAGATAGCGGTCTGCGCCTGCGGCCCGATAGGCGGCGTAGCTTTCCCGCTCCTTCTCCCCAATGGACAGGGTAATGGCGCACAGAGGATAGCGTGCGCGGATCTCCCAAAGGATGTCACAGATCCGATCATCTGTAAAATAGGGATCCTCCCCACCCTGCAGGACAAACGTCCGGTACCCCAGCTGCCAGCCCTGTTCGCAGCAGTCCAAAATCTCCGCTTTGCTCAGGCGATAGCGCTCCGCTTTGGAATTTCCGCTGCGAATCCCGCAATAATAGCAGTTATTTTGACAGCAGTTGGTAAATTCGATCAGCCCCCGAAGATATACATCGGTGCCGTACCACTCCCGGCGGCGGCGATCGGCTGCCCGGGCAAGCGGCGCCTGGGCCTCATCGCACTCAATCAGCTGTGCAAAGGCTTCATCCGGCAGATCACCGCGCCGGGCCAGTTCTTCTATCCATGCTTCTATCCGGCTCATTCTATGTCAAACTCCAGCCGGGCGGGTCTGTCCGCCCGTCAAAAATA
>CAYWAP010000055.1:0-8770 GCA_964456525.1 uncultured Oscillospiraceae bacterium
CATGTCTCTATCTTACCACACTTTTGCATGATTTTAAATGCTGTTGCCCTGAAAAAAATCCGGAAACGGATTGCAAAATTGAGAATCCTGTGGTAAGATGATGATAATCCATAATAAGGAGGAGATTTCCTTGAAACATATCCGGACCTTGAGCGGTGCGACGCTGAAGCAGAGCGCAGCACACGGCGGCTGCGGCGAGTGCCAGACTTCCTGCCAGTCCGCTTGCAAGACCTCTTGCACGGTGGCCAATCAGAAGTGTGAGCAGAGTAAGTGATATTTCCTGATTTGGGAAATGCGGAAACCTTCCTGGCCCTCAGGAAGGTTTCTTTATGCCGATTTTCTACTTGCGCGGGGCAGGGCCCGCGCCCTTTGACGAAGTGAGGATAAGACGATGATACATACTTTTGAAGCCCTTGGGTGCTATCTGGTGGTGGATGTGCCCAGCGGCGCGGTTCATGTGCTGGATCGGATGACCTATGACCTGCTGAACTGTGTGGAGCCGCCCATGGCGGAGCACTGTCCCCAGTCGATTCTGGATCAGTTGCCCCAGTATGACCCGGCAGAGCTGGAAGAGTGCTGGCAGGAGCTGCTGGAGCTGGTGGAGCAAAAGCTCCTCTTTGAACAGGAAACCTATATTGACCCCAGTTGGGCCGTTGTCAAAAACACGCCGGTTAAGGCGCTGTGCCTGAATGTGGCCCACGACTGCAACCTGCGCTGCCAATACTGTTTTGCCTCCAAGGGGGGCTATGGTTCCAGCCGGATGCTGATGAGCCCGGAAACGGCAAAGAAGGCCATCGATTTCGTCGTGGCCCATTCCGGAAAGCGCCGCAACATTGAGGTGGACTTCTTTGGCGGCGAGCCGATGATGGCGCTGGACACCTGCAAGCAGACGGTGGAGTATGCCCGCAGCATTGAGAAGACCCATGGAAAACAGTTCCGCTTCACCATGACCACCAACGGCATGCTGCTCAACGATGAGAACATCCAGTATTTTAACAAAGAGATGAAAAACTGCGTCCTCTCCCTGGATGGCCGCAAGGAGACCAACGACAACATGCGCGTCACCGCCAACGGCAAGGGCAGCTATGACTACATTGTTCCCCGCTTCCAGAAGCTGGTGAGTGAGCGGGGGGACAAGGAGTACTATGTGCGGGGAACTTTCACCAGGGAAAACCTGGATTTTTCCGCAGACGTCATGCACATGGCCGATGATCTGGGCTTTCAGAATGTCTCGGTGGAGCCTGCCGTGGGCAAACCGGGGGATCCGCTGGCCATCACGGAGGCGGAGGTTCCCGCCGTCTGCGCGGAGTACGAGAAGCTGGCGGCGCAGCTGGTGAACCGCCCGGACATCCTCTTTTTCCACTTTTATGTGGATCTGGAGCAGGGGCCCTGTGTGATTAAGCGCATGCGGGGCTGCGGCGCGGGCAACGAGTATGTGGCCATAACGCCGGAGGGGGATATTTATCCCTGCCATCAGTTCGTCGGCAACCCGGCGTTTAAGATGGGCAACCTGTACGAGGGAACCTTTGACACGGACATCGCGAACCAGTTTGCCGGCGTCAATGTCTACACCAGGGAGGATTGCCGGAACTGCTGGGCCAAGTTCTACTGCTCCGGCGGCTGCTCGGCGGGCAATTACAACGTAAACGGGGACATTATGAAACCCAGCCATGTGGCCTGCGAACTGGAACGCAAGCGCCTGGAGTGTGCCATCGCCATCCAGGCGATCCGGAAGGGAATGGCCGCCGGGCAGGGCGAGTAATTCCGGCTACATATCGAGACAGAAAACAGAAATTCCGGTCGCGAGCGCGGCCGGATTTTTTTGGTCTGGAAGGCAGCCGTTTTGCATAGGTTGGCCATGGGAGGTGATCGCATGACCAAACGCAGGCGGCTTCGTGTGTGGATGATGCCAAAGATCCGCATCCGGAGCGGACGGCTGCTGCTATCTGCCTGCTTTGTGCTGGGGAGCATGGTGGGCGTGCTGCTGGTGTGCCGGCTCGGCAGCGGGGGAGAGAGCGCGGTAAACAGCTATCTGAACGAATGGGCCAGCACGTTGAGCCAGCAGTCCGGGGCGGGGACTTCCTGGCTGTCAGACCTGCTGCGCCATTTCCGCTTTCCGGCGGCGGTCCTGTTTTTGGGATTTGTGCCCCTGGGGGTGTTTGGCATTCCGATTGCCTTTTTTCTGCGGGGCATGTTGATTTCCTTTACCGCCTCTTCCTTCCTGAAGATGTACGCCTATCGGGGGATGCTGGCGGCGGTTCTGCTCTACGGACCGGCAGAGGTGGTGGAAATTCTGGTGCTCTTTGCCCTGGGGACGGCATCCTTTCAGGCGGCCCGCCATCTGGCCTTTGGACTGGGAAGCGGCAAGGGGAAAAAGCCGCAGAAGGAACATGAAGTTCCGGCCATCTTCTACGCGCTGGCTCTGGCCGCCGTGTCTCTGGCGCAAAGCGCGCTGAGCCCGTGGACGTTGGGGGCCATTTCCAGGCTGCTGCTGTAGTGCGCCCCCTTCATGGGCAAAATGGGCGGCCAGCGGGGAAGGGGCGATGTTTGCATGGGAACGGACAGAGGCCAAGGACTGTTTCAGGGCATTCCATCTTCGGATGAAATGCCCTGATTTTTTTCGGCTTTTGCGTCTTCGACGCCATTTGCAAAGCGCGTCTCTTATAATCACTTTGTACCAGATTTTGGTGCAAAGTGATTTTTTGTTTTCTGAGGAGGGGATCGACCATGCCGCTGGTTTTTTCGACGAAAAACCGGAATCTGACCGTCCGCCTGACCGGGGAGATCGACCATCATGCCGCCCGCCAGCTCATGCAGGAGCTGGACCGGGAAATTGAACAGACCTTCCCGCGGCAGCTGACGGTGGATATGTCCGGCGTGACGTTTATGGATTCCTCCGGCATCTCCCTGATTCTGCGGACATGGCGGCGGATGAGAGAGGCGGGCGGGACGATGGACGTCACCAACGTTCCGCAGCAGCCCGCCCGGGTTTTGAAAGCCGCTGGTGTTCCCAAGATGGTCCATATGACGTTTCAAGCATGAAGGAGTTGAGTTACATATGAAACCTGTCAACGAGGTCCGCGTGGAAATGGAAAGCCGAAGCGCCAATGAGGCCTTTGCAAGGTCGGTCGCCGCCTGTTTTGCCGCCCAGTTGGACCCGACGCTGGAGGAATTGGGGGACATCAAGACGGCGGTGTCTGAGGCGGTGACCAATTCCATCGTCCACGCTTACCCCAATTCCATCGGAAAAATCCTGCTCAAAATGCGGATGTTTCCGGAGGGGATCATCGAGCTGACGATTCGGGACTGGGGCCGGGGGATTCCCGATGTGGACAAGGCCCGGGAGCCGCTGTTCACCACAGGCGGCGAGGAGCGAAGCGGGATGGGGTTCACCATTATGGAGAGCTTCACCGATACCATCCGTGTCCGCTCCGTGGTGGGAAAGGGGACGACGGTCACCATGCGCAAACAAATTCTCCCGAGAGTGCGGACAAAATGACGGTGGAGCAGGGAGCACTGCTGGACGCGGCCCGGAAAGGGGACCGGGAGGCGTGCGAGCGGATTCTCACCGAAAACGACCGGCTGATCTGGTCCATTGTGGGGCGCTACACCGGCCGGGGCGTGGAAACCGAGGATCTGTTCCAGCTGGGGTGCATTGGCTTTCTCAAGGCCATTCAAGGCTATGATCCGGCATACGGCACCCAGTTTTCCACCTATGCGGTGCCAAAAATCGCGGGAGAAATCCGGCGGTTTCTCCGGGACGACGGGGCCGTCAAGGTCAGCCGAACGGTCAAGGAGCGGGCGGTCAAAGTCCAGGCGGCCCGCGGAGAGCTGGTCAAGGAGCTGGGACAGGAGCCGTCCATCTCCCAATTGGCGGAAAAAACGGGCCTTACAGCGGAGGAAATTGCCCTGTGCGACCAGGCAAATGTGTCGGTGGCGTCCCTCCAGGCGGAAAACAGCGAGGGGATGACGTTGGAATCGGCGCTGGGAGACGACGGTCTGGAGGAACGGATGGTGGAGTGGTTCTCGCTGCGGGAGGCGGTGAGCACCCTGCCGGAGCGGGAGCGAACCGTCATCATCCTGCGCTATTGGCGGGGATATACGCAAAGCCGCATTGCCCGGATGATTGGGGTCAGCCAGGTGCAGGTCAGCCGGATGGAGCGGCGGGCGGTCAAGGAGCTGCGGGAAAAGCTGAGCAAGTAGACCGGGAAATCCCCCTTACTGCGCCAATTCCTCCAGCAGTTGGCGCAGTGCCGCGCAAAATTGCCCCGTCTGCTCGGGCCGCCGTTTGGAGGGGCCTTTTTGCCGCCGTCCGGCGCGGCGGAGTTTTTGGCCTACATAACGTGTGTAGAGCAGGCCCTCAATGTTCTCCTGGGTGTAGCGCTTGCCGTCCGGATGCAGAACCAGAGCCGATTTGGCAAGGCACATGGCCGCCAGCCCATAATCCTGTGTGACGGCCACATCCCCGGGACGAATTCGGTTCACCAGGGCAAAGTCGGCGCTGTCCGGCCCCTGGGAGACGGTGACCGTCTCCGCGCCGGGGCGGCTGATCTCATGGGCGGTATCGCAGAAAATGACGCAGGAGACGCCGAATTTCCCGGCTATTTGAACGGCCTCGCTGACCACCGGGCAGCCGTCCCCGTCGATCAGAAGCCGTCTTGCAGCCATTTCAGCACATCGGATGGGGAGGCGGCGTATCGCGTGCCGCCCGCTGCGTCCAGCACATCCCGGTCGCGAAAGCCCCAGGTCACGGAGATGCAGGGGATCCCGGCATTTTGGGCGGTAGCCAGATCTACCTCCGAATCGCCGACGTAAACCGCGCTCTCCCGGCCCTTCCCCAGCTCCCTCAGGGCCTCCCAAACGGCGTCAGGCGCCGGTTTGCGGCGGACGCCGGGGCGCTCGCCGATGGCAACCGGGAACATGTGGGGGAAAAACTCCGCTACCAGCGGCTTGACAGAGGTGTCGGGCTTGTTGCTGACAACGGCGACGGCAATGCCGTGGCGAATCAGGGTTTGAACCAGATCGGAGACGCCGCTATAGGGCGCCGTTTTGATCCGATTGTGGGTGTCATAATAGCTTTGCAGGCAGGCGAGGGCCTCGTCATACCGGGGATTCTCTCTGCCGTTGGGAAGAGCCCGCTCCATCAGCAGGCCCAGACCGTTTCCCACAAAACGGCGAACCTCCGCCCGGGTGCGCTCCGGCGCTCCCACCTGACGCAGCGCGTAGTTGCAGGCGTCCATCAAGTCATCCAAAGTGTCCAGAAGGGTGCCGTCCAAGTCAAATATTACCGTTTCAAATCCCATCATAATAACCTCCGAATGGTTCTCGCTGCCATCATAGCACAGCGGGATTTATTTTGCAATCTGCTCCGGAAACCGTATCTCTTTACAGAATGTCTCTATTCCTTTCGGCCGATCTGTGCTATAATCAGGCAAATGAGATCGAAGGAGTACCGGCATGGAGAAACAGCAGAAAGAGAAAATCTGGAAATACATCCTCCGTATCTTCCGAACGGGAATCATGCTGTTATTCGCCGCAGTGTTTGCACTGTTTTCTTCCGACGCAATCAACGGAAGGTGGCGCTTTTACCTCCCCAAAACCATCACGGTCAACGGGCAGGCGGTTGTTGTGGACGACACTCTGGCCCTGAATACGTTGACGGAGGATATGTTCCTGGTGGACGAGACGGGGAGAAGTGTGTGTACCGGGGTTCAGACGTTGACGGGCATTGACGTCTCAAAGCACCAGGGAGAAATCGACTGGGAGGCGGTTGCGGCCGACGGAATTGACTTTGTGTTTCTTCGGGCTGGCTACCGTGGCTACGGCAGCGGTGAGCTGCGGACGGATGACAGGTTTGAAGCCAACTGGACGGGGGCGGCGGAGAGCGGCCTTTTGATTGGGGTTTATTTTTTCTCCCAGGCGGTGAATGTGGAAGAGGCCGAGGAAGAGGCCCGGTATCTGCTGGAGCTGCTGGACGGCGCGGCGCTGAATTTGCCCATCGTCTACGACTGGGAGGCCGTGGAGCAGAACTACACCGACGGGGACGCCGTGAATATCCGAACCGCCGGACTCTCCGGGGAGACGGTGACCGCCTGCGCGCTGGCGTTCTGCCAGGTCATCGAGGAGGCTGGATATGATTCCATGATCTATCTCAACGCCGATACCGGGTATTTTCTCTACGACATCACACAGCTTCAGGGAGTGAACATCTGGTACGCCTCCTATGAGAGCACGTGGCCGGATTTCTATTATGCGATTCAGTTTTGGCAGTACGATCAGGAGGGCACGGTGAACGGCATCGAGGGATATGTGGATCTCAACCTGTGGTTCCTCCCCGCAGAGACGGATGGAAATGCGGAGACGGCTGGGAATGGAACCGGGGCGGGCTGACGTCTCGGAGAACAGGAGACTGCGGAGCGCGAGTGTACACAGCGCTCCGCTTTTTTGTCGCGCTCCCGCTCCGGGGAGGACACAGGTTCCCCGGAAAGCCCCTTGACATTTCCATGGATACTGCTTATAATGCGATTCGGTAAAATGAGAATGCTTATTATAAGGAGGCGTAGGGTTGGAACACCTGCATTATCTTCTCATGAAATCCCAGGCCATGTTTTCCCGGAAGGTTCTCTCTGAGATCGGCAAGATCGGGTTGACCCCCGGACAACCCAAAATTCTGGACTTCCTGCTGCAATATGAGGAAGCGGATCAAAAGACCATTGCGAGCCACTGTGAGATTGAACAGACGACGGTGGGGAGCATTTTGCTGCGCATGGAAACAGCTGGGCTGGTGCGGCGCAGGCAAAAGGACGGAAACCGCCGCTCTCTGTATGTCTCCTTGACGGAATCCGGGAAAGCGGCGGCAGAACAATTGATGGATATTTTCCGGGAGGCTGAAAGGGAAGCGACCTCCAACTTTTCGGAGGATGAGATCCAGACCCTTCAGAAGCTGCTGGCCAAATTATGTGATGCGATGCAGTCCCCGGCTGCAAAAGAGAAAGAGTGAGTGAGTATGAACGCATGTAAAACGTATAAAATCAACCATCCCGTCAAGAGAATCATTTTGTTGGGACTTGGCCTGGCGGTGATGGCCTTCGGGATCGCCTTTTCCATCCAGGGGGGATTGGGAACCTCCCCGATTTCCAGCGTCCCCTATGTGACGTCGGCCATTTCCGGGCTGTCGGTGGGGACGACGACGATTATCGTCAACTCCCTCATGATCCTGATTCAGATCGCCATTTTGCGCAGGCGGTACGACTGCTTTCAGCTTTTGCAGTTTCCGGCGGTCATTGTGTTCGGCGTGATGATCGACGTGGCAGAATATGTGATAGGGGGCCTTTCCTGCTCCAATTACCTTCAGCAGTGGATTCTCTGCGCGATTGGCATTTTCCTGATCGCTCTGGGCGTCAGCATGGAAGTGACCGCCAAACTGGTGACCACGCCCGGGGAGGGCACGGTGTTGGCCATCTGTCAGGTGCTTCCCGTCAAATTCAGCAATATGAAAGTGATTTTTGATGTCTCGCTGGCGTGTATCGCCATTGTGCTGTCTCTGGTGTTCCTCGGAGAGCTGGTAGGCGTTCGGGAAGGCACCGTTGCCGCGGCCCTCTGCGTCGGGCTGATTACCAAGCAGACCAACCGGCTGATGGACAAAGTGGAGAGCGTGTATTTGTAATTTCAAAATGTAAAGGGGCTGTCCATCAATGATTAGAAAATCATGGGTGTGGCAGCCTCTTTTTTACCGTCTGAATAGTCGTTATTTTTTCATACAAAGCAAAAGACAGGAGATTTTTCTGCCCTTTTTTGTGCTCACTCCGTCAGGAGACGGTTGAGTGCCTGTTGCTCGCGATATTCTGCCATTTTGAGATTCAATGAGGATTGGAGAGCGTCGGCGGCTGTGTCCAAATAGCGTTCCAGGATAAAGCTGAATTCTTCAACTCCCTCCGCGCTTTCTAATACTTTGTTTAGGTCATACAAGTGAACATCATTCCTTGCGGATGCTAATCTTGCTCTTCTCAAGTCGGAGAGCGCTGACTCGTAACGGTCGAACATCTCCGCGTTTTCCTCGTTTTTCACAAGAACGTATTCTTCGAGCGTCGGCGCGTCAGGCACAAGATCATCGTTCAGATCAACCAGCTCTCCCTTCCGAAACACTCGATATTCTTCGAGCGTCGGCGCGTCAGGCACAAGATCATCGTTCAGATAAATCAGATCTCCCTTCCGAAACTCTCGAATCTTATTACCGGAGCGATCTCTCTTTGTGAAATTCTTCTTCATCAGGCCTTTTTTCATTTTGCTTTGGTCAAATAATTTAACATCATCCGATGCTACGATTGCTCTTCCCAAGTCGGAGAGCGCTGACTCGTAACGGTCGAACATCTCCGCGTAACGGTCGAACATCTCCGCGTTTTCCTCGTTTTTCACAAGAAAGTATTTTTCGAGCATCGGCGTGTCAGGCATAAGATCATCGTTCAGATCAACCACCTCTCCCTTCCGAAACACTCGAACTTTACCGGAGTAATCTCTTATTTTGAAATTTTTCTTAATCAGGCACTTTTTCATTGTGGGTTCCTCCCTTTTTTTAATTATACATAATATGGCTTTTGAAGTAAAGGGACATCTAACAGGAACGCAGTTACGGTACGACTGCTTTCAGCTTTTGCAGTTTCCGGCGGTCATTGTGTTTGGCGTCATGATCGACGTGGCAGAGTATGTGATAGGGGGCTTTCCTGCTCCAATTACCTTCAGCAGTGGATTCTCTGCGCGATTGGCATTTTCC
>CAYWAP010000056.1:0-8310 GCA_964456525.1 uncultured Oscillospiraceae bacterium
TTACGCACGAACAAAAAACCTGCTTTGGCCTGATTGCCACAGCAGGTTTTTCGACAGGCTGGGACCGCGTTTCTAAGGCGAAACGCGGTCTTCTTTTATTTGCTGTCCGTCACTTTTTGGGCTTGAAACTGTCCTTCAGGGAGACAGAACGGTTGAACACCAGTGCTCCGGGTTTGGAATCCCGGTTATCCACGCAGAAGTAGCCCAGGCGCATGAACTGATAGGAGGCAGGGGCAGCAGCATCTGCCAAAGAGGCCTCCAGCTTGCAGCCCTGCAGCACTTGCAGGGAATCGGGGTTCAGGGCTGACAGGAAATCCTTGCCCGCAGCGTCAGGAGCAGCGTCCAAAAACAGGTTGTCGTACAGACGAACCTCTGCGTCCACAGCCGAATTGGCATCCACCCAGTGGATGGTGGCGCCTTTGACCTTGCGGCCGTCGGCGGGGTCGCCCCCCCGGGACTCCGGATCGTATTCGGCGAAAACTGTGGTGATATTGCCTTCCTCGTCTTTTTCACATCCGGTACAGCGGATCAGATAGGCCCCCTTCAGCCGACACTCCGGGCCGCCGGGGTAAAGGCGTTTGTACTTGGGAATTTTGACCTCCAGGAAATCGTCCCCTTCGATGAACAGCTCCCGGGAAAAGGACACGGTACGCTTGCCCATTTCGGGGTGCTTGGGGTGATTCTCCACCTCAAAAACTTCCTGTTTGTCCTCCGGATAGTTGGTAATCACCAGTTTCACCGGGTGCAAGACGGCCATCACACGGCCGGCAGTGTCGTCCAGATCCGCACGCAGGCAGTGCTCCAGAAAGGCAAATTCCACCGTAGAGTCGGCTTTTGCAACGCCGATCTGCTCGGAAAAACTGCGGATGGAAGCGGGAGTGTAACCCCGGCGGCGCAGGCCGCAGATGGTGGGCATGCGGGGATCGTCCCAGCCGGAAACGTAGTTCTCCTCCACCAGCTGGCGCAGCTTGCGCTTGGACATCACCGTATGGTCAATGCCAAGACGGGCAAACTCGATCTGCCGGGGCTTGACCTCGCAGGAGATGTTTTGAATGACCCAGTCGTACAGGGGACGGTGGGATTCAAACTCCAAGGTGCACAGAGAATGGGTAATCCCCTCAATGGCGTCTTCAATGGGGTGGGCAAAGTCATACATGGGGTAAATGCACCACTTGTCCCCCGTGCGGTGGTGGCGCTGGTGCTTGATGCGGTACAGGGCAGGGTCACGCATATTGAAGTTGCCCGAGGCCAGGTCGATCTTGGCCCGCAGCGTCATTGCGCCGTCGGGAAATTCTCCGGCCTTCATCCGGCGAAACAGGTCCAGAGACTCCTCAATGGGGCGATCCCGGTAGGGGCTGACGGCCGGCGTGTTCACGTCGCCCCGATTGGCCGCCATCTCCTCAGGGGTCAGCTGGCAGACATAGGCCAGCCCCTTCCGGATCAGCTCCTCGGCGTAGTCATACATCTGGTCAAAGTAATCGGAGGCGTAGAAAAAACGGTCCTCCCAATCATAGCCCAGCCACCGAATGTCCTCCTCAATGGCGTCTACAAATTCCACATCTTCCCGGGTCGGATTGGTGTCGTCCATGCGGAGGTTGCATTTTCCGTGGTATTTCTGCGCCGTGCCAAAATCGACATAGATGGCCTTGGCGTGGCCGATGTGAAGGTAGCCGTTTGGCTCCGGCGGAAAACGGGTGTGGACATCCATGCCGGCGAAACGGCCGCCCTGTGCAATATCCTCATCAATAAAATCATGAATAAAATTCTGCGCCATAATGGCATTGTCTTTTTTAGCCATGGAGAGTCACTCCTACTTTCTCAAATCATGCCTTATTATACCGCAGTTTGGAAAAAAATCAACTGCTGCGGCAGAGAAAAGCCGCGTCCATATCCGGAGGACATTGTCAAAAACGGAAATTTCCCCCTTTGATTTCCCTTGCAATTCGGACATAATTGGATATAATAGTGGTACACCCGCAGTTGGAACCGGGCGGAGCGCCGCCCAGCCATCAGCCATTCTTTCGAGCCCCTTTATCCCCAACGGGTAATGTCAGGCTCCCCCATTTTAAAAAGGAGACACAGCAAGATGTACGACTGCATTGTGATTGGCGGCGGCCCCGCTGGGCTGAGTGCCGCGATTGCGCTTCGGAGCCGTAATCGAAGCGTTTTGACGATCTCCAACCCTGTGGGGAAAAATCCCCTGTATCGGGCTGAAAAAATCGACAATTACCTGGGTCTTCCCGGCAAAACCGGCGCCGAGATGCTGGACCTGTTCCAGGAGCACGCCCTGGCCGCCGGCGCTGAGCTGAAGGTAGGAAAAGTGCTTTCCGCCGTCGATATGGGGAGTTCCTATTTCCTCACAGTTGGCACGGAGGTCTATGAGGGAAAAACCTTGATTCTCGCCTCCGGCGTCTCCCGGGGGCAGAAATATGCCGGCGAACAGGAACTTCTGGGCCATGGCGTCAGCTATTGCGCCACCTGCGACGGCATGCTCTACCGGAACAAACCGGTTTGCGTAATTGGCCGGAGCGCAGATGCGCCCCAGGAGGCCAACTATCTGGCCCAAATCGGCTGCCAGGTCACCTATGTGAGCCCCCTCAAGCCGGAGGGGCTAAACGCCGCCATCCCCCATGTGAAGGCAGGTCATTTGGAGATTATCGGCGCCCATCAGGTGGAAGGACTGCGCGCAAACGGCGCCGTCATCCCCTGTCAGGGGGTGTTCATCTTCCGGGAGGCCGTCGCCCCGACGGATCTGTTCCCTGATCTGGAGCTGGAGGACGGCTATATTAAGGTAGACCGTTCCATGCGCACCAACCTTCGCGGCATTTTCGCCGCGGGAGACTGCACCGGCAAACCCCTTCAGGTGGCAAAGGCTGTTGGCGAGGGGCTGATCGCCGGTGAGATGGCGGACGCGTATTTGTCCATTTAAGATCATTTTATCGTATAAGGAGTGTAAAACATGTCGAATGTCATTCATTTTACCAGTGAATCTTTCAAAGAAGCCCTTGGCAAGGACGGCGTCATGATGGTTGATTTCTGGGCAACCTGGTGCGGCCCCTGCCGGATGATCGGCCCTGTCATTGAGGAGCTGGCCGACGAATACGCCGGCCGGGTGGTCGTCGGCAAGGTCGATATTGACGCCTGCATGGATTTGGCTACGGAGTACGATGTCATGAGCATCCCCAACGTCATCTTCTTTAAGGACGGTCAGGTACTGGATCGCAAGATCGGCGCTATGCCAAAGCGGAGCTATGTGGAGGCCATTGAGGACGCGCTGTCCTAAGCCTTGTGTAAACCATGCCGGCATGTCCAAGTGACGGCTCTTTGTCTCTTGGACTGAATCCCCCAATCAAAACAGACAATCGAAAGAAAATGGACATGCTCCCTTCACAGGGCGGTGAACAAACACCGCCAAACATGAGGGGAGCATATCTGTTTCCTCCAGAGGGCTGCCCCTGTCTCTGCTGCTGCCAAACTGTCCCTGCGGGCAAAAAACGGCTGTGCTTCCCCCTTTCGGGAGATGCACAGCCTGTTGATTTTGGCCCCAGCGGAGGACGAACCGCTTTGGCGGCTGGGGCCGGTTTTATGGGGTTATTCCGCCCGGCGGAGCAGCTGCTCCACCTCTTCCCGCTCCGGCATGGAGCGGATGGCCCCCTTCCGCGTGGTGACCAGGTAGGCCGCAGCGTTGGCGAAGCGGAGCATTTCCTCCAGGTCAGGGGCGTCCAAACCTTTCAGGCCATGTTCCAGCACGAAATGGAGGACACAGGCGCAGAAGGTGTCCCCGGCGCCAGTGGTCTCGATCGTGCCACCGAGCCGGAAGGCGGGGACAAAGACGCGCTGCTCCCCGCAGTAGCTGTAGCTCCCCTGGGCGCCGGCGGTGACGTTGATCAGGCGGATGTTGGGGTACCACTCGCGCAGGATGGCCGCGCCCCGGTGAAAGTCCGTCTCGCCGGTCATAAACTCCAGCTCATTGTCCGCGATTTTGAGGACATCGCACTGGGAAAGCCCGAAAGCGATCTGTCGCCGGGCCTCCTCCAGATCGTCCCAGAGGGGAGGCCGGAGGTTGGGATCAAAGGAAATCAAAGCCCCGTTGGTTCGGGCGCAGCGGATCGCCTTGACGGTGGCCCCCCGCACCGGCTCATGGGTCAGCGAGAGGGAGCCAAAGTGGAAGAGACGGCAGCTTTTCAGCAGTTCCTCCGGCACCTCTTTCTCCGTCAGCATCATGTCCGCCCCCGGGTTGCGGTAAAAGGAAAAGTCCCGGTCGCCGTTGGGGTCATTTTTGACGATGGCCAAAGTGGTGCGCACCTGGCGCGCCATGACCAGTCCGGAGGTGTCAATCCCGGCCGCCTCCACCACGCCGCGCAATTGGCGGCCGAAGAGGTCGTCTCCCACTTTGCCGATAAAGGCGCATGACCGCCCCAGTTTTTCCAGCATTGCCAACACATTGCAGGGCGCGCCACCGGGGTTGGCCTCGAACATCGGGTTGCCCTGGGCGCTCAGGCCGCCGTCGGTAAAGTCGATCAGCAGCTCACCTAGCGCAACCACATCAAATTCTTTCTGTTCCATCACATTCACACCCCTCATAGGCGATCAGATCGTATTTTTCCACGTCCATCAGGACGGTTCCGTCCGTCTCGAAGCTGATGGAGCTGGCGGAGACCGGCGTATAGAGGACAAAGGAGGCCGCCTGTTCCCCGTCATTGACAAAGAGCTCCAGGCTGTTCCGGTCCAGAATTACCCGCAGCTTGATCTCCCCCTGCCGGGGCGCGGCGAGGAAGTCCCGCACATGGACAATATCGTGGGGGAATCCGCCGCGGGTTCGGTCCACCCGCACCGTGCTGCACTCCGGCTTATAGCGGATGGTGGTCACATGCTCGCCGTCCTTGGCCAGGTGGAGCTTGAACCACTGATAAAGGCTGCTGGGGCTGGCCGGGCGCACGGTCACCGTCAGGTCGATCATCCGGCCGCTGACGCCTTGCAGGCTGCTCTCGCCGTGGAAGACAACGTTTTGGTAGGCCACACGGCCTGCCCGGATCTGCTCCAACTCCCGAACCGGGTTTTGAATCAGCCGCCCATCCCGCACGTGCAGCTCCCGGGGCAGGGTCATCTGTCCAAACCAGCGCGTCCCCTGGGGCTTACAGCCGGAGGTGTCCCAGTTCTGCATCCAGGCGATCATGATGCGCCGGCCATCCGGCGTCAGGAGGGTCTGCGGGGCGTAAAAGTCGATGCCGTAGTCCACCGCCTGCACCTGCTGGCGGGTGAAGTGATGGCTGTCCCGGTCATAGCTGCCCAGCAGGCAGACCGTGCCGTTGCCCGCGTGGAACTCCAGCCCCACCGGCGTCATCTCCTGGGGGCTGACAAGCAGAACCTGCTCGCCGTCCAGGAGGAAGAAGTCGGGGCACTCCCACATCCGGCCATACTGGTTGCGACTGGCATCTAGCGTGGCGGCGTAGGACCAACGGAAACCGTCCTCGCTCTCGTAGAGCAGAACTGCGCCGCTGCCGTCCGGGGTGCGGTTGCCCACAACGGCGTAAAACCGGTCCCCCTCCCGCCAGATTTTGGGGTCCCGGAAATCGTTCCTGCTGCCCCCTTCGGGCAGGTCGGCGCCGGTGAGAACAGGGTTCTCACCCACTTTTTCGTAGTTCACGCCGTCGCCGACGGCGAGACATTGCGTCTGGAACTCCTTAACCGCGCCGTCTTCCTGCCGCACCTGGTGTACGCCGGTATACATCAGCAGCTGCCGCCCGTCGGGCAGCTCCACCGCGCTTCCAGAGAAGCAGCCGTTCTTGTCATAGTCCTCGTCCGGGGCCAGGGCGATGGGCAGACGCTCCCAGTGGATAAAATCCTCCGTCTTGACGTGTCCCCAGTGCATGGGGCCCCAATTGATGGAATAGGGATGATACTGGTAAAAGAGATGGTATTCGCCCCGATAACAGGAAAATCCATTGGGGTCGTTAATCCAACCAATTCCACCAGTCACATGGAAGGCGGGCCGCTCCTCCGGGGGGATAAACGACATGTACTGCTCCTCAAAGGCGCGAGCTTGGCGTAATTTTTCGCTCAACATGGGCTGTCACTCCAATCATAGCGCAGGGCGCCAGCCGTCCGCCTGAATCGGCGGACGGGGCGCCCTGCGGTCGGTCGTCTATTATATTAACATGTATCTCATTCAGATGCAACGTAGCGATCATAGGCGGCCTGATAGACTTCCAGCAGCTGATCCATGCCGCAGGAATTCACCAGCTTCTCGCAGTATGCCTCCCATTCCTCATCGGTGGGGCCGCCGTCGCGGATCCACAGACCTTCCTGTTCGGAGACCGTGCTCTCAAAGTCGGTTAGGTACCGGTCGATGATGTCCAGCTCATCTTCGGTGAACACGCAGTCGATCGGGTAGGTGGTGGTATCGGACACCTGCGGCAGCCAGTACTCCCAAAGGTCGGTCAGACGCTCAATTGCCCGGTCCTCCATGTAGAAGTATTCATTGTAATACTCCGAGAGGATCAGCTTGGGACCGTAGACCTCATAGGTGGACTTGAGTTCGCCGGCGCTCATGCCGTATTCTTCCTGTGCCTCCTCATCGGTGATGGAAACCCACATGCCGTCCTCATCCTGCTCGGTGAAGTAGACGCCAATCGGGCCATACTGGAGCTGCATAACCGTCTCGCCGTCATACCACTGGTCGAAGTAGCTGAGCAGGTTCACCGGGCTCTCGCAGGCGGAGGTGATGGAGAGGTTGCCGGAGGTGGTGCCGCCGCCGGTGCGGACGGTGACATTGCTGGTGCCCTCATATTCCGTTCCCTCGGGACCGGTCAAAATGGGCAGGAACACATAGTCATCGGCATAGTCGCCCATCAGCTCCTCGATGTACCACCAGGTGGCGACGCCCACATAGCCCTGCTGGCACTTGGCGATCAGCTGGGTATCGGTCTGGGAGAACATCTCCACGTCCATCAGCCCTTCGGAGTACCATTCATGGAAATAGGTCAGTGCATCCCGGTAGGCATCGTCATCGCAGAGGAAGTTCACCGTGCCGTCTGCCTCAAGGACCAGGTCGTTGGCAATGTCGTTGGGCCAGTTGGTAAATCCAAATCCGGCGTAGAAGATGTTCTGTCCCCAGCACCATTCGTCAAATCCGGTGGACATCGGAATGGTGGTTCCCTCGTCGTTGCCGTAGTAGGTGTGGGACATGTCGTTTTCCAGGAATGCCTGGAGAGCGTCATGCAGCTCGTCCAGAGTGGTGGGAACCTCCAGCCCCAGGTAATCCAGCCACGCCTTGTTGATCATGGAATACTGGGGGATGGTGTAGATGGAGTAGTCCTCATCTGCGCCGATGCCGGCGGTGCCCATCTGCTCGGCGGAGGGCAGACCGTAGATCTTGCCGTCTGACATGGTGATGGCGGAGCGGATTTCAGGGTACTCTTCCAGAATCGCCGTCAAATTGGGCATGTACTCCTCGGTGATGTACGGGGTCAGGTCGATAAAGGTGCCGTCGCTGCCGTAGGTTTGCAGATCATAGTTGGAAAACCCTACGCCAATGAAGGCGTCCGGCAGCTCGTTGCCGGCGATGCGGATGCTCACCTGCTCAGAGACCGAGTCGCTCATGGTCTCCCAGGTGATGTCGATGCCAACGTTCTCCTGCAGCTCGTTGAGCACCGTGTTCTCATCATAGCCGGAAGAGAGGGAGGACTGGGCGCCGACAATGTAAAAACTGGTCTGTTCGGTGTCGTAATTGACTTCATCGGTCGACGTGTCGCCGCTGGAACCGCAGGCGCACAGGGACAGAATCATGGCCAGCGCCAGCAACAGGGATAAACCTCGTTTCATAATGTTCAATTCTCCTTTCAAGAAGGGCCATCCGGCTCAGCCTTTGACGGCGCCGGCCATAAAGCCCTTTTCAAAGTACTTTTGGACGAAGGGGTAAATCACCATCATGGGAACGGCCGCCACCACAATGGAGCAGAATTTGATCAGCTCAGTCACCTTATTGAGTTCCGCATAGCCGCCGGAGACGGTGCTCGCCTGGCTTGCGCTGGCGGAGCTTTTAATCAACACGTTGCGCAGCACCAGCGGGAGCGGAGCCATATCGGAGGAGAGATAGATCAAAGCGGTGAACCAGTCGTTCCAGTAGGCCACCATGCTGAAGACCACCATAACCGCCAGAATCGGCTTGGACAGGGGGATAATCACATGGAAAAAGGTCTTGAGCTTGGAACAGCCGTCAATCTCGGCCGCCTCGACCAGTTCATGGGGAATGGAGTGCTGAAAATAGTTTCGCACGATAATCATGTTGCCAACAGCCACACCGCCGGG
>CAYWAP010000057.1:0-8288 GCA_964456525.1 uncultured Oscillospiraceae bacterium
ATCCTGAACGCTGTAACAGAGTCATTATAACACAATTTTCACGCTTGTAAAGGGGAGATCACGAAAAAATTTTCGTAAATTTTCACGAAACCTCTTGCCAAAACCGGAAAGCGAAGCTATAATACTAGACAGCTTCGGCAGTCGGTGCGGTTACGGTCCCGCGCAACGGAGGCCCGTGAACCATGTCAGGCGGGGAACCGAGCAGCATTAAGCGGTTTCCTTCGTGTGCCGCGGATCGCCGTCTCCAAACTGACTGCCGGAGTGTTTCTTTTTTTACCAGTCGGACGCGTGTGTCCGAATTGTAGCGCGGCGGCATCTGTCTCCGTGCTCTTTCTTTATCTGCTCTGGCGAGGAGGTGTGGCTGTGTATCAGGCGCTGTACCGGAAGTGGCGTCCCAAAGGGTTTGATGATGTGGTGGGACAGGATCACATTACCCAGACATTGAAAAACCAGGTGATGACGGGACGGCTGAGCCATGCGTATCTCTTCACCGGCACCAGAGGCACCGGTAAGACCACCTGTGCCAAGATTCTGGCCAAGGCGGTGAACTGCGAGCATCCGGCGGAGGGAAGCCCCTGCGGCGTCTGTTCTGCCTGCCTGGGAATTGACAGCGGGGCCATTCTGGACGTGGTAGAGATGGACGCCGCCTCCAATAACGGCGTGGATCAGGTGCGCGCCCTCCGAGACGAAGCCGTGTACACCCCGGCAGCGGTCAAAAAGCGCGTGTATATTGTGGACGAGGTGCATATGCTCTCCACAGCCGCCTTTAACGCCCTTTTGAAGATCTTGGAGGAGCCGCCGGAACATCTCATGTTCATTCTGGCAACCACAGAGCTGCACAAGGTCCCGGCTACGATTCTCTCCCGCTGCCAGCGCTTTTCCTTTAAGCGCATCCAGCCCGCGGACATTCAAAATCGAATGCTGTATATCGCGCAAAACGAAGGGATTGACTTGACCCCGGACGGCGCGGCCCTGTTGGCCCGGCTGGCGGACGGCGCTCTGCGGGACGCCCTGTCCCTGCTGGATCAATGCGCGATCTCCGGAAGGCGGGTGGACAAGGAGGCGGTCTTAGACGCCCTGGGGCTGGCGGGAAACCTGCGGACAGCCCATCTGCTGGACGATATTCGCCGGGGAAAAACCGCAGAGGCCCTGACGGAGCTATCCAGCCTTTACGCAGCGGGAAAGGATGTCAGCGCGGTGCTGGACGAACTGGCGGCGCTGGTTCGGGATCTCCTGCTGCGCCAGACCGCCGGGGAACACGCCCACGCCCTGATGACAGGGGGCTATGACGAGGCCACCCTTTCCGCGCTGGAAAAGGGCCTGACCGCCCAGCGGCTGCTGCACATGCTGACATTGTTGCAGGACACCCTGTCCCGTTTGAAAAACAGCCCCAACCGCAAGACGGAGGCGGAGCTTTGTCTGATTCGCCTGTGCGACCGGCGGTTGGACGGCTCTGTGCTGTCCCTCTCCCAGCGGCTTTCCAAAGTGGAGGCGGCCCTGGCCGGAGGGCTTCCTCTCCAGGGAGATGCCGTCTCCGGGGCTCAGGAAGGGGCGCAGGTTGTACCCGAGCGGCCGGAGGAGGAACTGGCCCCGGCAACCCTTCCCCCCATTGAACCCCCTCTTCCGGCAGAGGAACCTCCGGCGGAGACGGACGCCCCGCCCCAGTGGGCCATGCCGCCGTGGGATCATGAACCGGAACCGATAGCCCCTGCCGTACAGCCGCCCCAGCGGCCAGCGCAAACGGCTGCGCAGCCAGTAGTGAGTCCCCAGCGCACCCGGCGGAGCCAGGCAAATCCGGTGCCCAGCGCTTCCAGTGGGGATGGTTCCGTGGGCGATTCGGCCTTTTGGGACGAACTGGCCCCCCACCTGAAAAACACCGTGGAGCACGGCTTATTTGGTTTTATCCAGAAGCAGATGGTAACGGGCAGCTACAAAGATGGCATATTGCACCTGTTTGCGCTGGATGAATTCATCCGCAAGCGGCTGATGATGGAGGTCAACCGTCTGCCCCTGGAGGAAGCTGCCTCCGCCAAGGCGGGCAGACCGGTTCGTATCCAAGTCCAGGTGGGAAATCCCCCTCCGGCGTCCCCCCACAGGCCGGATGCGGCCCAAAACGGAGGCCCGCCGCCGATGCCGCCAGCAGAGCCGGACATGCCGCCTTTACCGGAGCCGCCGCCGGAACCGGTTCCCCCCGCCGGGGACCCGATGGAAGAGCTGCTGGCCTTTGCCCAAGGCGAGGGGAAGGGAATTGTCGTTGTGGAGTGACCAACGGCGCGGCGATATTGATTGAAATCCACTGTTTGACGAAAGGAGTCGATTGCTATGGCAAAAGGCTATAATAACCGTAATTTCCGAAATATGGGCGGCCTGAACATGAACATGATCCGCCAGGCACAGAAGATGTCCAATGATATGCAGAAGACCCAGTCCAGCCTCCAGCAGCGGGAGTACACCGCCCAGTCCGGCGGCGGCGCCGTGAAGGTGGTTGTGACGGGGGCCCATCAGATGAAGAGCATTTCCATCACGCCCGATGCCCTGGACCCCAACGATGTGGAATTCCTGCAGGATATGATTCTTGCGGCCGTCAACGACGCCATGAAGGCGGCGGACGACGACGCGGCGGACACGATGAATAAAATCACCGGCGGCCTGAACCTGGGGCTGTAACCGAACCAAACACCAAAAAGGAAGTGCGCACCCACCTGTCCGGGTGCGCACTTTTTTGCCGGAAACGCCAGCTCTTCCGCTTCCCTGCCTATCATCGGACAAATTCCGCCACAAAATCCCGAAAAGCCTGGGCAGGGGGCGAAAGGGGGTGCCGCTTCGCGGAGGCCAGGTAAATGGTGCTCTGAACCGTCTGATGCGCCAGGGGAATCAGCTTCACCGGAAAGCTCTTCAGAAAATAGGCTTTTTGCAGCACGGCAACGCCAAAGTGGTTTGCCACCAGACCGGCGATGTCCTGGGCCTCCTGCACCTCATAGGCGATCTTGGGCATGCGGGGAAGCGCGGCGTAAATCTGGTCAATCTCAATGCGGATGGCGGCGTTTTTCGCAAAGAGAATGTGGGGTTCGTCCAATGTCTCCTCCAGGTCGATCTGGGTACGGGCCGCCAGGGGATGGTTCTCCGGCACGACCAGAAAGAAGGGCCGCGTCTCCACCGGCAGGAACGTTATGTGTTTGGGGGCAGAATCGTAGGAGCAGAGCGCCAGGTCATAGCGCTGGCTCTCCAAGCCGTCCAACATCTCCCGGGTGGCGGCGGTGGAGAGGCGGAACTGGATCCCCTGTCCCATCGGGGTCTTCTGAAACGCGGAGATCAGCCTGGGCACCAGATCCGCTCCCAGACCGCGCAGAAAGCACAGATCCAGAGTCCCCTGCCCCCGGCCTAATTTCTGCATCCGGGTGACGCCGCGGTCCAGAATGGCCAGGGACGCCTCCACATCTGCCAGAAAATGCCGGCCGCATTTGGAGAGGATGACGTTGCGCCCGTCTTTTTCAAACAGCCCAACGCCCAATTCGTCCTCCAGGGCGGCGATGGCGTGGCTCAAGCTGGGCTGCGTAATGCCCAGTTCTTCCGCCGCCCGCGTATAGTGCTCCATGTGTGCCAAGGTGACAAAATAACGAAGATGATAAAGATTCACGGGGGATACTCCTTGCAATTCATGCAAAATATCTATCAATTAGGGCGATATTTGGAATTTGTATTCATGGATGTTCTGTAGTATCCTATTATCACAGCAAAGACAAATTCATGCAAGGGAGAACCCTTTTATGTGTAATAGGAAAATCATGTACGGCGAGTACGCCTTGCTGGCGGCGCTGCTGTTGAACAGCCTGGGGGTTGAGATGCAGGTTAAGAGCGGGTTTGGCGTCTCCTGCATTTCCTCGGTCTCCTATGCGCTGAGCCATGTGTTTCCCGCATTGTCCTTTGGCACCTGGAACTACATCATTCAGATTGCGGTTTTGCTGGCGCTGGTGGGATGTACCAGAACATGGAAAAGCGGGTATGTGATTTCCATGGGCCTGTCGGTTGCCTTCGGAAAGCTGCTGGATGTTTACGCAGCGCTCCTTCCCGCGCCGGAAACTATGCCAGGCCGGATTCTCTGCTACGCAATCGGGTATCTGACCGTTTGCTTCAGCATCTGGATGCTCCAGCGCTGTCTGCTGCCCATCCTGCCCTTTGATGAATTCACACGGGATATGTCCGACTTCTTCCACATTCCCTTCAAAGGGTTTAAAACCGGTTTTGACGTATGCTGTTTGGTCTGTACGGTTTTGATCTCTCTGCTGGGCATCAGGCATCTGGTTGGCGTCGGCGCGGGCACATTTATCAGCGCCCTCTTTACCGGCAGCGTGACGGCCGCCATTGGTCAGATCATGGACCGCAAATGGCAGTTCCGGCTGCGCTATGTACACGCCGGCAGCTTTGCCTGACCTTCGGTCAGACACACACTTTGCAAAGATTCGGACAAAGATCACTCCTCTTTCTCACTCTGTCCGATCTCCTGTCCCCCGTTAGACTTGGGGGCATCCGCGGAGGGCCGGCCAGGGCTCTCCGCGTTTCTTTCTGTCTTTGTGAACCATACTCCCGCGCCCGGAAAACAGAGCCGGAGACGAGACGTCTCCGGCAAATGGGGTCAAATATGGTCGATAAAATCGGAGATGAAGTGCAGCGCTACGCCGACGCAGGTGGACCAGCTCAGGTAACGGGCGAGCTTCAGGTAGTCCCCCGTGGTTTCAAAGGGACTGATGTTGCACAGGCGGAAGCGCAGGTCATCCAGGTAGGGCGTCATGTAATGCGCCAGCACACCCCCCAGGATGATGTCACAGTCCAAAACCATGCGGATATTGTTGATGCCGATGGCCAAATGATCCAGGTAATCGCTCCAGATCTTCTGGTACTCCATGTTGCCCGCTTCCAGCGCGGCAAAAAACTCCTCCCGGGTGATTCCCAGATCGGTGGAGATGCGCGCGGTGGAACAGTAAGCCTCCAGACAGCCCCGCCGTCCGCACAGGCAGCGCTGGCCGCCGGGAACAATGCACATGTGGCCAAACTCGCCGGAGCGGTGATGGCGGCCCATATAGCGGACGCCGTCCAACAGGACTGCGCCGCCGACCCCCCGCTGCACGGACAGGTAGACCATGTTCTCGTGCTCCTGATGGTTCCACCACTCGGACACGCCGCCGGCATTCGCGTCATTTTCAATGAAACAATGATAGGGAATGTGCTCGGTCAGCTTGGTGATGGAAATGTCCCGGGAGGACAGCGTGCGGGACAGGGTGATGATTCCCCGCTTAGCGTCCGGAATGCCGGGCACTGCAATGCCAACGCCCAGCAGCCGGGAACGGTCTAATTCATTTTCGTCCAAAAAGGCTTCCAACGCCTTGGCAATATCATGGAAATATGCGTCGGTATCCTCGAAATTGCGCTCTATGGATTTCTGTGCCACGACCTTGGCACGCAGATCAATGCACACCAGGTGGATGTGGTACATGGAGAGCATGATGCCGACGCTGATTTTTACGCCGGACGCGACGCCGATGGCCCGGGGTTTGCGGCCGCCGGTGGAGTCAAAGGTGCCCTGGGTTTCCAGCAGCCCGGCCTCCTGCAGCTCTTTCAGGTTTTGTCCGACGGTGGGGAGACTGAGGTTCAGGTTCTGCGCAACGTCCTGTTTGGTGACCGGCGTGTCAGAGGCATAAATGTACCGGAACACGCGGTTGCGGTTCTGCTTGCGCAGCTCGGCGGTGTTAAAAGTTGGCATTTTTCATCATCCTTTGTCGAAGTGCAGCACAAATTTGCTGAGAGTTGGGTTGAAGTTCCGATACAAGGGCCTGGCAATGAGATAAGATCATCCATTCAGGCAGCCATATTTCCACATATATCATACCATACACAGGGGAAAATGCAAGCGTTTTTCAAAAATGTTTTCAAAAAGAAGCTGAAATTTCGGAGGGCGTATCGTAAAAATGGAAGCGGTTTTTGCAGAGGTTTGGGTGTTTGCTCCACAATTCGGCGAGAATCTAAAATGATATCGTTTTCAAGCCCAAAAATAAAATCTGCATTTGACATAAACTAAAATAACACTTTTAAAAAACGGCGTCCATTGATACAACTGTAAAACTTCCTTTGCGATTTCCATCTTTTGTGGTAGAATTTATATAAAGGTTCGTTTTTTAGAAAGCAGGTGGACGCCATGGCCATCCGGTTGGAGGATCCAGTGAGCAGCCTGCCCAGAATTGGGCAGAAGCGGGCTGCAAGGCTGGCAAAACTGAATTTACACACGGCAGGCGACCTGCTGTATTGGCTGCCCCGGGATTATCAGGATCTGCGTCAGGTCTATACAATCCGGGAGGCGCCGGAGGACGTGGCCTCCTGCATCTCCGCCATGGTGGCGGAGCCGCCAGTCACCAGCTACACTCGTCCGGGGCTGGCGTGGTCCCGGGTTCGGGTGGTGGATGGCGAGGAGCAGATGTTTATCACCTTTTTTAACCAGGCCTATGTGCGAAATTCACTGGTTCCCGGAGAGACTTTTATCTTTTACGGCACGGTGGAGCGGCACGGGCGACGGCTGAGCATGACCAACCCCATGTTTGAGCGGGAGGACCGGCGGCACTTTACCGGGCAGATTATGCCCATTTATCCCTTGACTGCCGGCATCTCCAACTATATGATGGCAGAGGCCATCCGGGCCGTCCTGGCGGACTGCGGGGCACAGGTGACAGACGATCTGCCAGAGGCCATTCGGCGGACCTATCATTTGGCCGGTGCGGGTTATGCGTTGCAGACGATCCACTTCCCCAAAAACTTCGAGGAGCTGGAAGTGGCCCGGCGGCGGCTGGTGTTTGAAGAGCTGTTCTTCTTTGTCACCGGTCTGGTGCGGATGAAAGGGCGGCGTGCAGCCGGCAGGGGCTATCCCTGCCGGGATGGGGACTTGCAGGATTATATGGACACCCTGCCCTTCCCGCTGACCGGCGCGCAGCGGCGGGCCATCCGGGAGGCGGAACAGGACATGCGCGCCGGTGTCCCCATGAACCGGCTGATTCAAGGCGACGTGGGCAGCGGCAAAACGGTGGTTGCGGCGGCGTGTGCATGGCTGGCAGCTAAAAACGGGCTTCAGGCGGCCTTGATGGCCCCCACGGAAATCCTGGCGGAGCAGCATTACCGGACGTTGACGCCCCTGCTGGAAAAGAGCGGCCTGCGGGTTGGGCTTTTGACCGGCTCCATGAAGGCCCGGGCAAAACGGGATCTTTACGAGCGTTTGCAGCTGGGCATGCTGGATTTGGTGGTGGGAACCCATGCACTGCTCTCCGATGGCGTCATGTTCCGAAAGCTGGGGCTGGTGATCACCGATGAACAGCACCGCTTTGGCGTGGCCCAACGGGCCACCTTGGCCGAAAAAGGGGAGACAGCAGCCGGAGAGACCCCCCATGTGCTGGTCATGTCGGCCACACCCATCCCCCGGACGCTGGCGCTGATTATGTACGGGGATCTGGAAGTTTCCGTGATTGACGAGCTGCCGCCGGGGCGGCAAAGGATTGACACCTTCCTCATTGGCGAAGATAAGCGCCAGCGCCTGTACGGTTTTATCCGCAAACAGGTGGAGGAGGGCCATCAGGTCTATATTGTCTGTCCGGCTGTGGGGGAGGACACCGCGGAGGCTCGGATGCGGACCCTGGAAAGCACAACGGAGCTGAAAGCCGTGACGAAGTTCGCGCAGGAGCTGCAAAACGACGTCTTCCCCGACTTGAAGGTGGGCCTTCTCCACGGCAAGCTCAGCAATCGGGCAAAGGAAACCGTCATGGCCGCCTTTTCCGCCGGGGAGCTGGACATTCTGGTCTCCACCACGGTGATTGAAGTGGGGGTGGACGTCCCCAATGCGACCCTGATGGTGGTGGAAAACGCCGAGCGGTTTGGCCTCTCCCAGCTCCACCAGCTCCGGGGGCGCGTCGGCCGGGGGGCGGCTAAGAGCTACTGTGTGCTCCTGTCGTCCAGCCGGAACCCGGAGACCCGGCAGCGGATTAAGGCCCTTTGCGCCACCAACGATGGCTTCAAAATCGCCGAAGAGGATTTGAAGCTCCGGGGGCCGGGAGACTTTTTCGGGGCGCGGCAGCACGGCCTGCCCCAGCTGCGGGTGGCGAATCTGGCGGACGATTTACAGGTTCTCCAGGAGGCCCGGGAGGCTGCGGAAACGCTGCTTGCGGCGGATCCCAATCTGGAGAAGCCGGAGAACCGGCGGGTTCGGGCCCGGGTTCAGAGCCTGTTTGAACAAAATCCAAATATATTCAACTAGG
>CAYWAP010000058.1:0-7447 GCA_964456525.1 uncultured Oscillospiraceae bacterium
GGCGCTGAGACGGAGACATAGAGGGGGATTCCATGTTTGCATACTTAGATACGGCCGCCACAACGGCGGTCTGTCCGGAGGCGGTCAACGCGGCGGTTGCCGCCATGCAGGAAGGGTATGGCAACCCTTCCGCCCAATATCCCATGGGCGCTGCCGCGGTAAAAAAGCTCGATGCGGACCGTCAGGTCATTGCCGGCGCGCTGGGCTGTAAGAAAAGCGAGCTGTTCTTCACCTCCTGCGGCACGGAGAGCGACAACTGGGCGCTGCGCCTGGGGTGCTTTAAAAACCGCCGGGTGGGCAACCACATCATTACCACTGCCATTGAGCACGCCGCAGTGCTGGAAACCTGTAAAGATCTGGAACGGCAGGGGTGGCAGGTGACCTATTTGATGCCAGACGCCCAGGGCCAAATCGGCCTGGAGGATCTGCGCCAGGCCCTTCGCCCGGAGACCGCGCTGGTTTCCATGATGCTGGTGAACAACGAGCTTGGCTCCGTCCTCCCGGTGAAGGAGGCCTGCGCTGTGGTCAAACAGTATAACCGAAAGATCCTCTTTCATACAGACGCCGTTCAGGGATTCCTGAAGATTCCCTTCACGTCTGCCTCCCTGGGCGTCGATTTGCTCAGCATCAGCGGCCACAAAGTCCACGCACCCAAGGGCGTTGGCGCCCTGTACATGCGCTCCGGTGTGGGCCTGCGGCCCATGATCACCGGCGGCGCCCAGGAGGGCGGACTGCGCTCGGGCACAGAGGCCACCGGGCAAATTGCCGCTTTCGCCGCCGCAGTGGAGGCCGGGAAAGGGTCCTTTCAGCGGGATTGTGCCCATATGGAGCAGCTGAAAGCCTATCTTTTAAAGCAGCTGGCCAGTACCATCCCCCAGATAGAGCGGGTTGGAAGGGGAAGCGCCCCCCATATTTTGGCCCTCACACTTCCCGGCTATAAGGCTGAAGTGCTGGTTCGGGTCCTGGGGGACATGGGGGTGTGCGTCAGCGCAGGCTCCGCCTGCCACCGGGGGAAGCCCAGCCATGTTTACGCCGCCATGGGGCTGGACAAACCCAGACGGGAAGGGGTGTTCCGCGTCTCCTTCGACGGGGCAACCACGGTGGAAGAGGTGGACTTTTTCCTGGAATGCCTGAAAAAAGCGGCGCAGATGCTGTTTCCCAGCATGTCCTGAAAGGAACCGGCGGTGCAGGGGGCGTTTCTCCCCTGGAAATGCGCTTGACAAATTTTTTGGCAAACGGTATCCTTAATCATGTCCAGAATTGTTTGTTGGTTCGGGCAAGATCGGCCCCCGGCGGGCATTGTCCCCGGGGCGCACAGGTTTTGCCTGTTTGTGTCCAGCTCCAGATAGGAGGGACGCTCTTTTGAACGTTGACACGATCCATTCGGAAGCGTTTATACGATCCGCCAATGAGGGCGGTTCCTTTGAAGTTTTGTTGGAAGGCCAGGTCGTTTTCTCGTCCCAGACAGCCGATGCGTGCGACCATTTTATTCGCCTTTTTTCACAGTTCCCCCAGGGAACCTGGAGACTGGTGGAGAAAATCCGGCTTTGGGCGAAAGAAGTGCAGTCCCTCCATCTGACCTCAGAGGTCTTGCTCGCCCTTTTTGACACGTTGGAACATCCGGGGTCTGACGTTCTCCCTGAGGCGGATTTGCGCCGTTTTTACCCCCAGGAATACGCGGTGGCCCGCTTTCTGTGTGACGCACTGGAAAAGGATTCCATCTGCACCCCGCAAGGGGCCACGCTGACGGTATTGACGGCAACCTTGGTGTGCAAGCAGTTGGAGGTGGAAGAGGGCGGCTTCTCCATGGCGATGATCACGGACACATTGCGCGCGGGCACAGAGGCCGTGGAAGCCGCAACCGGGGTTCCCCTGGATGGCGCAAAGTCCGCCGGGCAGCGGCTTCTGGTTCACCTTCGGTTTCTCTCCCTTCGGATTTTAAGGCGTGCCCCGGCCCGGCACGAGGTGGACATCCAGTGGTATCAGGAGTATGCCGAGCGGTACCCGGCGGTCTTCCAGTGTGTACATACGGCGGCGGCCCTGCTGGAAAAACGGTATGACTATCGTCTTGGCACGGATGAGCGCTTTTACCTGCTGATTCACCTGGTTCAGCTGTTCCAACTCCATGGGGAGGACGGCAGCTGACGAGAATACCGTCCGCCCTTGCATATCTTCCCGTTCTGCCAAAGGGGCAGGACGGGTTTTCCTTTCTGTATCGTTGCATTTGTCAAAAAGCAACCTGTTTTGCCCACATTTCTCTTGTCACACAGGGGGAAATTGGATATAATTTTAGAAAATGGCTGCTGTTTTTGCATTTCCGGCAGCACATGGAACAGGATACACAGGAGGGGCCCGACATGAATCGTTTGCGCAGAACGCTCTTTTCACTGCTGGCAGCGCTGCTGCTGGCAGTCTTTCTCATTGGCTGCATCGATTCCTCAGGGGACGGGAGCACCTCTTTTGTTGAGGTGTCCGCCGAGGAAGAAGAATGGCTGATCTATCCCGGGTTTACAGACCGCATTTTGGACTGGGACAACCGGACGCTGACGCTCTCCAACGACGAGCAGAACACGGCCAACTTGATCTTTACCATTACAAACGGCAACGGCGATGTGCTCTATACCAGCGATCCGATTGCCCCCGGCGAACAGGTGGAGTGGGACGCCGTCAGTTCCGGGCTGAGCAGCGGCTATCGGACGGTTACCATTACCACCACCGCCGTCACCGACGACGGGGAGGAGTTGAACTCCGTCACCCAGACCATTACGGTCCGAATCCCCAGCGCGGAGGACTGACGCCCCGGCTTGGGCGTGAATCACATAGAATCGAGGCATCCAGACATGGAACAGAATGTATTTGCG
This sequence comes from uncultured Oscillospiraceae bacterium, assembly GCA_964456525.1. Taxonomy (GTDB): domain Bacteria; phylum Bacillota; class Clostridia; order Oscillospirales; family Oscillospiraceae; genus Onthomonas. The sequence goes on from CAYWAP010000058.1 coordinate 2,862, forward strand.
GAGCTTTGCAGCTTGACCGTCTACCGGAACCTTTTGGAATTGGAGCCGCTTGTCCACTTGAAGGGGCTGCTGAAGGGGCTGGAGGAAGGCACCGACAGCTCCAACCTGGTCAGCGGCTATTCAGCCGTCTTTTACGCCCTGGCGGAGGAGGGCTATGACAGCCTGACCGACTATCTGAGCGATCATCTCCGTTACGACGAATCCCCTTACGGCGAAGCGTCCGCCCGGGGCAAGGCCACCGACGCGCTGACCGCGGCTGCCCGCCACGATTTAAAGGTGCTGACCGATCTGGTGAGCCTGAGCTGTGCCGGTCTGAAGGAAAAAATGGCCCTTCGTCTGCCCCGGAACTGGCAGGGGACGGTGGACGGTCTGCCGGAGTGGAAGGGCGGAGGGGGCTTTTCCTTTGAGGAGCTGTCCCACTTCTATCAGGTCAACGGCTGTGGTGAATTTGCCCGATACAAGGCCTTCCTCTTCCAGAACGGCGCGCTGCACCCAGTTCCCAATCCCGACTTTCTGTCAACCGGGGACATGTGGGGCTATGAGCGCCAGCGCCAGCAGGTGATTGAGAACACCCGGGCGCTGATGGCTGGCAGGAGCGTCAACAACGTGCTGCTGTACGGCAAGAGCGGCACGGGCAAGAGCGCCACCGTCAAGGCCATGCTGGGCATGGCCGAATTTGAGGGGCTGCGGCTGATCGAAGTCCCCAAGGACGATTTGATTGGCATTCCCAAATTGGTCCGGATGCTGGGCCACCGGCCCCAGAAGTTCATCCTCTTTATTGACGACCTGTCCTTTGACAAGGAGGATAAGACCTTCTCCTGCCTGAAGTCCATTTTGGAGGGGGGACTGGAGCCGCGCCCGGCGAACGTGGCCGTTTACTGCACCTCCAACCGCCGCCATCTGGTCCGTCAGAATTTTTCGGACCGCAGCGGAGATGAAATTGACGCCAACGAAACCATCCAGGATAAGACCGCCCTGGCCGAGCGATTTGGCCTGCGAATCCTGTTCAGCGAGCTGACCAAGCCCCAGTTCCTCCAAATGGCGGAGGATCTGACCCGGGCACAGGGGTTGGAGCTGGACCCTGCCATCATCCAACAGGAGGCTGTGAAGTGGGATATCCGCCATCCCAGCCGCAGTCCCCGCTCAGCGAAGCAGTTTATCGCCAGCCTGTTGGCGAAATACTAACAAGGTATCCGGGTCGGATACGGTATCCCTCCAAGGGGAAAAGCCATGGAAGGCTTTTCAACGGCGTGGGCTGGGTTCTGACCCAGGTGGAGAACGCTTTGCCGGATACACGGCTACGAATTTGATAGATTAGATCACAAGGAACGCTTGCCATGAAATTATATTTGAGCGGGCACCGGTATCAATATGCCATCGAGCAAATTTTGATGGTGCTCTTTCCCGGCGAGAAGCCGGAATACCCCCAGACTCCGCCCCTCCCGGAGGAGTCTGCCTGTTGGTCCACCCTGTCCATAGAAAAGGGGACGGCTGTTGCCCGGGCAACCATTCAGCGCCAGGGACAGGCCGCAGAGGGGCAGGCGTCCTGCGCCGCCCCCGACGGAGAAGACCGCCTGGTCACAGATCGAGTGTTACAGCGTATACTGAAACAGGCCTTTTACAAGGCCGCTGTGGTCCTTTTGGGGGAGGAGCCGCCGTGGGGCGCCCTGAGCGGCATTCGTCCGGCCAAGCTCATGAGCCGGGCGCTGGAGGCCGGTGAAGGGGAGGCGGCGGCTGTGCGCCAATTCCGCAGGGAGTATTTTGTCTCGGAGAGCCGGACCGCCCTGGCGCTGGACGCGGCCAAGGCCGGACTGGCGGCGAAACGCAGCTTGAAGCCGGATGAATTGTCCCTGTATATTGGCATCCCCTTCTGCCCCACCCGCTGTGCCTACTGCTCCTTCGTCTCGGCGGATGTCAACCGCTCCATGAAGCTCATCCCCCCGTTTTTGGAAGCTCTGCACAGGGAGCTGGACGCCGTTGCCCCGATGCTGCGGGAGGCCGGCGCCCACGTTCGCACGATTTACATGGGCGGAGGAACCCCAACCACCCTGTCAGCCGAGCAGATGGACGCGCTGCTGACCCATGTGGAACGGGTGCTGGACTTGCGCCGTCTCAGCGAGTTCACGGTGGAGGCAGGGCGTCCGGACACCATTACCGCAGAAAAAATGGCCGTCCTGCGGGCGCACAACGTTGACCGGGTCTCCGTCAATCCCCAGTCCATGAAAGACGAGGTGCTCCGCGCCATGGGCCGGGCACACACGGCGGAGGACATTGTCCGGGCCTATCAGATTGTCCGGGACGCAGGAATTCCCGTTGTCAACATGGACCTGATCGCCGGGCTGCCCAAAGACACCGTCAGCGGATTTCGCTATACGCTGGATACCGTGTTGGAAATGAACCCGGAAAATGTCACCGTCCACACCCTTGCCCTGAAAAAGGGATCCCGCTTGAAGATGGAGGCCCAGGGGCTCCCCACCGGCGCCGAGACGTCGGCCATGCTGGATTACGCCTGGGAGAAGCTCCGGCAGGCTGGGCAAGTCCCCTATTATCTCTACCGGCAAAAGTACATGACCGGCGCGCTGGAGAACATCGGGTGGTGCAAACCCGGCACGGAGGGACTTTACAACATCTGCATTATGGAGGAACTGCACACGATTCTCGCCTTGGGGGCGGGGGGTTCCACCAAGCTGACAGATCCCGCCACCGGGAAAATTGTGCGAATTACCAACCCGAAATATCCCGCGGAGTATATCAATCGGATTGACGGGCTTTGCCAGGCCAAACGTCCCCTTGTGGCCTTTCAAAAGCAGCTGGCAGAGGCGGGACACACCTGATGCGCCTGACGGCCAGGCCGGAGAGCGAAATGTTGCAGGGATTTTTGCCGGCAAATGCCATTCCCGCGGCGTATCCCGGAGGGCGCTTTTCATCTATCGTTTCCAAGTTTTAAGGAGGTGCTCCCCTTGGTATACCAGCTCAAAGAGATCAATGCCCGGGCAAGGGCCAATCCAAGGGCATTTCTAGCGGCGGCGGACGCGGACTTTCAAGGTGAAATCCAACACGCGGCAGATCGCATCATTGAGAACCGCAAGCAGAGCCCGGTGGTCCTGCTGGCCGGTCCCTCCGGCGCGGGCAAAACGACTTCCTCCCTGAAAATCCGGGAAGAGCTCCTGCGCCGGGGTATCAAAACGCACACGATCTCCATGGACAATTATTTTCTGTCGGTCAGTCCTTTGACGACGCCCCGCACCCAGTCCGGCGATTACGACTTTGAATCTCCCCTGTGCCTGGATATGGAGCTGCTGAATGAGCACTTTTCCGCCCTGAACCGGGGCGAAGCCATCCGGATTCCCAGATACGATTTCACACGCCACATGCGCGATACCAGCCGCTGTACCTTTTTGCAGCTGAAGCCGGACGAGATCGCTATCTTTGAGGGAATCCACGCCCTGAACACGGAGATTTCCGGCAAACATCCGGAGGCTTTTAAGATATACCTCACCGTCCAGTCCAGCATTGCGGAGGGAAATCGGACCGTCTTTAAAAATACCTGGATTCGTCTGAGCCGGCGCAGCATCCGGGATATGAACTTCCGGGATACAGAGGTTTTGATCACCTTTGACATGTGGGAAAATATTCGCCGGGGGGAAAAATTGTATATCTCCCCCTTCAAAGGGGAGGCAAATCTGATTTTTGACGCCTTCCTGCCCTATGAGGTCAATGTTATGGTTCACTATGCTAACCGTCTCTTCCACGCCATTCCGGAGAAAAATATCCGCCGGAAGGAAATGCTGGAAATGATCCGGGCCTTCGACCGATTTGAACCCATTGACCCCGCGCTGGTTGCCTCAGACAGCCTTTTGCGGGAGTTTATCGGCGGCGGCACCTATGACGCGCACTGATGAACCGCCCCGGCGTCCTTTGGGCGCCGGGAAAACGGATACTTTGGCGGCGGCGGTGAACGTCCGCGCAGATGAGACGCCTGTCTCTGCGGGGGGTCGCCACGCCGCCCCGGTGGAATTTTCACAAATTAAAATTAGGGGTTGACAAACGGTGCCAAAGGGAGTATTATAATTAGGCACTTAAGAGATTCGTGATGTGCCGGAGTGGCGGAATTGGCAGACGCCCGGGACTTAAAATCCCGTGGGAGCAATCCCGTGCCGGTTCGATCCCGGTCTCCGGCACCAATATATCGCGGGGTAGAGCAGTCGGTAGCTCGTCGGGCTCATAACCCGGAGGTCGTAGGTTCAAGTCCTGCCCCCGCAACCATAAAAACCGCTGGTTTCCCAAGAAATCAGCGGCTTTTCTTTTGAACACGATACGGAATGTAAGACCGCCCCCATTGCGGCTTAAATGCCGCAATGGGGGGTATTGACCAGAGTTTGAGAATTTCGACCGGTTCTGTGTTCGCGCCTGGAAAACTTAGTCCGCCAGCAGTGCCTCTGCCATTGCCTCCATCGCCTGCGTGCTGGCTTCGTTCAGGGTGGACTTAATGGTCACCATGGGTTCGATCACCTTGCTGCCTTTAAATCCATCGGCATACGCTTTTATCAGCTTTCCGGCCATCGGCGCCCAGGAACCGTTTTCCA
>CAYWAP010000059.1:0-6780 GCA_964456525.1 uncultured Oscillospiraceae bacterium
CTTTCTTCTTTCCTTTTGCCCACCCCTCCGTGCGTCCTATTTTTGAGGGCCGACGTGCCCCCCTCAGTCAAAGGGCGGCATATATTTCAATCGTCAATAATGTGTCCATTCTCCACATTGGGCTGAATTAAGCGCTCCCTCATATACTGCCACAAGGCTTCCGACCCTTCGTGGGTTCGCTCGTTGCGTTTCAGAACCTGGCTCAGGTGAACGCCATGCTCCACCCAGGACTTCCCCTCCGTGGCGTCGTTGAGCAGCATGGGCTGGAGATTATCCATCACCCGGGCAAATTTCGCTTCCGGCGTCTCCCTCGCCTCAAATTCCTCCCACAAACTGCGCAATTGATCGCCCTGATCCTGGGGAAGCAACCCAAAGATGCGCTCAGCTGCCTGCTGTTCCCGCTCGTGGGCCGTTTGCTGCCCGCCGGCATCGTAGGCATAGGTGTCGCCGGCATCAATCTCCACAATGTCGTGGAGCAGCAGCATGGTCACCGTCTTGAACACATCAACAGGTTCGTTGGCGTATTCACTCAAGAGCACCGCCATCAGCGCACTGTGCCACGCGTGTTCCGCGTCATTTTCCTTTCGCTCCCCGTCGCTCAAATAGGTTTGACGGCCAATGAACTTCTCCTTGTCGATTTCCCGAATAAAGGCAAGTTGCCGGTTCAGACGATCCATACAAAGTCCTCTTTTCTCTATAATGATGATTTCTGTACCAGGATCAGGTAGCTGTCCTCATGATCTACCACCGGAATTTCCTCATCCCGCTCCCCGATCACGCCCTCCAGAGACAACAAAAGGGAATGGAACCTCCACAGCCGTCCCGGCTCTCCCTGGGCTTCCATCTCCACCGCGCCATCCGGCCTGTTATAGACCCAGCCCGTGACGCGCTGTTCCTTCGCAAAATGCCAGGAGGTCATGCGAAATCCCCGGCGCTGTACATAGCCCCGGAAAATATAGTGCTTCCTCACCCGTTTCAGCTGCCGCTCCGAATCGGCAATGGTTTTGCTCCCCAGTGCAACGGCAAATCCCGGCTTGGGTGAGGGCGGTTTCCCAGCAGCCATCCCTTCTCCTCCCTTTCAAATGCGCCCCTCCACAGGACACCGGCAAGGCGGGAAAGGTCTGTCCCCTTCCCCGCCAAAGACATGTAATTGGTCACGCGTCCTGCACCTGCATGTAAACCACCCGGACATTGCCGCCAACGGTCTGCTGCCGCTTCCTGTCTTCCTTGGCCTCCTGGGCAGAGCGCTTCACGGCGTCCATGGCCCGGTTCCGAACCATCTCCAGCACATCCTCCAGCCTGGCCTTCTCCAGTTCTTCCCCAGCGGGCAGAGCGCCGCCGGAAACACTGCCGCTCTCCACGGCACAGGAACCCTTTGTCGTCTTCCTCTTTGCAACGCCATTGACCACTTTTAAAACGGTAACTTCCGGCGCCCCCTCTACAACGCACCCCATCAGGAGGGTAAAGACGCTCTCGCCCCGGGTCAGCAGGTGGTGTGCCATGGTGGCGCGCTTCATCATGGTGGTAATGCGGTTCCATTTGGCCCCCATGGTCATGCTCTCGGTGCGCATAATCTTCTCCACCGCCCGGAAATAATTCACGCCGCCAAACCTTGTCAGCCCGCAGCAGGCCCAGATCAGCCCCTGCTCTTCATCTTGAAACACCTTGCGCGTATTGTCAAAGTGCAGATTCAACACCTTCGCGCTCATGGTAATCCGGCTGTCACCAGACGCGGCAATGACACGGGAATTGGCAATCAGACAAATGTAGGACATGCTTCAAAAACTCCTCTTTCATAAATTTTTGTTTGTCAGGGACTTTCCCTTTACCTATGCACAGTTTACACAGGGTTTTCCACACGCCGTTTTCCGCAGCACAGAGGCAAATTTCTCACACAATGGATCAGCTGGAGACGTCCCGGCGGGTACACGCCCCGGAAGGCGAAGCGCCCCCAAAACGCCTGCTTCCCCAGACCCCTCCACCGTGATCATTCCCCCTTGGAGCGCAGCATTGTATCCCCATTATAGCACAACTTTCGTCCAAACACTATCAAAAGCACCCAATTTCTCACAACCGGACAGAGAAATAATTGACAGGATTTCACTTGAATTTTTTCCCCAATGGGCTAAAATATTATCCAGCAACAATTTCACATGAAGGTTCTGCCCGTAAGAGGAGCCGCACGTAGATTGCCTATGGGAACCTATGCCACTGGAAATACCGGCAGGTAAACTCCTGGCGCTCCCCGGCAAATTACGCCCCTTTTCTTTGGGCTAATCCCTAAGCGTCATGTATGGAAAGGAATTTTTATGACAACAATTGACATTGTTTCCGGCTTTTTAGGCGCCGGTAAAACCACGTTAATCAAGAAGCTGATCGCAGAGTCCTTTCAGGGCCAGAAAATCGTCCTGATCGAAAACGAGTTTGGTGAAATCGGCATTGACGGCGGTTTCCTGAAGGACGCCGGCATCGAAATCACCGAAATGAACGCCGGCTGTATTTGCTGCTCCCTGGTGGGAGATTTTAACACCGCCCTGCACGAGGTGCTGGAGAAGTATACGCCGGACCGGATTCTGATCGAGCCCTCCGGGGTGGGCAAGCTGTCCGACGTCTCCAAAGCCGTGGGCCGGGTCGCAGAGGCGTCCACGGTTCAACTGGGCAGCGCCGTCACCGTCGTCAACGCCAAGAAGTGCAAAATGTATATGAAGAACTTCGGCGAATTCTTCAACGACCAGGTTGAACACGCGGGCACCATTATTTTGAGCCGAACCCAGAATATGTCCGAGGCCAAGTTGAACGAGGTCATGGCTCTCCTGCGGGAGAAGAACCCCAAGGCCACCATTGTCACCACCCCCTGGGAGGAGCTGACCGGCGAACAAATCCTGTCCGCCATCGCTGGCGGCGACTCCCTGGCTGACGAGCTGATGGCTCAGCTTCATGCCGCCGATCACGCTTCCGAGGAAGACGGAGGATGCGGTTGTGAGCACCATCACCACCACGACCACGACGGTGAGTGCGGTTGTGAACACCATCATCACCACCACGACCACGATGGTGAGTGCGGCTGCGAACATCATCACCACCACGACCACGACGGCGAGTGCGGCTGCGGTCACCATCATCACCATCACCACCACGGCCATGATGCCGATGAGGTGTTTACCTCCTGGGGCATGGAATCTCCCCGCAAGTTTTCCGAGACGGAGATCCACACCGCCCTGGAAGCCCTGGACTCCGGCGTCTATGGGGCAGTTCTCCGCGCAAAGGGCATTGTCCCCTGCGTGGACGGCACCTGGCTGCACTATGACATGGTTCCCGGTGAAATCGAGATTCGCCGCGGCGCCGCCGACTACACCGGCCGTCTGTGTGTCATCGGTTCTCAGCTGAAAGAGGACCAGATCCAGGCACTGTTCAACCTGTAAATCTCCCAAAAATGAGGTGTTCATATGCCTGCTGAACCAATTCCTGTATATCTGATCGCCGGTTTTTTGGACGGCGGCAAAACCAACTTTATCTCCCCCATGCTCACCGGCAAGGATTTCACCGCCGGTGAGCGCACCCTGCTGGTCGTCACCGAGGAGGGGGAGGAAGAGTACGATCTGGAGGCCCTCCAGGCGCACAACGTCGCCTGCGCCGTCATTGAGGGGGAGGAGGACTTCAACCGGGACACGCTGATCGCCCTGGACGAGAAGTATCATCCCTCCCAGATCGTGCTGGAATATAACGGCATGTGGCAGATTGCCACATGTCAGGACGCCTTTCCCGAGCACTGGCAACTCTATCAGATTGTCACTGTGGTGGAGGCTCCCTCCTTCAACACCTACGCCAAAAACATGGCCAGCCTGATGATGGAAAAGCTCCGTCTGGCAGATCTGATCGTGTTCAACCGCTGCACCGACGAGCTGGCCCCCATGCTGCGCCAGCGGAATATCAAGCTGCTGAACCGCCGGGCCGAAATCTATCTGGAGTACAGCGGGGAGCGCATGGAAGAGTACGACGACGGCAGCGTCTGCCCCTTTGATCTGTCCCAACCCGTTTTGGATTTATCCGACGCCGACTACGGCTTCTGGTACACCGACTGCATGGACAAGCCCGATCGCTACGACGGCAAAATGGTCCGCTTCCGCGGCATGGTGGCCCAGTCGCCCAAATTCCCCCGGGGTTCCTATGCCGTCGGGCGCTTTGCCATGGTCTGCTGCGCCCAGGATACCGCCTTTTTGGGCATGCTGTGCTATGGCCCGGAGCAGAAAAAACTGGTGAACAAGGACTGGGTGGAAGTCACCGCCCGGGTGCGCATCAAAAAGCTGCGCATTCTCGGCGGCGAGGGTCCTGTGCTCTACACCACCGACGTCAAAAAAGTCCCCGCTCCTGCGGACACGATGGTCTATTTCTGAGAAACGTCGATTTTTGATTCCCTTTTCCAAAAGCGCTGCCCGGTGCAGCGCTTTTTCCCACCATTTCGCGCCTGCCAAAACCGGAACCAACCGGTTTCTTTTCTAAAACTCTTGTTAAATTCTTGACAAGGTAATCTCTGTTGATTACAATATTGATAATGAATCGTTGGGAAAGGAGATATGGTTCCTATGAAAAAAGAAAAGGTGTCCAATGCGGTGATTCGCCGTCTTCCCCGATATTACCGCACGTTGGATATCCTTTATCGCGAAGGCATGGTCCGCATTTCCTCTTCCGCGCTGGGAAACAGCATGGGCATCACCGCATCCCAGATCCGGCAGGATCTCAGCTGCTTTGGCGAGTTTGGGCAGCAGGGCTATGGCTACAACATCGCCGACCTCCGCCGTGAAATCTCAGAGATTCTGGGCATGAATTTCGGCTATACCGCCGTCCTGTTGGGCGCCGGCAATCTGGGCCGTGCCCTGATGAATAATTTTGAGTTTGGCAAAAACGGGTTTGTGCTCTCCGCCGCCTTTGACACCAATCCGAGCCTGATCGGCACCACCATCAACAACCTCCCGATTTACGACCAGCGGGAATTGGACGCCTATCTGTCCAGCCACTCCATCAGCATCGGCGTGCTCACAGTTCCCCAGAGCGTGGCCCAGGCCATGACCGACAAACTGGTGGCCGGGGGCGTGAAAGGCATCTGGAACTTCACCAACACCGAAGTTGACGTGGGTGATTCCGGCGTGATCGTGGAGAGCGTACATTTTGCAGATTCCCTCTTGGCGCTGAGCTATTTGATTTCGGACGCTTAAAGAGAACAGGGGATGGAGCACGAAGAGGTTCCATCCCCTGTCTGCATCTCTGCCCATCCTTCCGGAGAATCTTCCCCTCCCCAACCAGGCCCTCGTTTACGATCAGCCGCCTGTCATCCAGCCCTGAAAAACTTCATCCCCGCCCTGCACCCTTTCCCATGAGAAACATAGGATAAGATGTGACCGGCGCCTACAGCCGGACACAAAAATCCAAACTGATGGAGGTACTTCTTATGGGATGCTGCAATAATGGTGGCAACGGCGGCTGTGGTTGCCTTTGGATCATCATCCTGATTATCATCCTGTTCTGCTGCTGCGGCTGCGGCGGCAGCACCTTCAGCACCAACGGTTCCGGCTGCTGCTGATTGCTCTGACATACAAAAGAAAGGGCTGTTCCATCGTTCAAACCAGTAAGAGCAGCTGACGCTGCACCCTATGCGGGCCTGCCGGGAGCACCTGGCAGGCCCTTTTTTGTCATGAAAAAAGCTGCTGACATCTGCCAGCAGCTTTTTAAACACCATATTGAAATCAGAACTCAGCCGTTCATCTGCTTCCGGCGGGACAGGTTCATCGTGCCGTCCTGCATGGAGGCCAAGTCGTCCAGGCTCTTGCCGGTGCCATAGGCAACGCAGGAGATGGCATCGTCTGCCACCCGCGTCTCGATTCCCGTGTGGGACTCAATCAGCTTGTCAAAGCCCCAAACCAGAGAGCCGCCGCCCGTCATAACAATGCCGTTGGTGGAGATGTCCGCCACCAGTTCAGGGGGCGTGCGCTCCAGGACGGAATGGACAGCCTCCAAAATACGGTGGGTGGGCTCCTCAAAGGCCTCAATCATCTCGGAAGAGGTGACGGAGAAGGTGCGGGGCAGACCGGTCATCAGGTCACGGCCCTTAATTTCAACGCTCTGCTCCTCTTCACGGGGGAAGACGCAGCCGATTTGAATCTTCAGCTCTTCCGCAGTACGCTCACCAATCAGCACGTTGTGCTTGCGGCGAATGTACTTGACAACAGCATCGTTAAACTGGTCGCCTGCAATCTTGATGGAAGCGGACTCCACCACACCGGACAGGGAGATCACGGCGATATCCGTGGTGCCGCCGCCAATATCAACAATCATGTGTCCATCGGGCTTGGCGATGTCAATGCCTGCGCCAATGGCCGCAGCGACCGGTTCCTCAATCAGGTAAACCTTGCGGGCGCCCGCCTGAATGCCTGCATCGATGACAGCGCGCTCTTCGACCTCAGTGATTCCGGAGGGGACGCAAATGACCACACGGGGCTTGAAGAAGTGAACCGGGGAAACTTTATGAATAAACTCGCGCAGCATCCGCTCGGTCATATCATAGTCGGAGATAACACCCTCGCGCAGAGGACGCATGGCGACAATATTGCCCGGGGTCCGGCCCAGCATATTCTGAGCTTCCGTGCCGACCTTCAACAATTTGCCGGTATTTTTATCAATGGCAACCACAGAGGGCTCCTGCAATACAACTCCCTTACCCCTCACATACACCAAAATGGAAGCAGTACCGAGATCGATACCGATGTCATGTGCAATGCTCATGAA
>CAYWAP010000060.1:0-6778 GCA_964456525.1 uncultured Oscillospiraceae bacterium
CATCTGGAACCCAATTCCCCCAAGTGAGTTCCCTCGAAACCGTCTCCCAGACCGCTGGGAGAACCTCATCCGGCGGGGATGGGGCTGCCCTGTTTTTTTTGCGCTTTTCTCTTGACAAAATATCCCCCTTCCCGTATAATGCGTAGGTGTAAACCTATAAAGACTGTGAAGGGAAAAAAGGTCTGCGATTCCTTTTCAGAGAGCTGCCGGGTGGTGGAAGGCAGTATGGAGCGTGAGACGGATAACTGTTCCCGGAGTTGACAATCCGAACTGCCTGCAAAGTAGGATTGTACGGTTGGCCCCGTTATCGGTTCGGACCTTGTTGGAGGTCGCTGAGGGCGATTGTGAAAACAGTCGCTAAAACAGGGTGGTACCACGTTGTTTTGACGTCCCTGACCTTTTTCGGAGGGTCCGGAGGCGTTTTCTTTTTGCCCTGCGGCACTCCCCTAAATTCTTGATTTTGGAGGAAACTATCATGAAAGGCTACGAAAAGTACATTCCCTTTGTCCCCCAGCCCATTGAAAACCGCACCTGGCCGGACAAAGTGATTGAAAAGGCCCCCATCTGGTGCTCGGTGGATCTGCGCGACGGCAATCAGGCCCTGATCGACCCCATGAATATGGAGGAAAAGCTGGAGATGTTCCACATGCTTGTGGATGAGATCGGCGTCAAGGAAGTGGAGATCGGCTTCCCCTCGGCCTCCGAAACCGATTACGACATCTGCCGTGAGCTGATCGAAGGGGGCCACATCCCGGATGACGTCACCATTCAGGTTCTGGTGCAGGCGCGCCCCCATCTGATCAAAAAGACCTTTCAGGCCATCCGGGGCGCCAAGCATGTCATTTTCCACTTCTACAACTCCACCTCCACCCTGCAGCGCGAGGTCGTGTTCCGCACCGACGTGGAAGGCGTCAAGAAGATTGCCACCGACGCAGCGGATCTGATTTACGAAATGGCCCAGCCCGTGATCGCCTCCGGTATGGATCTGCGCTATGAATACTCCCCCGAGTCCTTTATGGGCACGGAGATGGACGCTGCCGTGGAAATTTGCGCGGCTGTGCTGGATCATCTCCACGCCGACGCGGATCACAAGGTCATCTTGAATCTGCCCACCACGGTGGAAAACTGTATGCCCAACCAGTTTGCAGATGAGCTGGAGTATTTCATCCGCAAACTGCCCGGCCGCGAGCGCGCCATCATCTCCCTGCACCCCCACAACGACCGGGGCTGCGGCGTCGCCACCACAGAGGCCGGCCTGTTGGCCGGCGCCGAACGGGTGGAGGCCTGCCTCTTTGGCAACGGCGAGCGCACCGGCAACGTCGATATGATCACCGTCGCCATGAATATGTACGTCCAGGGCATTGATCCCGAGCTGGATTTCAGCCATATGGAGCGCGTGATTGACATGTACCAGCGCTGCACCAAGATGAAGGTGCCGGAGCGCCAGCCCTACGCCGGCGACCTGGTCTTTACCGCCTTCTCCGGCAGCCATCAGGACGCCATCAACAAAGGCTTTAACTACATGACGGAGACCCACACCGGCAAGTGGATGGTGCCCTATTTGCCCATCGACCCCACCGACCTGGGCCGCGCCTATGAGCCTGTGCGCATCAACTCCCAGTCCGGCAAGGGCGGCGCCGCCTTCATCATGAATCACAAATTCGGCTTTGATATGCCCAAAGCCATGCACGCCGAGTTTGGCGCCATCGTACAGGAAGAGTCCGACAAAGAGGGCGTGGAACTGAAGAGCGAGACCATCTGGAAACTGTTTGAGGACGCCTATTTGAAGGTGGACGGCCCCTACCGCCTCATCAGCAACCAGCTGAATGCCAACGTGGAAAACGGCGTGGCCCATTCCTACTTCTACGGCAAGCTCCAACACAAGGACACCATTTTTGAGGTCACAGGCGAAGGCAACGGCCCGATTGACGCCTTCTTCAACGCCATCCACGGCGAGCGCATGGACCGTTTTGCCTTTATCGACTACAAGGAGCACGCCATCAGCCAGGGCTCCGACTCCAAAGCGGTCGCCTACATCCATCTGCGCAATCAGGAAGGCCATGATATTTTCGGCGTCGGCATTGACCACAACATCTCCATGGCCTCCATCAAGGGAATCCTGTGCGCCATCAATCGCGGCAAGGCTTTGGAGCACAAGCTGGAGGCGGAACGCGCCGCCCAGGAGCGGTAACCCTCGTCAGGGTTCTGCGGCATTGTGCCAGATTTTTAAACAAACAAGGTTCGGATTTCGGCCTGTAACCAGAAGAATGCCCCCTGCAAACCCCAGCGGGTTGCAGGGGGTTGTTTTGCGCCTCCTGCACCGGCTTCTCCCAGCGGGCGGCAGCCGCATTCTTACGGCATCATCTTATTTACAATTTGAAAAGAAGTTGTCTTGACCTGCAATGGCAAAGCCGGTATAATGGGAGCAAGTTATTGTAATAAGGTGATGCACTATGTTCCCTCGTTCCAGCGGCATTTTGCTGCACATTTCCTCCCTGCCCGGCCCATACGGCATCGGCAGCATGGGCCAGGAGGCCCGCCGTTTTATCGACTTCCTACAGTCAGCCGGGCAGCGCTATTGGCAGATGCTGCCCCTGGTTCCGCCCGGAGAAGGGGCCTCTCCCTACATGTCCCCCTCCTCCGCCGCCGGAAACCCTCTGCTGATTGATCTGGAGGATCTGGTTCAGCGCGGCCTGCTGAGCGCGTCCGATCTGGAAATGGCCCGTTATTACGGCTCCCCGGACAAGGTTGACTATGACTTCGTCACAAAAACCCACTCCGCCCTCCTCCAGAAGGCCTATGAGAATGCCGACGCGGAAACGCTGTCCGCCGCGGCGGAGTTTGCCCGGGAGCACAGCGATTGGCTTCCCGATTACGCGCTGTTTCGCGCCCTGCAGGATCATTTTGGTCAGGAATTGACCAGCTGGCCCGACGCCGATTTGCTCCGCCGCCAGCCGGAAGCCCTGGAGCGGTACCGGCAAATGCTGAGCAGGGAGGCGGGCGCCTATGTGTTCCATCAGTACCTGTTCTTCCAACAGTGGGCGGCGCTGAAAGCATACGCCAACGCGCATGATGTCTCTGTCATCGGCGACATTCCCTTCTATGTCTCCCCCAATTCCGTTGACGTATGGGTTCATCCCGAGCTGTTTCAGGTGGATCCTGACACCTGTCAGGCCCACTTTGTGGCAGGGGTTCCCGCCGATATGTTCTCTGAAACCGGCCAGTACTGGGGCAATCCCCTCTATAACTGGGAGCGCCATGCCAAAGACGGCTACCGTTGGTGGTGCCAGCGGATCCGCTACACCAACGTGTTCTACGACGTCATCCGGATTGACCACTTCCGCGGCTTCCACAACTATTGGCAAATTCCCGCAGGGGCTTCTTCCGCCCTGGACGGAGAATGGCGCAAAGGCCCCGGCATGGGTCTGCTCAACGCCATCGCCAAAAACGTCCCTGAGGCCCAGTTCATCGCCGAAGACCTGGGGGACATTGATGAGGAAACCTATGCCTTTATCTCCAACAGCGGCCTGCCCGGAATGCGTGTCCTCTGCGACGCCTACACCGACACCTGGGGAGGCTCCGCGTTCCTGCCCCATCACTGCATCCGTGACGCGGTTATGTACACCAGCACCCATGACACCCCCACCTTTGTCCAGTGGTACTGCGACCTTGCCAACGATGCGCAACGCGGCTTTTTCAACCGCTACTCCCGCATGCACTACGGCGATTCCATCGGCTGGACCGCTGTGTCAGTGGCCTGGGAGAGCGTCTGCGATCTGGCTATGGCTTCCCTTCAGGATATTTTGGGGCTGGGCGGCAACGCCCGTATGAACACCCCTGGCACCATGGGCGATCAGAACTGGACCTGGCGTGTCCGCATGGAGGCGTTAAATGACGACGTCGCCGGAACACTCCGGTCCATTACGGGTACTTACGGACGCCTGTGAACAGGGTTGAGTTACTGGCAGCCCAAGTGCCCCGGCAGGTGACGGCGGAAGATTTTGCCCGTTATTGTGCCCCAGAACAGCTGAGGCGCATGCGGGCCTATCCGGAATCCGAGCGCATTGCCTCCTGGGTGGGACAGATGCTCCTTGCGGAGCTTTTGAAACGGCATGGCTGCTCCTTTTCGCTGCCCTTGCGCCTTTCCTACGGAGCACAGGGGAAACCCTTTCTGGCCGATTTTCCAGACCTGTTTTTCAACCTGTCGCACTCCGGCGGCTGGGTGGTCTGCGCCCTTTCCCAGCTGGAAACCGGCGTAGATTTGCAGGTTGAGCGCCTCTTGCGCACCGCGATCTGCCGCAAGTTTCACCCCTCGGAGCAGCAGCTGCTGAAAAAGCTGCCGGAACGTGCGTTTTTTGACCTCTGGTCGCTGAAGGAGGCCTATTGCAAGTGCATTGGCCAGGGGCTTCGGATTCCCCTGAACGCCACGGCCTTTACCCTCTCCCCCGTCACCATTGACCAGGCGGGATTTCAGGCGGCGTTGGTCCCCTTCCCGGAGGAACAGATTCATCTGGCCGTGTGCGTCAAATCCCCGACGCTCCCAGACATCCACTTGGAAATCCTGCGTTGACAGACAACAAAAGGCCCGGATGGCTCTCTGCCGTCCGGGTCTTTTTAATGGGCAATCACGAGTTCAGGGTGCTTAAGTAGCTCTGGATGACTGCCATATTTTCTTCCCTTTCTAAATCCAGCCCGTTAATCCACAGCTTGAGCACAACATTCCCCTCTTTCAGGATCATCCGCGTGCCGTCCTCGCTGTACCACAGCGAGTCCCCGGTCGCGACGCCCTGCCGCGCCAGCAGATCGGCTGCCACCTGTTCAGCCAGACCGGAGGTGCGGCAAAGGTAAATTTCCGAGCTGAGATAGGCGTCTTCACTCCAAACCTCACCGTACTCGGCCACGCTCACCAGGAAGCTGCCGTATGATTCGTACTCTGTGTACTCTCTGGTTCCGGTCTCCATGTCAAACTGGGCCAGGGACAGCACGGAGATGTCCCTGCCTTGCTTCGAAACAAAGCGGGGAGCTGCCACCCCGATAAAAATGCTTCCCAGGACAATCCAGCTGATGACGTTCACACACAGCAGCCGGTTGCCGCGGCTGAGCCGTACTTGACAGGCGATCACAGCCGCCGTGGCCAACACAAAAACCATCCATGCATAGATGGCCGGCAGGGCATCCAGCAACAGCATACCAATCAGCACCCACACCCAAAGATACGCCAACAAGGCCAACCCGCTGCGCACCCACATCAGGGGCACACAGCCTTTTTCACTGGAAACGGCCTTTCCCACCAGACAGATCAGCCACAAGACGGCCCCCACTGCTGCGGGCAGATAGGTATTGTGCAGCAGCGTGCTCAGGTAACTGAGATACCACATGGGTTCATATAGCAGCCACAGTGCAAGCGCCAGGGCGCAGGCCCCCAGTATGACGGGAAAAAGCGGCTTGAGCAGCGCTTGTCTGCTCGGCTGATGCCGCTGCTCCTCGTATGTGACCTCATAGCAGGGAATGGACTGATAAATATCCAGGCCATTGATGGTCGCAAGGGCCTCCCAACCGCAATCGCGCTGGTGCTGAATTGTTGCATGCAGCTCCTCGGTGCTCCGTCCGGGGCGGGCGGGCAAAACACAATATCGCAGGTCTTTGCGCTCTGTGCGCTTTAGTTTGACAAAAGCACAGTGGCAGTCTTCCGACTCATTTAATTGCCAGCCTCTGTCTGCATAGGCGTTCAGGCGCTGTTCCACTGCCGCTGCATCCAGAGCTGAGAAAAGAAACCAGCTGAACTTTGTATCCCTCATTTCACCGCGCCTCCTGCCGCCTGAATGTTCCTCTCAACACCCTTCCATGACAACACGGCCCTTCGGTTTCGCTGCCATATGAAGCGTATGGAAAAATTGTACGCTATACAAATCCAAAAGTCAAGAAACGCCCCCATAAAACCAAAATACACACCGGCAAACGTGGCAGCGGTTGGGACGGCGGTCACAACTTCACCGGTATTTTCCCCACGATCTCCAGTTGATCCGGCTTCACAGCGCATTCTAATGCCATGATATGGACGCCTGCCTCAGCTGCCCGGCGGAGGGCCCCTCCAAAGGCCGGGTGCGTCCGGTCGTTCGGCTCTACCCACTTCATCTTCTGCATCTGGACGACGAAACAAATCCACGCCTCAAAGCCCTCGTCCCGGCTGCGGATCAGTCCGTCAATGTGCTTGATGCCGCGTTCGGTAGGCGCGTCCGGAAACCGGGCAATGCCATCCTCCTCCAGCGTCACCCCTTTAATCTCTACCAGATGCTGGCGTCTGCCCTGCATCAGATAAAAATCAAATCGGGAATCCCCGTGTACATATTCCGGCTTGACAAGTGTCAAATCGGGCAAAAACTGACCGGATCGGACATATTCCTCGAAGACATGGTTTGGCGCCTGAGAATCCATGTTGACAAGCAGGCTTCCCTTTTCCACTGCCACCAGGTCAAACTGGGTTTTCCGCTTTGGATTGTCCGTCCTGACCAGATAGACTGTGGCTCCGGGCAATAGAAGTTCCTTGCACCGCCCGGTATTTTTGACATGGACGGTTTCCGTTTTGCCCTCCAGTTCCACTTGGGCGATGAACCGATTCGGCCGCTTGAGAAAAATTCCCTTGTGAATATTTGGATATTGCATGTAGATCACCTGACAGAAAAAACCGCTTGGAATTGCTCCAAGCGGTCAAAGGGGGGAGGATGTTAGCACTACCTATCTTCCCGGCCCGTCTCCAGGCAAGTATTGTCGGCGGAAG
>CAYWAP010000061.1:0-6647 GCA_964456525.1 uncultured Oscillospiraceae bacterium
GGATTTTTTTCCAGCGCGACGGCAATGATGTCCTCCAGCGCGCCGCCGCTGCCCCCGACAAAAACCCGATCCGGGGCCGGCAGCTCCAGCAGGGCGTCCGGCGCCCGTCCCGCCACAACGTACAGATTGGTCAGGCCAAACTGCTCCCGGTTGCGCGCAATAAGCTCCACGCCCTCTGGGTTCCGCTCGATGGCGTACACCTGTCCCTCCGGCAGCATCAGGGCGCACTCCACCGAAACGGAACCAGTTCCGGCGCCCACGTCCCAGACGATGTCGGACTTCTCCAAGCGCAGCTTGGACACGGCCAGCGCCCGGGTCTCCTCCTTCGTCATCGGGACGTTTCCCCGCATAAAGTCGGCGTCGGGCAGGCCGGGGGCCTGATAGACCGGGGCGATCGGGTCGGGATTTTCCACCAGCAGAACCGATAAATCCCCAAATTCTTCCCCGGAGAGGGCTTCCACAGTGCTGTGGAAAATCCGCTCTTCGGGATAGGAGAGGTTCTCCCCCGCTGCGGCTTTCAGATGGCCCAGTCCGGCCTGGCAGAGCCTGCGGCACAGCACGTTCACGCGGAACACCCCGCCGGTCAGGACAAAGGTCTTTTCATGGCTTTGTACAGCGGCCACAATGCCCCCGTCCCGGCCATGGCAGGAGATCACGCAGGCGTCCTGCCAGGAGGTGCGGCACTTGGCGTAGAAATAGGACAGGGACGAGATGCCGGGGAGAACTTCCACGTCCAGATCGGACAGGCGCTCGCAAAGCCCCTTGGCGCCGCTGAAAAATCCGGTGTCGCCGGAGAGCAGCACGGCGATCTGGTTCGCATCGCTCTCCCGAATGGCCGCCTCGATTTCCCGGGCAACGGTTCGGCAGAGGGAGGGAATTTGCAAGTCCGCAAACAGCTCCAGCAAGCGGTCCGCGCCGATGAGCAGGCCGCTTTCCCGGATGATCCGCTCCGCCCCCAGCGTCAGCGTGTCCGGGTTTCCCATGCCGATGCCGACCAGATAGACCTTCAAGGCGTCCTCTCCCCTTTCAACATGTTTAATATCTCTTCCATCGTCTCGCCCTGTTCCTCGCAAGGGCGCTCCACTACCAGCATTTGGATGCCGGCGCGCCGTGCCGCCTCTGCCTTTTCGGCAAAGCCTCCAGATCGTCCGCTGCGCTTCGTCACCAGGATAAGAAGAGAATAGCAATCCTCATGGCTCACCCCTTCGGAACCCGTGACTGAACTGGGGGTGGTAAAGGGATGAGCGCTCATACCGATTCCCCAAAAAGTTCCCGACGGTGATGAGGGCAGTTTTCGTAATCCCATGGGCCTGAGCCGTCTCCGCCAGCGTGGAAACCGTGCAGCGATAGACCTGCTCCTCCGGCCAAGTGGCCTTATAGACGATGGCAGCCGGTGTATTTGGGTCTAATCCCGCCTGAAAAAGCTCCGTTTCGACCGTTTTCAACAGCCCTGTGGATAAAAACAGCACCAGTGTACTTCCATGTTTTGCCAGCTCTGCCAACCGCTCCCTCTCGGGCACGGGCGTTCGGCCCTGCACCCGGGTCAAAATGACCGACTGGGAAACTCCCGGCAGCGTGTACTCCGCCTTTAACGCGGCGGCCGCCCCGGAGAAGGAGGAGACCCCCGGCGTCACATCATAGGGAATCCCCAACCGGTCCAAGGCGTCCATCTGCTCCCGGATGGCGCCGTACAGTGACGGATCGCCGGTGTGGAGCCGAACAACGTCTTTGCCCTGCCCGTCAGCCGTTTCCATAATGCCCACAACCTCTTCCAGCGTCAGCGGGGCCGAATCGTAAAGGACACAGGCGGCTTTTTTCTCCTCCAACAGGGCCGGGTTGACCAGCGAGCCGGCATAAAGGATCACATCCGCCTGGGCGAGAAGCCGTGCCCCCCGAACCGTAATGAGATCCGGCGCCCCGGCTCCCCTGCAACAACAGCTCCGCCGCGGCCCGGGCGGCAGCGGCGGCGGCGGTTCCCGTGGTGTAGCCGCAGCGCAGGCGCTTCTGCCCAACCTGGATATAGTGCTCCCATTTCACGCAAAAGCACCCCTTCCCACAACAATATGGTAGAATTATACTGCTATCCCCCGGAAAAGGCAAGAAAAACAGCCCCATTTCTGACAGAAAAGGGGCTGTCGGCTGTGATTTCCTCGATTAGAAGGGAATTTCCTCTTCACCGTCGGCGGTTCCTGCATCTTCCACGTCTTCTTCAAATTCCAGATCCACGGAAAAACGCTGACCGCAGGTTTCGCACTCAATTTCTCCTTCCGAAAGGACTTGCTCGTCAATGGTCAACATGCGCTGGCAATTGGGGCACTCCACCTGGAAGACCGTCTCAAAGTCATCGTCGTCTTCCTGGAAGTCGTCATCTTCATCGTAGTCCACGCCATCATCCAGAAAGACCTCTTCCAGCACAGACAGATTCTCCATCATATCATCCATCTGATCGGCCAGGGAGGTGATGCTCTCCTCATTTTCCGAAATGTGGCCGGCCATTTCCTCCAGCACGTCGATAATGGCGTTCATCAGTTTGGCTTCCTTTGACTTGGAAGCGTCCAGCTCCAATCCGTCATAGAGACCGCGCAAATAGGAAGCTCTTTCTGTCAGAGACATGTAAACTCCTCCTTTGAAGGGAATCGGATGTTATCGTTCTTCCAAACGGGAGCCGCCAATCACTTGCAGCGAGCCATATACTCGCCGGTACGGGTATCGATCTGGATCCGGTCTCCCTCATTGATAAACAGCGGCACCTTGATCTCCGCACCGGTCTCCACCGTGGCGGGCTTGGTGACGTTGGTTGCGGTATCGCCCCGGACGCCCGGCTCCGTCTTGGTGACCTCCAGCTCCACAAAGTTGGGGATGGAGACCGAAAAGACCTTGCCCTTATAGGACAGCAGCGTGCAGGGGTCATTTTCCTTGACAAACTTGAAGTTGTCCGGCAGGGATTCCTTGGCGATGGGCTCCATGTCATAGGTTTCCAAGTCCATGAAATAATACAGATCGCCGTCATTATAGGAATACTCCACGTCCTTGCGCTCGATGAACGCTTCCTCAAACTTGGCAGAGGGGTTGAAGGAAGTTTCCGTCACGGCACCGGTGACAATATTCTTCATTTTTGTGCGGACAAACGCGGCGCCTTTGCCCGGCTTGACGTGCTGAAACTCCACAACCTGCATCAGTTTGCCTTCATATTCAAAGGTCTTGCCGTTTCTGAACTCGCTGGCAGTAATCATAGTCAGTATCCTCCAAACTAAATCTTGTCCCGAACGCACTCAGCAGATTCAGGTTATTTTCACATACAATATTTTACCCTAATTTTGGCCGTTTGGCAAGGGGGGAAACGCCCTTTTTCACTTGGAAGGCGCAGGTTTCCCGGCGCAGGCCGTGTTTCCACCCTCAGGAGGCGTTCAGTATGACAGGTTGAAGGCCGTCAGGGAGCAATATTCGAAACCGGCGGGGGCGTCCGGCAACGCCTCCCGCCGGTATGACAGTTGGACTTGGGATCAGATCAGCATATTTTGCTGCCGGTTTTTTCGCTCCCCGGCGAGCAATCTCCTGTTTCGCGCAAAGTACAGCGCCGCAGAGAGGAGCACCATCCCCCCGCAGGCCCAAACCAGGCCGCCCGAAACCGAAGACGGCAGGTCAACCCAGAGCAGGTGCACCACGATGGTGGTATACAGCAGCACAGTCGCCGCCTTCCCATGCCACGCCGCGCCGAAAACACGCCCGGTTCTGCGGATGACCAGCAAGCCCATCACGCTGTTGAGCGCCTCTTTCAGGAACAGCAGCGCCAGCAGATAGCGCATATGGGGAAAGCGCGTGGCCAGACAAAACAGCATGGCAATCTGTGTCAGCTTGTCCGCCACCGGATCCAACACCTTCCCAAGATCGCTGACCATGTGAAAGGTCCGGGCGATCCAGCCGTCCAGGATGTCCGTCAGGCCGGAGAGCAGCAGCACCCCAGCGGTCCACAGGGTCTGCTGCTGAGCAACATACAGCCAGATAAACACCGGGATCAGCAGCAGCCGAAAAAAGGACAGCAAATTGGGAATGGTCAAAATTTTGCGCTGGTATGGATTCCCCACAGGGATCAACTTCCTTTCAGGATGAATCTTTCTCCAATTTCTCTCAATCCGTCCGGTCTGCCGCCTGTTTACGAAGCCGATGATGGACGTCGTTGCGCAGCAACTCATAAATCACCGAGGTCAGCGGAATGAAGAAGATCATGCCAAGAATGCCAAACAGCTTGCCGCCGACAATGACAGCAAGTAACGTCCAGAAGGGGCTCAGCCCCACGGAACTCCCCACCACTTTGGGGTAGATAAATTGATTTTCAATAAACTGGGTGATCTGATAGACAATGATGCTGATCAGCGCCTGCAACGGACTGACCATAAAGATCAGCACGGCGACAAACCCGCAGGACAGGAAGGCCCCCACATAGGGGATAAACGATGTGGCGCCCGTGAGCACCGCCACCAGCGTGGCATAGGGCAGCCCGGAGATGCTGAACGTCAGATACATCAGCCCTCCCAAGATGCACGCCTCAATACACTGCCCGGAGAGGAAACTGCCATACTTCTGGTTCACCAGACTGGCCACATAACAGAGGCCGTCTGCAACACTCTTCTTTGTATAGGCGTACAGTATCTTTTTGCTCTGCCTTGCCAGCACCTCTTTATAGATGAGGAAATAAAGGGCCAGCACAAAGGCAATGACGCCAGTTGCAACGGCGTTGACTGTGGAAGCCGCAGCCCCGGCAACCGAGTAAATGACATTGGGAACACCGCTGCTCAGATCGGAAAGGATGCTTTGCAACTCCTCCCAGGAGGGGAGATACTCCAGCAAATCCGCCAGCCACTCTGCATCAATATGGTAATTTTTCAGAAGTTCAATCCATTCAGAGGACTTGGCCTGCCACAGGGCGTAAATGCTCTCCCATGACTGTGTCAGGCTGGGAATAATCATTGTCACAATCAGGGCAATTACCACGAGGATGGCGACCAGCGTCAGCAGCAGGCTGGCCATACGGAGCACTCCTGCCGGCGGCCGCCTTTTGCCCCGGGCAAAGCCGCGGTTCAACAGGTTCTCAATCCCCCGCATGGGCACATTCAACACAAAGGCCAGGACGCCGCCCACAATCAACGGCATAAAAAGGCTTGTCGCATTGCCCAAAAATGTCAGCACGTCCGAAAGATGCATGAAAATGGCATACAGTGCCACACCGAACCCGATGAGCAGCAGGTTTTGTTTCAATCTTTGTTTCATCCTATCCTCCTGACATATCCGGCAATGGGCAAATACACGGCGAGAACAGAGCCGTTTTCCGGATTGACGCGCAGCTTTTCCCAGATGCGACTGATGTAGGCCTCCAACGTGCGGGACTCTAGGGGGCGTTTTCGGCGGGGATCGTCTGATATTCGCTGCCCTCCGGCACCCACTTTATATTATCCTCAACAAATGGAATTTGAACCATAAATTGGCGTCCTTTTTTATTGAGAGGATCCTGCGGCCTGCCCGCAGCAGGCTGGACCACAGGATAACATCCCGCTGATGGTGTCCGAACCGGCGCGAGGGACGCCGCACTTCATTTGACAGCCGGGGCTTGATAACGGCATCCTGCTCCCATCACCCTTACTGATCCTTCGTAAAGGCCCGGGGATACTTGTGCCGCCCAGTCCGATGATGGCGCCGATGCTGAAGCCGCTCCTGCATCGCGGCCATGCCGCCCTTATAGAAGAACGTATAGCACCCCTGGTTGAGCAGCAGGGCGCCGACGACGTCAACAACCGTGTGCTGCTTCAAAAACACGGTGGAGAGCACAATGGAAATGGTCAGCAGCGTCACGCCCGATTTCACAAAAATCCGCCCGCGCAGCCCCTCTTTCCTGCAAAGCGCAATGCAGCAGGCCACAGAGTTGAAGACGTGGATGCTGGGGAAGACATTGGTTGCGGTGTCCACGCTGTAGAGCCAGAGCACCGCCTTTTGAAACAGGTTGTCTCCCGTCAGGGCCGGGCGAAGATCCTGCCCGTTGGGGAATACAAAGGAGATCACCAGAAACAACGTACAGCCGACCGCCAAACTGCGGGTGAGGCAATAGTACTCCTGATCGTCACCAAACCAGCCGAAATAAATCAACGTGATTGCCACATAGAAAAACCACAGAAAATAGGGGACGATAAAATACTCGCAGAACGGGATCAGGTTATCCAGCTGCATATGTACAATGTAGGGGGTTGTCTGCCGGTCCTCCAGCAGGACAAACGCAATGATATAGACCACACAGAAACACAGCACTTCTGTCACTCGTTTCCTTCTGTTCACTTGCACAGTCATAGACGATAAACCTCTCTTAGTTGGATTTCACCTTGATCGTAACAAAAGCAGATTAAATCCCACTTCAGAATTCTTTGTGTTTTTCTTAAGTCTTCATCGGATTCCAGCTTCCCGTGCCGGGCAGCGTTCAGTATTATGGCGTCAAACCTTGGGACAAAACGCCGCTGAACCGGCACTTGATGCCTTGTCTACCATTATGCTCCAAAAAAACGCCGTTGGCAAGCACAACTTTCCCTGCATTCGGTTCGCAAAACCCTACCAGGGCAACAGCATTTAAAATCATGCAAAAGTGTGGTAAGATAGAGACATGA
>CAYWAP010000062.1:0-2186 GCA_964456525.1 uncultured Oscillospiraceae bacterium
CTGCTCTATCTGGCCTCCGACGGGGAGCGGGAGTGAGGAACAGAAGCTGAAAAACGCAGCTTGCGCCAAAACATGGATACAAAGCGGCCCGCGGCCGGGAACCGGGGGATTCCGGCGGCGAAACTGGCGTGAAAGCGTTTGGAGAGGAGAGAGCGGAGATATGAAAAAAGCAATTCTGGTTGTCTCTTTTGGCACCAGCCATCGAAAAGCCCTGAAGGAGAACATTGAGCCGGTGGAACGGGCGCTGGCAGAGGCCTTTCCGGATCGGGAATTTCGCAGGGCGTTTACCAGCGGCGTCATCCGTCGGAAACTGCTGCTCCGGGATAGGTTGAAAATTGACGGTGTGGTGGAGGCGCTGGAAGCCCTCCGTCTGGAAGGGTTTGAAGACGTCCTGCTCCAGCCCACGCACATTCTGAACGGAGAGGAAACAGACCGGCTGATGGCGGAAGCCAAGCTGTATGCGCTGGTATTTAACCGCTTTCAGGTGGGGAAGCCGCTGCTCACCGCCCATGAGGACTATATCCGCCTGGCCCAGGCCATCATGTCCGAAATGCCGAACCTGGCAGACGATCAGGCGCTGGTGCTCATGGGGCACGGCACGGCGCACTTTGTCAACGCCGCCTACCCGGCGATGGAGTACGTGTTTCACGACCTGGGCTACAAAAATGTGTTCGTGGGCACCGTCGAGGGCTATCCCACGGTCAAAGAAGTGGTGCGCCGGCTGGATGAGCAGTTGAACGTCCGGCGTGTGATGATCGCGCCCATGATGCTGGTGGCCGGAGAACACGTTAGCGAGGACATGGCCGGGGATGGCCCGGATTCCTGGGTCAACCAGATGCGCGAGCGGTACTACCAGGTCACGCCGGTTTTGCAGGGGCTTGGCGCCTATGCCGCCGTCTGCCAGCTGTTTGTGGATCACGCCCGGGCGGCGCTGGAGGATAACCATGCCTGAATGCCATTTGGGAACCCTGTACGGTGTGGGCATTGGCCCCGGCGACCCGGAACTGATGACGTTAAAAGCGGTTCGCCTCCTGAAAGCGGCCGATGTGATTGCCATTCCCGACGCTCGGGGCAAGAGCCGGATCGCCTGGGAGGTCGTCCGGGACGTGGTGGGAGACAAGGCTGTGCTGGACTGCCCGGCGCCGATGACCAGAGACAAAGCCCAGGTGGATGCCGCCTGGGACCGGAACGCGGACAACGTCTGCGCCCTGTTGGACAGGGGGAAAGACGTTGCCTTTGTCACCCTGGGGGATCCTTCAATCTATTCCACATACTGGTATTTGCACCAGCGTGTTCAGGCCCGGGGCTATCCGGCCCGGATGGTGCCGGGGGTGCCGTCCTTTTGCGCGGCGGCGGCGGGGTTAAATACGGCCCTGTGTGAGGGCAGTGAGCCACTGCTCATCGTGCCTGCGTCCTATCCCGGCCTTGCGGACAGCCTTGACGTGGAGGCAAACAAGGTGCTGATGAAGGCTGGGCGGCAGCTGGAAGCGGTCAAGGACGCCCTGGGGGAGCGCCATGAACTGGATCGCGCATCCCTCGCCGTGAACTGCGGGATGGACGGGGAGCGGTATGAGCCGGATTTTGCAAATGCGGATACCGATGCTGGCTACTTTTCCATCGTCCTGGTGAAGATGCGGGAAAAAGAATGAGAAGGCTTGTAAAAGGTGATTGACATGACCATATGGATGGCTGGGTTTGATGATCAGCTGGCCAGCGTCAGCCGGCGGGAACAGCTGTCCTTTTCCGCCTCCCAGGTGGAGGCGCTGGACAGAGCCCTTGCGCAGCTGCCCAATGTCAGCGGCGCGGTGCTGCTGTCCACCTGCAATCGGACGGAGCTTTACCTGACCAGCTGCGGCGCGGAGCCCCTGTCCCCGGGGGAGTTGCTCTGTCAGGCCGCCGGACAGGATTGGGCCCAGTGGGAAGGGGTCTGCGTGACCCTCTCCGGCCGGGAGGCCGCCTGGCACCTGCTGGAGGTGGCCGCCGGATTGCGAAGCCGGATTTGGGGAGAAGATCAGATTGTGACCCAGGTGAGGCTGGCCATGGAGCGGGCCAGAAAGGCCGCCTCCATGGACGCGGTGCTCTCCACTCTGTTTCAGACGGCGGTGGCCGCCGCCAAAGATGTGAAAACCCATGTCCGGCTGACCGCCGTTCCCCCTTCGGCCCCGTCGGAGGCGGTGAAGCGGCTG
>CAYWAP010000062.1:2286-6074 GCA_964456525.1 uncultured Oscillospiraceae bacterium
CGGCTGCTGCGGCCGGTCTGGTGGAGGAGCACCGGGTTATGTGTGAGTCCGCCGTGTGCATTTACCGCGCCGGGGCGGGGATGCTCATTACCTACTATGCCCTTGAGCTGGCAGATGCCATGAGAAAAGGAGAGATTGGCTGATGGATTCCCATGCTCTGTTTGAACGCGCCGTCAAGGTAATCCCCGGAGGGGTGAACTCCCCGGTGCGCGCCTGCAAACCGATCGGCTGTGAGCCACGCTTTATCGCCAGAGCCAGCGGCTCGCGCATCTACGATGTGGAGGGGCGGTCCTATCTGGATTACGTTGGCTCCTGGGGGCCGATGATTCTGGGCCATAATCACCCGGCAGTGATGGAGGCGGTGCAAAAGGCTGTGGTGGACGGCCTCTCCTTTGGCGCGCCCACGGAACGTGAAGTGGTCATGGCCGAGCGGATGAACGAAATGGTTCCCGGGTTGGAGATGTCCCGCATGGTCAACTCCGGCACGGAGGCGGTGATGTCGGCCATCCGCCTTGCCCGGGGCGTCACCGGCCGGGATAAGATCATCAAATTCGCCGGATGCTACCACGGCCACAGCGACTCCATGCTGGTCAAAGCGGGGTCCGGCGCCCTGACGGGGGGCTGCCCGGATTCCAGCGGCGTCACCACACGTGTGGCGGCGGACACTCTGACAGCCAGCTATAATTCCCTGAGCAGTGTCGAAGCGCTGCTGGATGCCAATCCCAGTCAGGTTGCGGCCGTCATCGTGGAGCCTGTGGCCGCCAATATGGGGGTTGTCCCGCCGGAGAGAGGCTTTCTGGAGGGGCTGAGAAAGCTCTGCGATCACAGCGGAGCCCTGCTCATTTTTGATGAGGTCATCACCGGATTCCGTCTGGCGGCGGGCGGAGCGCAGGAATACTTTGGCGTCAAGGCCGACCTCGTCACCTATGGAAAAATCATCGGCGGCGGCATGCCGGTGGGCGCTTACGGCGGCAGCTGTGCGCTGATGAACCAGGTTGCGCCCGCCGGGCCCATCTATCAGGCTGGCACCCTGTCCGGCAATCCGGTAGCCATGGCCGCCGGGCTGGCACAGCTGGAATATCTTCAGCAGCACCCAGAGGTGTATACCGCCATCAACCAGCGGGGGGCCATGTTGGCGTCGGGCCTTCGAACCGTCGCGGAGCGGGTGGGGCTGCCGGTGCAGGTGAATCAGATCGGTTCCCTGCTGACGGTGTTCTTTACCGAGTCGCCGGTCACCGGGTACGACGGAGTCCGCTCCAGTGATCTGTCCCGATTTGCAGCCTATTGTCGGGGAATGCTGGAGGGCGGCATCTATGTGGCCCCGTCCCAGTTTGAGGCTATGTTTCTCTCCTATGCGCACACCGTTGCGGACATCGCGGAAACTCTGGAGCGGGTGGAAGACGTGCTCTCAAAGCTCTGAAACATCCGAAAAAAGACGGCTCTGCACTGCCGCAGAGCCGTCTCGGGGTCGTCCGTTGTGTTGAAAATGGGCCGCCGCATGGCAAAAATAAAAACCTCCCGGTCACATCGAACAGGGGGTTTTTATTCTTCACCACCGGAGTGTTTCTCAGGCGCGAGTCACTTTGCCAGAGCGGAGGCATCTGGTGCAGACGTGAACATGAGTAGGAGTTCCGTTAACGATTGCCTTCACACGCTTCACGTTGGGCTTCCAGGAACGATTGGAACGACGATGGGAATGGGAAACCTTGATGCCAAACGTTACGCCCTTACCGCAGAAATCGCACTTTGCCATTTTGCATACCTCCTCACATCAGATCTTAAAGCGTTTTGTCAAACGAAGTTTACTAAACAGCGTGTATCATCATAGCAGATCGAATCGAAAAAATCAAGGGGGAAAATGAAAAAAATTGTTTTTCGTTGCGGGGGAGGGGACTTTCTAAAATCGATGCTTGTCATTTGGGCCGGAAATGAGTATACTAAACACATAAAATCCCGCTGTCGTACTTACCATTTAAAGGAGTGTGCGCCGTGCCATCCACCAACAGTGTAAAATTGAAAAACATCGTTCAGGAGTATGAACTGGAAATCATCCGAAAGGGCAGCAATTTTGAGGAGCAGGAAGTGATCGCATCCAGTGTGAACCGTCCCGGCCTGTCCCTGGTTGGTTACTATGACTACTTTGATAACAACCGGATCCAGCTGCTGGGCAAGATGGAGTATACCTATCTGAATATGATGGGGCGTGAACAGCGCTTGAAATGCTTTTACGACCTGCTCTCCCATCCCGTCCCCGCGTTGATTCTGGCCCGAAACCTGGAGCCCCTCCCGGAGTGTCTGGCGGCGGCGGAGCGGTATGACCGCACAATCCTGCGCACGCCGTTGGGGACGGGAGACATCATGAGCAGCCTGACCACAAGTCTCCGAACCACTTTGTCCCCGCGCATCACCCGGCACGGCGTCCTGGTCGAGATCTATGGCGAGGGCGTGCTCCTGATGGGGGAGAGCGGCATCGGCAAGAGCGAGACGGCGGTGGAGCTGGTGAAGCGGGGCCACCGGCTCATTGCGGACGATGCCGTGGAAATTTACCGCATGAGCCCCTCCACACTGATGGGCACGGCGCCGGAGCTGATTCGCTATTATGTGGAAATGCGCGGCATCGGCGTGATTGACGTCCGGCGGCTGTTTGGCATGGCTGCCGTGAAAGAGCGCCAAAGCATTGACATGGTCATCAATATGGAGCAGTGGCGCGAGGGCGTGCTCTATGACCGCCTGGGTCTGGCGGACACCTACTGCACGCTTCTGGATGTGAAAATTCCCTCGCTGACCATTCCGGTCAAGCCGGGACGAAACCTGGCCGTCATTATTGAGGTTGCGGCGATGAACAACCGCCATAAGAAGATGGGATACAATGCCGCCCAGGAATTCACAGACCGCATCAACCAACATTTTGACGAGCAAATGGCCGGGCAGGCTGAACATTCTGAGGAGTAATTCGGTCGGATGAACGGATCGGCTGCCCATGGCACAGCGGCGGCGCCATTCAATTTTCGCTGCA
This sequence comes from uncultured Oscillospiraceae bacterium, assembly GCA_964456525.1. GTDB lineage: Bacteria > Bacillota > Clostridia > Oscillospirales > Oscillospiraceae > Onthomonas. Next base: position 5,303 of record CAYWAP010000062.1, read on the forward strand.
CTTTTGAAACGACGGCAAGGCACAAGCACTAGAAATCCCGGGTTGCTTGTGCCTTTTGTCCCGGTATTTGCCAGAATGGGCGGGAGAAAAGCACACATTTCTGGCAAAACTTTCTCTTTCCTTTTCTGGAGAGCTGTGCCATAATAAACGTAATTGTGTTTGGGAGGAGGAATCACATGAAATTTCATGATTCGGCTGTAAGAGGAGCCGTGATGATGCTGGCCGCCGGATGCTGCCTGTCTCCCACCGCATTTGCCCTGGAGATAGACCCAAATGCGATTGAAAATCATCCCATACGGATGATTGTCGGCGTGGTTTCGCTGGCCCTTGCCCTCATCCTGATTCTGGCTGTGACGATTAGCCGCGCCTATCGCAAGGCAAAGCGCAAGCGCAGCCTGGGCAGCGAAAAAACCTACAGCCGTCATCTGGAGTCCCACAAAAAGGCCCGCGGCGGCAAAAAACGGTATGGAAAAAGGCTGTTTCAGATGTTTGTCCCCAGCTACAAAGGGGGCAAGAGCAGCGCTGGCAGTGCCGACACCCGGTCAGAGCTGCCGCTGAGCTACAAAGAGCCATGGGGGAACCGGAAACGCTACGGACGGTTCCACTTCGGATTTTTTAACCGGAGTTATAAAGGCGGCAAGTCTGCCGCCGGGGAGGGCCAGTCGCATCGAATCAGCCAGCCCAAAAGCCACGGGGGAAGCCGCAAGAAATCCCCCGGAGGCTGGCGTCCCAACCTGCCCATTCCCAGCTACAAGGGCGGCTTTGATGCCGC
>CAYWAP010000063.1:0-5820 GCA_964456525.1 uncultured Oscillospiraceae bacterium
TCGGCATACGCTTTTATCAGCTTTCCGGCCATCGGCGCCCAGGAACCGTTTTCCACAATGCCAATGGTGCGCTTCTGATAGTTTTTAATCTTCAGGTGGTACAGGAAATCCTCCACACAGGGAAACAGCGCTGCATCGTAGGTGGGAGAGGCCACAACCAGTTTGTCATAGCGGAAGGCGCTCCCCACTGCTTCCGCCATATCGCAGCGCGCCAGATCGAACGCTGCCACCTTTGCCCCTTTGCGCTCCAGAATCTCGGCCAGCTTCTGGGCGGCAACCGCCGTATTTCCGTGGATGGAGGCGTAGGCCAACGTCACGCCCGATTCTTCCGGCCGGTAGCTGGACCAGATGTCATACTTTTCGATGTAATCGCCCAAGTTTTCCTTTAAAATGGGGCCGTGGAGAGGGCAAATGGTCTGGATGTCCAGCGTAGCGGCCTTTTTCAGCAGAGTCTGGACGGAGGGGCCGTACTTGCCCACAATGTTGATGAAATACCGGCGGGCCTCGTCCTCCCATGGCTCGTCCACATCCAGGGCGCCAAACTTGCCAAAGCCGTCGGCACTGAACAGAATCTTCTCCGTGGATTCATATTCCACCATCACCTCGGGCCAGTGAACCATGGGCGCCATGATAAACGTCAGCTTGTGCGCGCCCAGATCCAGGGTGTCCCCCTCTTTCACCGGAATCTTCCGGTCGGACAGGTCGATGGTGAAAAACTGGGGCATCATGGCAAAGGACTTGGCGCTGGAAACCACCTTCATCTCAGGATAGGTTTCACAGACCCTTTGAATATTGTATGCGTGATCCGGTTCCAGATGGGAAACCACCAGATAATCCGGTGTACGGCCCGCTAGCGTGCGCTCCAAGTTGGCAAACCAGTCCTCGGTCACGCGGCGGTCAGCCGTGTCCAAAATGGCCACCTTCTCGTCCAGAATGACGTAAGAATTATAGGAAACGCCATTGGGGACCGGATACTGGCTCTCAAACAAGTCGATCTTATGGTCGTTGCAGCCGATGTAGCGAACTGCGTCAGAAATAAAAACGTTGCTCATAGTGAGTTGACTCCTTTTTTATGTTCGGGGGTTAAATGGGCGGAGGACAGGCTGTTTGAACTGCCTATGGGCCTCCTTGTTTCGCCTGACCGGAGAGGAACTGGCGGCGTCATCCTGCGTTTCACAGAGAGAAGGCCGGGCCGCACCCCCTGACAGGGGAAGGGGGTTTCTCCGGACTGCTTCATTATACTACACAAACAGGGGAGGATACAATAGAAAACCCTCTCAATAAAATGGGCAAACCTGCGCCGCTCTTCCCGAGGGCGGTCGGTACCTCCTCCTTAACGTGGAAAAAATTTCAGGAGATTTTATTTACAGATCGTCCATTGCATCCTGCTTTTTGCCGTGTTATCATAAATATATATTGGTAAAGAAGCCGGCATAACCCCGTTTGCCGGCTAAAATCCAATCTGGAGGTGCTTCATGGCATATATAGAATTAAGGCATGTGTCAAAGCGGTACCAGATGGGCGAAGTGGAAATTATGGCAGTATCCGACATCTCATTTTCCATCCAAAAGGGGGAATTTGTGATCATTGTAGGCCCATCCGGTGCGGGGAAAACAACGGTGCTGAATTTGCTGGGCGGCATGGACAGCTGTTCCGGAGGCGAGATTCTGGTGGACGGCAAACGGATCAACGGCTGCAACGCCCGTCAGCTTACGGAGTACCGCCGGCACGACATCGGATTTGTGTTCCAGTTTTACAATCTGGTCCAAAACCTGACCGCGTTGGAGAATGTGGAGCTGGCGGCGCAGATCTGCGAGAATCCCCTGCCCGCCGCTCAGGTGCTCCGTCAAGTGGGATTGGAACGGCGAATGAACAATTTCCCCTCCCAGCTCTCCGGCGGGGAACAGCAGCGGGTGGCCATCGCTCGGGCGCTGGCCAAAAACCCCAAACTGATGCTCTGCGATGAACCCACCGGGGCCTTGGATTATGTGACGGGCAAACAGATTTTAAAACTGCTTCAGGACACCTGCCGCAAACAGGGGATGACGGTGGTCGTCATCACCCACAACTCCGCACTGACCCCTATGGCCGATCGGGTCATTCGGATTAAAAACGGACAGGTGGCCGATATGTCCATCAACGAGCATCCAACTTCGGTTGATGCGATCGAATGGTGATGATATGGCAAAGAAGGTATTGAACAAGGATCTCATGCGGGAGATCCGAAAGACCCGGAGCCGGTTTATCTCCATTATGATGCTGGTTGTCATCGCGGTCTCCTTTCTCTTTGGGCTGCGGATGGCAGCCCCGGATATGGAGGCCTCCATGGATGCCTATTTGGATCAGCAGGAGCTGATGGACGTCCATATCCTCTCCACTCTGGGGCTGACTCAGGAGGATGTGGAGGCCGTTAGCCAGGCCGACGGCACGCTGGAGGCGGAGGGGTGCTATTCCGTGGACGCGCTGGCCACCGGCGGCAGCGCGCAGGATACCATAACCGTCAAGGCCATCAGCCTGAGTGAGAGCGGCATCAATTCCCCCGCGCTCACCGAGGGCAGACTGCCCGAGGCGGCGGACGAGTGTCTGGTGGAGGAAAGCCTTTTGACCACTCTGGGTCTGGAACTGGGGGACACCATCACGCTGGACACCGGAACGGGAACCTATGAAGGGGCCCTGAACCAGACGGTCTTTACCATTGTGGGGACGGGGCAAAGCCCCCTCTACGTCTCCCTTTCCCGGGGCACTTCCACCCTTGGCAACGGCAGCGTGTCCGCCATTGTGATGCTCTCGCCGGAGGCCTATGCGCTGGACTATTTTACGGACCTCTATATCCTGGTGGAGGGGGCCGCTGAGCTCAACACGTATGAGGACGACTACGAGGAGCTGATTGACGCCTATATCGAGGATCTGGAGGAAATCCAGTCCCAACGGGAGGAGGAGCGCACCCAGGAGATCAAAGACGAGGCCCAGGCGGAAATTGACGATGCCTGGTCGGAGTACAACGATGCCCAGGCCGAGGCGGAGCAGGAGCTGGCCGATGCAGCCCAGGAGCTGGAGGACGCCGCCCAGGAGCTGGAAGAGGGCTGGCAGGAGTACGAGGATGGACTGTCCGAGCTGGAAGACGCCGCGCAGCAGATTGCCGAGGCGGAGCAGGAGCTGGCCGATGCCAAACAGACGCTGGAAGAGGGCGAGCAGGACTACGCAGAGGGCTACGCCCAGTACGAGGAAGGGGAACAGGCCTATCAGGAGGGACTGGAGGCCTATGAATCCGGCTATGCGCTGTATCAGGATGCGGTAGCGACCCTTCAGGATGCGCAGGAACAATATCAGTCGATGCTGGACGTGTATGAGGCGGGAGAAGCAGCTTACGCCGATGGACTGTCCCAATATGAGGCGGGAGAGGCGTCCTACGAAGAGGGACTCGCCCAATATCAGGCCGGAGAAGGGGCCTATGAAGAGAGTCTGGCCCAGTATGAAGCGGGGCTGGCGGCGTGGCAGAGCGCGGCGGACAGTCTGGAAGCCCAACGGCAGGCGCTGCTGGAGAGCGGTCTGGATGAGGACGCGGTGGACGCCCTGCTGGCCGAGGCCCAGGCGACGCTGGATCAGGAAAAAGAGAGCCTGGATCAGGCTCAGGAGATTCTGGCGGAGAGCCGCACCCAGCTGGATGAGACAAAGGCCCTGCTGGACGCGAGCCGGACCCAGCTGGATGAAACGAAGGCCCAGCTGGCGGAGAGCCGGGCCGAGTTGGATGCGGCAAAGGTTCAGCTGGCCGAGGCCGCGGAGCAGATCGCCTCTGGAACGGAGCAGCTGAACGAAAACGAGCAGACGCTGGCGGCTTCAAAAGCCCAGTTGGAAGAGAGCCGGGCCGAGTTGGATGCGGCAAAAGCCGAATTGGAGGACGCCCGGCAGGAACTGGACGAGGGCTGGGAGGAATATGAGAGCGGCCTGCAGGAGCTGGCCGATGCCCGGCAGCAGGTGGAGGACAGCGAAGCAGAGCTGGCCGACGCCTATACCCAGCTCGTGGAGGGCGAACAGGAATATCAGGACGGACTGGAGGAATACGAGTCCGCCAAAGAGGAGGCCGAACAGGAGCTGGCCGACGCCCGGCAGGAGATTGAGGACGCGCAGAGTGAAGTGGACAGCCTTTCGGAGGCGGAGTGGTACGTTCTGGACCGGTCTTCGAATACGGGCTTTGCCAGCTACCAGCAGGACGCCCAGCGGATGAATAAGCTGGCTGCGCTGTTCCCCACCGTGTTTTTCCTGGTGGCGGCTCTGGTGTGCCTGACGACCATGACCCGAATGGTGGAGGAAGAGCGAACCCAAATCGGCGGCCTGAAGGCCTTGGGCTATTCCAAGCTGGACATCGCCCGGAAGTACGTGGGCTATGGTCTGGCGGCCTCCCTGATTGGCGGCGTCATTGGCCTGGTGCTGGGCGCGGTTGGGATTCCCTGGGTGATCGTCACCTGTTGGAAGGTCATGTATGACTATCCTGGCGTATCCCTGACCTTCTCCTGGCCCACAGCAATCGTCTGTATGCTGGCGGCTGTGGCCTGCTGCACGATCGCCGTTTTGGTGGCGGCGCTGGCCACCCTGCGGGCGACCCCGGCTACCCTGATGCGGCCCAAGGCCCCGGAGCCGGGAAAGCGGGTTTGGATGGAGTACCTTACTTTCCTCTGGAAGCGCATGTCCTTCAGCCAGAAGGTGACGGCGCGGAACCTGTTCCGCTATCAGAAGCGGTTCTGGATGACCGTCATCGGCATTGCCGGCTGCGCCGCGTTGATGGTCTCCGGGTTCGGGCTGCGGGATTCCATTATGGACGTGGTGGACCTTCAGTATGAAGACATCAGCACTTATTCCGCCGTCCTCTACATCGAGGATGATTTGGACGAGGCGGAGATAGAAGAGTTGACCCAGGCCATCGGCGAGGAGAGCGAGATAGAGGACTATGCCTCCTGCTACCTGACGTCGGTGACGCTGGAGAGTTCCACCTACTCCCTGAGCGGCAGTTTGCTGGCGGTGGAGCAGCCGGAGGATTTGGAGGGTTTTTGGACCTTCCGGGACCGGACCACAGGGGAATCGGTGGAGATGGAATCGGAAGGGGCGCTGATTTCGGAGAAGACGGCGGATCTTCTGGGCTTGTCCGTTGGGGACAGCATCACCGTTATCTCGGGGGACGACCGGGGAACGGTGGAGATCACCGGCATTGTGGAAAATTACGTCCAGCACTATATTTACATGACCAAGGGCACCTACGAACAGGCCTTTGGCACCCAGCCCGATGACAACGAAATCCTCCTGTCCTATCCCGAGGACGCGGACTGGGAAACCTTCGGGAGCCGGCTGCTGGAGCTGGATTCGGTCAGCGGCATTTACTACGTGAGTGAGTCCGAGGACATGATCCGAAATCAGCTGAACGGCGTCTACCCGGCGGTGATCATCATCATCTGCGCCGCCGCCGCCCTGGCCTTCGTGGTGCTCTACAACCTGTCCAGCATCAATATCACGGAGCGGCTGCGGGAGCTGGCCACGCTGCGGGTGCTGGGCTTCCGGGACCGGGAGATGAGAAGCTATGTGTTCCGGGAAAATCTGGTACTGACCCTGATCGGCATGGTGTTGGGGCTGATACTGGGGAAATTCTTCCACCAGTATCTCATCACCACCGTGGAGGTGGAGCTGGTCATGTTCGGCCGGTCTGCCCACACCCTCAGTTACGTTCTGGCTGCCGGATTGACGCTCCTCTTTGCCCTGCTGGTCAATGCCATCGCCGGGAAACGGCTGAGCAAAATCGACATGGTGGAGTCCCTGAAAACCGTGGAATGA
>CAYWAP010000064.1:0-5758 GCA_964456525.1 uncultured Oscillospiraceae bacterium
CACCGCTCCAGCCTGGGAATATCGTATCCCGGCCGGGTGATGTGGTGTCCGCCGCCAAAATTGAGCCACTTCATACCGGGCAAGACATCTCCAAAGCGTTCTTTCACAGATCGCAGCGTAACCTCCAGCGCATCGGCGTCCTGTTCGCACAGGGTGTGGAAATGAAGCCCGTCCAACAGCGCCATTCCCTCCGGCGTCATTGCCTCATCCCACTGGGCGCGGGTGACGCCCAGGCGGCTGCCCGGGGAGCAGGGGTCGTAAATCTCATGCCCCTCCTGGGTAGAGCACTCCGGATTGATGCGCAGCCCTACGCTTTTGCCCGCTTTTTTGGCGGCTGGGCCAAACTTGATCAGCTGGCGCGGGGAATTGAACACAATGTGATCGGCATAGCGCAGCAACTCTGAAAACTCCTCATCCCGATAGGCTCCGCAGAACACATGAACCTCTTTGCCGGGCATCTCCTCGGCGCCCAGACGGGCCTCATAGAGGCCGCTGGCCTCCGTCCCGGCCAGATACGGGGCAAGGGTTGGATACAGGTCGTAATTGGAAAACGCCTTCTGTGCCAGCAGGATTTTGCAGCCCGTGCGCGCCGCCACGCCTGCCAGTATCGCGCCGTTGCGGTGCAGCGCCCCTTCGTCCAGGATATAGCAGGGCGTCGGCAGCGAGCCAAACCGCTCCTCCGGGAAACACCCGCCCAGCCCCGTGAAGGGCGGACGGGTGTCTTTTTTTCGCAGTGTCCCCATCAGTCCACCAGAACCGGCGTCCGGCTCTCGCTCCTGGGCAGGCCGTACTGGTCCAGGGCATCCAGGAAGGGATCGGGATCGAACTCTTCCACCGTGTAGACGCCGGGTTTGTTCCACTGGCCGGTCAGCAGCATCAGCGCGCCGCACATGGCCGGCACGCCGGTGGTGTAGCTGATGGCCTGGCTTCCCACCTCGCGATAGCACTCCTGATGGTCGCAGACATTGTAAATGTAGTAGGTCTTGTCCTTGCCATCCTTCTTGCCGGTGAAGATGCAGCCAATATTGGTCTTACCCTTGGTGCGGGGGCCAAGGCTGGCGGGGTCGGGCAGCAGCGCCTTCAGGAACTTAATCGGCACGATCTGCTGCCCTTCAAATTCAATGGGGCTGGTGGACAGCATTCCCACATTCTCCAGACAGCGCATATGGTCCAGATAGCTCTGGCCAAAGGTCATAAAGAACCGAATCCGTTTGACCTCGGGGATGTTCTGGGCCAGACTCTCGATCTCCTCATGGTGGAGCAGGTACATATCCTTGTGGCCCACCTGGTCGAAGTCATACTCCCGCTTGATGCTCATGGGGGGAATCTCCACCCAGTGTCCGTCCTCCCAGTAGCTGCCGGGGGCGGAGACCTCCCGGAGGTTGACCTCCGGGTTAAAGTTTGTGGCAAAGGCGTAGCCGTGGTCGCCGCCGTTGCAGTCCAGAATATCAATGGTGTCAATGGTGTCAAATTCGTGCTTTTTGGCATAGGCGCAGTAAGCCTGGGTCACGCCCGGGTCAAAGCCGCAGCCCAGCAGAGCGGTCAGGCCGGCCTCCTCAAACTTTTTGCGGTAGGCCCACTGCCAGCTGTAGTCAAAGTAGGCAGAGAAACCCGCTTCCTTGCAGCGCTTTTCATAGACGGCCCGCCACTGGGGGTCGTCCGTGTCCTCCGGCTCATAGTTGGCGGTGTCCATATAATTGACGCCGCAGGCCAGACAGGCGTCCATGATGGTCAAATCCTGGTAGGGCAGGGCGATGTTCATCACCAGATCGGGCTGATAGGCACGGATTAAGTCGATGACCTGCTGCACATCGTCGGCATCCACCTGGGCCGTGGTGATCTTTGTCGTTGTCTTCGGGGCCAGTTCCGCGGCCAGCTGATCACATTTGGACTTTGTGCGGCTGGCAATACACAGCTCGGTAAACACATCGCTGACCTGGCAGCATTTGTGGATGGCGACGGATGCAACCCCGCCGCAGCCAATCACGAGAACCTTGCTCATAGGTGCAACACTCCTTTTTTATAAACGATTTTTCTGATACAGTGCCAAAATCAGTTCCCGCAGTACCTTGCAGGCGGTGGCGGTTGAGACGCCGCTGGGATCCAGCGCCGGGGCGAGCTCATTGACATCGGCCCCCACCACATTTGCAGTGCAGACCGTTCGGATCGCGTTCAGCAGCTGGACAAAGCTGACGCCGCCAGCTTCCGGGGTTCCCGTCCCCGGGAACGCGGAGGGATCCAGACAGTCCAGATCAATTGTCAAATAGACGGGAACCTTCTGCTCCCGGAGGGCGGCAACGGTCTGCTCGAGCCCGTCAAAGCAGAAGGGATGAAGCTCTGTGTGGGCCTTGGCAAACTGAAATTCTTCCCGCTCACCGCTGCGGATGCAGAACTGATGAATGCGCCCATCGCCCAGCAGGTCGTGGCAGCGCCGCAGGACGCAGGCATGGCTGAGCTTGGCCCCCAAATAGTCGTCCCGCAGGTCTGCGTGGGCGTCAAAGTGGACGATGTGGAGCCCGGGATGGTTTTTTGCCGCGGCACGCACGGCCCCCAGGGTGACCAGATGCTCGCCGCCCAGCAGCAGGGGAAATTTCCCGTCCCTCAGAATCTGGGAAGCCCGGGCCTCAATGTCCTCCAGGGCCGCTTCCGCGCTGCCGAAGCACAGCTCCATGTCCCCGCTGTCAAACACGGCGCAGTCCGTCAAATCGGCATCCTGATAGGGGCTGTAGGTCTCCAGTCCAAAGCTCTCGTGCCGCATGGCGGAGGGGCCAAACCGGGCGCCGGGGCGGAAGCTGGTGGTGGAATCAAAGGGAGCGCCGTAGAGCACGATGGAGGCGCCGGCATACCCGGCGTCACAGCCGATAAAGGTCTCAACATTGGGATTCAGCATGGCTCACTCCTCTACCTCCCGCAGCATTTCCTCCAGGAAGGCGGGCAGCCAAAACGCGCCCACATGCAGCCTGGTGGTGTAGTAGCGGGTGCGCAGGTTGAGGTCATTCCAGGCCCCGGCGTCCAAGTCGTCGGTGGGGTGATACTTTTTGCTGGCAAAGCCAAACAGCCAGTAGCCCGCCGCATAGGTGGGGATGTGGGCCTGATACACCTTGCTGATGGGAAATGTCTTGACAATGCGCTTATGGCTGCGCTGCATGGCGCTGGCATCCTCCGCATAGAAAGGGCTGCCCTGCTGGTTGACCATAATGCCGTCCTCCCGCAGCGCGTTGTAACAGTTCCCGTAAAATTCCCGGGTGAACAGCCCCTCGGAGGGGCCAAAGGGATCGGTGGAGTCCACGATGATCAGATCATAGTCTTCCTCGCAGCGCCGGACAAATTTCAGGGCGTTTTCAAAGTAAATGTGAACCCGGCGGTCGTCCAGCCGGCAGGCGTTGCTGGGCAGATAGGTGCGGCAGGCCTCCACCACCTGGGGGTCCATTTCCACCAGGTCGATGCGCTCCACCCGGTCATAACGGGTCAGCTCCCGCACTACGCCGCCATCTCCGGCGCCGATGACCAGAATGTCCTTGATGCCGGGGTGTACCGCCATCGGCACATGGGTGATCATCTCATCGTAAATGAATTCGTCCCGCTCTGTCAGCATCACATTGCCGTTCAGCGCCAGGACACGCCCAAACTCCGGCGTCTCAAAAATATCAATGCGCTGGTAATCGCTCTGCTTGGAGTACAAATGCTGATTGACCCGAAGGCTGTGCTTCACATCCGGGGTGTGAAATTCACTAAACCACAGTTCCATCTTATCGCCACCTCTCACGCCAATACATTCAGCCGCTTCAGCTCAGGGTCTTCCGGGCCGGTCAAGCTGCAGCCCTTTTCCCGCGCGTATTGGATGTGCTCCAGAATTTCCGCGGTAATACGCTCCCCAGGGGCCAGAATCGGGATTCCCGGCGGATAGCACATGACAAACTCGCTGCACACGCGCCCCTCGCTCTCCTCCAGCGGCAGGCTGACCTTATCGGCGTAAAACGCCTCTTGGGGGCTGGTGACCACCTCCGGATCGATGTACTCCTGATTCAAAAGGCCGGTTCCGTCTGTCTGGTAGCGGCGGCGGATCTCCGCCAGGGCGCTGACCAGCCGCTCCACCTCCTGGGACCGGTCCCCTATGGAGAGGTAGGCCAGGAAGTTCCCAATGTCCCCGAATTCGATTTGAATGTCGTACTCATCCCGCAGAAGGTCATAGACCTCGATGCCGGCAAGGCCAATATCCAGGGTGTGTACGCTCAATTTCGTCGTGTCGAAATCAAAGATGGAGTTGCCGTTTATCAGCTCCCGGCCAAAGGCGTAATACCCCCCCACCGCGTTGATCTCCTCCCGGGCGTACTCGGCCATGTCGGCCACATGTTGGAACACCGCCCGGCCCCGCAGAGCCAGATTGCGGCGGCTGATGTCCAGACTGGACATCAGCAAATAGCTGCCCGAAGTGGTCTGGGTCAGATTGATGATCTGGCGCACATAGCCGGGGTGAATCCGTGGCCCCACCAGCAGCAGACTGGACTGGGTCAGGCTTCCGCCGCTTTTGTGCATGGACACGGCGGCCATATCCGCCCCAGCAGCCATCGCCGAAACCGGGAGACTTCTGCCGAAGTAAAAGTGGGTGCCGTGAGCCTCATCCACCAGGCAATACATGCCGGCGTCGTGGGCCATCTTGACAATCGAACGAAGGTCGCTGCAAATGCCATAATACGTGGGGTTGTTCACCAACACCGCCACTGCGTTGGGATGTTCGGCGATGGCCTTGGCCACCTGTTCCCGCTGCATTCCCAGGGAAATCCCCAGTCGCTGATTCACTTCCGGGTTCACATATACCGGAATCGCCCCGCAGAGCACCAGCGCGTTGATGACGCTTTTGTGGACATTGCGGGGCAGAATGATCTCATCCCCCCGCTTGCAGGCTGTCAGCACCATACTCTGGACTGAACTTGTGGTGCCGCCTACCATTAAGAAGGCGTGGGCGGCGCCAAAGGCGTCGGCAGCCAGTTCTTCCGCCTCGTGAATCACGGAAATTGGGTGGCAAAGGTTGTCAAGCGGTTTCATGCTGTTGACATCCACGCCGACACACTGCTGCCCCAGAAAGGCTGTCAGCTCCGGGTTGCCCCGGCCCCGTTTGTGTCCCGGTACGTCAAAGGGGACGACCCGCATTCGCCGGAAATGTTCCAACGCCTCATAGATGGGGGCGCGGCTTTGATCCAGGTGGGTTCGGCTGATCTCCATTTTCTTTTTCCCCCTCCCGTTGATTACCACAAAAAATGCAAAAAATGCAAGCTGCGCGCTTTGCACAACTTGCATTTGCTATCCGAACAGCATCCTTTACTTCTTAACACGGAGGCTGCCGTCGAAATTTGCAACAACAGCGAACCGTCAAGAACGTAAATATCAGCAGATATTCAGGTAGGACGGAGTAAATAGAGTCTATCATAGCAATTATACATTTGCTACTCTTATTGACCGTTTCACAAGTCTGCGCACAGGCGCATTTCGGTTATGAAGTAACCAACTTATAAAATTTGAGCTTTTAACTCAATCAATAAGGCTGCACAAAGGCCGCCAATCGGCAGTGGACCCGGCTGTCCGTATGGCCTTAACTCCTCGCCGGAGTGGTCCTGAACAATTGCTTTGAAAAGACTCGTGATGATCCTTCCAAAATCGTAATGATTCTAACACAAGGAGGGGGCCTTGTCAATCCCAAAATTCTATGATTCACGCCAAAATCATGAAACTTTTTCCGGCCAAACGAACCCATGATAAA
>CAYWAP010000065.1:0-5439 GCA_964456525.1 uncultured Oscillospiraceae bacterium
ATTTTCTTACCGTCAAAGATTTCCATATTGATCTCCTTTCCCGCCGTGTTTCACGGCTGTTTTAACTGGTGCACTGTACCACCCCCGCCGTCAGAGAGACGGAAAGTGGTCGAGTTAAAGTTTTTCCTTACGGCCCCAATGGCTTTTTAACTTGACCAGGTGGTATAGTTAAAAGCTCAAAAGGGGTGATAACCTGTTTAACTTGACCACCTGGTATAGTTAAAATTTCCTTGTAATATCAATGCTTTGAGGATTAACTAGACCACTTTGAGATCTCTGACGGGGAAGCGAATGGAACGGGTGTATTGTCCGGGAGTTCTACGGGCTCGAAACCGTGCTCCAGCTTAATGTGCCAGGCATTATCTTTGTTTCGCGTGCTACCGGTCTGGAAGTACGACACCCGGCACTCCTTCTTGAGGTCGCTCTTGGCCCGCTTGATGGCCGTGAAGCTATATCCCGCCAGTTTGGCCTTTGCGTCCAGGTCTGCGGTGGGCATACCGCCGCCCGCCTCTTCGATGGTCTGGATCAGGAACTCCTTGCAGTCCTCCCGCTGGGGCGCGGAGGCCGCCCGGGCCGCATCCTGCACAAAGTCCTTGTCCCGCTTCCAAGTAGTCCCCTCCCTGACGATCTGGCCCCGGCTGTCAATGGAGAACAGCACCGTCTCCTGGAGCTCGGCATAGTTGTTCTTCTCGTTGGACAGGTAGCGCACCCCCTGGGCCTCGGTGTACCCGGCCATAATGACGGAGCGGGAGATGTCCCACAGGTCGGCGCTGTCGGCGATCCGGTCCCGGCCATAGGCCCCTTTGCGCTTGTTGGTGTGGCAGATCACCAGGAAGGTGGTGCCGTTTTCCTCCCCCAGGGTAATCAGCGGGGCCATACAGTCCCGCATGGCGTTGCGGCTTCCCATGTTGATCTCCGGCGGCACAAAGCCCTGCACCGGGTCAAAGACACAGGCCACGGGATGAAAGTACTTCACGAACCGCTCCATCTCTGCCGAGCCGAACTTGAAGCGCCGCAGCGCCCCGCTCTTGTCCGCCGCCATGTCCATGGCCGTCACGTTGGCCAGGTTGGCCCCGGCCTCCCTCAGCTTTTTCAGCAGCTTCTTTCTCACGCTGTCCTCAGTTGTGCAGAAGGCCACTTTAGCCGGTGATCGGACATAACCCGGCGGGTCCAGGATGCAGGGCTTTCCGCTGCTCAGGGCGGCCACAATGTTGATCCACAGTGTGGTTTTTCCGGTGCCTCCGTCGGCGGCGATCAGGGTAATTTGCCCCTCTGGTATCCAGCCGGGGATCAGCCAGGACGCCTCTTCCTCTTTGAACTGGGTCAGCGGGGGGAACAGGGAGAGGAATTCGTCCCGCTCCGCCGCCGTCTCCGCCGTCCAGGGCTGGGCGCTGTGCATCAATGCCGCCAGAGCATCACACCCGGCCTCCTTGCCCATGTAGTCCAACAGGTCGGTGGCGTCCCCGTGTTCGGGCAGCTCCGGCCAGGCCTGGGTCAGATCCAGCACTCGGACGCTCCGGGCCTCTTGCAGCAGCTCCCCGGCGATCCGGGCGGCAAAGGCCTTGCCGGGCTTGTCGTTGTCCTGGATGAGAAACACGTCTTTCCCGGCGAGGGCAACCCCATAGTGGTCATACCACTTACTGTTGGCCCCGTCCGGGAGGGAGGCGGCGGAGAAGCCCAGGGCATGGAGGGTGTCCACGTCCTTCTCCCCCTCCACCAGAAACACCGGGCTGTCCAGAGGCCCACGGGCGTACAGCAGCTTCTCCACATCCCCACGCGCTGGCGTCCAGCTGTCCCCCGTCCGGCGCATCCAGTACATCCGCTTCTTGCCGTTGGCGTCACGCTTCTTGACCTTCTTCAGGTTTCCGCCGGGATAGAGGTATTCCGCCTCTGTCCACTCCTGGCTGCCGGTGTTGCCGGTCTGGATGGGCTCAAACTCCGGGAGCGGGGCGCCTCTCCAGTCCTCCGCGAACAGGTCCCGCTTGCTCAGGCCCACGGCGTCCAGGATGTCCTCGGTGCGGCACCCGGCGAAACAGTGCAGCAGGATGCGGCTATCCCTGCCCAGGCCAATGGACAGGCTGGGGTCTGCGTCCATGTGGGCCGGGCACTTGGCCATATATCGGCCTTGCCCCCCCTTCACCCCGTCGAAGTGCCGGAGAATTTCAGATATCGTCACGCTCCGCCCCTCCGATCAGCCGGGCGATGCCCTCCTTGACGCCGTAGCACACCCCGGCCAGCACCACCGCCGCCAGGGTCAGGCCCAGAATCAGCGGTATCACGATGTATGCGGGCATTGTTCCGCCTCCTCACGTTTCAGCTTGCGGGAAAAGCCTGTGACCCGCCCAAAGACCGGGATATTTTCCGCCCCGTCCTCGAAAAGGTCTGTTTGCCCGTCGTCCCCATACAGCACGGCCCCCTTCAGCGTCTGCCAGAACCGGCACAGCCGAAATTCGTCCTCCTGCCCATAGACCACGGCCAGCTCCCCGCTCTCCGGCATTTCGCGCTTGATGTAGAGCAGATCCCCCGCCATGATCCCGTCGAAGCTGTCCCGCTCACAAATCAGGCAGCAGTCGCAGGGGTTGCCCTGCCCGAGATAGTCACCGCCCGGCACATCAGCCATTACAGCAGGGCCGGCTTTATTTTTCTTCTGGCTCATATGGCTCCTCCCTTCGAGTTTCACCCCGTTCGTCCTGGGGTATATCCATGTACCCCTCGGGGCAGTTCGCCGCTGTACCCCCCGAAAAAGTGGGGGTCTCAGCGCTCAGATTTGATTCTGGGCGGTGTCCGAACCGATAGGGGTACAACGAGCAGTGCGGAATGGTGCACCGCCTGACCTCTGCCGCACTTCCACAGCAGCACTCCAGGCACTTGGCCCGGATGGCCCGCATGGGTGTATTCGTCCTCATCGCGACGCCTCCCGCTCCGTTCCGGCGGCCAACAGGGCAATCACCTTGTCGGCATCGGCCAGCTGTTTCCGCCCAGAGGGGGCCACAGGCACCTTCCCGCTCTTGAGCAGCCGGCGGATGTGGTACTCCGTCACCTCTGTGCCGGGGTCTGCCTCCCGGATTAAGGCCATAATCCCCGCAGCCGTCCGCATACGCGGCACTCGTCTGCTTTCTTCCGCCATAGTCATCCACCCTCTTCCGAGATCAGCTCTTCCACATCGACCCCCAGGCCGACCGCAACCTTCCAAAGGGTCCGGGGCGACACGCGCTCTTGCCGCAGCAGATCAGACAGCCGCTGTCGGCTGAGCCCGGACCGCTCCGCCGCTTCCGCCATGGTCCAGCCAGCACGGGCAAGCGCAAGATCAAAACGATTCCGGTCAATCTTCAATTTGATGCACCTCCATAGTTCTTAAGTCAGAATGTCTTGTATTCTACTCCCATTTTAATCCCTTTGACTTGGTTTGTCAATAAAAAAATGTTCTTTAGACGAAGTGACTTGACCCATAAATAATGGATATGATACACTGGAGCATATACAGTATGGGAAGTGCTGAAAATGAGCTTTGCGGAAAGGCTGAAAAAGGCGAGAATCAAAAGCGGCCAGACACAGACGCGAGTGGCCGAAAAAATGGGGATAACCATGCAGAGCTACACCCAGTACGAAAAGGGGAAGCGCAATCCCAGGAGAGAAACACTGAACAGGATTGCCCACGCTCTGAACATGGGGTACAATTACGCGTCGAACGGAGAGCCCTATTTCTACTGTTTTGTCAGCCCGGAGGAGGGGCGGGAGTCTGAGGGGAATATATTCAACCGCGACCAGATCAGGGACGCGGAGAACTCCCGCTCCGACAGAGAGCAGACGGAAATGGTTGAATCAGAGGATGCCGCCCGCCTCCTCCGCCTTTACAGCCAGCTAAACACAGACGGACGGGACAGAGCGGCGGCGCTGGTGGAGATGCTGACTAAGGTTCCGGAGTACAGGAAGGGGAACTGACCCCCCCCCCCGGAAGTGTGACGGCGGCTCTACGGGTCACAGAATGACATAGATAAGGTCACCATAAGCCGCAAAATCCGATCCTACCACATTCTGTGGCGTCTGAGGGCAAAAATAAAGCCACCCATCTCTGAGCGGCGGCGTGGTGTGAACCACAGGGGGGTCTTCTTATGGCGACAGTTCAAAAGCGCGGGAAAAGCTACCGGATCACGGTTTCCTGTGGCTATGACCTGCAAGGGAAACAGATCAGGGCATCCACCACATGGACGCCCGACCCCGGTATGACGCCCCGACAGGTGGAGAAGGAGATCAGCCGTCAAGCAGTCCTGTTTGAAGAGCAGGTGAAAAGCGGGGCGGTTTCCGTCAATGGGAATATCCGGCTACAGGCATTCACACAGCGGTACATGGAGGATTATGCCCGCTCCCATCTGAAGCCCACAACACTCAGGAATTATGAGCGGGACATGGCGCGGGTCAACAAAGTGTTGGGACATGTCCGGCTCTGTGACCTGAACGCCACGCAGATCAACCGATTCTATGCCTCCCTAGCGCAACAGGGAGGTAATCAGCAGACCGGCGGGCCACTCTCCAGCGCGTCCATTGTGGCCATACACCGCACCTTGTCCGCCGTCCTGGCCAAGGCGGTTAAATGGGGGTATCTGTCCACGAGCCCCATTGAAAGAGCAGAGCGGCCAAAGCTGGAGGGCAAGGAGGCCCGCTACCTGGACGAACCAGAGGCCCGGAAGATGCTGGAGCTACTCCAGGCTGAACCCGTCAAATGGCGCTGCATGATAACCTTCGACCTATTTTCCGGCCTGCGCC
This sequence comes from uncultured Oscillospiraceae bacterium, assembly GCA_964456525.1. Taxonomy (GTDB): domain Bacteria; phylum Bacillota; class Clostridia; order Oscillospirales; family Oscillospiraceae; genus Onthomonas. The sequence continues at coordinate 4,765 of CAYWAP010000065.1, forward strand.
GGGGTGAGCTGCTGGGGCTTATGTGGGAGGACATCGACTTTGCTTCCAGGTCTCTGACCATCCGCCGGACGATGAACTACACCCCACAGAAGGGCGTCTACGTGGATTCTCCAAAGTCCAAGACCTCCCGCCGCCCACTCCACCTGAGCGCAACCGCCGTGGCCCTTTTGATGGAACAACAGGCATGGCAGCAGGCACAGCGGGAAGCATTGGGGGACGCTTGGAAGGAAACCGGCTATGTGTTCACTGGGGATGATGGAAGCCCCACATTCCCCACCAGCGTAACCACCTGGTTCCGGCGTTTCATTCGCGGCTCTGGCCTGCCCTATGTCTCTGTCCACAGCCTCCGGCATACATTCGCCAGCCTGCAAATCTCCGACGGGGTTCCCCTGGTGGTGGTCTCCAGGCAGCTGGGGCACGCAAAAGCAAGCACCACAGCAAACATCTATGCCCATGTCATAGCAGAGGCAGAGAGCAAGGCAGACCAAACCTTTGACCGGTTTTCCGACGTTATCAGGTCGGATAAACACCAAATAAACACCAATGGCAGAAGCACCGTTGAAAGCGCATAGCTTTTTGCATGAAAAACCCCCGTAATCGGTTGATTACGGGGGTTTTTCTGGAGCTGATAGGCAGATTCGAACTGCCGACCTCATCCTTACCAAGGATGCGCTC
>CAYWAP010000066.1:0-5396 GCA_964456525.1 uncultured Oscillospiraceae bacterium
TCTTTCCCAGGCAGAGCGCGAGCGCAATGCCCGGCTGGGCCTTGTCTGAGACTGGGAAAGGTGCCCAATGGCGAGGAACTTTTTCGCCGGACAACGCCTTAAACAATAAACATACATACGACAAAACTCACCTATCTGTCCACCAAAAGGAGTGTCCATCATGCGCAATTTCAAAGATTACAAACAGATCCACCTGGTTGACCATCCCCTGATTTCCCATAAACTGGCGATCCTTCGCGACAAGAACACCGGCACCCAGGCCTTCCGAACCGTCGTGGGGGAGGTTGCCATGCTCCTGACCTATGAAGCCACCCGCACCATGTCCACCGCTCCGGTCCAGGTTGAGACCCCTGTCGGCGTTGCCAACTGCCAGGTTCTCTCCGGCAAGAAAATTGCCATCGTCCCCATTCTCCGGGCAGGACTGGGCATGGTAGACGGCGTTTTGAAGCTGCTCCCCTCCGCAAAGGTGGGGCACATTGGCCTGTACCGGGACCCTGAGAGCCTGGCCCCTGTGGAATATTACTGCAAAATGCCCCAGGACATTGCTGAGCGCGACGTCATGATTGTGGATCCCATGCTGGCCACCGGCGGCAGCGCAACCGCGGCCATCCAGTTCATCAAAGATTACGGCTGCAAGAAGATCACCATGCTGAACCTGCTGGCCGCCCCCGAAGGGTTGGAAACCGTCGCAAAGGATCATCCGGATGTGGATGTATTTGTGGCCGCGCTGGACGACTGCCTGAACGATCACGGCTACATCATCCCCGGCCTTGGCGACGCCGGCGACCGTATTTTCGGCACCCGTTAAGCGCCGTTCTTTTCCAGACCCACAACACGTTTTCCAAAAAGATAAACGGGACACACTTCTTGTGTGCCCGGATTTCCCTGTATTATTGGAGGCTCGCTGAATGACCATCCAAACCGCTTCTGTCCAACATGCGCAGCGTGGCAATATGAAACACCGCATATATCCCTGGCTGAAAATTGAATTGATTCTGTGCATCCTCTCCCTGTTCATCGTCCTGGGTATGACCATCTGGGGCGCCGAAACTGTGATTTCGTCTTTTATCCTCTGGGAACAGGAACAGTCTGAACAGAACTCTGAGGATGGGTATATCACTTATATCTATAACGCCTTCGGGGACAAGACCACATCCTCGGAAGATACGGATGAAAGCGAATCCGCTTCCTCGACCACCGACATGGATTCCTTCGACTTCTCCCAGGTCGATCTGGAACAATTCGCCGATGACACTGGCTATGCCGGGGAGCTGTACGCCATGCAGTCGGAATATCCCCAGGCCAGTGAAATTCTCTGCCGTTATGAGAATGCCGTCGTCACCGTGGACGGTGTGGAGACCACGGTGGGCGAGCTGTTTGAAAACGCCATTCCGGAGCGCCTGCTGCAAATGGCAGCGGACTACCCCCAGACCATGGACTATGTCCTCGCCTACCCCAGCAAGATCGGCGAGACCTTCGACACGGACATCTCTGACGAGGTGGATCTGTCCACCGTCCCCGAGCTGCTCCAGTGGGATGAGCGCTGGGGCTATCTGGAATACGGCGACGGCCTGCTGGGCTATACCGGTTGCGGCCCCACCTGTCTCTCCATGGTGGCCATATACCTGACGGGCGACACCAGCCTGACCCCGGATGTGATCGCCGAATATGCCGACGAAAACGGCTATTACACCAATGGCAGCGGCTCCAAGTGGACCCTGATGACCCAGGCCGCCCTCCATTTTGGCCTGTCCTCCACGTCTGTGTCGGTTTCCGAGTGGAATCTGAAAAAGCAGCTGGATCTGGGCCGTCCCATCATCTGCTCGGTGGGCGCGGGCGACTTCACGACGAGCGGACACTTTATCGTCATCACCGGCTACGATGAAGACGGTTTTACCGTCAACGACCCCAACAGCCTGGAAAACAGCGCGAAAACCTGGACGTACAGCACGTTGTCCTCTCAGATTCGCGCTGCCTGGTCCTATACGCTGAGTGAATAAGGAGTTTTCCCGATGATTCGTTTTGAATGTGATTATGGCGAAGGGGCGCATCCCCGCATTATGGAGCGCATGATGGCCACCAATCTGGAGCAGACCGAGGGCTACGGCCTGGATCCCCACTGTGCGCAGGCCCGCCGCCGGATTCAGGAGGCCATACAGGCCCCGGACGCCGATGTCCACTTTCTGGTGGGGGGCACCCAGTGCAACACCACGGTGATCGCCGCCGCTTTGCGCCCCTGGCAGGGCGTGATCTCCGCCGACACCGGCCACATCAACGCCCATGAGACGGGGGCTGTGGAAGCCTCCGGCCACAAGATCCTGGCTCTGCCCTCAAAAGAGGGCAAAATCACCGCGCAGCAGGTGGCCCAGACCATTGACAACCACTGGAGGGACTACAACCACGAGCACACCGTTCAGCCCGGTATGGTGTATCTCTCCAACCCCACCGAGTATGGCACGCTCTATACCAAAGAAGAGCTGACCGCCATCAGCCAGGTCTGCCGCAGCCGGAAGGTTTGGCTGTTTCTGGACGGCGCCCGCCTGGGCTATGCCCTTGGCTCCGAGGGGTGCGACCTCCAGCTCCCCGACTACGCCCGCCTGTGCGACGTGTTTTACATCGGCGGAACCAAAGTCGGCGCCCTGTTTGGCGAGGCTCTGGTGATCACTGCCGACGGCCTAAAGCCGGATTTTCGTTACAACATCAAGCAGCGCGGCGGCATGCTGGCCAAGGGCCGTCTGCTGGGGATTCAATTTGAGACCCTGTTTGAAGACGGCCTTTACCAGGAGCTGGGGCGCTATGCCGACCGCCTGGCCCAGAAGATTGCCGCCGCCTTCCAGGCCGCCGGATGTCCCCTGCTGATGGAATCCAGGACCAATCAGCTGTTCCCCATCCTCTCCAAGGAACAGCAGGCAGCTTTGGGCAAAAAATATGTCTATTCCTACTGGGAGCCTGTGGATGCCGGCCACGACGCCGTCCGGTTCTGCACCAGCTGGGCCACGCCCCAGGAGGCGGTAGACGAGCTCATCCGGGATATTGGGGCGCTGTAATCCATATTGTACAAAACCGATAAAGGGTCATGCGCAAATCAGGGTTGTATTCGGTATGAAAACCGCCTATAATGCCCTTGTAAATGCGACATTCCATTTGCACTATGATTTCAAAAACAGTTCGGGGGTTAATTTTATGAGCGTAGAGAACAGAAAGCCCATCAAAGAAGGCAAAGTCCGCGAGATCTACGATAATGGTGACAGCCTGATTATGGTTGCAACCGACCGCATCTCCGCTTTCGACGTCATTTTAAAGAACCAGGTCCGCAAAAAGGGGACGGTTCTGACCCAGATGTCCAAGTTCTGGTTTGACATGACAAAGGACATTGTGCCCAACCACATGATCTCTGTGGACGTCAAGGATATGCCCGCCTTTTTCCAGCAGGAAGCCTTTGACGGCAACAGCATGATGTGCCGCAAGCTGACCATGCTCCCCATCGAGTGCATTGTCCGGGGCTACATCACCGGCAGCGGCTGGGCCAGCTACCAGAAGGATGGCACCGTCTGCGGCATCCAGCTGCCTGAGGGCCTTCAGGAGTCTCAGCAGCTGCCCGAACCCATTTATACGCCCTCCACCAAGGCTGAAATCGGCCTGCACGATGAGAACATTTCCTTCGAGCAGAGCATTGATGTTCTGGAGGCCCATTTCCCCGGCCACGGTCTGGAGTACGCCACCCAGCTGCGGGACACGTCCCTTGCGCTCTATCAAAAATGCGCCCAGTACGCGCTCAGTTGCGGCATTATCATCGCCGACACCAAGTTTGAATTTGGGTTGGATGACGCGGGCAACCTGGTGCTGGGCGATGAGATGCTGACCCCTGACAGCTCCCGTTTCTGGCCCGCAGAGGGCTATGAGGTGGGCCATGGCCAGCCCTCTTTTGACAAGCAGTACGTCCGCGACTGGCTGAAGGCCCATCCGGACAGCGATTACCAGCTGCCGGACGAGGTGATTGAGAAAACCATCGCCAAGTATGTTGAGGCCTATGAGCTGCTGACCGGCAAGAGCTTGTAATTCACACCCCACCGGGCTTTTGACTGCGCCCTTCCCTGCACACTTCTGGCCCAGGGGACGGCGTAAACGCGGTTGTTCTCTGTAAAACCGCATCTTTTCATTGAAACCGTGTGACGGCTGCCCATGTGTCATGGCGGCAGCGGCCTGACGCGATCGTATTTCCAGCGGAGACGGAAAACGATACGCAGCTTTGGCCGCAATGCCATGGCCGGGCAGATGCCGGTCACGCGATTTTATTCGGCAGGCACCTGAAAACAGGGCTTGACCAGGAGGTAATTGAATATGTGGAACAACGCAAACACGAAGGCAAAACGAATCAACATCCGTTACCTGTGCGAAATCGCACTGCTCGTTGCCATTGAGCTGGTGATGAAGCTGATCGGGCTGGGCAGCGTGCCGGTTGGCCCGCTGTACATGTCCTTCCTGACCGTGCCAATTGCGGTGGGCGCCATCCTGCTGGGGCCCATGTGCGGCGCCATTCTGGGCGGCGTCTTTGGCCTGATTTCCTTCAAGGATGCGGTCACGGGCGTCTCTGTGATGACCGGAACCTTTTTCCAAATCAGCCCGCTGCACACCCTGATCCTGTGCGTCGCCATGCGTGTGCTGATGGGCCTCTGTGTGGGCTGGCTCTTCCGGCTGCTGCAAACAGTCGCCCCCACCAAAAACATCCGCTATGTCATAAGCGCATTGGCCGCTCCCCTGCTGAACACCTTGTTCTTTATGGGTTACATCTGCCTGTTTTTCTATCAGACCGACTACGTTCAAAACCTGCTCTCCACCTTGGGTGTTGCCAATCCTCTGACCTTTGTGGTTGCCCTGGTCGGCATTCAGGGTCTGGTGGAGGCCGTTGTCTGCACCGTTGTCGGCAGCGCCGTCGCCAAGGGCGCGGCCGTTGCCCTGCGCAGGCTGAACTAATCGATCCGGTTTCCGCCCTTCCCCGGGAATCAGAAAGGCTCCAAAAAGATTCCAAAAGCGTTTTGGGCTTGTTAGAGCATGAGAAATGCGGCCCGCGGCAAGTATTTTTTCGCCAGACAAGGCGCTTTAACGCCCCATTCCGTTGTGGATTGCAGGGAAAATCAACGCCCTGTGGCGAAAAAAGAATCGTTATTTGGGCATGTTGACGTTTTTCAAGCGAGACCTCAATTTCCCCTTGACTTCTCTGAAATTTCTGCTATAATGCTCTTGTTGTGAGAAATGATCTCCCAAAGCGACAGGCAGAAGTGGCTGAGTGGTCGAAGGCGCACGATTGGAAATCGTGTAGGCGTTGATAGCGTCTCAAGGGTTCGAATCCCTTCTTCTGCGCCAGATTGAATCCCGAAATCGAAACGATTTCGGGA
>CAYWAP010000067.1:0-5336 GCA_964456525.1 uncultured Oscillospiraceae bacterium
ACTATAATGAGACGTGCATCAGGATATTTCGCAGATGAAAGGAGCAATCGCAATGGATATTGTGCTGTTAATTTTGCTGTTGCTGACGGACGCTATGGTTGTCTTTCTGCTGCTGCGCAAGCCGGACACCCAAAAAATCGAGGAAAGGCTGCTGTCCTTACGGCAGGAGCTGGCGCAGCAGCAGCAGCAGATGCGGCAGGAGATGACGGCCAGCGTACACACGCTGGGAGAGGGAAATCTGAACGCGGTGGGGCAGCTGAGCCAGGTGCTTCAGGCCAGCCAGCGTCAGGCGTCAGACGCCCAGGCCCGCCAGCTGGACGCCGGAGAGCGGAAAATGCGCGCCCAGCAGACCCAGCTGCAGGAAAGCGTCAATACCCAGATCCGTCAGCTGCAGGAGAGCCTGTCAGCGCAAATGGGGCAGTTTCGCCAGAATCACGCTGCCCAGATGGAGCAGATGGAGCTGCGCATGAAGACGCTGGAAACCACCAGCGAAACCCGGCTGGAGGCCATCCGGCAGACGATGGCGGAGAATATCGCGTCCATGCGGGTGGAAAACAGCAAAAAATTGGACGAAATCCGGGGGACTGTGGATGAAAAGTTGCAGACCACCCTGGAGAAGCGCATTGCGGAGTCCTTTCAATCGGTTAGCGATCAATTGGAGCAGGTCTACAAAGGTCTGGGGGAAATGCAGAATTTGGCCAGCGATGTGGGCGGGTTGAAGAAGGTGCTCTCCGGGGTCAAAACCCGTGGAATTTTGGGGGAGCTTCAGCTGGAAGCCATTTTGAAAGAAATTCTCTCCCCCGAGCAGTATGACACCAATGTGGCCACCATCCCCGGCAGCAAGGAGCGGGTGGAATTCGCGGTGCGCCTGCCCGGGCAGGACGGCGGTTTTGTCTATCTCCCCATTGACTCCAAATTCCCCGGCGATCGCTATGCCCAGCTTCAGGACGCCCAGGAGAGCGGAGATAAGGGGGCGGTAGAGGCCGCCTATAAGGCCCTTGAGACCACAATTCGCGGCGAAGCCAAGGATATTCGCACCAAATACGTAAGTCCCCCGTACACAACCAACTTTGCCATCCTGTTCCTGCCCTTTGAAGGGCTGTATGCCGAGGTGGTCAACCGGGGGCTGGTGGAAACGCTGCAGCGGGACTATCAGGTGAATATTGCCGGGCCAAGCACGATGGCCGCCCTGCTGAACAGCCTGCAAATGGGATTCCGCACCCTGGCCATTCAAAAGCGCTCCAATGAGGTCTGGGAGCTGCTCAGTGCCGTCAAGACGGAGTTTGGAAAATTTGAGGAGGTTCTGACCAAAATGCAGGGGCATTTGTCCCAGACGAGCAAAGATCTGGACATGCTCATGGGCACCCGGACCAGAGCCATCAACCGAAAACTGCGGGCGGTTCAGTCCCTGGAGGAGCCACAGGCCAGACAGATTTTGGAGCTGGACGCTCCGGGAAGTCCGTGAGGCCCGCCATACATCGGTGGGAACTGGCGGCCCTTTTAGGGGGCATTTTAGTGCAGATTTGCCGGTTGACCCGTCCCGGGCGCAGCGCCTTGACAACAGGGGAAATTATTTTATAATGATGTTGATCGGTGGAAAAAGAGGCGTCATTTGGGCCTGCCGGTATGTTTTAAACAGGGCCTGAAATGCGTAGAAAACCACGGAGGAGGAAACCGTTTTGAGAGATTTCAAGCGTCTATTGGGCTATTTGGGTCCCTACCGATGGGACATGCTGATCGGCGCGCTGCTGGTGCTGGTGGAGACCGCCTTTGAGCTTGTCATCCCATTGCTGATGGCGGACATCATCGATATGGGCGTGGCCCAGCAGGATGTCCCCTATATTCTCCATAAGGGCATTCAGATGGGCATTTGCGCGCTGCTGGCTCTGGTCACAGGGCTGCTGTATGCCCGCTTTGCCGCCCGCGCCTCCTATGGCTGGGGCGCCCGGATTCGGGAGGCCCAGTATGAGCGGGTCCAGATGTTTGCCTTTTCCAATCTGGACCGGTTTGAAACCTCTTCGCTGGTCACCCGGATGACCACGGACGTGACGGTGATTCAAAACGCGGTCAACGGCGGGATGCGCCCCCTGGTGCGCGGCCCGGTGATGCTGGTTTTGGGCGTGGGCTTTTCCCTTTGGATAAACGCCCGGCTGGCGGTGGTCTTTCTGGTGTGCGCCCCCATTTTGGCGGGGGTTCTCGTTGGAATTGTGCGCAAAGTCGCCCCCATGTATGGCCGCCTGCAGCAGTCCGTGGATCACCTGAACAATGTGGTGCAGGAGGGGCTTACGGGAATCCGGGCGGTGAAGGCCTTCGTCCGGGGCGAGTATGAGGAGGAACGGTTTGAGGCGGTCAACGCCGAACTCAAGGCAACCAGCCAGAAAACCTTTCACTATGCGGTGCTGAATCTGCCCGCGTTCCAGCTGACCATGTATACGGCCACCGTGGCCCTGATGTGGTTTGGCGGGAACATGGTTCTGGGCGGGACGCTTCAGGTGGGCGAGCTGACCGGCGTGCTCAGCTATGTGCTGCAGGTGATGAACTCCCTGATGATGATTTCCAACGTATTTTTGCTGCTCACCCGCTCCGTGGCCAGCGCCCGGCGCATCGAGGAGATTCTGGACGAGGAGATTGTCCTGACCTCTCCGGCCCATGCGGAGACGGCTGTGCCCGATGGCCGGGTGGACTTTGAACAGGTTTCCTTCAAATACCATGCCGGAGCCAAAGAGTGCGCCCTTTCCGGCGTGGATCTCCACATCCGCGCCGGCCAGACGGTTGGGATTCTGGGGGGCACCGGATCGGCGAAAAGCACGCTGGTGCAGCTGATCCCCCGGCTCTACGACGTCACCGAGGGCGCCGTGAAAGTGGGGGGCCGGGACGTGCGGGAGTACGATCTTCAGGCCCTTCGGGACGCGGTGGGCATTGTGCTGCAAAAGAACGTCCTCTTTTCCGGCACCGTGCGGGAGAATCTGCAATGGGGCGGGCCGGAGGTGGACGACGAGACCCTGTGGGCCGCCTGCCGGACGGCCTGCGCCGACGAATTTTTGGAGCGGATGCCCAAAGGGCTGGACACCGACCTGGGCCAGGGCGGCGTCAATGTCTCCGGAGGGCAGAAGCAGCGGCTCTGCATTGCGCGGACGCTGCTCAAGCATCCCAAGATTCTGATTTTTGACGACGCCACCAGCGCGGTGGACACGGCCACCGAGGCAAAAATCCGGTCTGAGCTGGCCAAGCTGACGGACGTGACCAAGATCTTGATTGCCCAGAGAATCACGTCCGTGATGGATGCCGACCAGATCATCATTCTGGAGGATGGCAAGGTTCACGCGGTTGGGGACCACAACTCCCTGCTGGCATCCGACCCCATCTATCAGGAGATCTATGCGTCGCAAATGAAAGGAGGGGAGTCCTTTGGCTGCTCGGCAGTTCAACGGGAAGAAGCCTAACCGGCTGGGGTATACGCTGCGCACCCTGCTGTCCTACATGGGACGCCATAAGTTCCTGCTGTTGGTGGTGGCGGTGCTGGTGACCATCAGCGCCCTGGCCAACCTGCTGGGAACCTATATGCTCCGCCCCATTGTCAACACGCTGACGGGGGGAGATCTGGAGTCGCTGGTCAGGGGCGTGGCGGTGACGGCGGTGATCTACGCCCTGGGCGGCCTGTCCGCCCTTGGTTACAGCCAGACCATGGTGAAGGTGGCCCAGCACGTGCTCTACGACATCCGTCGGGACTTGTTTGCCCACCTTCAGACCCTGCCCCTCTACTTCTTTGACACCCGCCGCCACGGCGACGTGATGAGCTATTTTACCAACGATGTGGACACGATTTCCGACGCGCTGAACAACAGCTTTGCCATGGTCATCCAGAGCTTCATCCAGGTGGTGGGCACGCTGGTGCTCCTGTTTCTCCTCAACTGGCGGCTCACTCTGGTGGTGGCGGTGTGCTACGTGGCCATGTTTCTCTATATCCGCTTCAGCGGCGCGCACAGCAAAGCCTATTACACCAAACAACAGGCCAGTCTGGGAGATCTGGACGGCTATATCGAGGAGATGATGGCCGGGCAGAAGGTGGTGAAGGTGTTCAACCACGAGGAGGAGAGCCTCCGTCTGTTCCGGGAGAAAAACGACGCGCTGCGCAAGGCGGGCACGGGCGCCCAGAGCTACGCGGCGACCATGATTCCGGCGGTGGTTGCCATCTCCTATATCAACTATGCCATTGTGGCGGTGCTGGGGGGCGTCATGGCGCTCAGGGGCATCACCGATGTGGGAAGCCTTGCCAGTTATCTGGTCTTTGTGCGGCAGGCGGCCATGCCCATTAACCAGTTCACCCAGCAAAGCAATTTCCTTCTGGCGGCTCTGGCCGGTGCGGAGCGGGTCTTTGAGGTGTTGGATCAGCCCTCCGAAGTGGATGAGGGGGGAACCGATCTGGTTCATGTGCGGGAGGAGGACGGCCGTCTGATTCCCTGCCAGGAAAAGACTGGCTGCTGGGCCTGGCAAAAGCCCGACGGCACGCGAGTCCCTCTCCGGGGAGATGTGCGCTTTGAGCGCGTGGATTTTGGTTACGAGGGGGGGAACCCGGTGCTCCGGGATGTTTCCCTCTATGCAAAGCCGGGGCAGAAGATTGCCTTTGTGGGTTCTACCGGCGCGGGAAAGACCACCATCACCAACCTCATCAACCGCTTTTACGACGTGCAGGGGGGCCGGGTGCTCTATGACGGCATCGACGTGCGGGACATCAAAAAGGACGCCCTGCGCCGCAGTCTGGGGATTGTCCTCCAGGACACCCACCTCTTTACCGGCACCATCGCGGATAACATCCGCTTTGGCAAGCTGGATGCCACCCAGGAGGAGATCGAGCGGGCAGCCCGCATTGCCAACGCCGACTCCTTTATCCGGCGGCTGCCCAAGGGTTATCAGACCCAGGTGACAGCGGACGGCGCCAATTTGTCCCAGGGCCAGCGGCAGCTGCTGGCTATTGCCCGGGCGGCGGTGGCGGACCCGCCGGTGCTGATTCTGGACGAGGCCACCTCCTCCGTTGACACGCGGACGGAGGCCCTGATTGAAAAGGGGATGGACCAGCTCATGGAGGGGCGGACCGTCTTTGTCATTGCCCACCGGCTCTCCACCGTCCGCAACGCCAACGCGATTCTGGTGCTGGAGCACGGGCAGGTGGTGGAGCGGGGCGACCACGAAGATCTGCTGGCCCAGAAGGGCGTGTATTATCAGCTCTACCACGGGATGTTCGAACTGAGCTGAGCGGCGGCCCTTGCCGTCCCGGGAGAGGGCCTGAAAAAATATCATCCGAACCGGTTTTCACAGGGAAACGGGTTCGGATGATT
>CAYWAP010000068.1:0-5012 GCA_964456525.1 uncultured Oscillospiraceae bacterium
TTTAAATTCCTCAAAAAAGGCCGGTATACTGCATTTTTAGTGGCTGGGTATATTGGAATAGGACTTTTTGCGCTGTATTATTGTGCTCTCTTTTTTGCTATGTACTTAGGTTGGTTTCCAGTTCCAAACTAATGGCTGTTTTCGCTTTATCTTGGTTCATACTATTGGGAGGTACACCATGAAATTTAAAAACACTAAAAGAGTTATGTTGTCTGCATTGTCATTATTATTAGGCCCCGTTTGAAAATTGGAAATTTGACCAATGGCGAAGCATTTTTTCGCTGGACAGGGCAAATTGACGCCGCAATTCTTTGTAAATTGCAGGGAAGATCAGCGCCCTATGGGCGGAAGCGGCCCGTCACTTGGGCATATTGGCAGGTTTTAATATGCCTAGTCCATCCGCTCGTCTTCGTTGTCATAACACTCCCGAAACCGGGCGGAAAAGGACGGCTCCTCATTGTGGATGTACAGATGGGAAATATCCCCAAAGGCGCTCATCCGAAAGTAGGCAATCCCCCGCCGGCGCTCCTCGGTGACGACGGTAGTGACCGAGGTGGGCGCGGCCGCGGTCCCATGCCACAGCAGCATGGGCGGGATGTTGAGCAGATGGCTCAGCAGGACGCACTCCAACCCAAAGTGACAAAACAGGACGATGGTATCGTTGTTCGGGGTGACGGCGCGATAGACGTCGCCCTGGCGTTTGTAACCGTGCTCCTCCAACAGGGCGTCCAAGTTGGCGACAACCCAATCATACTCCTCCTTGACATGGCCCTGGCGCATAATGTCGTTGTCCATCCATGCGTCCCGGCGGAAAAAGCCCTCGTCGGTTGTCCAGTCCTGGGGCAGCCAGTCCCAGACGATGGCGTCCCTGCCGCCGGCGTCGGGGCGCTTGATCCGGGGCGCAAACTCCCGGAGCCATTCGCACTGCGTCGCCGTGCGGTTCACCTTTTTCAGCGTCAGGGAGGCCGTGTCCTTCGCCCGCCCCAATGGGGAGACATAGTAGGCTTTTGTGGGGATTTTGGCCAGGCGTTCCGAGAGGTATTCCGCCTCGCGCCAGCCTTTTTCGGTCAGCGAATCGATGCTGTAATCCGGATCGCCGTGGCGGACAATCAGTAATTTCATGGTAAACCATTCCTTTCGGGGAGGATTTCCGGAGACGGAGCGCTCAACCGGATGGGGATCTTTGCTCCGGGTAGGTGTGGTCACAGATCTCCCAAATTTTCTCCTGAATCGACAACAGATCTTCAAAAGTCTCCGGGCGTTTGCTCACGTCGCGCAGCAGGGCGGAGGGATGGTAGATTGCGGTCATCCAGAAGGCCCCCTGTTTCACCCACTGTCCATGTTCCCGGGTGATCCGGTAGTCCGGGCGAATCAGCTTCATGGCGGCGATGCGGCCCAGACAGACAATGATCTTGGGGCGGATCAGCTTGACCTGGCAGCGGAGATAGTCCATACAGGCGTTTTGCTCATCCGGCCGGGGATCCCGGTTCCGGGGAGGGCGGCATTTGACAATGTTGGCAATGTAGTATTGGGTGCGGTCCAGGTCAATAATGGCCAGCATATCGTCCAAAAGTTGGCCCGCCGGCCCCACAAAGGGGATGCCCGAAAGGTCCTCCTGTTCGCCGGGACCTTCCCCAATGAACATGATTTCCGCCTGCGGATTGCCATCTCCAAAGACAAGATGGGTTCTAGAGGCGCCAAGCCGGCAATTCTGGCAGTTTTCACAGGCTTGCTGCAAGGTATTCCAGTCCATACGGGCCACCTCCTGTGTCAAAATTCCCTGCGTTCCGGCTATTCACGGGAGTCTGGAACGCAGCGGGCAGAGGGAATGTCCATTCCCAGCCCTGGGGCTATTATACCATCTCCCCCGGGAAAAGAGAATGAAAAAATCAAATTTGGGCCTGCTGAACATGGTTTGCCAAGAGGGCAGCGCAACGCCCGGAGGGTGGTTGTCTTTGCGCCAAATGTTTGCGGAATCAGCGGGGCTGACGCCCGCCCGTCCCGGTTGGAAAAATCTTGACAAATCACGCAAAACTGTTATAATGGCAGATGTTAACAGCTTTGATGGGAAGGAGTACGCACGCCAGCGTTTTCAGAGAAGGTTCGGTCGGTGCAAGAACCCAAACAGCGCATGCGGAAGTCGTCCCGGAGCTCTGCCTTTGAAGCCAATGTAGAAGGCAGCGGCGCCTACCGTTATCGGGAATGAGTGTCCACAGGATTGTTCTGTGGAAATTCAGGTGGTACCGCGGAAATGCGTCCTTTTCGCCCTGAACAGAAGGTTCAGGGCGTTTTAATTTGTCTCAGCCGCCATCCCGGACGGGAGGCATGACAAGGAGTTGAACGGAGACTATGGCAAACAAACTTTCCAAGGTCTACGACCCCCGCGAGGTCGAAAGTCGAATTTACAAGGATTGGGAGGAGCACGGCTGCTTCAAGGGTAAGATTGACCCCAATAAGAAACCCTATACCATCGTAATGCCGCCCCCCAACGTCACCGGCCAGCTGCACATGGGCCACGCCATGGACAACACCATGCAGGACATCCTGATCCGCTTTAAGCGTATGCAGGGCTATGCCGCCCTGTGGGTTCCCGGCACGGACCACGCCTCCATCGCAACGGAGGCAAAAGTCGTCGAGAGCCTCAAGGAGGAGGGCCTGACCAAGGAAATGCTGGGCCGGAAGGCATTTTTAGACCGGGCCTGGGCCTGGAAGAACAAGTATGGCAACCGGATTGTCAAGCAGCTGCGCAGACTGGGCACCTCCTGCGACTGGGAGCGGGAACGCTTCACGATGGACGAGGGCTGCTCGGAGGCCGTCAAGGAGGTTTTTGTCCGCCTGTACAACGAGGGCAAGATCTATCAGGGCAACCGCATGGTCAACTGGTGCCCCCACTGCAACACCTCGATTTCCGACGCCGAAGTGGAATATGAGGCGCAGGACGGCCATTTCTGGCACCTCCTCTACCCGGTTCAGGAGACCGGTGAATATCTGGAGCTGGCCACCACCCGTCCTGAAACCATGCTGGGCGACACGGCTGTTGCCATCAACCCGGACGATCCCCGGTATGCACATCTGCATGGCTGCCATGTGATTTTGCCCCTGTTGAACAAAACACTGCCCATCGTCTGCGACGAGCACGCCGACATGACCAAGGGCACCGGCGTTGTGAAAATCACCCCGGCCCACGACCCCAACGACTTCGAGGTCGGGCAGCGGCACAACCTGCCCATTGTCCGTGTGTTTACCTACGACGGCCACATGACCGGTGCGGGTGATGTGCGGGCCTATCAGGATCTCCTGGCCTCCGGCCATATTCCTGCCAATGAACCGGAGGTGCTGGATTGCGGCAAGTACGCCGGCATGACCACCCTGGAAGCCCGCAAGGCCATTCTGGCGGATCTGGAGGCCTGCGGCGCTTTGAAGGAGGTTGAGCCTTTGAAGCACGACGTGGGCACCTGCTACCGCTGCCACACCACCATTGAACCCATGGTCTCCAAGCAGTGGTTTGTCCGCATGGAGTCCCTGGCCGGGCCTGCCATTGAAGCCGTCCAAAGGGGCGAGATTCAATTCGTGCCCGAGCGCTTCACCAAAAACTATCTGAACTGGATGAACAACACCCGGGACTGGTGCATTTCCCGGCAGCTGTGGTGGGGACATCAGATTCCCGCCTGGTACTGTGGAGACTGCGGGGAGACCATTGTGGCCGCCCAGACCCCAGCCGCCTGTCCCAAGTGCGGCAGCGCCAAGCTGACCCAGGACCCCGACACCCTGGACACCTGGTTCTCCTCGGCCCTGTGGCCCTTCTCCACCCTGGGCTGGCCCAATGAGGATTCCGAGGACCTGAAGTACTTTTACCCCACTGACACCCTGGTCACCGGCTACGACATCATCGGCTTCTGGGTGTCCCGTATGATCTTCTCCGGTCTGGCTTACACCGGTCAGGCCCCCTTCCGCACCGTCGCCATTCACGGCATCGTCCGCGACAGCCTGGGCCGCAAAATGTCCAAAAGTCTGGGCAACGGCATCGACCCTCTGGAGGTCATCGATCAGTACGGTGCCGACGCCCTGCGCCTGATGCTGGTCATGGGCTCTACCCCCGGCAACGATATGCGCTACAGCGAGGAAAAGGTCACCGCCATGCGCAACTTTGCCAACAAGATCTGGAATGCCAGCCGGTTTTTGCTGATGAACCTGACCATTGACCGGTGCGAGCTGCCTGAGACGCTGGAGATGGAGGATAAGTGGATTCTCAACAAGCTGAACGTCACCATCCGGGACGTCACGGCCCAGATGGAGAAGTTTGAGATGGGCATTGCCGCCCAGAAGGTCTATGACTTCCTGTGGGATGACTTCTGTGACTGGTATATCGAGTTGACCAAGGCCCGTTTGTCCGGCGACAATGAAGCCGCCAAGGTTCAGGCTCAGCAGGTTCTGTGTTATGTGCTCACCGACATCCTCAAACTTCTGCATCCCTTCATGCCCTTCATCACCGAGGCCATCTGGCAGGCTCTGCCCCATGAGGGGAACTACCTGATGCTCCAGAATTGGCCCGAATACCGCGCCGCATTTGCCTTTGACGAGGACGCCGCCGCCATGGAAAAGATTATGGAGGCCATTAAGGCCATTCGCGCCTGCCGCGCGGAGATGAACGTGCCGCCCTCCAAAAAGGCGGAGTTGACCATTACCACGGCCGAGACGGACGTCTTTACCCGGGGGATCCCCTTTATGCAGCGTCTGGCCTTCACCACAAACGTTTCCATCACCACCCAGCCCCCTGCCTCAATGGAGGGACTGGTGTCCGTCGTCACCGCAGACGCCAAGCTGTTTATCCCCCTGGCCGAACTGGTGGATCTGGCTGCGGAGCGCAAGCGCCTGGAAAAAGAGCTGAAAAAGAAACAGGGCTATGTGGCCGGGATGGAAAAGAAGCTGTCCAATGAAGCGTTTCTCTCCAAGGCGCCGGCCAATGTGGTCCAACGGGACCGGGACAATCTGGAAAAAGCCCGGCGGGAAAT
>CAYWAP010000069.1:0-5003 GCA_964456525.1 uncultured Oscillospiraceae bacterium
AAATTGCGGAGGAACCCATTGCAAAAGCGGAGATATTAGGGTATAATGACCAATAGAGTGACGCCTTTTCAGGCGCCGCATGCGCTTACATCGTAAAGACGGGCACAAAACCCTGAGCGATAGAAACCATAAACCAGAAGGAGCGATTCAAACCATGAGCTATTCCGCCAAACAAATTCGTAACGTCTGCCTGCTGGGCCACAGTGGCAGCGGCAAGACCATGTTAGTCGAAAGTATGCTAAACGTCACCGGTGTCACCGCCCGCTTGGGAAAGACCGCTGACGGCAACACGGTTTCCGACTATGACCCTGAGGAGATCAAGCGTCAGGTTTCTCTGTCCGCTTCTATCATCCCTGTGCAATATAAGGGCTGCCTGCTGAATATCATTGACTGCCCGGGCCACTTCGGTTTTTCTGGTGAGGTCGTGGAAGCGCTGTCCGTCGCGGATTTGGCCGTCATCGTTGTCCCGGCGAAGGGCGCGGTTCCCGTGGGAGCGGAGCGCGCTTACAAGATGGTTCGGGAGCGCAATTTGCCCTGCATGGTCTACATCTCCAAGTGCGATGAGGACAACAGCGACTTCAACGCAGTGGTGGCGGAGCTGAAGGAAAAATTCGGCAACCAGGTTACCCCCATTGTCTCCCCCATCTGGGATAGCAATAAGAAAGCCATCGGGGTTTTGGATGTTTTGCAGCGCTGCGCCTATGGCATTCATGACGACGGCCAGAGCCATCATATCGACATCCCCGCGGAGAAGAAGAGCTTCGTCATCGAATCCTACTCCAACCTGATGGAGACGGTGGCAGAGTACTCCGAGGAGTTTATGGAAAAGTTCTTTGAGGGGGAGGAATTCACCTCAGAAGAGGTAGCAGAGGGCCTGTTGGGCGGCATTAAGGACGCCAGCATCGTCCCCGTCTACTGCGGCAGCGCGTTTACGGCCATGGGCACCGAGGCGCTGATGCACGGCCTGATTACCATGGGCCCCTATCCCATGAACACCGACCCCATTCCCGGCGAAGATGAGGACGGCGAGCCCATTGAAGTCTCCGTCAAGCAGGAAGGCCCCACGGTGGCATTTGTGTTCAAGACCGTTTCCGACCAGTACGGCAAGTATAGCTATGTCAAGGTTTTGCAGGGAACGCTGACCTCCGACATGACGCTGATCAACGGCACGACGGGCAGCTCCGAAAAGATCGGACGCCTCTATTCCATGTGCGGCAAGAAGGTCTCTGAGCTGAAGCAGCTGAACGCCGGTGACATTGGCGCCATTGCCAAAATGGGCAAATTGAAAACCGGGGATACGCTGTCCGTCACCGGCATCAAATTGGATCCCCTTCCCTTTGCAGAGCCGGTTTACTCCCGGGCCGTGACCCCCAAGGTCAAGGGCCAGGATGATAAGGTCGGCGTGGGCCTGAACCGGCTGAATGAGGAAGACCCGTCCTTCTCCGTGGTCAACAACGCCGAGACCCATGAAATGGTGATCTCCGGCGTGGACGACATCCATCTGGATGTGGTTGTCTCCCGGCTGAAAGAGCGCTTTGGCGTGGAAGTTGAGCTGAGCGCGCCCATCGTCCCCTATCGTGAGCGGATCCGCAAGGTCGTCTCCAAGCAGGGCAAATATAAAAAGCAGACCGGCGGCAGCGGCCAGTATGGCGACGTCTGGGTTCGCTTCGAGCCCAATGAGGAGAGCGAAGAGTTCGTCTTTGCAGAAGAAGTCTTTGGCGGCGCCGTGCCCAAAAACTACTTCCCCGCCGTGGAGAAGGGAATCCGGGAGGCCTGCCAGCATGGCGTTCTGGCCGGGTATCCTGTGGTCAATCTGAAGGCGGTTTTGTATGACGGCTCCTATCATCCGGTTGACTCCTCCGAAATTGCCTTCCGCACCGCCGCCCAGCTGGCCTACAAGGCCGCCTTGCCGGAGGCAAACCCGGTCATGCTGGAGCCTGTGGGCGAGTTGAAGGTCACGATTCCCGATACCTACATGGGCGATATCATCGGAGATCTGAATAAGCGCCGGGGCCGTGTGATGGGGATGGATCCCATCGGTTCCGGGGAGCAGGTCATTACCGCCGAGGTTCCCATGGCCATGATGAGCGAGTACGCCATCGATCTGCGTGCCATGACCCAGTCCCGCGGCAGCTTTACCTTCCATTTTGTCCGCTATGAGCAGTGCCCGCCTGCCGTGCAGGAGAAGGTCATCGCCGAGACGCTGGCCCGGGCTGCCAAGTAATCATTCGTAAACCGTCTGCGCGGCCCGTGTGCTGAGCCGCCATGGAGCACCCCCTGGGGACATCCCCAGGGGGTGAATGTTTGTTCCGCACCTGTCCGGCCCATGGAATCCGGCAAAGATCCGGCGGCGCAGGAGGGCATCTTTGTTCAACTGTCATGTTTAACCTGCCGGAAAACAGCATATAATATTGGTACTGGAAAATACTGCATACGCAGGAGGTTAGACCAATATGAAACGAGAAAGTGCGCAGCGCGCTTTGAGCCGCGCCTCCCAGGACGCCCTTCGCAGGGCGCAGGACGAGGCGAAAAAACTGGGACACTGCTATGTCGGAACCGAACATCTGCTGCTGGGGCTGTTAGAGAGCAAGGGGCATGCCGCCGAAGTGCTGAAAGGCGCCGGACTGGAGGAGAAGGCCACCCGTCAGGCCGTGGCGGGGCTGGTGGGCGTGGGGGCGTCGGGCTGCGCGCCGGTGCAGGGGCTGACGCCCCGGTGCCGCCGGGTGGTGGAGCTGGCCGCCGGTGAATGCCGCCGGACCGAGAGCAGCCACATTGGAACCGAGCATCTTCTGGTGGGCATCCTCCGGGAGGGGGACGGTTCGGCGGTTCGGATTCTCAGCGCCAGCGGCATTGAAATGCGCCGGCTTTTTGGAGCGCTCAGCGCTTCCCTGGGCGAGACCCCCGGTTCTTCCCCCTTTCGGGAGCGGAAGAGCCGGGACGGGGAACCGGTGCGGGAGAGCCGGCTTTTGGAGCAGTTTGGCAAGGACATGACCCGTCAGGCGGAGCTGCACCAGCTGGACCCGGTTTCCGGACGGGAGGCAGAGCTGGACCGGGTAATTGAAATCCTCTGCCGCCGGACGAAGAACAATCCGGTGCTGCTGGGGGAGCCGGGGGTGGGCAAAACCGCCATTGCAGAGGCGCTGGCCATCCGTATTGCCGCCGGAGAGGTTCCCGACGCCCTGAAAGGCAAGCGGCTTTACTCCATGGACCTCTCCGCCACGGTGGCTGGCACCAAGTATCGGGGCGAATTTGAGGAGCGGGTAAAACGCATTCTAAAAGAAGTCCAGCGGGTGGGCAATGTCATTCTCTTTCTGGATGAATTGCACACCATTGTGGGGGCTGGCAGCGCGGAGGGCTCCATTGACGCGGCCAATATTTTAAAACCGGCCCTGTCCCGAGGGGAGTTGCAAGTGCTAGGGGCCACCACCCAGGAGGAGTACCGGCGCTATATTCAAAAGGACGCGGCTCTGGAGCGGCGCTTTCAGCCGGTGACCGTCCGTCAGCCCACCCAGGAAGAGGCTGTGCGGATTCTGCGCGCCCTTCGCCCCCGATATGAGCAGCACCACGGCCTGACCATCCGGGATGAAGCCCTGACTGCGGCGGTTCAGCTCAGCGAACGGTATTTGCCCGACCGGTTCCTCCCGGATAAGGCGGTGGATTTGATGGACGAAGCCTCCGCCCGTGTGCGCATTGCCGCCGAAGAGCCGCCGGAGGAGCTGCAGCTGCTGGAGGAAAAACAGCGGCAGGCGGTTTCCGGGCTGGAAAAGGCCATTCACGACCAGAATTTTGAGCAGGCCGCCCTGCTTCGGGACGCGGAGCAAAGTTTCCGCCGCCAGATTGAAGAGGCCCGGGAGAGCTGGCGGCGATCCGGCCGGAGATGGATTTCGGTGGGCCGGGAGGACATTGCCAAAGTGTTGGCGAACTGGACCGGGATCCCGGTGGAGTCCCTCTCCCGGAGTGAGAGCCAGCAGCTTCTGGCGCTGGAGTCCCGGCTGCGCCGCCGGGTCATTGGGCAGGACGAGGCGGTGTCTGCCGTGGCCCGGGCCATTCGCCGCAGCCGCTCCGGGCTGAAGGAGGAAAACCGCCCGGTGGGTTCGTTCCTGTTTGCCGGCACATCTGGCGTGGGAAAAACGGAGCTGTGCCGCGCGCTGGCGGAGGCCATGTTTGGCACGGAAAAGGCATTGCTTCGCCTGGATATGTCCGAGTATATGGAGGCCCAGAGCGCCTCCAGACTGATCGGCTCCGCGCCGGGCTATGTGGGCTATGAGGACGGCGGCAAGCTGACGGATGCGGTTCGGCGCAGACCCTACCAGGTGATTCTCTTTGACGAGCTGGAAAAGGCCCATCCCGATGTGTGGAATTTGCTGCTTCAGATTCTGGAGGACGGCACGCTGACCAGTTCGCAGGGGCAGAAGGCCGATTTTCGCAATACGGTCATTGTCATGACCACCAACGCGGGGGCCGAGGCCCTCAATGCGGTCCATCATCCCCTGGGGTTTGGCAATCCCACCAGTGAAGATCGGAGAAATGTACTGGAAAAGGCGCTGCAAAAGGTTTTTCGGCCGGAATTTCTCAACCGCATTGATGAAATTCTGTACTTCAACCGGTTGCGGGACAGCGACCTGGAGGAGATTGCAGAACTGCTGCTGAAAAAGACGGAGGAGCGCCTGATGGCCCAGGGAATTCGCCTGACCACCGACGCCAGCGCCATTCAACAAATCGCCCGGGAGGGACGGGACCCCTCCTATGGCGTTCGTCCCATGCGGCGCTTTCTCCGGCGGGAAGTGGAGGATCGGGCGGCAGATCTCATCCTCCGGGGGACGGTGCGCAAAGGCGGCGTGCTCCATCTCAGCGGCTCGGCGACGGGGCTGCTGCTCACCGCCCAGGGGGAAATCCCCGCTTTGCCTTCGGGAATGGAGTGAAGAAACGGACGTCTGTGGGGACGTCCGTCAGCCTGTCGAAAAAGGTCACCGAAAGGCGGCCTTTTTCTCGCATAGGAGAGA
>CAYWAP010000070.1:0-4810 GCA_964456525.1 uncultured Oscillospiraceae bacterium
TGATCATGTATTCAACAGGGAATGAAGTGTCCGAGACCGCGCAGAAAAAAGGAATCGAGCTCTGCGGAAAACTGACGGAGCGTTTCCATGAGCTGGATCCCACACGCCCTGTGACCTGCGGCATCAATATCTTTTTCAATTTCCTGAGTTCCATGGGCTTCGGTGTATACAGTGACAAGAAAGCGGATCAGGCTGTGGAAAACGCAAAGAAGAAAAAGGCGGTAGGAAGTGAATTTTTCAACAAGCTGTCCGGGATCATGGGCGCGGATTTTATGAAGTTCGGCGCCACTCTGTATCCCTGTGACGTCAAGACGAGAGATGCTTTTGCCAACATGGATGTGGCCGGGTACAATTACGGGATCAACCGGTATGAGCATGACCTGAAGAAATATCCGAAACGGCTGATTCTCGGGAGCGAGACATTCTGTTCGGACGCGTACAGATTCTGGGAACTGGCGAAGAAGAACCGGAGGATCATCGGGGACTTCGTGTGGGCAGGGATGGACTATCTGGGGGAAACCGGCATCGGGTCGTGGGAATACAGAGAGTACGCGCCCCGTTTTGACGGCGGATGTGGATGGGTGAGCGCAGGTTCCGGGAGACTCGACCTGACGGGGAAGCCCCTTGCGGAAATGGCGTATACCAGGGTGGCCTTTGAGCTTCAGGATATTGCTGTGGGGGTCGTTCCGGTCAATCACACAGCCAGCCCCCATTCGCCCTCAGCGTGGAAGATGACAAATGCGATAGAGAGCTGGTCGTGGAACGGCTGCGACGGCAGGGAGGCAAAGGTAGAAGTATACGCCCGCGCCCACCACGTCTCAATCTATATCAACACACATGCTGCCGGCACAAAACGGTTGAAAAACGGCTGCCGGGCGGTTTTCAAAACAGTGTATGAGCCGGGAGAACTCAGAGCGGTATCCTATGACGAAGGGGGGAATATGCTGGCGGAGTGTACGCTGAAGACGGCGGGAGAGGAGACGAAGCTGACGCTGGAACCGGAACAGGACAGCGTGACCGGGGAAGACCTTCTCTATGTGCGCATGAAATATACAGATGACAAAGGCGTGGTGAAACCGCTGGCAAGGGGCGAGATCCGTATGGAGGTCCAGGGCGGGAAACTGATCGGCATCGGGAGCGCCTGCCCCTATTACGAAAAGAGCTATCTGGGAGATACGGCGGACACTTACTATGGAGAGGCCATGGCGGTGATCCGTCCGGGCCGGGGAGAGCGGATCCGCGTAAACGCGCAAAGCCCATATGGGAGCGCGCAGGCGGAAGTGAAAATTTTATGAGAGAAAGGCGGGCGTGTTTCAGGAGACCATCCGAAGGCGTTATCAAGCGGAGGGCGAATATAGAGCAAAAGAGCTTGGGCGGTGTATCCGGATGTCCGTCCGAATACTGCCGGAGCGAGCGGGCAATGTGTTCGCTCGTCCCTATTTTTTACCGAATCTGTTGCTGAAATTGCAAAACCGCTACAGCCCGATGGATAACAATGCCATGGTTATTTTGAGCCGGACGCGAAAGAACTTGAAGCCTCATCGCATCAAGGAGGGATTTTTGATGAATAGAAAAAAGTTGTATAACAGCTCTCATGAAGCCGATGATGATATTGGAGCGCAGCGAATCTGTCCTTCATCGAAAAAAGCGGTCTATGCGGATGAAATGGGGAGCGATAGCAGCTTGTTTATGTGTTATCTTTATTATCTATTGGAGTTGCAATTTGGAATAGAGTACAAACAAATAGTGCAAACACGTTGCCGGGAGCAAATAAAATCTATCCTACCATTATGATTCAAGATCACCTATATGAATGGCGCAAAGGTGCTGCAATCTGCAACGAGCTTCCAGACGATTGCTTATTATGGAGAACTGATTCATGTTGAGGGAGAAATGCCCAACAATGATAGAGAATTTGTTTCTGTATTCTCGGTGTCCGGACAAATATATACGATGCCGCAAACTGACACGGTTATTTACCTCTGTCTGACAACAGATTGGATGGAACATACGGTTGTTGTATTCGATATTGTGGAATCAGAAATATGATCTGTGTGATTGAAATTGAGACGATCCAACTGGGAGAAGTAGAATAGGGGCGCCGCACAGGAGGTTTATCATATGGCTAGAAAAATCGCACACCGGAGGAACAGGGCCTGAGAGGAACCGAGGGATACAAAAGGACCACCCGGCGGCCCGACAGGTCGGGCAACCAGGTGGTCAGGGTCGGGCGGCGTCCGCGCTCAGGTGCGCACGTCCACCCTACGGGGCGCGCAATGAGTGTTATTCGATGACAACGGTGCTGTGGTCATAGTTGAGGGTGGCAGTGCCATCCCCGTTGTCGTACCAGGTGCCGCTGATGTGGCTGGCGTTGACCGGACCGTCACCGGTCTCATCGGCCAGGAAGGTGCCGTCTGGGTAAAGCTCCAATGTCCCCACGGCCCAACTGCCGGCTTCGAGGATGTAAGAGTAGGAGGAACCATCGGTCACAGAGTCAGCAGGTGTGGTGATAAAGGAACTCTGTCCCGTCATGGCCGGTGCAAGCCCGGCCAGGCCACCGTTATCCAGATCAAAATCTTCGGCCAGGACGGGCCAATTGAAGATGTTATTGGCAAAGCCATCGGAGTAGGAGTAGCCGTTGGTAAACAGGTGATTCTCTCCCAGGGTGAGGCCGTCAGAGACGGTCGTCGTGTCCGAGGTGGGATTGGTGACCAGCGAGTTGGTGCTCGTCGCCACGGCGGTTAACGCGTAGGTGGCTCCCCGGGTGAGGGCGTCTGTGGAGGTGCTGTAGTTGTCAGCGGAGACGTCTTCAATGGTCAGGGTGATGGTGTCGCTGCTGTCAGATGTGTTGGTAAAGGTGATGTCAACCTGGTCAGGATATGCCTCATAAAGGTAATCGTCCATATTGGCGATCTGTATCCCCATGGTGCCGTCAAAGGTGTTCCAGTAGTAATATAGCTGGGGGGCGCTCTGCTCGCCGCTATAGGTATAAGTAGCGGTCGCGGCAGTGGACATGGAGTGAGTCGAGTCGCTCAGGCCGGGGAAGGCGTACACTTTCACCAGATACTCGCCGAACGCATACTGGAAAGCGTCCGAAGCCTGTCACGAGTAAGTTCCGCTGCCGTCCTCCTGGATGGGTTCGCTGGAGTAGATAAAGGTGTCGGAGTCCTCCGTGGCGTCGAGATCACAGAAGTAAAGCAGGTAGTAATCCGCGTCCTCCACGCCGGTGAAGGAGTAGTTGCCCTCCTCATCGATGGTGAGGTTGGTGGGCGCGTCTAACTGGATGGCGTCACTGTCTGTGGTGACGGAGGAGGTACCAGTCTCCGTACTGGTCTGGGAGCTGCTGGAGAAAAGGGTGCTCAAAATGCTGGATGTAGTGGAAAAATAAGTCTCGGTGTTTTCCACCAGGGTGGTGGAACAGGCGGTGCAGGCCAGGCACAGGGCGCAGACCATCAGGACAAGGCCGAAAAGGTTCCGCTTTCTCATGTGTTGCACCCCTTTCTGGTAAAGCAGGAGACGATCCCCACAAAGGCGGTAGCAAAGCAGAGCAGTATGATCGCTACCACAGGGACCAAGGTGCCCCGAGAGCCGTACATGGTGATGTTGTTCAGCCGGTCGGCCCAGACGGGAAAACTGTTCAGGAAGAATAGTCCAACCCCGAAGGTGACGCAAAATACGCCGGCTAGGTTGAGAAGTTCCGCAAACAGTTTGTCGAGCAGGGCGTAGAGCACGAAGCATACCACGCCCAGAATCAATGCCAGGCAGACGACGGAGTCAAAGTAGTCGTAGACGACTCCGTAGATGCAGAAGGCAATCAGAGCGATCAGGTTGAGCCCAGCGCTGATCAGGCTGAGCTTGGCGCTGACGCTTTTATGCTTTAAGTCCATAATCAACCCTCCTGTTTCTGGACCCGCTTCTTGCTGGTCGCGATGGATACGATACAGAAGATGGTACACACGGCGAAGATCAGGGCGGACACACCGGTGACAGCGAGCATGGCGGTCTGCCACCAGGGGACAACGGTGACA
Organism: uncultured Oscillospiraceae bacterium; assembly: GCA_964456525.1. Taxonomy (GTDB): domain Bacteria; phylum Bacillota; class Clostridia; order Oscillospirales; family Oscillospiraceae; genus Onthomonas. The sequence continues at coordinate 4,029 of CAYWAP010000070.1, forward strand.
ACGATGCTGTTGCTGCTCAGGCCGTTGACCGACACCGAGTTAACTGCCGCGTAGATGTTGTGCTTGGTCATTTGCCGCAGGAGCTGGAGCATGTAGCCGTCCCCGTCCTCAATATAGGAGAGGATGGCGGACGATGTCTCGCCCGGATCCAGGCAGAAGAACGTCAAGCCGGCGTCGAACATTTCCTCGTAGTGGGTCTTATACAGGGAAGTGCTGGAAAAGCCGTCCGTCGTAATGTGGCCCTGGAAGCCCCACTCGCCCCGGAGCAGGTCGGTGAGCAACGCCGTATCGGTGGCGGCATAGATGACGCCCAGGCGGTTAAAGGCGGTCATAACGCTGTTGGTGCCGCCTTCCACAAAGGCGCCCTCGCAGGCGCGCAGGTAGATTTCGCGCAGGGCCTGCTCGTTGGTAAAGGTGGACAAGCTCTCGCGGTGGCTCTCCTGGTCGTTGAGGACAAAGTGCTTGATGGCGTAGTTGATGCCGTTGGCCTGCATGGCGGCCGCCTCATAGGCGGCGACAATGTAGGACAGATTGCCGTCCTCAGAGACATACTGGTGATTCCGGCCGCCGAAGGCGGTGCGGTGAAGGTTGCCCGAGCCGTACCAGATCTCGTTCAGGCCGCAGAACGCAGCTTCAATGGCCAAAAGCCGGCCCTTGGCAGTGAACCGTTCCGTGTTCCAGGTGCGGGCGGTGGTGGGTTCCGAAACCCAGGTCAAGGTGCTCTCACCGGTGGCGGTCAGGGTGTCGGCGCCGCGGTTATCGTCGGCGCGGGCCTGGGAGGG
>CAYWAP010000071.1:0-4420 GCA_964456525.1 uncultured Oscillospiraceae bacterium
GGCAGCAGCGGCCAGCTTGGCGTTGTTGTACACCAGCTGGATGTTGGAGGCCAGGGAGTCGCCGCCGGTGAGATCCTTAATCTTGGCCAGCAGGAAGGGCGTGGTCTCCTTGCCGTGGATGCCCTGGGCGTCAGCCTGAGCCACAGCTTCGTCAATGGCCTTGTTGATGACCTCGTGGTCCATGGAGTATTCCTCCGGGATGGGATTGGTCACCAGCATGCCGCCGCCCAGACCCATGTCCTGCTTCACATAGAAGGCCTTCGCCAGCTCTTCCGGGGTGTCGATCTCGTAGTCCACGGCAAAGCCACTCTTCCGGGTGTAGAAGGCGGGCAGCTCCTTGGTGCCGTAGCCAATGACGGGCACGCCGTGGGTCTCCAGATACTCTAGAGTCAGTCCCAAGTCCAGAATGGACTTGGCGCCGGCACAGACCACCATAACCGGGGTATGGGCCAGCTCTTCCAGATCGGCGGAGATGTCAAAGGTCTGCTGCGCGCCCCGGTGGACGCCGCCGATGCCGCCGGTGGCAAACACGGAAATGCCGGCCATGTGGGCAATGATCATGGTGGTGGTCACGGTGGTGGCGCCGTCCTTGCCCTGAGCCACCAGCACCGGCAAATCCCGGCGGCTGGCCTTGGTCACGGCGGTGCCGGTCTTGCCCAGATAGTCGATCTCCTCCGGGGACAGTCCGGCCTTCAGCCGCCCGCCGATGACGGCGATGGTGGCAGGCGTGGCGCCATGCTCCCGGATGATCTTTTCCACATTCAGAGCCGTCTCCACGTTCTGGGGATAGGGCATGCCGTGGGAAATGATGGTGGACTCCAGGGCCACCACCGGGCGGCCCTCGTCCAGGGCCTTCTGCACTTCAGGAGCGATGTCGAGATACTTGTTGAGAGACATAATGAAACCTCCAGCTTTATTTTGTATCCTAGGCCTTGTTTGAAAATGAGAAATGTGACCAATGGCGAGGAATTTTTTCGCCAGACAAGGCGATTTGACGCCCCAATCCTTTGTGGATTGCCAGGAAAATCAACGCAGTATGGTGGAAAAAGGCCCGTCATTTGGGCATGTTGACAGTTTCAAACAAGGCCTAATGTAGGAAAGATGAAAAACAGTCTAAGAGGGACGTATTTCGTGCGCGCTTTCTATCTCACCCTTTGGGCGGTTTGCACGGTTACAGCCCGGCCCGCCCCTTCACGGCGTCCTCGCTCATGGCAGGGTTGATGGTCTCCGCCCCCTCCATGGCGATGGCAGAGGCGGCAAGCCCCGCTCTGGCCGTACTGGCAAGGTCTGCGCCCTGAAGATAGGCCCAGGTGATGGCCGCCATAAAGGCATCCCCGCAGCCGGTGGTGTTCACCATCTCTGCCGGCAGTACCGGCAGGTGGAGCCGCTCCCCCGACCGGCCGGCAGCGAATACGCCGTCGCCTCCCAGGGAGATGAACACCCGTTGCAGGCCGGTATCCAGCAGAGCAGTGGCGGCGGCGTTCAAGCTGGCCTCGTCCCTGATGGCCACGCCGGAGAGCAGTTCCGCCTCCATCCGGTTGGGCTTGAGGGTGTGGAGCTTTCCCAGCACCGGCCGCAATTTCACCGCCTTGGCGGTGGAGACCGGATCGGCGAAGATGGGCACACGGCAGTTTTCCGCCAGATAGGCAAGGCTCTCCGCGGGGATATTGGTGTCCACCACCAGCACCTGGCTGCCGGAGAGCAACCTCTGCCGCTGAGAGAGCAGCTGGGGCGTCAGGTAGCGGTAGATGTCCATATCACTCACCGCCAGCAGCATATCCCCCTTCTCGTCATTGACAAAGAGATAGGTGGATGTGCGCCCCTCCGGGATGACGGGAGACTGGGAGATGTCGATGCCAAGCTCCCCGCAGCTGGCGGCAATCTTCTGGGCGTACAGGTCGTCGCCAAAGGCGGTGACCATGCGCACGTCCAGACCCAGCAGGCTCATGTTGTGGGCGATGTTCCGGCCCACGCCGCCCAGGCTCATCCGGACGGTGCCGGGGTTGGAGTCCCGGGCCACCGGCGCCTCACAGGGCCAGCCGCCGATGTCCATGTTCACGCCACCCACCACCGTCACATAGGGGGCTGTTTGGACGATGTAGCCTTTGCCGGTAATATATCCCTTTTTCATCAAATTGGAGATATGCACCGCCACAGAGGAGCGGGTGATCCCCGCCTTCTCCGCCAGCTCCTGCTGGGAAATCAGGGGATTTTCCTCGATCCAGTTCAGGATCTGCTGTTCCCGCTGGGTCATGGCGCCGCCCCTTTCTAAGCAAAAATTGATGTAGCTAATCTAATGCTTATTATACGGATGCTGCTTCAAATGTCAAGCCCAATTTTGGGCCATTTCATCGCCCCTGCCATCCCTTTTAGATGGCGCATACAGGAAGACCGCAAAGAGACAGGGCAATTCCAATGGAGAAAGCAGGCCATACTTTGCGAAACGGTCTCCACAAGCTGAAAACCGGGCTGCTCTGGGGCAACCCGGTTTTCTGATCTATGGATTATTGACGAGAATACAGAATTCGGATGGAATTTGCAATACAGATCAGGGCAACGCCAGTGTCTGCGAACACCGCAAACCACATATTGGCAAACCCGATCAGGCCCAACACCAGGACAGCCACTTTCACGGCCAGGGCGAAAACCACATTCTCTGTGGCAGCGATGGTGGACTTTTTGGCAATGCGGATGGCATCGGGAATGGCGGTTGGCTCGCTGGTCATGAAAACCAGATCCGCCGCTTCGATGGCGGCGTCCGCCCCGCTGCCCATAGCGCCACCCACATCTGCACCGGCCAGAACCGGCGCGTCGTTAATGCCGTCTCCCACAAAGAACACGCCGCCGGATTGGGACCGGATGGAATCCAATGCGCCCAGCTTATCCTGGGGCAGCAGTCTGGAGCGCACCTCCCGGATGCCGACCTGACTGGCCACGGCGTTGGCGCTCTCCTCGCCGTCCCCCGTGAGCATGACCGAAGTCAGCCCCATCTGATGCAACTTGGAGACCGCTTCCTTTGCCCCGGGCTTAATGGTGTCGGCAATCAGGATACGGCCATAATAGGCTCCTCCCTTTGCCACATAGACTTGGGTACAGCCCGCGGCGGCGGACAGATCTGGAATGGCAACGCCATGATCCTCCAGCAAGGTACGGCTGCCGCACAGATAGTCTCCGGCGGAGACGCCCTTGCCCGCAATCTCCTGCACTTCACCGGGTTCGGCCACGTCCAGTCCCTTTGCCGCAGAGAGAATGGAACGGGCGATGGGATGGGTGGAATAGACCTCACAGCCGGCCGCTGCCCTCAAAAGCGCCTCCTCCGTGACGCCCTGGGCGGGCTCCAGCCGCTGAACCACAAAGTTTCCCTGGGTGATGGTGCCGGTCTTATCCATCACCACCGCTTTAATCTTGTTCAGGGCCTCCATGGAGCTGCCCCCTTTGAACAGAATCTGCTTTTTAGAGGCCGCGCCAATACCGGCAAAGAAGGCCAGGGGCACGCTCAAAACCAGGGCACAGGGACAGGAAATGACCAGGAAGGTGCAGGCCGTCTTGACCCAATAGAGCCAGTTTTGAGTGATCAGAGAGGGAATGACGGCGACCAGCAGCGCGCAAATGACCACAATCGGGGTGTAAACTCGGGCAAATCTGGTGATAAAGCGGTCTATTTGCGGCTTGTTGGCGGCGGCATTTTCCACGCTGTCCAGAATCCGGCTGACCATGGACTCGGCGAGAACTGCCTCCGCGCGAATCTCCAAAACACCGGTATTGTTGACACAGCCGGAAATCACCTGGTCTCCGGGATGAACCGCGACGGGAACCGGTTCGCCCGTCACGGCCGAGGTGTCCACCTGGCTCTCGCCGGAGACGACAACCCCGTCCAACGGAATCCGGTCCCCCGGGCGAACCCGCAGGAGATCGCCCACCTGGGCCTCCTCCGCCGGGAGGACGATTTCCGATTCGCCGCTGACCAGCGTCACCACTTCAGGACGCAGATCCAGCGCGTCCATAATGTTGCTGCGGGATCTGGCCACGGCCTTTTCCTCAAAGTATTCGCCAACGCGGTAGAAGAGCATGACACCCAGTGCCTCGGGGTACTCCCCAATGACAAAGGCGCCAAGGGTGGCAATCGTCATCAAAAAATTCTCGTCAAAGATCGAACCCCGTTTCAAATTTCGAACGGAAGTGAGCAGTACATGCCGCCCGACCAACAGGTATCCTGCGAGGCAGAGAACCAACGTGATCCAGTCGTTCCCCGGCATAAAATACGCCAGAAGTTCCACTGCCGCCAGGACAAGGACGCCCACAACGATCTCCAAAAGCTCTCCTTTTCCCTGCTCATCGGCGTCCGCCTCTACGGCTCTGGTTCCCTTGCCTTCCTCCGGGACGATCAGCTCCCACTCCGGCTCATTCTCCGCCATGCAGG
>CAYWAP010000072.1:0-4352 GCA_964456525.1 uncultured Oscillospiraceae bacterium
CCGTAGTACGCAAGACCGCCGGTCACGCCCAGCGTGACGATGGTGTTATCCTCCTCCACCTCGAATTCGATCGAGTAGGTCTCCCAAGTGGTCCAGCCGTTCAGCTCCAAATCCGCAGAGGCCAGGGTGCCACTCTCCGAAACGGCGGAGAAGACCAAGTCGCTGGTCGTGCTGCCCTCGTGATCACCGGCAGCCTGGATGCTGGCGGTGTAGGTGCCTGCGGACAGGGTCACGGTCTGTGTGACCGCAACGGACGCGGCATCCGTCGTCGCCCAGTTGGACATCTGGAAGTAATTGCTCGTGTTGTCGCTCCAGGCGTTCTCCTCTACCAGAGATTCGCCTGCGGAGATGCTGACTGTCCAGCCGGTAGTGTCGCCGGTTTCAAAGTCGCCGTTGGTCAGCAGGTTGTCCGCCGCCAGGACACTGAAGGGAAACAGCATCAGCGTCATGCACAGGGTCAGCAACAGGGAAAGAGTGCGTTTTCCGAAGGTTCGGAACGGTTTGTTCACTCAAAATCAACTCCTTTTTCAGATTTTTCATGGTACGCCCGCGGGCACAAACAACCGGTTGCGTGAAAAGCAAAATCCCACCCGCTGCAAACACCGCCTCCTTCCATTTTTTCGCATTGGGATTCCGGGCGTCTGCCTTTTGCGCAGTGTGGTGTGTGCCCAAAGCAGGTACTTAAATTACGGTTTTATTCTACAACACTCATCCCCCGGATTGCAAAAGTTTTTTCATGTTTTTTGCAAAAAAGGCGTTTTGAACAAAAATGGGGGGAATTTTTTATGGAATATGCTGCAAGAAACGCTGCATAAACGCCGAAACAGCCGCCGCATGGCCTCCTGACGTGGTGGGCCAGCCCCTCCCACAGGTGTCTCTCCAGGGCGGACTTCGCCCCGGTTTCAAAGAAATCGGAAAAACCGTTTGCGTTTTGGGCGAATATATCGTACACTTATGGATAAGACTGCGCAGCAGGGGGGATTCCATTGACAGACAAACGGGCGGCAGAACCGGGAAGAAAGCCCGACGGCATCACCTTTGAGGAGGAGCTGGCCCGGCACGGCTCACTGCTCTACACCAACGTGGGCAGCAGCATGATGCCGCTGCTGCGGCAGGGCCGGGATTTGATCCTCATCGCCCGGAGGCCCCAAGGCCGGCTGAAAAAATATGACACGGTTTTGTACAAACAGGGGGATCGCTATATCCTCCACCGCATTTTAAAGGTACGTAAGGAAGATTACGTGATCTGCGGCGACCACAACTGGCGCCGGGAATACGGCATTACGGATGAGCAGATCATCGGCATCCTGACCGCCTTCGTCCGGGACGGGAAGCGGATACCGGTGACGGACCCAAAATACCGCTGCTATGTGCATCTCTGGTGTGATCTGTTTTATGTCCGGGCGGCCCTTCTGCGGTGCAGGGCCTGGCTCGGCAAATGGAAAAGGAAGCTCCTGTCATGAATACTCAGAAAGATAATCGCTCCACCCTTCTTTGGATGTATCACGTGTCCGGGAAGGCAAAATCTTATGTTGGCGTGCTTTTGCTGGTGCAGTCGGTACTGGCCGTGAGCAGTGTGATCTCCGCCATGCTCCTGAGGACCGTCGTCAATACGGCTGTGGACGGAGACCAGAGCCGCTTTTTTCGAGCCATCTCCGCTTTTGTCGCGCTGGCGCTGGGTCAGATTGCTCTGCGGGCCGTCGGCCGGTTTTTGCAGGAATTTACCGCCTCCTCTCTGGAAAACCGGTGCAAGGAGCGGCTCTTTTCCACCTTGCTGACCAAAGACTTCGCCTCCGTGACCAGAGTTCACTCCGGCGAGTGGATGAACCGGCTGACCTCCGACGCGGTGGTTGTGGCAGATGGGATCGCCCAGATTCTCCCCGGCGTCGTCAGCATGGCCGTCAAGATGATTGGCGCAATGGCAGCCATTTTATATCTGGAGCCAGTGTTTGTCTATATCCTGATTCCCGGGGGATTGCTGCTGATCTTCTTTACCTATCACTTTCGCAAGGTGCTGAAGCGGCTCCACAAACAGGTTCAGGAGGCAAACGGAAGACTGCGGGTGTTTCTTTCCGAGCGGCTGGGCAGCCTGATGATTATCCGCACCTTTGCCCAGGAGCAGCAGACGGCAAACCGGGCCGCGGAGTTGATGACCCACCACCGGGCCGCCCGGATGCACAGGAATCATTTTTCCAACGTCTGCAACATCGGCTTTTCCGCCGTCATGAACGGCGCGTATGTATTGGGCGCGGTCTTCTGCGGCTATGGAATTCTCACCGGAACCATGAGCTATGGCAATCTGATGGCCGTTTTGCAGCTGATTGGCCAAATTCAAAGCCCCTTTGCCAACATCACCGGCTATTTGCCCAGGTACTACGCCATGCTCGCCAGCGCAGAGCGGCTCATGGAGGCGGAGCAGTTCCCGGATGACCGCACCGAGACCATGCCGGAGGAGGCGCCCGAGACCTTTTACCGGGAGGCGTTCCAGGGGCTGGGGCTGCGCCGTGCGGCCTTTACCTATCAGCCCCCCGTGCAGAAGGAACGGGAGAGCATGCCGGTTGTCTTCCGCAACCTGAACCTGGAAATCCGCAAGGGGGAATATGTGGCCTTCACCGGCCCATCCGGGTGCGGCAAGAGCACGGTCCTCAAGCTGCTCTTATGTCTGTATCCCCTGGATTCGGGCGAGCGGTACCTGCTGACCGCAACGGGAACCAGACCCCTGACCCCAGCCTGGCGGGGGCTGTTTGCCTATGTGCCCCAGGGCAACCAGCTGATGAGCGGAACCATTCGAGAGATTGTGGCCTTTGGCGACCCGGAGAAAATGCAGCAGGAGGACCGGCTGAACCAGGCCCTGAAAATTGCCTGTGCGGACGGGTTTGTCTCCGAATTGGAACAGGGGCTGGACACGCCCCTGGGTGAGCGGGGAACCGGACTGTCTGAGGGGCAGATGCAGCGGATTGCCATCGCGCGGGCGATCTACTCCGGCCATCCGGTTTTGCTGTTAGATGAGGCGACCAGCTCTTTAGATGAGACCACTGAGGCACAGCTGCTTCGGAATCTCCGGTCGATGACCGACAAAACCGTGATTATTGTGACCCACCGTCCGGCTGTGCTGTCCATCACGGATAAAACCATTCACTTTTCAGAACAAGGAGTTGAGCAGGCATGAAGGACACATGGAAGCAGAGCTACTGGGATGTGCTTTATCTCGCCGCCTGCGCCCTCCACGGCAAAGCGCCGGCAGCGGACAGGATTCAGGCCATGAATCTGGCGGACGTCTACCGAATGGCCAGATTCCACGACTTGACGGCCATGACCCAGATGGCGCTGGAATCCGCAGAGGGCTTCCAATATGCCGAACCCCCTTTGGCAAAGCGGTGGAAAGAGGACACCGAAAAAGCCATTCGGAAAAATCTGCTCCTTGACACAGAGCGGGCGCAAATCTTGCGGCATATGGAGGAACAGGGGATCTGGTATATGCCCCTGAAGGGCAGCGTTCTGAAGGACTTGTACCCCAAATATGGGATGCGGCAGATGGTTGACAATGACATCCTCTACGACAGCGCGTATCGGAAGCAGATGTTTCAGTTTATGCGCGGCCGCGGGTACAAAGCCGCCGAGTATAACAAAGCCAATGACGATTCCTACGAAAAGCCCCCGGTTTATAACTTCGAGCTCCATGCAGAACTCTTTTCAAAAGCGCGCCACCCGGCCTGGCACGCTTACTACAAAGATGTGAAAGATCGGTTAATCAAGACAGAAGGAACAGCATTTGGTTATCAGTTTCGGGATGAAGATTTTTATATCTATATGGTCATTCACAGCTATAAGCATTACAACAATATTGGTATCGGCCTGCGCTCTCTGGCCGACATCTACTTATATGTTGAAAAAAAGGGCGCCCATATGGATTGGAACTATATTGCAGCCGAGTTAGACCAGCTGGGTGCTTCCCATTTTGAACGGCAGAGCAGGCTGCTTGCTCAAAAATTACTTTCCGATCCGGAGCACTTTGACGTAATCGCGCTAACAGAAGAGGAACAAGCGCTCTTGTCCTGTTTTGCAAAGGCCGGCGCCTTTGGAACCACCGAAAAGCTGGTGGAAAAGAAAATGAGGGAAATCGTGCCAGAGGGAACCCCCGTTACAGTCTTGGATAAATTGCGTTATGTATGGACACGTCTATTTCCAGATCTGGAGTGGTTCCAAAAAAATGAGCCATTCTACGCAAACCATCGATGGCTGATTCCCTTTTTCCTCGTATTCCGTGTGTTCCGCGGACTTGCCCTCAAACGGCAGAAGATCACAAGGGAGTTCCAGGCGATCAAACACGCCGGAGAGGAAACGCCTGACTA
>CAYWAP010000073.1:0-4343 GCA_964456525.1 uncultured Oscillospiraceae bacterium
ACCTCGTCCGGCACATAGCGCTTGGCGCCATTCTGTCCGTGACACTTCTTGAACTTCTTCCCGGAACCACAGGGACAGGGATCGTTAGGGCCGACCTTCTCACCCTTGACGATGGGCATACGCTTGGGCTTTTCGGACTCGTTCTTCGCGACCTGATCCACCTTGCCCGTCTGGGGTGCGGCAGCAGGCCCGGAGGGCATGATACCGGAGGAGATGTGAGCCGTCCGGCGGTCTGTCGCCGCATTGGTGTAACCGCCGCCGGACTCCCCGGTGACACGGGCCACGGCGCGGCGCTCAACCTGGCGCTGGCGAACCCGGGCAATATAAATCCGGCGAACCGTCTCCTCCCGGATCATGTCCATCATCTGCTCGAAGATGTCATATCCCTCACGCTTGAAGGCGACAACGGGATCCTCATGTCCATAGGCGCGCAGACGAATTCCCTGTTTCAGATCATCCATCGCGTCCAGATGCTCCATCCAGAACTCGTCAACCACACGCAGCAGCATGACCCGCTCCAGCTCACGCATCAGGCTCTCGCCCAGAATTGCTTCCTTCTTTTCATAGATGTCCACAGCGCGCGCTTTCAGCTCATCGATCAGATCCTGAATAGACTTGCTCTTCAGTTCGTCATCGGTATAGTTCAGCTCATCGTTGGTCAGGAAGACCATGCGGTACTTGGCAATCGCTTCACGGAAACTTTCCGCGGACAGGTGCTCCTGCTCACCGGCAACTGCCTTGATGCTGTTTTCAATGCTGCTGGAAATCATCTTCTGGATTTCCGGCTTCATGTCCTCGCCCTTCAGCACCCGGCGGCGGTCTGCATAGATAACCTCACGCTGGGTATTCATGACGTCGTCATAATCCAGAACATTTTTACGGATCTGGAAGTTGCGGCTTTCCACCTTCATCTGTGCCTTCTCGATTGCGCTGGACAGCATCTTGGCATCGATGGGGGTATCCTCGTCAATCTTCAGCGAGTCCATCATCTTCTGAATTCTGTCCGAGCCGAACAGGCGGAGAATATCGTCCTCCAGGGACAGGAAAAAGCGGCTCTCACCGGGATCGCCCTGACGACCGCTTCGGCCGCGCAACTGGTTGTCGATACGGCGGGACTCATGGCGCTCCGTGCCCAGAATAAACAGACCGCCCACTTCACGAACCTGGTCAGCCTCTGCGTTCAACTCGTCTTTATACTTGGCCAGGCTCTCGGCGAACATCTTACGTGCTGCCAGCACATCCTCATTGCTCGTCTCCGCATAGCCAACGGCCTCCATGATGACCTCGCTATTGAAACCGCTCTTGCGCAGATCTGCCCGGGCCAAATACTCAGCGTTGCCGCCCAGCATAATATCGGTACCACGACCGGCCATGTTGGTGGCGACGGTGACCGTCTTGAGCTTACCGGCCTGGGCGATGATCTCCGCCTCGCGCTCGTGGTTCTTTGCGTTCAAAACGTTGTGAGGGATGCCTGCTTTGCGCAGCATTTTGGAGACCCGCTCGGACTTCTCAATGGAGACCGTACCCACCAGCACAGGCTGCCCCTTTTCATAGCACTCCTGAATCTGCTTGAGGATGGCGTGATACTTTCCCTGCTCGGTCTTGTACACCACGTCCGGATGATCCTGACGAATCATCGGTTTATTGGTGGGGATTTCCACAATATCCAGGTTATAAATGGAGTTGAACTCGCTCTCCTCCGTCAGCGCCGTGCCGGTCATACCGGACAGTTTGTCATACAGACGGAAGAAGTTCTGGAAGGTGATGGTGGCCAGCGTCTTGGATTCATTCTGCACCTTGACGCCCTCTTTGGCCTCAATGGCCTGGTGCAGCCCCTCATTGAAGCGGCGGCCGAACATCAGACGGCCGGTAAACTCATCGACAATGATGATCTGGTTGTCCTTGACCACATAGTCAATGTCTTTCTTCATGACGCCGCGGGCGCGGATGGCCTGATTGATGTGGTGGTTCAGCGTCGTGTTTTCCTCATCAGCCAGATTCTCCAGATGGAAGAAGCTCTCCGCCTTGGCAATTCCCCGGGCCGTCAGGGTGGCTGTTTTGCGCTTTTCTTCCACAATATAGTCGTGGTTCTGTTCGACCTCTTCATCGATCTCCTTGTCGTCGCTCTCGGCAATGACATAGCAGTCCAGGCTCTTGGCAAACATGTCCGCCTGTTGATAGAGCTGGGTGGACTCCTCACCGCGGCCGGAGATAATCAGCGGGGTACGGGCCTCATCGATCAGGATCGAGTCCACCTCGTCGACGATGGCAAAGGACAGATCTCTCTGAACCACATCCCGGTCATAGACGGCCATGTTATCGCGCAGATAGTCAAAGCCGATCTCGTTGTTGGTTCCGTAGGTGATGTCCGCAGCATAGGCGGCCTTGCGCTCTGCCTTGGTCAGGCCGTGAATAATCAGGCCGACTTCCAGCCCCAGGAAGCGGTAAACCTTCCCCATCCACTCGGAGTCGCGCTTTGCCAGGTAGTCATTGACCGTGACGATATGGACGCCCTCACCGGCCAGTGCGTTCAGATATGCGGGAAGGGTCGCCACCAGCGTTTTTCCTTCGCCGGTTTTCATCTCCGCAATACGGCCCTGATGGAGAATAATGCCGCCGATCAACTGAACCCGATAGGGGCGCAGCCCCAGAACACGGTCAGCTGCCTCACGGCACGTGGCAAAGGCTTCCGGCAGAATATCGTCCAGTTCCTCGCCCTCCGCCAAACGTTTTTTAAACTCCTCAGTCTTGGCGCGCAGCTGCTCATCGGTGAGTTTCTTATACTCATCTTCCAAAGACTCAATTTTATCCACAATGGGAATAATTTTTTTTACTTCTCGCTTGGAGTTGGTGCCGAGAAGTTTCCTAAGCATACCCATAATTACGCTATTCCTTTCCTCTGTTCTGCTCACACAGATATTCATACAGACGGCATTATAACATAAAATTCCTCAGGAAAAAAGGGGGATGTGAAAATTATTTACAAAAAATTTGTCAGGTTCCCTTTGAGAGGCAAAAAGTCTTTGCCACCACCCGCTGAATGCGTTACAATATCCCTATCCACACGATAGAATACGGGAGAGATACACCGCTATGGAACTTGTCAAAAACGGCATATATACCATTCAAATCGACTCTTATTCCAGCGACGGAGACGGCATTGGCCGTCTGGACGGAATGGCTGTCTTTGTCAAAGGCGCACTGGCAGGGGAAGTGTGCAAAGTCACCCTGATGAAGGTGGGAAAGTCCTGCGCCTGGGCAAAATTGCGCCAGGTGATCACCCCATCCCCGGCGCGCATTGTCCCGGACTGCCCGTACTATGCCAAATGCGGGGGCTGCCGAATGCGTCATATGACCTACGAAGAAGAGCTGCGCTGCAAGCGCCAGCGGGTAGACGATGCGCTGCACCGGATTGGCGGTTTGCAGCTGTCCGTCTCTGAAATCCATGGGGCCAAGGCGCCGGAACGTTACCGCAACAAGGCCATTTTCCCGGTCAGCGAGGATAAAAAGGACGGTGTGAAGGTGGGCTTTTATCGGGAACGAAGCCATGAAGTCACGGATATTAACGCCTGTCTGCTCCAGTCCAAACAGGCGGACAAGGCCGGCCGGATCCTCCGCCGATGGATGCACAAATACAAGGTTTCTGCCTACAATGAGCTGAATCATGAGGGGCTTATCCGTCACCTTTTCGTGCGCACCAACCGCCGGCGCGAGTGCCTGATCTGCGTCATCGCAAACGGCTCTGCTCTCCCCCATGAGCAGGAGCTTGTGAACGCCTTCCGTGCCGGTCTTCCCAAGACGGTGGGCATCGTCCTGAACACAAACACAGACCGCACCAACGTGATTCTGGGCCGGCAGTACCGCACACTCTGGGGCAACGATACCATTGGGGACAGGATCTGCGGACTGACCTTTTCCCTGAGCGTGCCCTCCTTTTTCCAGGTCAACCGTGACCAGGCCGAGGTACTCTACAACCTGGCTTTGGACTACGCCGGCCTGACCGGTCAGGAGACCGTCATAGATCTTTACTGCGGCACCGGGACAATTTCCCTTGTCATGGCTCGTCAAGCCAAAAAGGTGATTGGCGCGGAGATTGTAGCCCAAGCCATCCATAACGCGAGAGAAAACGCCAAACGCAACGGCTTTGACAACGTGGAGTTTCTCTGCGCCGATGCCGGCGCGGCGGCTCAGGAGCTGGCCCGCCGTGGCATCCGCCCCGACGTTGTCTCGGTAGATCCGCCCCGCAAGGGGCTGAGCCGGGATGTCATAGACGCCATCGGCCAGATGCAGCCCACGCGCATCGTCTATGTTTCCTGCGATCCGGCCACCCTTGCCCGCGATAT
>CAYWAP010000074.1:0-4104 GCA_964456525.1 uncultured Oscillospiraceae bacterium
CCTCAGCTGTCAGAGCCGCCGACGAGCACTGCCAATGCCTCTCGCACATTTTTAACCGGGATGAGTTGCAAGCCGGGTATGTGATATTCGTTCATTCGATGGTTATGGGCCGGCACCATGCACTTGGTGAAGCCCAGACGCCGAACCTCACTGAGCCGCAGTCCCAAACTGTTGACGGTGCGCAATTCTCCCGTCAATCCGACTTCCCCAATGGCGACCAGATCGGACGGAATGGGAATGTTGCGGAAACTGGATGCCAGCGCCAGGACTGTTGCGAGATCTGCGGCGGGTTCTCCGAGATCAAGTCCCCCGATGACGTTGATATAGGCATCACAGCCGCCAATGTGCAGTCCGCCCCGCTTTTCCAGCACAGCCAGAAGCAGCATTGAGCGCTGGTACTCAACGCCATTGCTTGTCCGGCGCGGCACGGCGAAACTGGAAGAGGTCACCAAAGCCTGCACTTCCGCAAGGACAGGCCGAACTCCTTCCATCACGCAGGTGACGCAGGTTCCCGGTGCGCCTTCCGGGCGGCCGCTCAACAGCATCTCCGACGGATTTGGCACTTCAACCAGCCCTTCGTCCAGCATCTCAAAGACGCCGATCTCATTGGTCGCGCCAAAGCGGTTTTTTACGGCCCTTAGAATCCGATAGGCCATGTGTGACTCTCCCTCAAAGGTCAAAACACAATCTACCATGTGCTCCAAAACCTTTGGCCCGGCAATGGATCCCTCTTTGTTGATGTGGCCAATGACAAAAATCGTCAGGTTTTCCCCTTTGGCAAGCTCCATCAAAGCCATGGTACACTGCTTAACTTGCGCGACGCTGCCGGGAAGCGAGTCCAGGCTGCCGGATGAGATCGTCTGAATGGAGTCTACGATCATAATGTTTGGCGAGATGGAGCGGACAGCCTCTGCTATGTGATCCAAATCGGTCTCGGGGTAGAGAAACAGCTCCTCCCCCGTCACCCCTAAACGCTCGGCGCGCAGCTTGATCTGGCGGGCGGATTCCTCGCCGGAGACATATAAAACCCGATATTGCTTGCAAAGTTCATTGCAAATTTGCAGCATAAGGGTGGACTTTCCAATGCCGGGAGCACCCCCGACAAGTACCAGGCTTCCGCGAACCGCGCCCCCACCCAAGACGCGATCCAGCTCACTCATACCGGTCAAAAAACGCAGCTCTTCTGTCGTTTCCACCTCAGAAAGGCGTTTGGGGTCTGTCTGGGTCGGCAGATGGGCACGGCTGCTCTCAAAACGTTGCCTTGCGGTCTCTTTCGGCCGTTCCACGATTGTGTTCCACGCGCCGCAGGCAGGACATCTCCCCTGCCACTTCGGGAACTCATTTCCACAGGAAGAGCAGTAAAAAAGGGTTTTTGTCTTCATAGTGATTCTCCATTAAAGGGTAAACGTGATGTAAGAGACCATAAGAACCGCAGCGAGCTGCTGCTGATAAAGCTCGGATTCCAAAAGCTGGTCTTCTGCAGGATTGGACAAAAAGCCGCATTCCACCAAGAGAGCCCGACAAGTAATGTGGTTCATCAGATAAACATCCTCTGAAATCGTTTTACTAGATCGGGTATTGGATGGATCCAGCTCATCCACCAAAAGGGACTGCGTGTACTCTCCCCAAGCGATGCTTTCCGGATCATCGTGGCAAAAGACTTGCGCACCATGGGAACTGCTGTCTGAATAGATGTTTTGATGGATGCTGAGCAATACGGCGTTTTCTGTCTGTGATACCAGTTGCACCCGGTTCAACAGGTCGCTGCGTTTTTTCTCACGCAATGTCAGCGCAGAGGCATCGCTTAAGGAAGTATCGGTGTCCCGCACCAGTTTGGTGTGAACCCCAAACAGACCGCAAAGCTGATCCAATTTCAGCACAATGGAGAGATTGATTCCGCTTTCCGCTGTGCCAGAGACTGCGATGGCACCGCCATCCTCTCCCCCGTGCCCCGCATCCAGAATCAGGGTCTGCTCCGGATACCGAACCGCTGAAAAGGTTTGAATGAATGTAAATGCCGGGAACCATGCAACTACCGTTACCACTGCGGCAAAAAGACACAAAATCAGAAATTTACGCCTGGTCAAGAGCATCACCCGGAGACAATCTATGCGCAGCATAGCTATTATAGCACGCTTTTCTCCCATTGAAAAGAGACACGTTTTCAGGCATTCCGGCATAGATTAACTCGAAGGCGCTCGAAAAAGCGACCTGACATCCTGCGGCATCGAAAAAGATTCTGGTCTGCCCAGGCGTCGTTTTCCGATGCCGTCCATTGGAGGCGATCATTTTTGAATGCTGAGAAAAGCATGCAGGTGAAAAACGCAGAGCAAAAGCTGGCGATTGCATCTGTAGAATTTCAGGGTTCGAACAGTCCCACATATGATGCGGAGAATTCGCTGGCCCAGGGAACGCTGTTTCCCACATTGAATCTGCCCTTTCGCCTGGCAATCAATGGCACCGCAGTTCCTGTTACGCCGCTGACCGAACTACAGGCGCTGGGGTTCGTGCTGGTCGAACTGAATCTTTATCTGGATACGCACCCAAACGATAAAGAGGCCTTTGCCATGTTCCAAAAGTATGCTGCACTGGAAGAGGAGGGCCGTAAACTTTATGAGGCCAAATACGGCCCCCTGACAAGTGCGGCATCTGCATCACAGGGACAATATACCTGGACGCACGGTCCCTGGCCTTGGGAAAAGGAGGCGAACTAAATTGTTTGTTTATGAAAAACGGCTTCAATATCCTATTCGCATCAAAAATCCCAACCCTGAACTGGCAGCGCTGATTATCAGTCAATACGGAGGCCCCAATGGCTCACGGTGAGCGCGTTGCAGCGTCTGGATGGGAGAAGTAAGTAATTTGCGTTTCATTTTCCGGCCTTGATACGGTAACCTTTGCAAGAAGGGCCGAGAGCAAACGGTGTTTCAAACGTTCCGGCATCTGCTCACAGAGGCACGCTTTCAGTACCTGGTGAACCGAGCTCTCTATGGGAGAGACTGGAGCTTCATCCCCCTCCCCTGCCCCTTCTTTTCGATCGGGACATCCCAATTGCTCCAGCTGCTCTAACAGCTGCTGCCGCTCGGTTTGATATTCTTCCAGCGTTTCAATGCCGCACTCATACGCATCCCGCAATCGGGAGAGTTTGCGCTGAAGCTGCTCCCGGCGCTGTTCGAGCAGGTTCCCACGGTCGCTGGCGGCGGTTGGAGCGATCCGAAAAGGCCGATCGGGAATGTCCGACAAAAGTTGCGCAATAACCGCTTTGTTCAGCCCGGGAAGGGAAATATAATGGGACGTACAGCGCCCTTTTGCGTAGCGGCTGCATTGCAGTGCCCGGCCATGGTTCGTTCTGCATAAGAGATGTCCGCACTGCCCGCAGAAGACGAGCCGGAGAAGCATATATTCCTGCCCCCCTGCCCGGCGACAGTTGCTCTGATGTGGATGGGAAAGGCGCTGTTGCACAGCATAAAAACTGTCCTCGGATACGATTGCCGGATGTTCTCCGTCCACCACAGTGACCTGCTCGCTCTGATAATATCGGCCAGGAAGGTGTTGCCCACTTAAATTTCGCCTTGATTTGCCGATATAGGCCGGATTTGAGAGGATATAGCGGACGCTTCGGGGTTCAAACAGGTTTCCGCGGCCGGTTCGATAACCGGCGCCATTCAGCCACTCAGCAAGATCCCGCAGGCTTTTGCCGGACTGATACTGTTGAAACAAAGCGGAGACAGAGCCGGATGTATGGGGATCGGGCATCCATTTTCCTTTTACCATACGGTAGCCGAAGGGGGCAATGGTCACGGCGCCGCCCTGGAAAAACTTCTCATTCATGCCCCGGCGGACTTCCTGGGCGAGATTGAGGGAATAGTATTCGTCCATGGCCTCCAGAAGCGCCTCAATCAGGATGGAAGTCGGGTCATGGGAAAGGGGTTCTTTTACCGACAAAACCTCGATCCCATATTTCTTCCGGAGAAGGGACTTATAGAGAATGCTGTCCTCCCGGTTTCGTGCGAAGCGGGAAAACTCCCAGACCAGCAACACATCAAATGGCCGGGGGACGGTTCCGGCGTCCCGCAGCATTCTCTGAAACGCCGGGCGCTTTCC
>CAYWAP010000075.1:0-4088 GCA_964456525.1 uncultured Oscillospiraceae bacterium
GGAAGATAGGAGATGCCTACACGAAAGCTCATTGCAGTTGCAATGGGCTTTTTCCTTTTGCTTCGCCAACAGATAAACGGCCTGCCGAGGAGGCAGACCGCAAAAGGGTGATTCATTCATCAAATCAGGTGCAGGTATTCACGCAATCCGTAAACAACACCGTCCGCATTGTGGTGTCTGGTGATCCAATGGGCCGCCGCCTTGCATTTGGGGGAGGCGTTCTCCACAGCGATGCCCAGGCCGCAGCATGCCAGCATGTCGGCGTCATTGTCGCCATTCCCAAAGGCGGCGGTAGCGGCAGGGTCAATTCCCAGTTTATCCAGCAAAAATTTCAATGCAGTGCCTTTGCCGCCATTCAGATTGGAGATCTCAATCAGGCGGCCGACTGAAGAGGTCATATAAACGGACGCCCCCGAGGCAGCCAGCGCATTCCAGACCTGCTGCTTTACCGTCGGGTCAGCTGCGATGATGTCAATGGCCTCCAACTCCGTGCGGTGCTTTGCGATAAAATCCTGTATGTTGGCTACCGGGCGGCGGGTTTCGCGGACATAGGCAGCGGCTCGGTTCCCGGCGCCATAGGCCTCCGGATGGGCAACATAGTTCGCATCGGCGTAGGCATACCCGTCCAGAAACGTCTCATAGGTGACGGGAAACGGGGCGGCAGTGCGCATGATCCTGTCAACGGCAGCCTCTGTCAGCCATTGACGGTAAACATATGTGCCGCTGGCCAGATCTATGATGGAGACTCCATTGCTGGTGATGATGTAACGGATGCCGGGGAAGCTCAGCAGTTCTTTTGGATAGCTGTGCAGGGCCCGGCCGCTGGCCAAAACCACTTCAATTCCCTGTTCGATCAGCCGATGCAGGGCATCCCGGGTGGCAGGGGACAGGTTGCCGTGCCGGTCTAATGTGGTTTCGTCCAAGTCCAGTGCAACGCAGGCGATATTCATGGGGTACACTCCCTGATGGAACGGGCGACCATGGCCAACTCTTCCGGCCGGATGCAGTGGGGAATGCGGTTGTGCTGTACCGCATCGATGCAAACATCCAAATCCATCCAGAGGACGGACTCCACTTCCGACGTCTGCAAATCCATGTCCTGGGGCTCCACGTCCATCCAGACACAGTAAACATTGCTGACCTGGTGGTCTAAGAAGGGCTTGCCGTGGAATGTTGCCCGGTGGAAAAAACGGCGCTGGCCGCAGTAGTGCAGGGCTTCCGGTTTTGCGCGCAAACCAAGTTCCTCCTTCAGCTCACGCAGACAGGAGGGGATATAATCCACACCGGCGGGAATGTGCCCGGCGCTGGAGATGTCATAGCAGCCGGGATTGGAGTCCTTATTGGGGCTGCGCTTTTGGAGCAAAATTTGAACTCGGTTGTTCCGCCTGCGCAGCAGCCACAAATGAGCCGTGCGGTGACGGATGCCCATTTCGTGGGCCAGGCTGCGCTCCACAACCTCTCCAGTGGGAATCCCCTCTTTGGTGACGACATCTAACAGTTCCATGCTTTCTCCTGCTCCAAGTTACTTTATGGATGACCGCCTCCGAGCGATCAAAACGGCCCCCAAACCCTGCTTGGGAGACAACCGGCTCTCATCAACACAGGTCCAGTATACGATTCTTTTTTTCAATTTTCAATAGGGGGAGAGAATCTTTCACCTGGCACATAGAAACTCACATCAGAACCTTTTTTACCTTCAGGATCTATGATAATATAAAACTATATCAAGAATAGAGGTGATCCGATGAATACTTTGACAACGGCGCCGGATCTGATTATGGTGAAATGCGAAACGGGCGAATTTCGCGCAAAACCAGTGGACGGCACGGCGGCCTTTGAAGATGTGAAGGTCTCTGTGCGTCCAGAGAGAGACGGCGCACTGGCAATCCAGGTGAAGGCGGAGACGACACCAATTTGTATGATCAAACTCCGCTGGCAGAGCAGCGAGCCGTTGAAGGGCCAAATCCTGGGCGACGTCTGGGAGCGCACCTATGGCGATACCGGTTGGACGGGGATGGTTCCGTACCGGGCCATGCCATGGTATTTTATGGTGCATCACGACGGGCAGACGGCGTGTTATGGCGTCAAGGTCCGGGCAGGGGCGATGTGCTTCTGGCAGGCGGACCCGGCTGGGATGACGCTGTGGCTGGATGTGCGCTGCGGCGGGGAAGGCGTCGAGTTGAATGGCCGGACGCTGTCCGCCGCCACAGTGGTCAGCGCGGTCTATGAGGACATCTCCGCCTATGCGGCGGCGAGAAAGTTCTGTGCGGTGATGTGTACCGACCCCATCTTCCCGCTGGAGCCTGTCTATGGCAGCAACAACTGGTATTATGCCTATGGCCACAGCTCTGAAGAGGAGATTCTGGCCGACACGGATTATATTGTCCGTCTGACGCAGGGCTTGCCAAACCGCCCCTATATGGTCATTGACGACTGCTGGCAGCCAAACCGCTGCGATGCGTACATCGGCGGCCCCTGGGACGGCGGCAATGAGCGGTTCCCGGACATGGCCCACATTGCCCAGAAGTTGGTGGATAAGGGCACAAGGCCCGGCATCTGGTTCCGGCCCCTGCTGGACCGGGAGGTGCCGGAGGAGTGGAAAATTGCCAAAAGCGGCGCTTTGGACCCCTCCCATCCGGAGGTGCTGGCAAAGGTGGCGGAGGATGTGAAGCGCCTTTGTGAGTGGGGATTCCAACTCATCAAGCACGATTTTTCCACCTTTGACAGTTTCGGACGCTGGGGATTTGAGATGCAGCCCTTTGTCACCGAGGACGGCTGGCATTTCTATGACCGCAGCAAGACCTCGGCTGAAATTCTGGTGAATCTGTACCGCACGATCCGGGAGGCGTCCCGCCCCTATGGAGTGCTGATCCTTGGCTGCAACACGGTGGGACATCTGGCTGCCGGGCTGGAGCATATGCAGCGCACAGGCGACGACACCTCCGGCTATCTGTGGGAGCGCACCATGCGTCTGGGCGTAAACACCCTGGCCTTCCGGATGCCGCAGCACCGCACCTTCTTTGACTGTGACGCGGACTGCCTGGGCGTCACCGGAGAAATTCCCTGGGCATATAACCGCATGTGGGCGGATTTGCTGGGGAGGAGCGGAACCTCGCTGTTTGTCTCGGTGAAGCCGGGGGTGTTGACGCCGGAGGAAAATGCCGACTTGGAGCGTTGCCTGAAAAACGGCTCTGAGCAGACCTATATTGCGGAACCGCTGGACTGGATGGAGACCATTTACCCTCAGGACTGGGCAATTGGGGATGAGGTTGTCCACTACGACTGGTATCAGGAGATCGGTCTGCGGGAGGTGCGCGGCCCGGGCATGATTTGGGAGCGCCTCCAGGAGGAAAGTGCGTTTCCGGTTTGACCAAAGGGAGAGACGGGAACTGCCGGGCGTTCACAAATCCTTAACAAAATGTTCTGAAATTGTTTAATACTTTTGGGAAAGAATCTGCTATTCTATAGCCAGATCAATGAAGAGCATCATGTATTTTCCTCTCTCTCTTTCTCTTGTAAAATCGATCCCCCGTTCCATAGCTGGACGGGGGATTGGTTTTGCTGATAGATAGACCGGCAGGGGGAATCCCGGCGGTTTCATGATACAATCCAACAGACTTCTCGACAAGCCCGCCGGTTTCTGGTACAATGGAGAGGAATTTGAGAAAGAGATATTGAACCGAGGTGAAAGCAATGGACATCCCACAGGATCCGGTGATTTTGCTGAGCTATCTGAACACCCAGCTCCGGGACTACTACCCGAACTTGAATGAACTGTGTCAGGCGCTGGGCTTGGACGAACTTGACATCAAATCCCGCCTGGAGAAAATCAACTACGAATACGATCCGGCATGCAATCGCTTTGTCTGATAAACAAAATAGAAGTGACCCAACTCATTCAACCTCTGAGTCGGGTCACTTCCGTTGTATTTTGAAGTCAAGTTTCACGAGATTAAACTCCCTCGCTTTCTACGGATTTGAATCGTACCTGTTTGTGAAACCGTATTTTTTGGCCTTTTGTGAAAGGTGAATTCCAATTTTAACTTTATAAGCGTTTTTCCCGTTTGTGTCCGCAGAGGGGAAGGATA
>CAYWAP010000076.1:0-4053 GCA_964456525.1 uncultured Oscillospiraceae bacterium
CTCCTGGCTGGAAAGCACCCCGGCAGGGATTCGCACCTCCAGCCGGTCCGGGAACAGGCAGATATACTCCGGTTCCAGCTCGGATGCGATTTCCTCGCACAGCCCAGCGTCTTCGCCGGCGGCCTCCGCCAGCCATGTGCGCGCTTCGCTCTCCGTCATGTCAAACAGCTCCCACTGGCTGACCGTCTCCCCCGTCTCCACGTCAAATACTGCGCTATAGGAGGTCTGCTGGGCCGTCTCGCCCTCCAGCGGCAGGGAGACAGTTGTCTGGAAGCAGATGATGTATTGATTGGAAAAGGTTCCGCTCGTCTCCTGACTGACCGTCCGGTCCTCCGCATAGGTCTCGTTGGAGGTCTGGCAGCGCAGGTACTCCTCATAGGCCTTGTCGACTTCCTCGCTCTCATCATACAAGGCGCCCTGCTGCTCGTAATAGGTAGTAATCGCCGTCCGCGCCTGGTCGTCCAAATCCTCCAGTTGGGCCACTGAGCTTTCGCTTGCCTGTTCCGGCCACGCCGGGTCAATGACCGTCAGCAGCCGCGTGCCGTCTGCCAGCAGATAAACATCACTGTCCACAATGTCCCAGCGGTAGAGATCGGCGGTCTCCCCATCTGAAAAGGTGACGGCGCCCTCCTGCGTCAGCTGTACCTCTCCCGACTCAAAATCTTCCGCAAAGCTGTCGCTGTTGTTCGATTGGTCTGCGCAACCGGCCGCTAACAGCAGCAGGAAGGCCAATGCAATGGTATAGATGGTCTTCTGTTTCATCGATCATCCCTCCTATTTTTGGGATCACAATTGGGTATGGAATATTAGGAAATTGAACGAAAACTGACTGTTTCCTGACAAAAATCAAAACAACGGATCTACCTCCTTATCCATCACGCAACATGCGGATGGAATATATTTGCTCAAATGGACGAACCGGAACAATATAAAATCGCACTTCATACAAAAAACTTTTTTATTTTCCTTCTTATTTTTTCGCCTTTGTGATTGTTTCGATTTCATTATACCATGGGGAGAGATCCATTGCAAGTACCAATATCATATTTTTATCACATTTTATCCCCCGGGTATGACAGGCCCCAACCGTCAAGCCCATCCATGGAGGAAATTCCCAACGTGTGATCGAATCAAGGTGGCAAATTCCAGATCTTTGTGATAAACTGAGGTTGGGAAGCCGGCCTTCTGACTTATGAAGGCGGGTGTGCTGCTTTGGCCCTGCCGCGGCGCATGGCAAAACCTTCCCCTATTTTGGAAGGGCATTGGGCAGCGCAGGAAAAAATGTGTTCGATCAAATGCACTTTGTCGCAGATGATTCCGCCGGGACATCCGGATGGAGCACTGACGGCGAAGGGGTCAACCACGGCATGGCCGATCAGCTGGAGCAGCTTGGCGCCGATTCCAACGATTATGGATTGATCCACCGCATTGCCGCGGTGGACGACCGGAGGAAAACAGATGAAAAGATACTTGCTTTTTCCCGTGTATCTGGGATTGCTTCTGTGTCTGACCGCCTGCGGCACGACAGAACCGGCCCAGAGCCAGCTGTCCTCCCCGTCTGAGGGCAGCCTTTTGGAGGAAACGTCAGAGATGGAACCGGATCCGTCTTCTGACTTGGAAGATTCCCAGGACGAATCAACCAAAACGACTTCCGATGCAGAATCAGAAGAGGAGGACAGTGAAATGAAATGGATTGTAGAAGTAAATGGAACCGCATTTACGGCCACGCTGGAGGAGAACACGGCAGTGGATGCACTGGTTGAACTGATGGAACAGGGCCCCATCACCATCCAGATGAGTGACTACGCCGGTTTTGAAAAAGTAGGACCATTGGGAACCAGCCTTCCCACCAGCAACCAGCAGACGACCACACAGGCCGGGGACATTGTGCTCTATCAGGGAAACCAGATTGTAATATTTTATGGTTCTAATACTTGGAGTTATACAAGACTTGGCCATATCGACGATCTCACGGGATGGGAAGAGGCCCTTGGCAACGGAGATGTGACCGTGACCTTTTCACTGGAGGATTAAACGGCCGCATATAAAAAGGACGTTGTAAAGGAAGGAGGCGCGTCCTCACGGTGAGGACAGAAAGTATGATGAAAAAATCGAGGGTATTTTTCTGTGTTGGCTGTATCATGCTTGTCATCGCAATCGCATTTGTTCTATTTGCACTCAATCACCCAGAGGCGTCTTTTCCATGGGGAAACAGTATTACATATATAATTTACATGATATATATTATTATAACGATTTCTATGTTTGTTCTTTGGAGAAAGTCGAAAAACAAGTAAGAAATTCCTGCTGGAGATCAGATAGAATACACAACCACAACAAACACGAGGATCTACCCCCAAAGGAAGCAGATCCTCGCAGTGTTTTCTATGGCTAATTCAGTTGCCCCTTACTCCTCCAGCCGGGACAAATCCTTCAGATAGTCCGTCTCGTTACAGTGCTTCTTTTCCGCCTTGCTC
Source organism: uncultured Oscillospiraceae bacterium (assembly GCA_964456525.1). Taxonomy (GTDB): domain Bacteria; phylum Bacillota; class Clostridia; order Oscillospirales; family Oscillospiraceae; genus Onthomonas. The sequence goes on from CAYWAP010000076.1 coordinate 2,478, forward strand.
GCATAATTCCGGACGGCAACGGCAGACTTCTCAATGGCCTGCATGGTACCCGCGCCGGCCACACAGCCGCCGGGACAGGCCATGCCCTCCAGCAGGTATCCATTGTAACGGCCCGCCTTGGCTGCCATCATCAGCTTCCGGCAGTCTTCCAGACCCTGGGCCGCGGCAACCTTGATCTCTGTACCCGGGTGGGTCTGATGGATACAGTTGACCACCGCCTGGGCCACGCCGCCGCTGACGGCAAAGTTACGCCCGTCTGTGCTGGACTCCGAGAGGAATTCTTCCTCCTGAATGCTGGCAATGTCAATGTCCTTGGCGTTGAACAGTCCCATCATCTCCTCAAAGGTGAGGACGAAATCAACGTCACTGCGCACGCTGCGGCGCTGCGCCTCCAGCTTTTTGGCCGCGCAGGGACCGATAAAGGCCACTTTGCAGTCCGGGTGCTGCATTTTAAGCAGCCGGCCCGTAAGTACCATCGGGGTGAGCGCCATGGAGACGCACTTGGCATACTCCGGGAACTGCTTTTTCGCCATGACCGACCACGCCGGGCAGCAGGAGGTCGCCATGAACGGCAGGTTCTCCGGCACGTTTTTCAGGAAGTCCTCCGCCTCTTCTGCCGCGCACAGGTCCGCGCCCACGGCGACCTCAATGACGTCGGTGAAGCCCAGCTGCTTCATTGCCGCGCGCAGCTTCTCCGGGGTGACCTTGGGGCCAAACTGGTTTACAAAGGCCGGAGCCACGGCGGCATAGACATGATCCCCTTTCTTGATGGACTGGATCAGCTGGAAGATCTGGCTCTTGTCTGCAATCGCACCGAAGGGGCAATTTACCAGACACATACCGCAGGAGACACATTTATCATAGTCGATCTCCGCCCGGCCATACTCATCGGAGTGGATCGCCTTCACGCCGCAAGCGGCCATGCAGGGCCGTTCCTGCTTGACGATGGCGTTATAGGGGCAGGCCGAGACGCAGCGGCCGCACTTGATGCACTTATCCTGATCGACAACAGAGCGGCCGTTGACGATGTGAATGGCGTCCTTCGGACAGACCTCGGTGCATGGATGGCCCAGACAACCCTGGCAGACCTCTGTCGAGATCACCCGCTTCTCCGGGCAGGCATGGCAAGCGAACTTGATCACATTGACCAGCGGCGGCTCGTAGTAAATCTCCGGTTTGGTGCACTCCTCAATGTCCTTGGAAATGGGCGCCGACTCCGCCGCTGTACGCACCGGCAGGCCCATCGCCAGACGGAGCCGCTCACCGACAATGGCCCGTTCCAGGAAAATGCTCTCGCGGTATTGAGCGTGCTCTCCGGGCAAAATTTTGAAGGGGAGCTCCTCAATTTCCCTGGCATAGTCCCCATCGCCGTAGGCCATCCGGGCAATTTCGGTAAAAATATCCCGCCGGATTTTGGTAATAGAAGTATAAATGCCTCTCATGTGTCTGTATCCACCTTTCGTGTTCCTCTTATGACCTGTTGCCCAAGTAGGCAAAACAGATCAAGCTCATTCTCATTATACCTGAACTTCCTTCCATTCGCAACTAAATTGAGGAATTTTTAACATTTTTCCGT
>CAYWAP010000077.1:0-3669 GCA_964456525.1 uncultured Oscillospiraceae bacterium
AAGGGAAACGTGCGGGCATTTACCGCGCATATATGGCAGCCGCCGCGCATAAGATAACAGGTATTCCATTTTCGGGAAAGGAGGAGTGAACGGTGGATGAATGGGTCAAACCGCCCCTGCCGCAGCAGAAGGAGCCTCAGGGCGACGCAGAGGATTTCATTTTTTCAACCTATGAAACGCCCTCCATCAGCCAGCGCTGAGAGAAGGAGCCTGCCGGAGCGCCATCCCGCCGCAGAAATCAGGGATGGGCGAAAAATCGCAAAATGCCCTTTACAGTGGGTAAAGTTTCCTTTATAATACTATTTTATGAGATATACCGATGGGAAAAACAAGGTGAGTGAAACTATGGCATCCATCAAATTTGATGAATATAAAGCGAAACTGAACGCGCTGGGGCCGGAGCTGGAAGCGCTGGGAGAATCTCTGGGGCTGGAGAAAGCCGAGCAGGAGTTGGAGATGCTTCAGGCCCAGAGCACCGCAGAGGGCTTTTGGGACAACGCGGAGAAGGCGCAAAAGGTCACGCAGCGGATTGGCGCTCTGGAAAACAAGTTGAACGACCAGAAAAAGCGGCTGGCCGCTGTGGAAGACATGCTGGTCATGTGTGAATTTGGCATTGAGGAAGAGGACGACTCCATGCTGGAGGAGTTGGAGTCCAGCTATGCGAAGCTGGAGAAGGATATTGAGGAGGCCCGGCTGGCCACGCTGTTTACCGGCCAGTATGACAGCAATGACTGTATGCTGACCATCCACGCCGGTGCAGGCGGCACCGAGGCCCAGGACTGGGCATCCATGCTGTTTCGCATGTATCAGCGCTGGGCGGCCCGCCACGGGTTCAAGTGTGAGACGGTATACTATGAGGACGGCGAAGAGGCCGGCATCAAATCGGCCACAATGATGATTACCGGTGAAAATGCGTATGGCTTCCTGCGCAGTGAGCACGGGGTGCACCGTCTGGTTCGCATCTCCCCCTTCGACTCCAACGCCCGCCGCCAGACCTCCTTTGCCGCCGTCGAGGTCATGCCCGATCTGCCCGATGATGTGGAAGTGGAGATCCGGGAAGAGGACGTTGAAATGCAGGTGTTCCGGTCCTCCGGCGCTGGCGGACAGCACATCAACAAGACCTCCTCCGCCGTCCGGCTGATTCACAAGCCCACCGGCATTGTGGTTTCCAGCCAGCAGGAGCGTTCCCAGTTCCAGAACAAGGAGACCTGCTACCGGATGTTGCGTGACAAGCTGGTGCAGCTGCAAATGCAGGCCCACGCGGAGAAGATCTCGGACCTGAAAGGGGTTCAGATGAAGATCGAATGGGGCAGCCAGATCCGCTCCTATGTGTTCATGCCCTATCAGATGGTGAAAGATACCCGTACCGCTTACGAGACCAGCAATGTCAATGGGGTAATGGACGGTGACCTGGACGGCTTTATCAACGCCTACCTGACGGCGGAGGCCACGGGAAACTGGGCCACGAAATAAGCGAGGGTCAAAAGACATACCGGTCCGGGTTCCGCGGGCCGGCTTTGTATATGGCAGAGGTTTGGGGTATCTCGTACTTCCAGAGGACATAGTTCTAACCCGTCATAAACTGTTAAAAAATGTTTATAGAATTTTCAGGTTTGTTTAAGAGAGTTCGTGTATTTTTATCTTAGTAAAACATCCTGGAAGCAAACAGCTTCCCGAATGCGCTTCTGCCCCGTGCAGCTGCACCCCTGGGCGGAGGCGATGTATGAGAAGGAGTGAATCTTTATGTTCCAGTATCCTGATAACAGAGAAGAGAACAACGAGAAGGAGCCGCTCAGCGGCGAATACCACTACACGGCGCAAACCAATCCCGGTTCGGCCGGCAACGTCTATAGCACCGGCTACCAGAGAGCCTATCCGGACAACTCGGATCATCAGGAAGACAACGCCAGTCAAAGCATCTATCATGCGGAGAATCCGCAGGCGCAGCAGCCCCAGGGAGAGGCCCCCGACGCCGGCGCACAAGCCAGGAAAAAGCGGTGGGGCAAGGGGCCGAAGCAGGCGAAGGCGAACAAAGGGCCCAAGCCGCCCAAACCGCCCAGAGAAAAGAAGAACCTGGGCACCGGCGGCATCGTCGCGCTGGTACTGGTCTGCGCCATTGTGGGCGGCCTGATCGGCGGCGGCGCGGTCTACCTCATCGCCGGCACCGGTCCCAGCAGCACCACCGTATCCGTCAGCAACCGCACGGCAACCACCGTGAGCGAGGAAACCGTCGAGGCAGGCGAGGCCATGACCTCCACGGAGATTTACGAGACCTATTCGGATGCAGTGGTGTGCATTACAGTGGAGACCAGTGACGGCACCGGCGCGGGCACGGGCTTCATCGTCTCCGAAGACGGCTACATCATGACCTGTGAGCATGTTATAGACGGGGCGACGGCCATTTCCGTTACCCTGAACAACTCCACCAGTTACGAGGCCACGCTGGTTGGCAGTGACGACGATCAGGACTTTGCCATCCTCAAGATCGAACCCGGCGATGATACCCTGACCACGGTGGTTCTGGGCGACTCCGACCTGCTGTCCGTGGGCGACTCCGTCACCGTAATCGGCAACGCGCTGGGCACTCTGGCCAATACATTGACCACCGGCGTGGTTTCTGCCCTGGATCGGGCCATCACCATGAGCGACGGTACGGTGATGAGCCTGTTGCAGACGGACTGCACCATCAACTCCGGCAACTCCGGCGGTCCGCTGTTTAACGAGTATGGCGAGGTTGTGGGCATCGTCAACGCCAAGTATTCCTCCTCCAGCTCTGACAGCAGTACGGCCACCATCGAGGGTATTGGCTTTGCCATCCCCATCAATGACGCAACCGACATTATGGATGACCTGATGGAGTACGGCTATGTCACCGGAAAGCCCTATCTGGGAATTACGGTCTCCACCATCAGCTCGGTCACCGCGCAGCAGTATTCCAACATGGTGGTGGGCGCCTATGTCATCAGCGTAACGGAAGGTTCCTGTGCTGAAACTGCCGGGTTGCAGGTTGGCGATATTATCACCCAGGTGGACGGCACCGACATCACCTCCAGCGCTGAGTTGATTGAGGCGAAGAACGAGCACAAGGCCGGCGATGAAATGCAGTTGACGGTTTACCGAGCATCGAGCTCCTCTGCGGAAGCCAACTATTTGACCATCATTGTCACGCTGGACGAAGAGGTTCCTGAGGACGACACCACGGATGATAGCACCACGACAGAAGACGGCACGCAGGGCTCCACGGACAGCGACGACTATGACTATGGGTATAACTATAACTGGCCCTTCAACTGATATTCTCTGAGATTTTGGCGAACTTGAATTGATACAGCGCCCATACCGTCAATGGAACCGGGTGCCGTTGAAACACACAAACAGGACAGCGAGCGCACCATGTGCCCGCTGTCCTGCCGCTTTTTGGATGGTATTCTATTTCAGAAGCTCCGGCAAGGCCAAAGCCCACTCCAGCTTTCGCTCGGCCCGAAGCAGCGTCCGGCTGATGGTGGACTGGGTTCGCCCGGACATGGCCGCGATTTTCCCCTGCTGGATGCCGTCGTTGTAATAGAGCTGAAGGCATTGCAACTCATTGGCGGTCAGTTTTTGACAGATGGCATTGGCAATGCCGCCCATGACCGGGTCCATCCGGCAGCCGTCCTGATACTGTGCGGC
>CAYWAP010000078.1:0-3161 GCA_964456525.1 uncultured Oscillospiraceae bacterium
CATCTTCCACGCCATGGAAAATATCAATCTGGGCACTGCGCTGGGGTGGAAGGACACCAGCGGCGTACACAGCTTTTTGGACAACTACGATTCAGAGAAAGCGGAATAGAAGCCGGACAATCGGATAACTTTTTTGCCCATTATCCATATTTTTCTAATTTTGGGGATTGTTCTTCTGCCCGATTCCTGTTATACTGTTATAACGACATTTTATGTGAGACGTTATGAAGCGAGATCGCCATGCCGGCGCGATAGATCCTGATTCCATGGAAAGGAGGCCGTATCACAGATGAAGCGCGTGATCGGATTTGTGCTCACAGTGCTGATGCTCAGTTGTGTGTTGGGCTGGAGTGCGCCCGCCTATGCCATTGAGATTGTCAGCCAGGACGACAGCTTCCTCACACCGGACAATATCCCCACTGTGGAAGAGTTCCTATACGACAGATCCAACGGCCTCAGGCTGGATCGATTTTTCCTCTCTCTGGCATCGGGTTCCTCGGAATCTCTGACGCTCACATGCAAACAGGGAGAAGTTTCTGACGATGTGTTCTGGGTGACCTCTGATCGGAAGGTCGCGGTTGTCCAGCAGGGAGAAGTCACCGGCGTCAACTTTGGTATCTGCACAATCATGGCCAGAACCACAGACGGGCTGCGAGCCAGCTGCACCGTCCTGGTAGTTCCGGAAAAAGCGGTGTTCCGCACCGTAAAAAAGCGCTCTGCCGGAAAAATCAGCATCAGCTGGCAGGAGATTGACGGTGTCTCCGGGTATCAGCTCTACCGTGCCACCTCGGAAGATGGAACCTATTCCAAAGTAAAAACTTTTTCTGATGGCACAACCACAGCCTTTGTCAACACCGTGACCCGCAACAAGACCTATTATTATAAGATCCGGGCCTATTATAAGGCCAATGACGGCACCTATTTTTACGGAGACTGGTCTGATATTGCGAGCGTCACCGCATAATGATTCTGATCGGCCGCACACGATTTTTACGTCGTGTGCGGCTTTCTTTTTTCCGCTGTTGCATCAAATTGGAAGGTGATTGATTGGCATAGAATCCGCACACCTGCCCATACTACCATCGTCACTTCTCCACCGAGAGAGACAAAAAAACAAAGAAAGAGAGATGTTTCTTATGTCCAGCAACAACAGCAATAAGATCGTTGTCCCTCAGGCCCGTCAGGCCATGGATCAGTTCAAGATGGAGGCTGCCTCTGAGGTTGGCGTCAACCTGAAAGAGGGCTATAACGGCGACCTGACCGCTCAGCAGGCCGGTTCCATCGGCGGTCAGATGGTCAAGAAAATGACTACCATACGAACGTTGAGCTATAAGCGTGCGAACCGCACAGCAAACGGACACGAAGCTGAGATGCGGTACATAGCTTCCATTACCATTTGAACAAAGCGGTTGCTGAAATATTGGAACCTGTTGACACTGCCACACAGCCGTGTCAACAGGTTCTTTATTGTATCTTATCGAGTCTCGAATCCAGGACCCTCTGATTAAGGGTTATTTACTCCCCCGAAGTATATCCACCTCTACATATTGAGAGAGTTCCAAGAGGGTGAAAACAATCAATTTTTTAATGCAGTAACAGGCGCCACAAATACCCCGTCCGGCCGCTGGTAGGCCGCATTGGCCAGCCCACACAAAACGCACAGAACGGCGGGCGGCTTGCCTTTTGGATCCGCCTCGATCTGCTTTTTGATTTTCAACAGGTTCTCCGCTGCGGTATCGATCTGATTGGCTCCCAGTTTGATCTCGAAAGCACACCATTGGCCGTCCGGCAGCTCGACCACTGCATCGATTTCCTGGTTTTTATAGTCCTGGTAGTGGTAGAGATGCGCCCCGAAAGACTCGGCGTAGATCCGCAGATCCCGCTCGCACAAAGATTCAAAGAGGAAGCCCAGTGTCTCCAAATCCCCCAGCAGGCTGGCAGGTGTGGCTTTCAGCAGGGCGCAGGCCAAAGACGGATCGGAAAAGTGCCGTTTCTCCGCCTGCTTTACCCGTACAGAGGAGCGGATGCCGGAGGAGAAGGGGAGCTGATTGTCGGTAATAAATAGCCGCTTGAAGACGTCCAGATAGGCTGCCACCGTGTTGCCGTCAATATCCTCGTCGTCCACCGCCTTGATGTCCTTCATCAGCGTTTTGTTGGTGACGGTGGTGCTCTCATTCCGGGCCAGAGAACGCAGCAACAGGCGCATCTTCTGGGTATCCCGCTTCACGCCGTCCATTCGGTACACATCATCGTCGATGACAGCGTCCAGGTATTGGGCGGGAAGCAGCGCCGCCTGCTCCAAAGTCAGCCCCAGACTTCCCGGCCAGCCACCCCGAATAATCAGTTCAATCAACTTTTTCAGATCCACCTCGCCGGTCATGGCGGGGGTCAGTTTCCCCTGGCACAGCTGTTCCAAGGACACCTTGCCGCTGGAGTCCCCGGATTCCCACAGGGACATGGGGCGCATCCGCAACCGGGCGATCCGTCCCGCGCCGCTGTGGAGGATACCCTTGTGGTTGGGGGTGGCAGAGCCAGTGAGGATGAATAGCCCCTTTTGTGCCGTCTGATCCACCTTGTAGCGCACCGCGTCCCAGAGGGGCGGTACCTCCTGCCACTCGTCGATCAGGCGGGGCGTCTCCCCCTCCAGCACCAGGGCGGGAGATAACTCTGCCAGCTGGCGGTTCTGAAAGTTGCCGGCGGGATCGCCGATGTAGATCTCGCTTTTGCTGTGGTAGGAGGAGGTCCAGGTTTTGCCGCACCATTTCGGCCCCTCGATACAGACGGCGCCGAAGGCGGACAGGTACTCCTCCACCTGCTGATCGATAATGCGGGGCCTATAGATTTGTTTGTCCATGGTCGTCACCTCCGTGATTCAGTGAGATCATTATACTCTATTCAGTTGAATTTTACAACTCCATTCAGTCGAATTTTGGGTTTTGAGTAGGCTCAATTTAATTTGTTGGGGTCAAGGATAAGTACGCTGTCTCCCAATTTCTGCGCATAGCGTATGGTTGCCGCTGTGCCGCCCACTCCCGAATCAACGAACGAATCTGCCGCTCCAATGCGGCCTTCAGCTAAACTGTGGAGGCGGCTTTCCGTTGCCTGTCGAAGGAAGTCGAGAATATCCTATACTTCCGCTATGAAACTGCTTGACGAATGGG
>CAYWAP010000079.1:0-2829 GCA_964456525.1 uncultured Oscillospiraceae bacterium
AACATTATATCGGAAGCAGATGTGAATTGCCATATCCAACTGTGTAAAATTTGCGAAATTTGCGCCGGGGGCGGGTCGTTGACAGTTGGGCAAGGCTGTGTTAAACTCAAGCTGATTTTGAATTGGAATATTCTTGAGCAATCACAGGTTTTTGGACGGTTGACTGCTCCCTTCAGGAGGAAATTGATATGGATTATAACAAACTCGCCGAGCTCCTGTTTCCAGACGTGACCCAGACCCCGGAGCAGGTGGAGGCGGCGTACCCCGCCCGGGCCCTGTCCCCGGGGGCCATGGTGACGCGGATTGGGCCAAGCCCCACCGGGTTCATTCATCTGGGAAACCTGTATAACGCCATCATTGCCGAGCGGCTGGCCCACCAGTCCGAGGGCGTGTTCTATCTGCGGATTGAGGACACGGACAGCAAGCGGGAGGTTCCCGGCGCTGTGGAGACCATCATTCAGTCCATGCAGTATTTTGGCATCCACTTCGATGAAGGCGCCACCATCCAGGGTGATGACGGCGCATACGGCCCCTACCGGCAGAGCCAGCGCAAGGCGATCTATCACGTCTTTGCCAAGAAGCTGGTGCAGATGGGGCTGGCCTATCCGTGCTTTTCCACGGCGGAGGAACTGGACGCCATCCGGGAGCAGCAAACGGCCAACAAGGAAGTGCCCGGCTGCTATGGCAAGTATGCGCCCTGCCGGAACCTGTCCTATGAGGAAATCCAACAGCGGATTGCCTCAGGCGCGCCCTATGTGCTGCGCTATCGGGGAGAGATGAACGACGAGCGGATTCTGGTCAAGGACGCGATTCGCGGGGAACTGTCCATGCCCCGCAACTACATGGACTTCGTCCTGCTCAAGAGCGACGGGATCCCCACCTACCACTTTGCCCATGTGGTAGACGACCATCTGATGCGCTCCACCCATATTGTCCGCGGCGAGGAGTGGATTTCCTCCCTGCCCATGCATGTGGAGCTGTTCCAGGCTTTGGGGTGGGAGCACCCCTGCTACTGCCACACCGCGACGCTGATGAAGATGGACGGGGGAAGCAAGCGCAAACTGTCCAAGCGCAAAGATCCGGAGCTGGCATTGGCCTATTACCAGCAGGAGGGCGTCTGTCAGGACGCCGTGTGGGAGTTCCTGCTGACCCTGCTGAACTCCAACTTTGAGGAGTGGCGCATCGCCCATCCCGAGGTCGATTTCCACGACTTCCCCTACACGCTGGAGAAGATGAGCGGCTCCGGCGCGCTGGTGGATTTGGAGAAGCTGGACAACATTGCCAAGGAAGTCATCTGCCGGATGAGCCCCGGGGAAGTTTATGAAAAATGGCTTGTCTGGTGTGAGCGCTATCACGAGCCCTTTGCAGAGCTGCTCAAGGCGCACAAAGAGCGGGCTATTGCCGCTTTGAGTGTGGGCAAGGGCGGAAAGAAGCCCCGTAAAGATCTGGTCAACTGGAAACAGGCCTGTGATTTTATGAGCTTTTACTTTGACGAGACCTTCACCGTTGCAGAGGACATGCCGGAGCAGGTGGACGAGGAGACCCGGAAGGCCTTCTTCAAACGCTATCTGGAGACCTATGACCACGCCGACGACTCCGCCGCCTGGTTTGCCAAAGTCAAAGAAATCACCGGCGATCTGGGCTTTGCCATCAAACCCAAGGACTTTAAGAAGAACCCGGATCAGTATAAAGGCAGCATTGTCCACACCACGAATATGCTGCGCATTGCCCTGACCGGACACGCCAACGCCCCCGACATCTGGGAGGTCAGCCATGTGCTGGGCGAGGAGATCGTACGAAAGCGTCTGGAGCGCTGGCTCTGAAACGCGCCGGGATTTCCCGATAAAAGAATACGACCATAGAATAGAGCTGTCCCATCCTGTGCGGGGCAGCTCTTATCATTCATATTATGATACCAGAGGGCGGACTTCGCCGGTGGGCGCGGCCTGTGACGGTTTGTATATCCTTGGAGACTCAAAGGGAATCAGAACAGGGCCTCCACAATGGCGTAGGGTTTCCCGGCGGGGTCGTTTAATGCCACCACGGTGCGGCAGTCGTCCTGGAAGATGGCGGGATAAAAGGTATCACCCAGATGGGCGGCGGTGCGGTATTCTACGCGCAGCTGTTTTACCGGCTTGTCCTCAGGGAAAAACTCTGCGGCAATGCGGACGTACCAGCCGTTGTTCACATGGCCGTTCCCGTCAATGGTGCAGCGCCAGACGGGGATGGACTGGCGGGGCTGCATCCCCTCCGGGAGGGCAATCTTGCGGTTTTCCGTCCCCAGATCCAGGCCGGGGCTGGGCGCGTACCAGTCCAGGTCGCGGGGGGTAATGCGAACCGGGCGCATCCGCACGCGATCCATCAGGAACCAGTACGACAGCGCCCGGATGCAGGTCTCCTGCTGCTCGTTTTCGATTGTGTAATATCGGTGGGCGAACATGCGGTCCGCACCGGAGCTCCACGTGGAGATGGTGACCGTGTCATTGTAATGGCAGGGCTTGTCGAAGAGAATCTGCCAATAGTTCAAAATCCAGACGCGATTGCTGGTCTCCAGATACTCCTGGCTGACAACGGAACGCGTGTGAAAATTGGCTGCGTCCTGGAACAGATCAATGCATCCGGCAAGCGTCAGATGGGAGTCCCTGCCGGCGGAGGTAAAGGGAATTATTTGCTTATATTGGTAAATCATAATGGAAACGCTCCTAAACATGAGATGTCTATTATTATAGTGCGCGGAGCGGAAAAAGCAAATGAAATCCGGAAAATACGCCACGCGTCGGCCCTCAAAAATAGGACGCACGGAGGGGTGGGCAAAAGGAAAGAAGAAAG
>CAYWAP010000080.1:0-2822 GCA_964456525.1 uncultured Oscillospiraceae bacterium
TAGTCTTTTATCGGAAATTGGGAGAGGGCCAGACAAGTCAGTCCCAGTCCTAACATGCTGATCCCTTCATCGGTTCCAACTTCCCCTATGAGAGATAAAACGACAACCGCAACCCCCATTGCCAGCGCAATGCTTTTCAAGACAAGATCGACGATTTCCGCTCCCTTTTTCCCCGCCGGGTTTGCTTTTGCATCTGCCTTTCCCTGCATAAGCTCATCGATGGACACTTGAAAAATCTCGGCAAGTTTTGGAATCGTGTTTACATCTGGAATCGATAAATCCCGTTCCCATTTTGAAACCGCTTTATCTGTGACACCCATTTTTTCAGCAAGTTCCAGCTGTGTCATGCCACGCTCTTTCCGCAGCGTTGCTATCTTCGTTCCAAACGTTTGTTTTTTCATCCTGTTCTGCCCCCTTTGATTGGATAATTTCATCATACCATTCCTCCGCTCTCCCCGCAACCGACTGCCAGTTGAGATGGCTCGACCGGCAGTTGACCGCTGGTCGAGTCCTCATTTTCTGGCTGATAATCATTTTATGATACTGCACCCGCCCGAAAAGGATCGTTTGACATTGAAAACTTGCTGAACGGGAACGGCTTGCAGCGCAAGGTGCTTCCGGGGCGGTGCCCCCGTGGGCAGCCAATATTTGGTTTTGACAACTCCAGGTTAGAGTAACCCGATAAACTGGAATATAAAGTTTAAAACTCATATCTTGTTCCATGTGAACGTAACAGTCTATCCGTTAATTCCACACATAAAATTATAGTGTTTTCATCATCAAAATTATTATGCCCATTATCAATCCATTCGGCAAAAACGATTTTCAGTTTCTCAGCAATTATACGATTTTCTTTTTTTCCAAAATACCCCAAATTGTTCCCCCTTCCGTGTGCGGTAAACCAGTCACCCGCTATTGCAACATTTTGGTTTTTTCTATTTGTTTTATTTTGTTGGAAAGTGCATATGTAATAATATAAAATGAACCATCCTCATAATAAGCATTTACATTCCGCACATACGGCACTTCATGTTCCACCGTTGCTAATGCAATCACCGTGTCTTTTCCAAAACGTTCCATCATAATTTTTCGGCTTCTGAACTTAATCTTCTCATAAGGTTATCTCCTTCACAAATTCCATTTTGTCGCTGGCTGTATTATAACTATGACCAGTTGCTTTTGGGAATAGATGAATTGCAAACTTGCCGGCCGGGAACAGACACAATCGTTTGCAAAATTATAATCCGGACATTTCATACTGTCAATTTGTTTTCCCCGGTTTTCCGTCGTTTTCCCTATGATTTTATCTTTTTGTCATGTTTCATGAGAATTATTCCCGCCGGGCCTCCGGTTGTGTGCAGGATTCACCTTGCATTTCATTCAAAAATGGTTAAAATACATCATAGCGGCGCGTGTTTCAGCGCCTGTATCCATGTCCATATTATCAGAGAAGGGAGCCCGGTTCGTGTGAAAAAAATACACCTTCCCGGTCTCGGGATGCGGATCTTCAAGTCAGCGGTCTCCATCGGCCTGTGCTTTTTGATCTATGTGCTGCGGGGATTCAACGGCATCCCATTTTACTCGTCCATCGCCTGCCTGCAATGCATCCAGCCAACCTGGGACAACACCCGGGCAATGGCCATCCAGCGCACTGTGGGCACCCTGATCGGCGCCGTCTTCGGCCTGCTGGTGCTGCTGCTCCAAATTCACGTGCTGGAGGAGCTGCCCCTGTACTACCTGTTCTACTGCTGCGTGCTGGCGCTGGGGGTGGTGGCCTCCCTGTATCTCTCCGCCGCTTTGAACAAGAAGAGCGCCGCCTACTTCTCCTGCGTCGTCTTTCTGTGCATCGCCATGGTGCACATTGATGACAGCAATCCCTTCCTGTTCGTCTTTAACCGGATCACCGACACGATGATCGGCATCGCCGTGGGCATGGCGGTCAACGCCTGGCACCTCCCCCGCCAGCGGAAGACGGACACTCTGTTTGTCACCGCCATCGACGACGTGCTCTTCCAACAGGACGCCCGGATGAGCGACCACAGCCGGATCGACCTGAACCGGATGGTGGCCAGCGGAATGCCCCTTTCCTTCATGACCATGCGCACCACGGCCTCTTTTCTGGAGGCCGCCGGGAGCGTCCATGTGAAGCTGCCCGTCATTCTGATGGACGGCGCAACTATCTACGATCCCGTCAAGCACACCTATCTGGCCACCCGGGCGCTGGCCCATGGGGATGCGGAGGCCCTCCGGGGCAGGCTCCGGGGGCTGGGGCTGGAACCCTTCAGCACGGTGATCAAAGAGGACTCCGCCCTGATCTTCTACGAAGACCTCAACAACGCCGCGGCGGAGCAGCTCTATGAGCGGCTGCACACCTCCCCCTACCGCAACTATCTGAAGATGCCCGTGCCCGAGGGGATGGACACCGCCTATCTGATGGTGATTGACGAGCGCAACCGCGTCTGGGCAGCCTACCACGCTCTGGAGGCCGGCGGGGAGACCGAGCGCTTCAAGGTGCTGTGCTATGACTCCAATGAGTTCCCCGGCTTTGCCTATCTGAAACTTTACCGGAAGGACGCCACCAAGCAGGCCATGCTGGAAACCCTGAAGGAAATCACCGGCTTCCAAAAGGTGTGTACCTTCGGCAGCGTCCCCGGCCAGTATGACCGATGCGTCAACGCCAAAAACGGCGACGCCCTGGTGCGGGAGCTTCACCGGGAGTTTGAACCCCTTCGCCTGCCCTGGCGTGGCCGGAAGGGCGCCCGCCCCATGTTCCGCTCCCGTGGCGGGAATGGCCTCAGGTATTCGGGTTCGGTCATTGCCTC
>CAYWAP010000081.1:0-2346 GCA_964456525.1 uncultured Oscillospiraceae bacterium
AACGGTTTGAACGACCTCTCCCAAACCCTGCACCGGCTGCTCCAAAAACGGGTGGCCCGGGGTCCCTGGCGGGACAAAGGCCGCCCCGTCCTGCTGAACAACTGGGAGGCCACCGGCATGGAGTTCACCGAAGAATCCGTGCTGGAGATTGCCAGAAAGGGCGCGGAAGTGGGCGTCGAGCTGTTTGTGTTGGATGACGGCTGGTTTGGAAAACGGGACGACGACACCTCCGGTCTGGGCGACTGGTTTGCGGACAAGTCCAAGCTGCCCAACGGCGTCCGGGGTCTGGCGGACAAGATCAACGCCATGGGCATGCAGTTCGGCATCTGGATTGAGCCGGAGATGGTCAATGAGGACTCGGAGCTGTTCCGAACCCATCCGGAGTTTGCCCTGCGCACCCCGGAGCGCTCCGCGAGCCTGGGGCGGCATCAGCTGGTTTTGGACTTCTCCAACCCGGAAGTGGTGGACTATATCTATCAGATGCTGGTGAAAGCCTTTGACGGGGCCAACATCTCCTATATCAAGTGGGACATGAACCGCTCCATCACGGAGTGCTACTCCGAGCACTGGCCCGCCGACCAGCAGGGGGAGGTCTACCACCGCTATATCCTGGGCGTCTATTCGCTCTATGAGAAGCTGCTGGCCAAGTATCCCGGCCTGCTCTTTGAATCCTGCGCCAGCGGCGGCTGCCGCTTTGACGCCGGCATGCTGTACTACGCGCCCCAGGCGTGGTGCTCGGACGATACCGACGCCGCGGAGCGCTTGAGGATTCAGTATGGCAGCTCCTACGGCTATCCGATTTCCTCCTGGGGGTCCCACGTCTCCGAGTGCCCCAACCAGCAGCTGGGCCGGAGCACGCCCCTGCACACCCGGGCCAACGTGGCCTTCTTCGGCGCCTTCGGCTATGAGATGGACCTGAACGAACTGGACGACGCCGAAATTGAGCAGGTCAAGGCCCAGGTGGCCTTCATGAAGGAACACCGGGAACTGATCCAGTATGGCGCCTTCTACCGTCTGGCAGACCCCTATCAGGGGGAGATGGGCGCCTGGATGGTGGTCAGCCCGGACCGAAAGGAAGCGATTGTGGGGGTGTACAAGCTGATGAATCAGCTCAACACCGGCTTTGTCCACCTGCCGCTGCGGGGACTGGACCCGGGAATGGAATACCAGATCGACGGTGAGGAAGGGCTTCGCGGGGGCGATGAGCTGATGGCATACGGCCTGCTGCCCCTGGACGCGGCCTCCCAGCCCCAGGTGGGCTATTTGGAGCCGGAGAAGGTGAAGGACTTCTCCTGCGATTTTGGCTCCAGACTGTATCACCTCAAGGCCAGATAAACGACAAAAAGACCGCGTGTGTCTTTCCCTCAAAGCCTCGTTCCCCGGGAACGGGGCTTTGTTCATTTTGCAAAAAAAGAACATGAATGAAAATATGCAAAAGAAAGTCCCTTTGGAGGGCAAAAAAGGAGGGGATTGGCGCAAAATGACGGGAAAACGCCTGCAAAACAGAAAATACAGGGCAGATTGCTGAAAAATTCGATGCAACATTTTGATACCAAAAGAAGAACAATTCAGGAAGCGACCCGGACAAAAGGGACAAATTTCTCTATAAAATTGATATATGGAATAAAAGAAGCGAAAGGTAAAGAAAAAATTCGTCAAAACAGACAAATAGAAGGAAGAGAATTTGTTAAATCAGAAGCAAAACATGCGACAATGTCATTTTAGACAAAAATATCAGAAATAATTTGTGCAGAATGACGGAATAAAAAATGCCAAAACACAAAAAGGCCACATAATTCTATAAAGTTGTTACATTAACCCATACAACATTATTCTATGTTGCGGTATAGTCTAGTTATCACGTGGGAGCACCGCTCCCGGCTCGTAAAAGTCATTTTTATTTCAAGGAGGAAGACGTATGAAATTGAAGAAAGTCATTGCCCTGCTTCTGGCACTGGCAATGGCGCTGGCCTTGGTTGCCTGCGGCAGTTCCAGCAGCAGCGACTCCAGCGACAGCGACAGCGATAGCGACGGCGGCACCACGACCACGGCTGGCGAGTATACCACCGATTCGCTCTCCGTCTACATCTGGGACTCCAACCAGCTGGATGGCCTGCAGCAGATTGCAGACGAGTGGACCGAGGTTTCCGGCGTCACCGTCAACATTGAGGTCGTTGACTGGGACAACTACTGGACGCTGCTGGAAGCCGGCGCTTCCGGCGGAACGATGCCTGACGTGTTCTGGATGCACTCCAACACCGCTCAGATCTACATGGAAAATGACATGTTGCTGAATCTGGACGATTACATCGAGCGGGACGGCATTGACACCTCCATCTACTACGA
>CAYWAP010000082.1:0-2183 GCA_964456525.1 uncultured Oscillospiraceae bacterium
GATGCTGGCCAGCCACCCCCATCTGATTCTTCTGCGCTCGATGACCAAGACCTATTCCATGCCGGGGCTGCGGCTGGGGTATCTGTTGGCGTCCGATCAGGGGCTGTTGAAACAACTGGAGCGTTGTGGCCAGCCCTGGAGCGAGCGCTGTCCCGGGAGGGCGGCGATTGGGAAGTCATCACCTGAACCATCACGTATGATTTGGCCCGTCTATCACGGCAGAGTGGAGGGAGTTTCATGGCAAAACCGATCATGGTACAGGGTACCACATCCAATGCGGGGAAAAGCGTCCTGTGTGCGGCGCTGTGCCGGATTTTTCACCAGGACGGCCTGCGGGTGGCGCCCTTTAAGAGCCAGAACATGGCGCTGAACTCTTATATTACGGCGGAAGGGTTGGAGATGGGCCGGGCGCAGGTCACCCAGGCGGAGGCGGCCGGTATCCAGCCGTCCGTGCGGATGAATCCCATTCTGCTGAAACCCACCACAGACGTGGGCAGTCAGGTCATTGTCAACGGGGTCAGCCGGGGAAATTACCCGGCCAGAGCGTATTTTGCGCTGAAACCGTCGCTGATCCCGGACATTATGGCGGCATACCGCTCTCTGAGCGCGGAGAACGATGTGATTGTCATAGAAGGGGCGAGAAGCCCCGCGGAGATCAACCTGAAGCAGGGGGATATTGTCAATATGGGCCTTGCCAAGTTGGTGGACGCGCCGGTGCTGCTGGTGGCGGACATCGACCTGGGAGGGGTCTTTGCCTCCCTTTACGGCACGGTGGCGCTGCTGGAACCGGAGGAACGCAGCCGGGTCAAAGGGTTGATCATCAACAAGTTTCGCGGCGATGTGACGCTCTTGGAGCCGGGGCTGGACATGCTGCGGGAGCTGACCGGGATTCCTGTGGTGGGGGTGATCCCATATATGGATCTGGATTTAGACGATGAGGATTCTCTGGCCGAGCGGTTTCGTAGGCCTGCCTCCGGCGGCGCGGTGGATATTGCCGTGATCCGCCTTCCCAGAATCTCCAACTTTACCGATTTTAACGCGCTGGGGCGCATGCCGGAGGTCTCCCTGCGCTATGTCCGCTCGGCGGCGGATTTTGGCGCGCCGGATCTGCTCATCCTCCCCGGCACCAAGAGCACGATTGCCGACTTGCAGTGGCTCAAGCGCACCGGCCTCGGGGCGGAAGTGGTGGGACACGCCACCTCCGGCGGCGCGGTCATTGGCATCTGCGGCGGCTACCAGATGCTGGGCGAAAGGGTGTCCGACCACGTGGGCGCGGAAGGCGGCGGCGCGGAGCCGGGGCTGGGGCTGCTGAGGACCCGAACGGTCTTTGAGCGGGAGAAAGCCCGCAGCCGTGTTCAGGGGCATGTGGTGCACGCCGAAGGGGTCTTTGCCCTGCTGGAGGGGAGGGCCTTTCACGGTTATGAAATCCATATGGGCGTCACCGAGGTGGAAGGGGCTGCCTTTTCCGCCCTCAGCAGCGGCGGCTCGGACGGCGCGACCAGCGGCAACGTCTGGGGCAGCTATGTCCACGGCATCTTTGACGATGGCGCCTTTTCTGCGGCACTGGTCAACTGCCTGCTCATGGGCAAGGGGATGGAGCCGACGGCCTTGCCAATGAGGATGGACGAATACAAAGAAATGCAGTATAATTATTTGGCAGATACCGTCCGGGAGCATCTGGACATGGAGCTGATTTATGGACTGATCGGAGGGAGACGCCGTGAAGATTGAACTGGAGTATGTCCGTCCGGCAGACATTGAAAGGCGCAGCATGGGAATCATTGACTCGGAACTGGGCCGGGCGCTGGAGGGGGTGAACGCCCCCGTCATCCGCCGGGTCATCCACACGACGGCGGATTTTGACTATGCAGACCATCTGGTTTTCACCAACGGCGCCGTGGAAAAAGGGGTTGCCGCCCTGAAAGGGGGCTGCGGCATCGTGACCGACACCACAATGGCCCTTGCGGGCATCAACAAGCGGGTGCTGCCTGCGTTGATTATTGGGGTTCCGGTGGGCTTTGTCAATGTGGTGGAGGCCAAGGAGCTGATTTTGACGCTGGATACCCCTGCCATTGTGGCCCGGGGGAGAAAGGGCGGGAGCAATGTGGCGGCGGCGATCTGCAACGCGCTGCTCTATCTGGCCTCCGACGGGGAGCGGGAGTGAGGAACAGAAGCTGAAAAAC
>CAYWAP010000083.1:0-2096 GCA_964456525.1 uncultured Oscillospiraceae bacterium
CCGTTCCACGCGAACAGAGCTTCTTCTGATTCCTCCCCGTAGACCTGCTCCACATCACAAATATACAGGTAGTGGTCGCCCACTTCGTGGTATTCTTTCAGCTTGCAGACAATGGCAACGCGGCTATGGGCGGGGATTTTAATGGGACTGCCCTCTACTTCTGCCAGTTCGATCTGGAATTTGGAGACCTTGTCCGTATTGCGCCCGGTGGTGCTGCCGCAGCCGAGAACCGCGTCTGCGATTTCCGCGCCGGGAACGGCGAGAATCACGTTTTCAGTCCTGCGCACCATTTCGCCGCTATAGGAGGTCTTTGCCATGGCGTAGGCAATCATATTCGGATTGTAGGAGAGGTACGTCCACCAGGATACCGTGGCGAGATTGGCAGAACCGTCCGGCTTCTGGGTGCATACCACCGTGACCGGGTTGGGGGAGGTCAGCTGAGAGGCCTTGGGCAAAGTGATTTTTTTCATGGTATCAAGTCCTTTCCACGTTTATTGAATGGATTTTCCAAGGGCATAGGCCTGTTGAATTTCGCATTTTCCCTCGATGTCGCCGGCGTCCATATTCCCGCCTGCCAGCACATGGCCGAGGTTTTCCCACCGCAGATGCTCCAACAGGTGATCGTAGTAGAGCACTGCGTCACCAAATCCGTGGCCTTCTGCCGCCATCAGGAGAGCGGAAGATTTTCCGTTGCCCCGGAGGAGATTACCATCCCCTTCTTCCAGGGCAAACAGACGGTCAAGAGCTGTCTTGAGCTGTCCGCTGATCGTCCAATAGTAGAGGGGGCTGGCCAGCACGATGATGTCGCCTTCCCGGACAGACGGGTAAATTTTGGCCATGTCATCGCGCTGAACGCAGGGGCATTCCCTGCTGCTGTGGCCGCCGAAGCAGCCCTTACAGCCGTGAATCTCCATGCCGCCCAGAAAAAACTCGGTCACCGTGTTGCCGGAGCACTCCGCCCCTTCCACAAAGGCTTTGACAAGTGCGGAAGTGTTTCCCGTCCTTCGGGGACTTCCGTTTAAAACAACAATTTTTTTGCCCATTTACCCGCACCTATCCTTCCGTCTGCTTCATCAGACCGGCGCCGCTGTGCCAGGCTCGGCCGATCTTCTCGCCAATGGCGTAATATCCGTTCTGCATCTGGTCAAAGACGAACGTCTGGAGCTTTCCGGCGTCAATTTTTCCGGCGCCGTCCAAAACGCGCTCGTCGGCCAGCACGTTGACAATCCTTCCCAGCACCCGCAGGCCGTAAGGCTGGGTTTGCATCTCTACCACTTCGCACTCCAGGGTCAGCGGATATTCGGTGATGATGGGTGCGTCCACCCGTTCGCTTTTGACGGCATGAAGCCCCGTGCGCGCAAACTTGTCTGCCATCTTGTTGGAGCTGGCAATGCCGAAAAAGTCTGATTCCCGCAGAGTGTCGCCCCCGGGCACGGACAGGGTGAACGCCCGCCGCACCTCCAGATTGACCACCGTCTTATGCTCGGTCTCCAAATTGAGGGCGACCATATCTTCCGCGCAGATGCCGCCCCACGCCATCATCATGACATCCACCGACTGATCCTCATTATATGTGCCGATCATATAGGCTGGCATGGGGAACAGGTAGGGTTTGACACCGAAATTCTTTACCATAGCGAAACGCTCCTTTCTGCATTTGCGGATTTGACTTCACCCGCTTTTGATATTATAATCATAGCAAACATAGAAGAAAAAACAAGTACGCACATGAAAGTGCGATACTTACGGCAGAGTTTTATACTTCACATAGGAGAGTGTCATATGAGCATAGAGTGTATCAAAGATGCCAATCTGGAGGAAACCGGGTTTAACTACACCATGTCCCTGATTCAGGGGAAATATAAGATGTTCATCCTGTATGCGCTGATGGGCTATGAGGTCGTGCGGTTCAATGAGTTGAAAAAATACATCAAAACCATCTCCTATAAAACCCTGAGCACGAACCTGAAGGAGCTGGAGGCGGACGGCCTTGTCCACCGGGAGGAGTATCCCCAAATTCCGCCCAAAGTGGAATACAGCCTCACCGAACGGGGAAAATCCTTAATCCCCATTCTGGACCAGATGTGTACCTGGGG